>NZ_JBMWDR010000001.1:0-893661 GCF_049545525.1 Microbacterium sp. NPDC064942 | reverse complement strand
ACGAGAAGCCTCCGTGTGTTCGAGCTGCAGAACTAGACAGCTCCAACTCGACACCGGAGGCTTCTCCTACGTCAACAACGATCCGGGTCAGTACAGCTAGAGCGCAGGCTTCAGCCGCCCCCTCGTGCTGCCTCGCCGATTGCTAGTCGTCGAGGACGTGTCGTGGGCCGTCGGTTCCGATGACGAGGGCTCCGGCGCAGTGCGCCGAGACGCACTCGCGCCAACGCCGCGGCGAGCTCGCGTGCAGATCGGCCCGCCAGCGCGGCCGAGCAGGATCAGTTCATCGGCCACGATCCGATGCCGTCACCGCATCCGCTCCGGCTGGCGGTGCGGATGCTGCGCGGTGTCCGCGGCGCGCCAGCGCGATCGTCCAGGCGACGCCGGCGAGGAGCAGTAGCCCGCCGGCGGCATTCCACGCGACGTCATACGGCAGCAGCTCCCCCGCCTCGGCTCGCGCGGCGCGCGGCATGCAATGGGGGACGGCATCGACATGCGCCCAGGGTTGCACGGGTACGGATCCTGGCTATCGGCGGACGCTCAGATCCCCATGGCGCCCGAGGCATTCTGCGCTCGTCCGGACGTCCTTAACACTCCCGGCTCCGACACCACGTCCAAGACGCTCCACCGCGAATCGGAGAGCGATGGCGCGGCATGCGCCGGTACGACGCGGTCTCTTTGAAGCGACTCGATCGCCGGTCCGGGCCGCGGCGTCCTGCCGCTCCGGTGACGGCTCCCTCCGCCGGGGAGCTCAGCGCACTTGGCTTACCGCCACGCCGCCGGGCCGCCGGCGGGACGCATGACGTCCGGCTTCTCGGTACCAGCGCGCGCAGAAGAGCGCCACGATCGCGGCCTCGATCAGCTGCCCGCGTAGTACGTGAGCTGCGCGCCGGCTGCACGTCACCGACGGCATACAGGTCGGGAGGAGTGGCGAAGAGCGTCTTGGCGAGGATGCTGTGCGACGCCATCGTGGCGAGGGGTGCGACTGCGGTGATGAGGTGAGGCGCTCGATGCGGTGTCGAGTCGAGGCCGATGGCCGCGGTCGTCAGGAGGTAGCCCGCGAGGAGCAGGTGGGCGTGGACCGCCACGTGCACCAGCGAACCGGACTGCATCCAGCCGACCAGGGGTGTCGAATAGATCTGCCACAGTCCGCCGGCATTGAGACACGCTGCGGTGACGGCTCGCGTGTCGCCTCTCGCCTGGATGGACAGACGCGGGTCGGCGGGCGCCGCCCTCGCTCATCCACTCTTGTTCTCGAATACTCCTGGGGGTATAGTTGGATGCATCAGCGGGGACCGCGGATCGTGCCGGCACAAGCCTTCGGCCGACTCCCGCCCGCCCCGAGTCGCTTGGAGCAAGTCATGAGCTACGGCATCACCACGACAGTCGCCCTCCCCTTCGACGAAACGGTCACCGCGATCCGCGCGGCGCTCGCCACGCAGGGATTCGGCGTGCTGACCGAGATCGACATGGCGGCGACGCTCAAGGCGAAGCTCGATGTCGACATGCCCCCGCAGGTGATCCTGGGCGCATGCAATCCTCCGCTCGCGCTCCGCGCGCTCCAGGCGGAGGAGTCCATCGGACTGCTACTCCCCTGCAACGTCACGGTGCGCGACGCCGGCGACGGTACGTCGGTCGTCGAGGCGCTCGACCCGAAGGTCATGGTCGGCGTCACCGGGACGGAGGCGCTGCGAGCGGTCGCAGACGAAGCGGCGGACCGCCTGGGCGCAGCGCTGGCCGAAGTCGGCAGCGGCAACGAGTGACGGCGCGACTGCGCCTTAAGCACGAGAACGGGGAGGTCGAAGCATGTTGATGGGCAACTGGAGCGGCATGGGCAACTGGGGCGGCATGGGCCCCGGAATGGGGTGGGTGTTCCTGCTCTTGATGATCGCGGGCATCGCGGCGCTCGTCGTCCTGACGGTGCGGCTCGCGACCGGCGGTCTGAACCGCGGAGGCCACCGGCCACCGGAGCCGCGAGGCGGATCGGCGCGCGCCATTCTCGACGAGCGCTACGCGCGTGGCGAGATCGACCACGCTGAGTACGACGAGCGAGTCGCACGCCTGCGCGACGCTCCTTGATGGAGCCGATCACCCGCCGCCAGGCTCTGCTGCTGGGCGCCTGCGGCGCCGCGGGCGTGGTAGTCGGTGGGCTCGGGCTCAGCAGCACGGGTCTGCCCTGGACCTCGCCCGATGCAACGCCCTCCGGGCCGCTGGCCGAGCCGAGCTCGCTGCGAAGCCGCGGGGGCGTGCTCCGCACCGAGCTGGTCGCCGCGGAGCACGAGAACGAGATAGCCGGCCGCAGGGCGCTCGTGCTCGGCTACAACGGCAGCGTCCCGGCCTCGACGTGGCGCGTGCGCCCGGGCGACCGCATCGAGGTCCGCCTCGAGAACCGTCTTCGCGAGCCGACCAATCTCCACACGCATGGGCTCCACGTCTCCCCGACAGGGAACGGAGACAATCCCCTCATCAGCCTCGCACCCGGCGAGGTGTTCGATTACCGCTTCGACCTTCCTCCCGACCACCCCAGCGGCGTGTTCTGGTATCACCCCCACCACCACGGCAACGTCGCCGATCAGATCTTCGGCGGCCTCTTCGGTGCCATCGTGGTCGAAGGCGACGCGCTCCCGGTCGCCCGCGAGCGGGTGCTCGTGATCTCGGACATCTCGTTCGCCGGCGGAGCCGTCGCTGCCGCTTCGGAGGCAGATCGCATGATGGGCCGGGAGGGCGACTTCCTGATGGTCAACGGTCAACTGCTGCCCGAGATCGTCGCGCGGCCGCGGGAGCGGGAGCGCTGGCGGATCGTCAATGCCTGCACGGCGCGCTACCTCCGACTCGCGCTGCCTGGTCAGCGGCTGGAGCTCCTGGGCATCGACTCCGGGCACGAACCGCGGCCCCGCGCCGTCGATGAGGTCCTGCTGGCTCCCGGCAACAGGGCGGATCTCCTGGTGACGATGCAGGCCGGAAGTGCCCAGCTGCGCACACTCGGCTACGACCGGGGCGCCGCCATGATGGGCGGGATGATGGCCGGCGGGGGCAGCTCCTCCGGCCCGGCGCTGCTCGCCTTCGTCGAAGTTCGCGGGCCCGACGCCGCGGTGCTGCCCGCCGTGCCCCCGCGCGCGCCCGACGCCGACCTGCGCTCCCGCACTCCCGACGCGCTGCGCGAGATCTCCTTCACCATGACCATGGGGATGGGCATGCCGCAGCAGGGCGGGATGATGGCCCTGGGTTTCGACGGGCGCGCATTCGACGCGGGGCGCATCGATCTGCGCGTCGGCGCGGAGACCGTGGAGGAGTGGACGATCCGCAACCCCACGCCGATGGATCATCCGTTCCACCTGCACGTCTGGCCGATGCAGCTGATCCAGGTGAACGGATCGGCGATCGACGGCACCCAGTGGCGGGACGTCGTGAACGTCCCGGCTCAGGGCTCGGTCGTGGTGCGCATCGACTTCGCACGGTTCACGGGCCTCACGGTCTACCACTGCCACATCCTCGATCACGAGGACCTAGGGATGATGGGAACGGTCAAGGCTGCATGAGCGGCGGCCAGCTGCTGGACACCGAGGTTCGCTACCTCACCGAAGACGACGAGTCGATCGATAGCCGGAGCGTTCGACCAGTTCAAGTCCGGTGGGCGACGGACCTATTTCCGTCCCCACTCTCCAATCAGTCACTTGCGTGGGCTCCCTCATCAGCGCCTGCCCAGCACGCTTACAGGGCACCGAGGCCAGCTCTCGAGCGTGCAGCCCTTCGCGGGGTACCCTCAGCGCATGCCATGCCCATGACCCCCCGCCGAACTGGCTGCACAACTCGGCCACGATGACGACGGGCGCGCAATCCGCGCCTTCTTCGTTACCCGACGACGGACGCGGGCACTTCAGCATACATCCCCTGCAAGCTGACGCCCGAGCAGGCCGAACGGGTGCGCGAGCGCTACGTCGCAAGGGCTGTCTGCTGTCGATGCCGCGCGGTGAGATAGAGCCGGTGCGCGGTGATGACGACCGCGAGCCAGCCCACTCCCAACATCCATGCGACGAGCACGTCGGTGAACCAGTGGTGGCCGAGGTAGATGCGGCTGATGCCGATGCTGACGGCGAACACCACGGCCACGGCGATGGTCGCGACCTGGACGACACGGCTCGACTGCCGCAGGAGCAGCATGTAGGCGATCGCGCCCGCAATCGCTGTGGCGTTGAGCGTGTGCCCACTTGGGAACGAGGGCGAATGCTCGAACGGTGGCACGGCGTCGTTGAACCCCGGCCGCACCCGCGCGACGAGTCCCTTGCCGACGACCGTCATCAGCAGCGATCCCACGCCCGCGGCCCCGATGATCAGAACCGGCGCCCAGTTGCGGCGACGCAGCGTCAGCACGACGATGGCGAGCACGGCGATGATCGGCATCACGATCACGCCGCCGATGTTCGTGTACCACGTCACCGCCGTATCGAGCCACGGCGACCTAACCGTCACGAACGCCGGACGGTCCAAGCCTGCGACGCCGTCGGATTCTGTCACCGCGTCGTAGACCCAGGCCGCCGCGAGCGTCGCGAGCGCTGCGACCACCGCGCCGACCGCCAGGATGAGGACGAGAGCCGCGTGAGGCCCGAGCAGCTCGCTCAGGCGGTGGACCATCAAAGCGCCGACCCGGCCGGCGCGCGACGGCCAACGGGTCAGATCCTTCGTGCCCAGGTGGCGCTCGACCTCGACTTCCGCGTCGGGACCCGTCTGCTTCGGGTCCTCGCGATCCCGCTGCATCGATGCTCCTGTCCGCCGGCCTGGAGCGATCCTGGCACGGCGTTCCCGATCGAGCACGCCTGCGGCGCTCGCACCTGAGAGCGCTCTCAGGTGGTCTCAGAGTCGCCACAGTGCCGGACCGGGAGTCTCATCACATCGACTCGATCACCGGGTCGGCCCGGACCGGCAAGGGTTCGGAAACCGAACAGGAGCACACCATGAAGAACCTCAAGAAGAAGGCAGCCGTGACCGGCATCATCGCCACGACGCTCGCCTTCGGTGGAGCCGGCCTCGCCATGGCGGCGAACCCCGACAGCACGCAGCCGTCGTCCTCGGCGACCGACGAGCAGGAACCGTCGTACACGGGCACCGTGCAGGCGCCGCAGGACGCGACCTCCCCCGACGGCACCGACACGGAGCTGTCCGAGGCCGACGAGGCCGCGAGCCTGCAGAGCCTCGCCACGGTCACGCCCGAGGAGGCGACGGCAGCAGCGCTCGCAGCGGTGCCCGGCACCGCCGGCGACGCGACGCTCGAGGACGAGAACGGCTACGTCGTCTACGAGGTCCAGGTGACCGCGGCCGACGGCTCCGTGATCGAGGTCAAGGTCGACGCCGGCGACGCGAGCGTGCTCGCGCAGGAGGCTGACGAGCCCGAGTGCACCGACGAGGCCACCGAGAACGGCACCGAGCAGCAGGACGAGACGGGCGAGAACGGCGCCGAAGACCCCAACACCTGACCCCCGACCACCGCCGGCGGAGCAACGCGCTCCGCCGGCGCTGTCGCACGCTCAGCGTCAGTCCGATGAATCAGGAGAATCACACGTGCCCGACGTCTTCCTCGCAGGCCTGCTCGACCCGGTCTCGCTCCTCACCGGAGCAGGGCCGTGGGTGCTGCTCGCCCTCGCCGCCATCATCTTCGTCGAGACGGGACTGCTGTTCCCCTTCCTGCCGGGCGACAGCCTGCTGTTCGCCGCCGGACTGCTGAGCCCGCAGCTCGGCCTTCCCATCCCGCTCGTGCTGGTCGTCGCGGCGGCCGCAGCCATTGCCGGCGATCAGATCGGCTACCTGCTGGGTCGGCGCTACGGTCGGCGGCTGTTCTCGCCTGACGCGAGGATCCTCAAGTCCTCATATCTCGAGCAGGCGGACGCGTTCTTCCTCAAGCACGGCGCGAGAGCGCTCGTGCTGGCTCGCTTCGTGCCGATCGCGCGCACCTTCGTTCCACCGGTCGTGGGAATGTCCCGCCTGCCGTACCGCACCTTCGTCCTCTGGAACGTGCTCGGGGCGGTCGCGTGGGTCGCGATCGCCGTGCTCGCCGGGCGGTGGCTCGGCGGCGTGGCGCGGGTCGCGCACAACGTCGACGCCATCGCCCTTGCGGTCGTCGCGATCTCTGTCGTCCCGCTGGTGATCGAGGTGGTGCGCGCTCGCCGAGCGGCACGCCTGCGCGACGCGGACTGAACGACCACGGGAGTGGAGCGCGGCAGTCACAATGGAACGCATGCGGGTGCTGCTTGTGGAGGACGAACGACGGCTGGCCGAGGCGGTCCGACACGGGCTGATCGCCGAGGCGTTCAGCGTCGACTGGGCCGACAACGGCATCGACGGACTGTGGAAGGCCAAGGAGCAGCAGTACGACGTCGTGGTGCTGGACATCATGCTGCCGGGCCTCAACGGCTACAAGGTGTGCGAGGGCATGCGCGCAGCCGGCATCTGGACGCCCGTGCTGATGCTGACGGCGAAGGACGGAGAATACGACCAGGCGGATGCCTTCGACCTGGGTGCCGACGACTACCTGATCAAGCCGTGCTCGTTCATCGTGCTCGTCGCGAGGCTGCGAGCGCTCGTGCGCCGCGGCGCGCCGGAGCGGCCGGTCGCGCTCAGCGTGGGCGACCTTTCGCTGGATCCGGTGCGCCACCGCGTCGAGCGCGGCGGGACGGAGATCGCGCTCACGCCGCGGGAGTTCGGGCTGCTCGAGTTCTTGATGCGGCACCCCGGCGAGGTCGCCACGAAGACGCAGATCGTGGAGGCGGTCTGGGACGCGGCCTACGAGGGCGACCACAACGTGGTGGAGGTCTACATCGGCTACCTGAGGAAGAAGATTGACCAGCCGTTCGGACGCACATCGATCAGGACGGTGCGCGGTGTCGGCTATCGACTCATAGCTCGGGACTGACCTCTCGAGTCCGGGTCCGTCCGCGTCGTCACGCCCGGCGTCACGCCTCGCGCTGCCGCGGCAGCGTGACGCGCAGCGCAGCTCCGGTGCCGCTGTCGACGACCTCGACCTTGTCGCCGTGAGCGAGCACGATCTCCTTGACGATCGCGAGGCCGAGTCCGGTGCCGCCCTCGTCGCGGGCCCTGCTCTCGTCCAGCCGCACGAAGCGGTCGAACACGCGCTCCCGGTCGGCGGCGGGGATGCCCGGCCCGTCGTCGCGCACTTCGATGACGGCAATGCCGGCCTCGGCTCGCACACTCAGCGCCACCACCTCGCGCGCGTGCCGCACGGCATTGTCGACGAGGTTCCGGACGGCCTGGGCCAGCTGAGGCGACGACCCAGAGACGCGCACCGCCTCGATCCTCGCCTCGACCGTCAAGGCGGTGGTGGAGCGGATGCGGTCGCGCTCGGCCGCGAGCAGATCGTCGAGGTCGACGTCATGCTGCTCTCGGGCGAGCCCCCGCTCGTCAGCTCGGGCGAGCAGCAGCAGCCCGTTCACGAGCCGCTCCATCCGTGTCGCCTCCTCGACGAAAGCCTCCGCGGCGGTCCCAGAGAGCGCCCCGTCGGGATGGGCGACGACCGTCTCCCCCATCGCCTTGATCGTGGCGATCGGGCTGCGCAGCTCGTGGCTGGCGTCGGCGACGAACCGCCGCTGCGAGAGCTGAGCCGCCTCCAGCCGCCCCAGCATCCCATTCATCGTCACGGCCAGCCGGCCGATCTCGTCCTGCGCCGCGGGGACGGGCACGCGCTCGGTCAACTGCCGTCCGCCGATCGCGGCCACCTTCGCACGGATGGCCTCCACCGGCTGCAGCGAGCGACCAACGAGCCAGTACGTCGAGACAGCGACGACGAGCACAAGGATGGGGTAGCCGATCGCCAGCAGCGGCAGCACTGCGGCCGTGCTCTCGTCCACCGACTCGAGCGACTGCGCGACGAGGACGGTGTACGTCCCGGTCGGCGTCCCGATGGCGGCGCGCGCGACTCGGTACGCCTCTTCCTCCTCCACCGGCAGCGTCGCATCGTCCCAGACGATCCCGTCGGCGGGGTCGAGGGGCTGGCCGAGCGCAGGCTCACCTTCCAGGTCGGCCGACTGGCTCGCCACGTCGCCGTCGGCGGTGAGGATCTGCACGACCGTGCCCTGGCGCGACGCGCTCTGCGCGGTCGACCCTAGCGACCGCGCCAGCGCGTCGGCGCTCGTTCCAGCCGGGATCGCCTCGAGCTCGACGAAGACCTCCTCGACGCGGTCCTGCACCGACGCCTCGACACTCGCGCTCAACGAGCGCCGCAGCAGCAGTACGAGCGCCGCCGAACCCAGCGCGAGCGCGACGGCGACGATGATGGTGGCGGCCAGCGCTGCTCGGGCTCGAACCCCGATGACGCCGCGCAGCGGCTCCGGCGCGCGAGACGAGCTCGTGCTGGTGCCGTGATTCATCGCTCCGCCCTTGCCATGGCCGAACGATATCCCAGCCGATTCAGCGGTGTGCTCGCGCCTGAGAGCGCTCTCAGGTGGCCAGGTCGGCCCGGATCGGCAGCGGTCCGCCGTGCCGCTCAGCCAATGGACGCGGGCACCTCGTAGTCGGTTGCGGCTAGGTCCAGCTCATCCGGTCCCGAATCGGCGTCGACGATCGAGACGGCGCTCGGACGTCAGACTGCTGAACCTGGGCGATGCTCATAGCCACGTCCTTCGCCTCCGGTGCGCTGAAACGGGCGCGCCAGACCTGCGCATCCACGGCGAGGCGCACCACCGCTCCATCGCGTTCGGCGAGCGGCTCAACAGCTCCGAGGCGAGCCAGGATGCGGCCCATCACCGGATCGTTGGGTTCGACGAGCATAGACCGCGCCATTCGCGCCGTTCGTTCGTCGGTCGCCAGTTCACTCAAGCTCGGCATCGTCGGTTCCTCTCGGCGTTCGTCACCGACGACGTGCGCCGACAGCCCTGGGGGATCAGCGGCGCGGAGGTGCGTTATGAACCGTCGCTGGCGTCGTCCATGATGAGCCCAGCCTCGACCAGCGCCGCTCGCACGGCCGTGCGGTGGACACCCATCCGGCGACCGATCGCCCGCATCGAGACTCCCGCTCGCGCAAGGCGCACGGCCTCCGCTTTCTCATCAATGCCGAGCCCGGGCCGACGGCTCGGTACGTTGCGACGACGGAGGTGGGAGAACACCGTGGCACGATGGATTCCGTACCGCTCCGCGAGGTGCTTGACGCCCATCCCGGCCAGGTAGTCGCCCACGAGAGCGTCCACCTCAGCAGCGGTCAGAAAAGTTTGAGCCGTCTCGACAGTCCTTACGACTGGCCCCCGATCGTCCCTCGGAGCGCTACTCAGGGGACGCCGCGAGACCTCGTACACACCACGATTCATGCGGTTGACTAGGGTCTTCGTCTTCGGGGAGGAGTTGCCGAACGTGCTACCCAGGCACCCCATGCTTTCCCCTCATGAGGCGCGATCGTGATCGAGATGGATGCCGAGGCCTTCGAGGACCTCGTGGCGTCCGAACTCGACGCCCTGCCCGATGAGATGGTCGCCGGTCTCGACAACGTCGTCTTCGTCGTCGAGGACCGCCCCGAGGACGGATCCCTCGATCTGCTCGGACTGTACGACGGCCTCGCCCTGACCGAGCGCGACCGGTACGGAATGGGAGATCTCCCCGACCGCATCATCGTCTACCGCGAGCCGCACCTGGATGCGTGCGACGACCTCGATCAACTCCGCGACGAGGTGCACACGACGCTCGTGCACGAGATCGCCCACTTCTACGGGATCGACGACACACGACTGCACGAACTGGGATGGGCGTGACATGAGCATCGCGAGTCCCGACCTCGACGAACAGGTCGACCTGCAGGCATCCACCTCGGGTCCCTGGCAGACGGTCGTCTGGAACGACCCGGTGAACCTCATGAGCTACGTCGTCCACGTCTTCCGCGAGTACTTCGGGTACTCCCGTGAGAAGGCGCACAGGTTGATGCTGGCGGTCCACCACGACGGGCACGCCGTCGTGGCCGAAGGGTCGCGGGAGCAGATGGAACTCCACGCGCAGGCGATGCACGACTACGGACTCTGGGCGACCGTGCGCGAGGCGGGATCGTGACCGGCCGGCGGGTGAGCCTCGAGCTCACGCTGCTCGAGGCGGCGCACCTGTCGGACCTCCTCGCGCAGTTCGAAGAGGTCGTGGCCGAGCGGGACGCTCGCGATCCCGCCGTCCGCCGGCTCGTCCCCGATGCCTACCGCGACGACGCCGACGCGGCCGCGGAGTTCCGCCGCCTCACGCAGGACGACATCCTGGAGCGACGGCTGACGGATGCCGGGGTGGTGCGCGCGTCGCTGCGCCGGGACGGACGCGACCTGGCCCCTGCGGAGCTCGACCGCACCCAGGCCGAGGACGCGCTGGTCGTCGAGCTGACGCCGGAGGTCGCCGGCGCCTGGCTGCGGACCCTCGCCGCGCTGCGGCTCGTGCTCGCGGAGCGGCTCGGCGTCACCGGCGAAGACCACGACGGCGACGGGGATCCCCGCTTCGGGGTGTACGAGTGGGTCGGGTACCGACTCGACGTGCTCGTCCGCGCCCTCGACGATTGACGGAGGATCAGGGCAGGGCGACGACGATCCGCGCGAGCTCCGCCGGTCGGTTCTCGCGCAGGTGCGCATCCTCCTGCGTCGCCCACCGCTCCCAGTGCGGGCGATAGGCATCGCCGTCGCGGGCGAGGGCGCGCGCCTTGCGCGCGGCATCCGGTGCCTCCAGCCAGACCGTGACGTCCGCGAGAACGGCGGATGCCGCGGTGAGGACGCCGGCTCCTTCGACGATGACCACCGGGGCGGGCTCGACCGTCGCGTGACGTCCCGACGGTCTGTCGCGGGACCAGTCCCAGAGCGGCCACCGGGCGGGCTCACCGCGCCGGAGCGGCGTCAGGACCCGCTCGTGCACGATGTCGGTCGCCGCCCGCAGTCCGTCCCACCCCGGGTAGACGTCGTCGAGCCGCACGACGGCCGCATCCGGGAACCGCCCGGCCAGCGTGTCGGCGAAGGTCGATTTGCCGGCACCCGAGCGTCCGTCGATCAGGACGACGACCGGGACGCCGGACGCCGCGGTCACCGCGTCGGCGACCCGCTCGATCCCCGCCGCTGCCGCAGTGGTGAGGGAGGGATCAGCGGGTGAGGGCACGGATGACGCGGCTGAGCGCCCGTCCGGCGACCCACACGAAAGGGATCCCGACCGCGAGGAGCGAGACGAGGTTCGGCTCGAACCGCAGGTCGTCGCCCTTGCGGATGTAGGCGCCGACCGGGATCGCGGCACCTCCGCCACCGCCGCCGCCGCCGTTGGGGTCCTCCCCCGCGCCGAAGCCCGACCAGGTGAGGGCGACGGGGATGAGCCGGATGCCGTCGACGTCCTGCTGCTCGCCGTAGACGCTCGTGACACCGAGGGACGCGAATTGCTTGCCGAGTTCGAGAGGGAGGTTGGCCATGACGACCACGCTAGCCGGTCGCATCACCACGCACAGGGGCTTGCGCGTGACGCGTCCTCACTCCTGCACCGGTCGCGGGTTGGTCGGCAGCGCATTGACGTCGCGTCTGGGGCCGAGTGTGCTCGCCCTCGTCACGGCGCCGCGCCCGAAGCGCGAGCGCGCGTCGTCGAGTGCGGCGTCGACGCGGCGCCACTCGGCATCGTCGTCCCACAGTGCGAGGCCGCCCACGCCGTCGGCGGTCAGCTTCTCGCCGCGCACGCCGATGAGGCGCACGGGTTGCACGAGATCGATCTTCGAGAAGAGGTCGAGGGCGACGTCGCCGATCCGTTGGCCGACGTTGGTGGGCTCGGGGACGCTCACCGACCGCGACAGCGTCGTGAAGTCGGAGAACCGCACCTTCACCGCGATCGTGCGGGCCTCCCACCCGCCCGCGCGGAGGCGGCTCGCGACCCGGTCCGACAACCGCCGGAACTCGCTCCGCAGCGTCGCGACGTCGGACACGTCCTCGAGGAAGGTCTCCTCGTGACCCACGCTCTTCTCGGTGTGCTCGGTCTGGACGGACCGCGGATCGATCCCGCGGGCCAGCTGCGACACCCGGGCCCCCATCGCCGGTCCCAGCGCCCGGTCGAGGACGCCCCGGGGCGTGTTCAGGATGTCCGACACCATCCGGATGCCGCGGGCCTCGAGCGCCTCGGCAGCTTTCGGTCCCACGCCCCACAGCGCGCCCACAGGGCGCGCCGCGAGGAACGCCTGAGTCTCCGGCTCACTGACGATGAGGAGCCCGTCGGGTTTCGAGACGGTCGAGGCGATCTTGGCGACGTGCTTCGTGGCGGCGACGCCGATGCTGCACGTCAGTCCCGTCTCGTCGAGCACGCGACGTCGGACCATGCGGGCGATCTCGCCGGGACTCCCCCACAGCCGGCGCGCGCCGCTCACATCGAGGAACGCCTCGTCGATCGAGAGCGGCTCCACGAGCGGGGTGACGTCGCGGAAGATCGCCATGACCTTCTTCGACAGCTCCGAGTAGCGCTCGAACCGCGGCACGACGACGATCGCCTGCGGGCACAGCTGCAGGGCGCGCCCGACCGACATGGCGGAGCGCACGCCGAAGCGCCGGGCCTCGTACGAGGCGCTCGAGACGACGCCGCGCCCCTCCATGCCGCCGACGATGAGCGGCTTGCCTGCCAGGGACGGGTCGTAGAGGACCTCGACCGACGCGTAGAACGCGTCCATGTCGACGTGGAGGATGCGGGTGCCGGTGTCGTCGGCGCCGTCGGGCGAGACGATCCGCCCCGTCCCGTCACCGCGTCCCATACGTCCATTGTCGACGATGCCGCCGACACCGGTACGGATCCGGGGCCGACGGCATCGTCACGGCGTCACTGGCCGGCGCGCTCCAGGATGAGCTCGCGGACACGGGCGGCATCCGCCTGGCCCTTCATCGCCTTCATGACCGCACCGATGACGGCGCCGGCCGCCTGGACCTTGCCGTCCTGGATCTTCGCCAGCACGTCGGGCTGGGCGGCGAGGGCCTCGTCGATCGCGGCGATGAGCGCCCCGTCGTCCGAGACCACGGCGAGACCGCGGGCGTCGACGACCTCCTGGGGCGTGCCCTCCCCCGCGATGACGCCTTCCAGGACCTGGCGGGCCAGCTTGTCGGTGAGGGTGCCGGCATCCACCAGCTTCTGCAGCTGCGCCACCGACTCCGGCGACATGAGGGCGGCGGGCTCGGTGCCCTGCGCGTTCGCGATGCGGGTGATCTCGCCCGTCCACCACTTGCGGGCGGATGCCGGTGACGCGCCGGCGGCGATCGTCGCCTCGACCTCGGCGAGCAGCCCGCCGTTCGCGACGTCCTGGAACTCGAGGTCAGTGAACCCCCACTCCGCCTTCAGCCGGCGCCGGTACACCGCCGGAGCCTCGGGGAGCGCCGCGCGGAGCTCTTCGATCAGCTCTGCGGACGGCTCGACGGGGAGAAGGTCGGGCTCGGGGAAGTAGCGGTAGTCGTCGGCATCCGACTTGGGACGACCCGGCGAGGTGCGCCCGGTGTCCTCGTGCCAGTGCCGCGTCTCCTGCGTGATGGTGCCGCCGGCGGCGAGGATCGCGGCCTGCCGCTGGATCTCGTAGCGCACGGCGCGCTCGACCGAGCGCATCGAGTTGACGTTCTTCGTCTCGGTGCGGGTGCCGAGCTTCTCCTGTCCGCGCGGGCGCAGCGAGACGTTCGCGTCGCAGCGGAGGTTGCCGCGCTCCATGCGGGCCTCGGAGATGCCGAGCGAGCGCACGATGTCGCGAATCGCGGCGACGTAGGCCTTGGCGACCTCGGGTGCGCGGTGCTCCGTGCCGAAGATCGGCTTGGTGACGATCTCGACGAGGGGCACGCCGGCGCGGTTGTAGTCGACGAGCGAGTACTCGGCGCCCTGGATGCGACCGGTCGCGCCGCCCATGTGGGTGAGCTTGCCGGCATCCTCCTCCATGTGCGCGCGCTCGATCGGCACGACGACCACATCGCCGCCCTCGAGCTCGATCTCGACGCTGCCCTCGAAGGCGATGGGCTCGTCGTACTGCGAGATCTGGTAGTTCTTGCCGAGGTCCGGGTAGAAGTAGTTCTTCCGCGCGAACCGGGACGACGGCGCGATCGAGCAGCCGAGGGCGAGGCCCAGGCTGATCGAGTACCGCACGCCGGTCTCGTTCACGACCGGCAGCGACCCCGGCAGACCCATGTCGACGGGCGCGACGAGCGTGTTGGGTGCCGCATCGTGGTTCGCCTCGTTCGCGGGGTTGCCGGCGGGCGAGAACATCTTGGTCTCGGTGTTGAGCTCGACGTGGACCTCGAATCCGAGGACGGGCTCGAACAGCTCGAGCGCGGTGTCGAAGTCCATCAGCGCGTCCTTGGCCATCAGCGGGCTCCTCCGAGGATCGGGGCGCGGTCCAGGATCGGACCGCCCCAGCTGTCGACGAGCAGCGCCTCGAGCGCCGCCCCCACGCGGTACAGTCGCGCGTCCTCGCGGGCGGGAGCGACGAACTGGATGCCGACGGGCAACCCGTCCTCTTCCGCGAGGCCCGAGGGGATCGAGATGCCGGGGACGCCGGCGAGGTTGACCGGGATGGTCGTGACGTCGTTGAGGTACATCTGCAGCGGGTCGTGAAGCTGCTCGCCCAGGCGGAACGCGGTCGTCGGCGCGGACGGCGTCGCGATGACGTCGACCTGCGCGAACGCCTCGTCGAAGTCGCGCTGGATGAGGGTGCGGACCTTCTGCGCGCTGCCGTAGTAGGCGTCGTAGTAGCCCGCCGAGAGCGCGTAGGTGCCGAGGATGACGCGGCGCTTGACCTCGTCGCCGAAGCCGGCGTCGCGCGTGGCGGCCATGACGTCCTCGACGGTGCCGCCGGGCACGTTCACCCGCATCCCGAAACGGACCGAGTCGAACTTCGCCAGGTTGCTGGACGCCTCCGCCGGGAGGATCAGGTAGTACGCGGCGACGCCGTACTCGAAGTGCGGTGCGCTGATCTCGACGATCTCGGCGCCGGCGGCCTCCATCGCGGCGAGGGACGCGCGGAAGGATGCCGACACGCCGGACTGGAAGCCGGAGTCGTCGAGCTCGCGGATGATGCCGACCTTCAGACCCTTGAGGACCTCGCCGGTCGCGCCCTCGCGGGCGGCGGCGGCGAACGACGGCCAGGCGTCGGTCAGCGACGTCGCGTCGTGCCGGTCGTGCCCGCCGATGACGTCGTGCAGGAGCGCCGAGTCGAGGACGGTGCGCGAGACGGGACCGACCTGGTCGAGGCTCGAGGCGAGGGCGATCGCGCCGTAGCGGCTCACACCGCCGTATGTGGGCTTCATACCGACGGTGCCGGTGACGTGCGCGGGCTGGCGGATCGAGCCGCCCGTGTCGGAACCGAGCGCGAGCGGTGCTTCGAAGGCGGCGACCGCAGCGGCCGAACCGCCGCCGGAGCCGCCGGGGATCCGATCGAGGTCCCACGGGTTGCGGGTCGGGCCGTACGCCGAGTGCTCGGTCGACGAGCCCATCGCGAACTCGTCCATGTTGGTCTTGCCGAGCGGGACGAGGCCCGCCGCCCGGGACCGTGCGACGACGGTCGCGTCGTAGGGCGACATGTAGCCCTCGAGGATCTTCGAACCGCTCGTGGAGGGCATGTCGGTCGTCACGAGGACGTCCTTGATCGCCAGGGGCACGCCGGCCAGTTCGCCGAGCTCCTCGCCGGCAGCGCGGCGGCGGTCGATGTCGGCCGCGACCTCGACCGCGTGGTCGGAGACGTGGAGGAAGGCGTGCACGTCGCCGTCGACGGCGGCGATGCGGTCGAGGTGGGCCTGGATGGCCTCGACGCTCGAGAGCTCGCCGGAACGCAGCTTCGCGGAGAGGTCGGCGGCGGTCAGCTTCAGGATGTCGCTCACTGCTCCTCCCCCAGGATCGCGGTCACGCGGAACCGGCCGTCGGCGGCATCCGGTGCGTTCTGGAGCACTTCGTCGACGGTCAGCATGTCGCCGGGGACATCGGGACGGAAGACGTTGCGCAGCGGGATCGGGTGGCTCGTCGCGGCGACCTCGGGGGTGGCGACTTCGGACACCTTGGCGATGTTGTCGACGATCGCGTCGAGCTGGCCGGTGAGCCGCTCCACCTCCTCGTCGCTCAGCTGGATCCGGGCGAGCACGCCGAGATGGCGCACGAGATCGGGGGTGATTTCAGACACCCCGACAGTCTAGTTCGGCCCGGTCGCCCTCCCGAGCCCGCGCCGACCCGCGCCCTAGGCTGGGGGCGTGACCGATTCGCCCTCCGCCGATCGCCCGTGGCTCTCCTCGTACGGTGACGGCGTCCCCCTCGACCTGCCGCCCATCGACGGGTCGTTGATGGATCTGCTCGATGAGTCCGCCCGCGACTACCCGGACGCGCCCGCCCTCCAGTTCTTCGGCCGCGAGACGACCTACGCGGCCCTGCACGACGCCGTGGACCGGGCGGCCGCGGGGCTGCGCGATCTCGGGGTGAACAAGGGCGACCGGGTCGCGATCGTCCTCCCCAACTGCCCGCAGCACATCATCGCGTTCTATGCCGTCCTGCGACTGGGTGCGGTCGTCGTCGAGCACAACCCGCTCTACACCCTGCGGGAGCTGCGGGCGCAGTTCCAGGACCACGGCGCGCGGCACGCCATCGTGTGGGACAAGGTCGCGCCGACCGTGCAGGATTTCCCCGCGGACCTCCGCGTCGAGGCGCTCATCGCCGTCGACGTCACGCGGGCGCTGCCCCTGCACACGCGCCTCGCGCTGCGGCTGCCCGTGAAGAAGGCGCGGGAATCGCGTGCCGCGTTGACCTCGCCGGCGCGCGGTGCGCTGTCGTGGGACGACCTCGTGAGGACGCCCGCCCTGGCGGCATCCCACCCCGGTCCGCAGACCGACGACCTCGCGGTCCTGCAGTACACCTCGGGGACGACGGGGACGCCGAAGGGGGCGATGCTGACGCACCGCAACCTGCTCGCCAACGCCCGGCAAAGCCAAGCGTTCATCCCGGCCGTGCAGCGCGGGGACGGATGCGTCTTCTACGCCGTCCTGCCGATGTTCCACGCCTACGGGCTCACCCTCTGCCTCACCTTCGCCATGTCGATGGGGGCGCGTCTCGTGCTCTTCCCCAAGTTCGACGCCGACATGGTGATCGATGCGATCAAGAAGCACCCGCCCACCGTCCTCCCGCTCGTCCCTCCCATCGCCGAGCGGCTGCTCGCGCGGGCACGCGAACGCGGCGCGTCGATCCGCGGCATCCGGATCGGTGTCTCGGGGGCGATGGCCCTTTCCCCTGCCCTCGTCGAGCCGTTCGAGGAGGCCACCGGCGGTTACCTCATCGAGGGTTACGGCCTGAGCGAGTGCTCCCCCGTCCTCATGGTCAACCCGCCCGCCGACAACCGGAAGGCGGGCACCATCGGCATCCCGATCCCAGGAACGGACGCGCGGGTCGTCGACCCCGACAACCCGTCGCGTGTCCTCGGCGACGGCGAGCCGGGCGAACTCGTGGTGCGGGGACCGCAGGTGTTCTCGGGGTACTACGGTAAGCCGGAGGAGACCGAGAAGGTGCTCGTCGACGGCTGGTTCCGCACCGGCGATATCGTCGAGCGCGACGCCGACGGCTTCTTCCGCGTGGTCGACCGCCTCAAGGAGCTGATCGTCACCGGCGGCTTCAACGTGTCGCCCTCCGAGGTCGAGGCCACGCTCCGACAGCACCCGCAGGTGGCGGATGCCGCCGTCGTCGGTCTCCCCGACGCGCACAGCGGCGAGCAGGTCGTCGCCGTCGTGATCCCCGCCCCGGGGATGAGCGAAGTCGACGTCGAGGACGTCCGCGCGTTCGCCCGCACCCGGCTGACGCCCTACAAGGTGCCGAAGCGGATCGAGACGGTCGACGAGCTGCCGCGCTCGCTCATCGGCAAGGTCCTGCGCCGACAGGTGCGCGACGCGCTCCTCGCGAAGGACGCCTGAGCGTCACTCCGCGGCGGGAGCGTCGCCGAGCGCGGCCGGACCCTCGGTGACGAGGACGTGGAACTGCGCGGCGTCGATGATCCGGATGCCGAGGGCCTCGGCCTTCGCGAGCTTCGATCCCGCACCGGGCCCGGCGGCGACGAAGTCCGTCTTCTTCGAGACGCTCGACGCCGCTTTGCCGCCCGCCTGCATGATGGCCTCCTGCGCGCCCTCGCGGGTGTACCCCTCGAGCGAGCCCGTCGCGACGACGGTGATGCCCTCGAGCACTCCTCCGGCCGCGGCCGCAGCGCCGGGTCCCGGGTGCCCGGGCGTGGCCAGCCGCGCGCCCGCGGCGGTCCAGCGGTCGACGATCTCGACGTGCCAGTCGACGGCGAACCAGTCGATGAGCGCGTCGGCGATGATCCCGCCGACACCGTCGACCGCAGCGAGCTCGTCGCGCGAGGCGGCCCGGATCGCGTCGAGCGACCCGAAGTACTGCGCCAGGGCGCGGGCGGCGACGGGTCCGACGTGGCGGATGTTCAACGCGACGAGGAAGCGCCACAGATCCTTCGTCTTGGCCTTCTCGAGCTCGTCGATGAGGGTGAGGGCCTGCGCCGACGGCTGCGGACCCGTGAGGCCCTCCTTCTTCTCCGCCGCGGTGGGGTTGCGGCGGAACGGCGCGCGGCGGACGATCTCGCCGGTGCTCTCGTCGACCCGGGGTTCGCCGGTCTCGGCGTCGCGAACGATGACCTCGATGGGCACGAGCCGCTCCAGGGTCAGCTCGAACAGCCCCGCCTCGGTCTCGAGCGCCGGCTGCTGCGGATCGATCGGCTGGGTCAGCGCGGCTGCAGTGACCTCGCCGAGCGCCTCGATGTCGAGCGCGCCGCGCGAGCCGATGTGCTCGACGCGCCCGCGGACCTGCGCGGGGCAGCCGCGCGTGTTGGGGCAGCGGAGGTCGATGTCGCCCTCTTTGGCCGGCGCGAGGGTCGACCCGCACTCCGGGCATGCCGTCGGCATGACGAAGGCGCGCTCCGTCCCGTCGCGGAGTTCGGCGACCGGGCCCAGCACCTCGGGGATGACGTCCCCGGCCTTGCGGAGCACCACCATGTCGCCGATCAGGACGCCCTTCGCCTTGACGACGTCCTGATTGTGCAGGGTCGCCTGGCGCACGACGCTGCCCGCGACGAGCGCCGGTGCCATCTGCGCGTACGGGGTGGCGCGGCCGGTGCGCCCGACCGACACGATGATGTCGAGGAGCCGCGTCTGCACCTCTTCGGGCGGGTACTTGTACGCGATCGCCCAGCGCGGGGCACGGCTGGTCGCGCCGAGCTCGTCGTGCAGGGACAGCTCGTCGACTTTCACGACGATGCCGTCGAGTTCGTGCGCGACCGAGTGGCGCTTCTCGCCGTACTCGGCCACGAAGGCGAGGACGCCGTCGACGTCGTCGAACGTCTGCGGATACGGGCTGACCGGCAGGCCCCATTCAGCGAGCAGACCGTACACCTCGCTCTGAGCGGACACGGGCGGGTCGGGCCACGCGCCGATGCCGTGGACGTACATGCGGAGGGACGAGAGACGGGCCTCGCCGGCTTCGAGTTCGAGCCCCGACTTCTTGTCGAGCTGCTGGCGCAGACCTCCGCTCGCGGCGTTGCGCGGATTGGCGAACGCCGGAAAGCGTCGCGCCGCGCTCTTCTGCGCCTTCTCCTCGTCGTAGCGGGGACGGGAGGCGGCGTCGGCGACGACGCGGTCGCGCAGACGCGCCTGCAGCGCGTTGAGGTCCTCGAACGCCGCCACCGGGATGAAGACCTCCCCCCGCACCTCGACGAGCGCGGGTTGCCCCTCCCCCGACAGCCGCTCCGGGATGCCGGCCACGCGCACCGCGTTCACCGTGACGTCCTCCCCGACGCGGCCGTCGCCGCGGGTCGCCGCCGAGGTCAGCACGCCGTTCTCGTAGCGCAGCGAGATGGCGAGCCCGTCGATCTTGAGCTCCGTCAGCCATCGCACCTTGCGCCCCGCTGCGGCCTCGGCCTTCGTGCACCACTCCCGCAGTTCGTCCGGCGAGAAGACGTTGTCGAGGCTCAGCATCCGCTCGGCGTGCTCGACGGGAGCGAACATCGACGACTCCGCCGCGCCGACGGTCTGCGTCGGCGAATCCTGCCCCTGCAGCTCGGGGTGCGCGCGCTCGATGGCTTCGAGCCGCTGCATCCACCCGTCGTAGGTGGCGTCGTCGACCAGACCGACGTCGCCCCCGTAGTAGGCCTCGCGCGCGCCGAGGATCTTCTCCGTGAGCCGCGCGGCCTCTGCGCGGGCCTCATCGAGGGTCAGTTCGGGGAGTTCTGCGTCAGCCACATCGACAGTGTAGGGAGGGCCGGCGACACCACCGGGACCGTTCCGCGGTCCGGCACGATGCGGTAGACGAAGGTCCCGGAGTAGCGGAACACCTCGCCGAGCAGCGGCATCCGCAGTCGGACGTCGACGCGCTGCCGGCCGTTCCCGTCCTCCGTCTCCCGCACCTCCACCCCCGCGATGCGCGTCGCAGCACCGGAGGCAGCGAGCGGATGCCGGGTCCCACGGCGCGTTCGTACACGGATGCCGCGTGTTCCCGGCCCTCGGAGGTCATGGTCGGAATCTACCGGCGACGTGACCGGGTAGCGTCGAGGCATGTCCCGTCCTCGTGCCGTCGTCGCCGGTGCCGGCGGATTCATCGGCGAGGCTCTCGTCGCAGCCCTCACGGACGACGGATATGACGTCGTCACCGTCGGACGCACCGCCGCCGTCCGCTGGGACGACCCCGCCGCGCTCGCGGCCGCCATCGACGGCTCCGACCTCCTCGTGAACCTCGCCGGGAAGTCCGTCGACTGTCGCTACACCGATCGCAACCGCGACGAGATCCTGCGGTCGCGGGTGGAGACGACGCGCGCCCTGCACGCTGCGGTGGCCGCGGCATCCGCTCCGCCCCGGCTCTGGCTCAATGCGTCCACCGCGACGATCTACCGCCACGCGATGGACCGCCCGAACACCGAACCGGGCGGCGAGCTCGGACAGGGCTTCTCGGTCGACGTCGCGCGGTCGTGGGAGCGTGCGTTCTTCGCGGGAGAACTGCCGCGCACGCGCCGCGTCGCCCTGCGTCTGGCGATCGTCGTCGGCGACGGTCCCGCCTCCCGGATGCTGCTCACCCTCGCACATACCGGACTCGGCGGGCCGCAGCACGACGGCCGGGTCCCGCCGCACCGTCGCTACCGGGGCATCGGCGACGAGCCGACGGGCGACCGGCCGCCCTGGCACCGCACCCGGGGGCGCCAGCGCTTCAGCTGGGTGCACATCGAGGACGCGCTCCGCGCCGTCCGCTTCCTCATTGAGCAGGACGACATCTCCGGCCCCGTCAACATCGCGGTGCCCGAGGCATCCGACAACCGCACCCTCATGCGCACCCTCCGCGGCGTCGTCGGGATGCCGGTGGGCCTGCCGTCGCGGCGCTGGATGCTCGAGATCGCCATGTGGGTGCTGCGGACCGAGCCCGAGCTGATCCTCAAGAGCAGATGGGTCTTCCCCGAGCGGCTCGTCGACGCCGGATTCCGGTTCGCGCACACCGACCTCCGCGCGGCGTTCGCCGAGGTCGAACGGGGCCGCCGGGTCAGGCGTTCTGGGGAACGGCGGAGACGGTCCGCGCAATCGTGAACTGCCCGATCACCCGGGTCCCGTCGTACAGCACCGCCGTCTGACCGGGCGCGACGCCGTCGAAAGGGGTCTCGGGGACGACCGTGATCGACCCGTCTCGCACGCTCGCCCGAGCGGGGACCGGATCGGCGTGCGCGCGGATCTGCACGTCGCAGGCGAACACGCCGTCGGCAGGAGCACGTCCGGCCCAGCTGTGCCGCTCCCCGGAGATCTCCGCCGTCGCGAGAGCCTCCTTCGGCCCGACGACGACCGTGTTCGAGACGGGACGCACTTCGAGGACGAACCGCGGTTTGCCGTCCGCGGCGGGGACGCCGAGCTGCAGCCCCCGGCGCTGACCGACCGTGAACGCGTGCGCTCCCTCGTGCCGCCCGACGACCGATCCCTCGCGGTCCACGACGTCACCCTGCTCGGCGCCCACCTTCTCGGCGAGCCACCCGCGGGTGTCGCCGTCGGGGATGAAGCAGATGTCGTGGCTGTCCGGCTTCTGCGCGACCGTCAGACCGCGCTCGGCGGCCTCGGCGCGGACGACGGCCTTCGACGGCGTCGTCCCGAGCGGGAAGTAGGTGTGGGCGAGCTGGTCCGCGCTGAGCACCCCGAGGACATAGGACTGGTCCTTCGCCTCATCCGACGCGCGATGCAGCTCGCGCCCCTCCGGACCGTCGACGAGGGTCGCGTAGTGGCCGGTGCAGACGGCGTCGAAACCGAGTTCGAGGGCCCGTTCGAGCAGGGCCGCGAACTTGATCTTCTCGTTGCACCGCATGCACGGGTTCGGTGTGCGCCCCGCCCGGTACTCGCTGATGAAGTCGTCGATGACGTCGTCGCGGAAGCGCTCGGAGAAGTCCCACACGTAGAACGGGATGCCGAGCAGGTCGGCCGCGCGCCGGGCGTCGAGTGCATCCTCGATCGTGCAGCAGCCCCGGCTGCCGGTGCGGAGGGTGCCTCCGGCGCGCGAGAGCGCGAGGTGGACGCCGACGACGTCGTGACCCGCGTCCACCGCGCGCGCCGCGGCGACGGCCGAATCGACCCCACCGCTCATGGCTGCCAGCACGCGCATCGTCCCAGTCTACGAGCGCGACCCCGCACGGGCGCTGGACGCCGCCGCGCGGCGGTGCGCCTCGGGGAGGGCGGCGAGGAACGCGTCGACGTCGGCCGCCGTGGTCGTGCGCCCGAGCGTGACCCGAAGGACCGAACGGGCCTCGCGATCGTTGCGACCGAGGGCGAGGACGACGTGGCTCGGCTCGGCGACACCCGCTTGGCATGCCGATCCGGTCGACACGCGCACGCCCGCGGAGTCGAGGAGGAAGAGGAGGGTCTCCCCCAGTGCGTCGGGGAAGAGGAGGTGCAGGTGACCGGGCAGTCGCCGATCCGGTGCGCCGAGCAGTACGACCTCCGGGGCGATGTCGTGCACACCGATCAGGAGCCGGTCGGACAGCGCGCGCAGGCGTTCCGCCTCGGCGGCGCGCTCCGCCGCCGTCAGCTCGAGGGCCACGGCCAGGGCGGCGGCACCGGCGACATCCGGTGTGCCCGAGCGGAGGCCACGCTGCTGCCCGCCGCCGTGAAGGACCGCGCCCATGCGGGCGTGACGCGACACGACGAGCGCCCCCGTCCCGACCGGCGCCCCCACCTTGTGGCCTGCGACGCTCAGCGCGACGAGTCCGCCGCGACCGGCTCCCGGTCCCCGCAGCGCGGCGAAGTCGAGCGACAGATGGGCGATGGCCCCGACGGCGTCGAGGTGGAGGGGCACGTCTGCCGCCGCCGCCGATGCGGCCAGGGCGGCGACATCCGACATGCTCCCGACCTCGTTGTTGGCCACGAGCGCCGTCGCCAGGGCGGCGCCCGGGAGTGCCGCATCGAAGGCCGCGACATCGATCGCCGCGCTCTCGTCGAGCGGCACGGGTCGTACCTCCGCCCCCTGGGCGGAAGCGAGCCACGACACCGTGTCGAGGGTCGCGTGGTGCTCGCCGTCGGGCAGGACGACCGCCGACCGGTCCGGGTCGCGCGCCCACCACGTCCCCTGGAGGGCGAGGTTCACCGACTCCGTGCCCCCAGAGGTCAGCACCACTTCGATGGGGTCGCACCCCAGCACCGCTGCGATCCGCTCACGGGCGTCCTCGAGCAGCCTCCGCGCCGCCTGGCCGGCGCCGTGCACGGACGACGCGTTCCCGGTGACCTCCGACGCGGCGAGCCACGCATCACGCGCCTCCGGCCGCAGCGGAGTGGATGCCGCGTGGTCGAGATAGACCGCCATGACCCTCCGCCCGCCGCTGACCTTCATCGCCTGCTCACTACTGTAGGACGCATGACCTTCGCTCCGGCCGGCCCGACGACCGCGGCGCCCGACACCCCCGTCCCGGGGATGCTGTCGGACGTCTACGACCGGCTCGGGGTACGCCTGCACGACGGGGGCGGGACGCTGCGGGTGTGGTCGGAGCACGCCACCGACGTCGAGCTCGTGGTCTTCGACGACGACGACCCGGACTGGATCGTCGACACCGTCCCGCTGGCCCCCGTGGGCGGCGGCGTGTGGGAGGCGACGACGCCCGCGCTGCGGGTCGGCGTCACCTACAGCGTGCGGGTCGACGGACCGCACGGCCCCGGGATGACCTTCAACCCGGCGACGCTGCTGATCGATCCCTACGCGCGGGGGTTGTCGGCCCCCGGCATCCACTCCTGGCGCTCCGTCGTCGTCGACGACTGCTTCGACTGGGGCGGCATCGCGAGGCCGGCGACGCCGCTCGACCGCACCGTCGTCTACGAAGCGCACGTCAAAGGCCTCACCAAGCGGCATCCCGGTGTGCCGGCGGCGTTGCACGGCACCTACGCCGGGATGGCGCATCCGGCCATGATCGAGCACTACCGGAGCCTCGGGGTGACCGCGATCGAGCTGCTCCCGGTCCACGCCTTCGCGAGTGAGCCCCGTCTCCTGCAGCTGGGGTTGACCAACTACTGGGGCTACAACTCCGTCGGCTTCTTCGCGCCGCACGCCCCGTATGCGACCGCCGCCGCCCAGGCCGAAGGCGCCACCGCGGTGCTCCGCGAGGTGAAGGGGATGGTGAAGCTGCTGCACGCGGCCGGCATCGAGGTGATCCTCGACGTCGTCTTCAACCACACCTCCGAGCAGGGACTCGGCGAGCCCCGGTCGAGCTTCCGCGGGATCGACAACCGGTCGTACTACCGGCAGGCCGACGACGGCACCTACATCGACGTGACGGGATGCGGGAACTCCCTGAACACGTCGACGGATGCCGCGTCCCGCCTCGTCCTCGATTCGCTGCGCTACTGGGCGAACGAGGTGCAGATCGACGGGTTCCGCTTCGACCTCGCCCCCGTCCTGGGACGCGATGCCTCCCACGCCTTCACCCCGGAGCACCCGCTCCTGCAGGCGATCGTCGAGGACCCCGCGCTGGCGGGCGTCAAGATGATCGCCGAACCCTGGGACGTCGGCATCGGCGGCTGGCAGACGGGGGCGTTCGGCGCCGGCTGGAGCGAATGGAACGACCGCTACCGCGATCGGGTCCGCAACTTCTGGCTGAGCGACATCGACTACTCCCGCCGCGCCGATGTCACGCCGGTGGGGATCGGCGGATTCGCGACCCGGCTCGCCGGATCGGCCAACACCTTCAGCGCCGAGCGCGGACCGCTCGCGAGCGTCAACTTCGTCACCGCGCACGACGGGTTCACCCTCCACGACCTCGTCTCCTACGACTCCAAGCGCAACGAGGCCAACGGCGAGCACGGGCGGGACGGGGCGGACACGAACCGCTCCTTCAACCACGGATTCGAGGGGCCGACCGACGATCCGGCCGTTCTCGCCGCCCGCCGGCGCGCGATGCGCAACCTGCTGGGCACGCTCCTGCTCTCGGCGGGCGTTCCGATGATCACCGCGGGCGACGAGATCGGGCGCACGCAGCACGGCAACAACAACGCGTACTGCCACGACTCCGCGCTGACCTGGTACGACTGGGGCCGCGAACCCTGGCAGGACGACCTGCGCGCCCACGTCGAGCTGCTCACCCGCATCCGCCGGGAGAACCCGGCCCTGCGACCCATCCGGTTCGCCCATGCCGACAAGGCCGTTCCGGGCGCGTCCGTCATCGACTGGTACGACGAGCAGGGGAACACGATGTCGGTCGAGCAGTGGACGGATCCCTCGCACCGCACGCTGCAGTACGACGCCTGCTCCACACCCGAGAGCGAAGCGCCCAACCGCACGCTCCTGGTGGTCCACGGCCGCGAGAGCGACGTCGAGATCACCCTTCCGGCGCTGGAGGGTGTGACGCGCTTCGCCCCCCTGTGGTCGAGCGTCGACGAGCGTCCGCGATCGGATGCCGCCCCGCTCTCCCCCGGCGATGCGTTCACCGCGACCGGTCCGTCAATGTACCTGTTCCGGGCCGAGTGATCCAGGCCGTTTCGAGCCTTCCTCGGCACCGGTAGGTTCGGAACGTGGCCACACAGATCTCCCCCGTTTCCGTCCGCAGCTCCGCTGAGATCCCGGTCCGGCCGGTGAAGGCGACCAGAAAGGATGCCGGCATCCGCAACGGCCGCATCCCGATCGCCTCCCATCGTCCCAGCGTCCCGGGCGGCCGGTTCGCGCCGACCGCGTTCGTCGGCGAGGCGGTGCCGTTCACGGTCGCCGCCTTCCGCGAGGGACACGACCGCATCGGCGTGCACCTGCGGCTGACGGCGCCCTCGGGCGCGGTCACGCTCCACCGGCTCCGGCCCCTCGACGACGGCTTCGACAATTGGCGCGTCGTCGTGGCACCGCTCGAGCAGGGCACCTGGAAGTTCCGTTTCGAGACGTTCGCCGACGACTACGCGACCTGGCGTCATGCAGCCGAGCTGAAGATCGCCGCGGGTGTCGACCCGATCCTCATGCGGGAGATGGGCGCGCGGCTGTTCGAGCGCGCCGCCGCGGAGAAGACCCGTCCCGTCGAGGAGCGCACCGCCCTCACCTCCGCGGCGCGCGCCCTCCGCGATGACGCCGTGGACGACGAGGCGGCCCTCATCGTGGTGCGCGACCCGGGGCTCGCCCGGGCGTTCGCCGACCGCCCCGCCCTCTCGCTCCACACCCTCCACGAGGAGAACACGCTCCACGTCGAGCGCGAGCGAGCCGGCGTGGGCGCCTGGTACGAGTTCTTCCCGCGCTCCGAGGGGGCGGTCCGCCTGCCCGACGGCACCGTCCGCAGCGGCACCTTCCGGACGGCGGCCGAACGCCTCCCCGCCGTCGCCGCGATGGGCTTCGACGTGGTCTACCTCCCGCCCATCCACCCGATCGGCGCGGTGAACCGCAAGGGCCCCAACAACACCCTGGACGCCGGTCCCGGGGACCCGGGATCGCCGTGGGCCATCGGCTCGGCGGACGGCGGACACGATGCGGTCCACCCCGACCTCGGGACGCTCGAGGACTTCCGCGCGTTCGTGGACACCGCGAACGCCCACGGCCTGGAGATCGCCCTCGACCTCGCCCTCCAGGCCGCTCCCGACCACCCTTGGGTGACCGAGCACCCGGAGTGGTTCACGACGCTGCCGGACGGTTCGATCGCGTTCGCCGAGAACCCGCCGAAGAAGTACCAGGACATCTACCCGGTCAACTTCGACAACGACCCGGTCGGCATCCGCGCCGAGGTGCTGCGCATCGTCCAGCACTGGATCCGACAGGGGGTGAAGATCTTCCGCGTCGACAACCCCCACACCAAGCCGCTGCAGTTCTGGGAGTGGCTGATCCGCACCGTCAACGCCGAGCACCCCGACGTCGTCTTCCTGGCCGAGGCGTTCACCCGTCCCATGCCGATGCGGGCGCTCGCACAGAGCGGTTTCCAGCAGAGCTACTCGTACTTCACGTGGCGCAACACCAAGACCGAGCTGGAGGAGTTCTTCGCCTCGATCTCGGACGAGACGGCGGATTTCATGCGCCCGAACCTCTTCGTCAACACCCCCGACA
This sequence comes from Microbacterium sp. NPDC064942, assembly GCF_049545525.1. Lineage (NCBI taxonomy): Bacteria > Bacillati > Actinomycetota > Actinomycetes > Micrococcales > Microbacteriaceae > Microbacterium > Microbacterium sp. NPDC064942. The sequence goes on along the minus strand of NZ_JBMWDR010000001.1, from coordinate 866,190 downwards.
TCCTCACCGAGTACCTGCAGTTCGGCGGTCGCCCCGCCTATCGGATCCGCGCCGCTCTCGCGGCCACCGCGGGGGCCAGCTACGGCGTCTACGCGGGATACGAGCTCTACGAGAACGTCGCCCGCCCGGGGTCCGAGGAGAACATCGACAACGAGAAGTACGAGTACAAGTTCCGCGACTGGGCGGGCGCCGAGGCCGCGGGCGACTCCCTCGCCCCGTACCTGCGGCGGCTGAACGAGATCCGCCGGGCGCATCCCGCGCTCCGGCAGCTGCGCGGTCTGCACCTGCAGGGGACGGACGACGACGCGATCCTCGCCTACGTGAAGCACCTGCCCGCGGCGGTGGCCGAGCGCGGCGAATCCGACACGATCATCGTCGTCGTGAACGTCGACCCGCACTCGGCGCGCGAGACGACGGTGCACGTCGATTCGCAGATCTGGGGACTCCCCCGCGGCCACGACTACGAGGTCGAGGACCTCCTCACTGGCGCGCGCTGGACGTGGAACGAGCACAACTACGTCCGACTCGACGCTTTCGCCGAACCCGTCCACATCCTCCACGTGAAGGCACACTCATGACCCGTCCCGATGATTCGATCCTGGATGCCGTCGGTGCCGGCGCCTACCACGCCCCCCACGACGTGCTGGGCCCGCACCCCGAGGGCGACGAATGGGTGATCCGGGCGCGGCGCCCCTTCGCGCAGACCGTGACCGCCGTGTTGGCCGACGGCTCCCGCGTCGAACTCGAGCACATCCGTCAAGGGGTCTGGGAGGGCGTCGCGGAGACGCAGCCGACCGCCTACGATCTCGTCGCGACGTACGAGGGCGCTCCCGACTACCGCGTGGACGACCCGTACCGGCATCTGCCGTCGCTCGGCGAGATGGACCTGCACCTCATCCGCGAGGGGCGCCACGAGCAGCTGTGGACCGTCCTCGGGGCCCACGTCCGCCACTACGGCCCCGTCAGCGGCGTCTCCTTCGCGGTGTGGGCGCCCAACGCCCGGGCCGTCCGCGTCGTCGGCGATCTGAACGGGTGGGACGGCACCCAGCATGCCATGCGCTCGCTCGGATCGAGTGGCGTCTGGGAACTGTTCGTCCCGGGTATCGGCGCGGGCTCGGCCTACAAGTTCGAGATCCTCACCGCCGCGGGCCACTGGGTGATGAAGGCCGACCCGATGGCCCGGGCCGCCGAGGTCCCGCCCGCGACGGCATCCGTCGTCACGGAGAGCGAGCACACCTGGTCGGACGACGAGTGGATCGCCGCACGGTCGTCCGGCTCCGTGCACGACAAGCCGATGTCCACCTACGAACTCCATCTCGGCTCGTGGCGGCCCGGTCTCAGCTACCGCGACGCCGCCGACGAGCTCGTGGACTACGTGGGGGCGCAGGGCTTCACCCACGTCGAGTTCCTCCCGCTCGCCGAGCACCCCTTCGGGGGCTCCTGGGGCTATCAGGTGACGGGCTACTACGCCCCGACGAGCCGCTTCGGCAGCCCCGACAACCTCCGCTATCTCATCGACCGGCTGCACCAGGCGGGCATCGGCGTCATCATGGACTGGGTGCCCGGGCACTTCCCGAAGGACGAGTTCGCGCTCGCGCGCTTCGACGGAGCCCCGCTCTACGAGCACCCGGATCCCCGGCGCGGCGAGCACCGCGACTGGGGCACGTACATCTTCGACTACGGGCGCAACGAGGTGCGTAACTTCCTCGTCGCGAACGCGCTTTACTGGTTCGAGGAGTTCCACGTCGACGGCCTGCGTGTCGACGCCGTCGCCTCGATGCTCTACCTGGACTACTCCCGCGAGGAAGGGCAGTGGGAGCCGAACATCCACGGCGGCCGCGAGAACCTCGAGGCGATCCGCTTCCTGCAGGAGGTCAACGCCACCGCCTACAAGCGCTACCCGGGCATCGCGATGATCGCGGAGGAGTCGACGAGCTTCCCCGGTGTGACGGCTCCGACCAGCCAGGGCGGTCTCGGCTTCGGCTTCAAGTGGAACATGGGCTGGATGAACGACTCGCTCGTGTACATCGGCCGCGATCCGCTCTACCGCTCGCACCACGAGGGCGAGCTCTCGTTCTCGTTCGTCTACGCGTTCAGCGAGAACTTCGTGCTCCCCATCAGCCACGACGAGGTCGTGCACGGCAAGGGGTCGCTGTTCACCCGGATGCCGGGCGACCACTGGCAGCAGCTCGCCAACATGCGAGCCTTCCTGGCGTACATGTGGGGGCACCCGGGCAAGCAGCTCCTGTTCATGGGGCAGGAGTTCGGGCAGATGTCCGAATGGTCCGAGGGGCGCGGCCTGGACTGGTGGATGCTGGATCAGCCGGCGCACCAGCAGTTGCAGCACTTCGTCGGCGCCCTCAACCGCACCTACCGGGACGAAGCGCCGCTGTGGTCGCGCGACACCGACGGGTCCGCTTTCTCCCGCGTCTGGCCGCACACCCCCGACGGCAACATCCTCGGGTTCGCCCGCCGCGACCACGACGGCGGCACGGTGGTCGTGCTGTGCAATTTCGCCGGCTCCCCCCGCCACGACGTGCGGATCACCCTGCCCGAGGCCGGGGCGTGGGCCGAGATCCTCAACAGCGACGCGCAGGAGTTCGGCGGGTCCGGGGTCGGCAACTTCGGCGGCGTGACGACGGATGCCGACGGCACCGCGACCGTCGTCCTGCCGCCGCTCGGCGTCCTCTGGCTCCGTCACAAGGCGTGAGAGAAAGGGGGTCCGGGCTGATGCCCGGACCCCCTTTCCTCTGTCAGAAGAGCAGACTCGCGAGTCGTCCCCGCGCTCGGATGACCCGAGGGTCTGCGTCGCCCACGACGCCGAAGAGTTCGAGCAGACGTGCCCGCACGGGCGCGCGCTCGTCCGTCGGCACAGCGGCGAACAGATCCAGCAATCGCGCGAACGCGTCGTCGACGTGCCCGCCGGCGAGATCGAGATCGGCGACGGCGAACTGCGCCTCGACGTCGTGCGGAGCGGCAGCGGCCGCGGCGCGCGCGGCGGCGAGGTCCAGGTTCTGCACACGGCCGAGCAGATGCACCTGCGCGAGGCCGGCTTTCGCGTCCTCGTCGCGGGGGTTCTCGGCGAGAGCCTGCTCGTACGCTGCCGCGGCGGCCTGGTAGTCACCGGACTCGATGGCGTCGAACGCCTCCTGATGGAGCGGCGGCAAGGCGGCCGGGCGGTCCTCGGCATCCGTCTCAGCGCCTTCGACGGGCACCGTCCCGGTCACCCCGTGCTGCGCGGCGAGCTGCAGCAGTTGCGTGAAGACCTCGCGCACCTGCGCCTCGGGCACGGCCCCCGTGAAGAGCTGGACGGGCTGACCGGCGACGAGGGCGACCACGAGCGGGATCGACTGCGCACGGAAGCTCTGCGCGAGCTGCGGGTTCGCGTCGACGTCCACCTTCGCGAGCACGAGCCTGCCGCCGAGCTCGGTCACAAGCTTCTCGAGCACGGGGCTCAGCTGCTTGCAGGGGCCGCACCAGTCGGCCCAGAGGTCGACGACGACGGGGACGGTCCGCGACAGCTCGAGGACCTGACCGAAGTCGGCATCCGTCACGTCGAAGACGAGGCGGGATGCCGGGGCTCCGCCGCCGGAGGGCGCGGCGGCCTCGGGCTGTCCCGCGGGCCGGTTGCGAAGGGACGAGAGATCGACGGCGCCGCGGAGGACGGCGCCGGGTGCGGGGGTGCTCACTCTTTTTCAACCACCTTGGCGTCGAGGACGTTGGAACGGGAGGCCAGCAGCTGGATCTTGTCGTTCGAACCCTGCGCGGGCACGAAGAAGTACAGCTGATCGGTGTAACGGGTCTGGAAGCCGGTGCTCGACTGCGAGACGCCCGAGAGCGCCTTCACCACGACGTTCTCGCCGAGTTTGATCACGGCGTCGTCATCGGTCGGGACGGCGGTCTCGTTCTCCGTGACGGTCACGGCCACGATCGCACCGCTGTCGAGTGTGACGAGGGAGAGCGGCTCGGAATCGCCGGGCTCGGCCAGGAACGAGACCCGGCCGGTCTCCTCACCGGTCTCGTTGAACTTCTTGAGGACGGCAGCGCGGTTCTCGGCGACGAGTGAGCGGAACGTGTCGGTCTTCTCGTCGAACAGGGCGGCGAACTCGCTCTTGTCGCCCTTGTCGAGGACGTCCGCGTACGCGGCGGCCAGGTTCTCGGGCGGCATGAGGAGGAACGGTGAGTTGGGCTCGACGGCCACCGCGCCGACGTACTCCGCGGCGAGGTTCATCGTGGCATCGGCGCGGAGACTCGAGATGTAGGCGACCTTGTACTCGGCCCACGGGTCGCTCTGCGTCGCCGTCATGACGGTGGCGACGCCGTCCGCGTCCTCGACCACCGCCATGAACATCCGCGGCCAGTCGTTCTTCGCCTGCGGCAGCAGGGCGGTCATCGTGCCGGCCGGGATGGCGGGCAGCGGGTCGGCATCGGGGAGCTCGGTGCGGAGTCGGTAGTTCGTCTCACGCTCGGTGAGGGCGGGCCCCGTGAGCCGCAGTGCCGCGGCCTTCGGGTCCTTCGCCTCATCGGCTGCGGTGACCTGCTCGGAGATCCGGCCGAGGATGCGCTCGGCCTGCGTCTTCGTCACGGCGGGCGCTCCCTGACCCTCGGGCACGATGACGGATGCCGAGGGCGATGGCGTCGCCTCGGGCTGCAGGTCGGGCCAGGCGTCGGGCGAGCAGCCGGTGAGCGCGATCCCGCCGACGAGGAGGGCGGAGAGCGCGACGAACGGGCGCCGTCCGCGGCCGAGTCGCTTCCGCGCGGGAGCCGCCGTGATGACGCCCTTCTCCGCCTGCTCGACCGAGAGGTCGATGGGTTGCGTCGCAGTGGTCGGCAGACCCTTGCGACGCGGGCCCCGGGACCGCCGGACGTGACGCAGAGCGAGGATGTACAGGACGAGGCCCACGACGGCCATCAGGATGCCGCCGGCCAGCAGCGGTCCCGCCCACGGCGTGGTCGCGCCGGTCGGCCAGGTGACGCTCAGCTCGGAGGGGGCCGCCGCGGTGCCGTCCGAGGCGACCAGGACGCTCATGTCCGCGGGGAGGCGGAGGGTGGTGGCGAGAGATCCGTCCTGCTCGAACTCGTCCAGCCAGAGGTCGGACCCGGCGGGCGCCGCGGTCGGCGCATCGCCCTCGACGGGGGCCGACGCGGCGACGGTCTCGGAGACGGGCAGGTCCTCGGCGCCGAGGGTCACGTGGACGTACTCGGTGGGAGCCAGCCACGCCGCGATGTCCTGCGTCCGACCGTAGGCGGCGAAGACCGGGCCGTCGCCGGCGATGCGGAGGGTCTGCGCGCCCGGGTGGCTGGCGAGGACCGCACCGTCGATGAGGACGTAGGGGGCGTCGGCATCCGTCGTGAGGGTCGCCGTCTCGGTCGCCGGTGCCTCGAGGATCGTGCGCTGGGCCACTCCGGCGCCGATCATCAGCGTGGCAAGGACGAAGGCGATGATCGCCCACACGAATCTCACGAACTGCCGCCCTCCTCCAGCCGGCATCCGGGGTGCACGGCCGATCATTCGACATTCCAGCCTAGCGAACGGTGCTGGCAAACGCGTGGGAGGGCGTCGCTCCCGCGTCCGGGCGCATCGGCGAACTAGGGTGAGGGAAGACCTGGGAGAGGGCACCGTGAAGATCCAGCATCCGTTCCGCACCGCGCTGATCGCCACCCTCGGCGTGGGCGTCGGCATCCTCATCCTCACCGGGGTGCAGACCCTGTCGACCGTCCTGCTCTACATCGGGACGGCCCTCTTCCTCGCCCTGGGACTCGACCCCGTCGTGTCGTTCTTCGAACGCCGCGGACTCCCCCGCTGGGGCGCGCTGCTGGCGACCTTCGCGGGCCTCCTCGCCATCGCGACGGCGCTCGTGCTCATCGTGGTCCCGGTCCTCGTCGACCAGATCGCCAAGCTCGTCCAGCAGATCCAGACACTGGTGGAGAGCGCGGTCGATCAGGAGTGGAACCCGGTCACGGTCGCGCGGGACTGGCTCTCGCACACGTTCCCCCTGCTGCAGGTCGACATGGTGTTGGGCTACGTCAACGATTGGTGGAACGGGCTCGACTTCGCCGACATCGGAGCGGCCCTCGGCACCGGCCTGCTCTCCTTCGGTGCGGGGATCGTCGCGACGACGACGGGGACCATCATCGTCCTCATCCTGACGATCTACTTCACCGCCTCGATGCGCTCCCTCAAGCGCTCCGTCTACCAACTGGCACCGGCGTCGAAGCGCGAGCGCTTCGTCGGCCTCTCCGAGCAGATCACGGCATCCGTCGGCTACTACGTCATGGGGCAGGTCGTCCTCGGCGCGATCAACGGCATCCTGAGCGCCATCTTCCTCACCATCATCAATGCGCCGTTCCCCGCAGTCCTGGCCGTGATCGCCTTCTTCTTCTCGTTGATCCCGCTGGTGGGGACCCTGACCGGATCCGCCATCATCGTGCTCGCCTGCCTGGGGCTCGCGTCGCCGTTGACCGCGCTGGTCGCCCTCGTCTGGTATCTCGTCTACATGCAGGTCGAGGCGTACTTCCTCTCCCCCAGGATCATGAGTCGGGCCGTCTCGGTACCCGGTGCCGTCGTCGTGATCGCCGCCCTCGCGGGTGGATCGCTCCTCGGCCTGCTGGGTGCGCTCATCGCCATCCCCGTGGCGGCGAGCGTTCTGATCATCTACCGCCAGGTGCTGATCCCCCGCCAGAACGAACTCTGATCAGGCGATCCGCCAGCACGCCGTGTGCCAGTGCCGCCTCGCGGCCAGGTCCGCGGCATCCCCGAGCACACCGTCGGCACGCCAGACGACGACGTGCGCCGTCCCGGCCGCCACGGTCCGTCCGCATCCCGGGCACACGTAGTCCTTCTGCGCCTGGACGGCGGACACCGGCTGCACCGTCCACTCGACACCGCGGCGCTGCTCCGTGCGCTTCCAGCCCGCAAGCAGACGGTCGAACGACGCGTCCGGACCGCTGGGCTTGCGCCGATTCGACCGGGGCACGGCTCAGTACCAGCCCGAGCGCTGCGACTTCCCCCAGGCGCCGCACGGGGTGCCGTAGCGACCCTGGATGTATTTCAAGCCCCACGTGATCTGGGTCGCAGGGTTCGTCTCCCAGTCGGATCCGACCGAGGACATCTTGCGGCCCGGCAGGGCCTGCGGGATGCCGTAGGCACCGCTCGAGGCGTTGTAGGCGTTCACCCGCCAGCCGGATTCCTTCTTCCAGAGCGCGACGAGGCAGGCGAACTCCGAGTCCCCCCAGCCGCGCGCGGTCACCATGTCGTACGCGATGGCCTGCGCACTGCCGGGATTCGGCGAGACGAACGGCGGCTGCCAGGAGGAGGACGACCGCGTCGACGAGGACGACCCGGCCGGGGGCGGCGGAGGCGGCGTCGGGGTGGGCTTCACGTAGACGGTGTACTCACTCGCCCGCTCGAGCTCGACGGTCGGAGCGTCACCGGCCTGGTAGCGCTGCGCGTCCTCGACCGCCGACGCGTAGAGCGAGAGCGGGTCGAGTTGCGTCGCTTCGGCCGGATCGGGGAACGAGACGAGCGGAACGAGCGTCGCGGCGACGAATCCCGCGGTGGCGACCACAGAGAAGACAGCCAGCACACCCCGGCGACGTGACCAGCGCGACGGGGGAGCCGCACGCCCGGACCGCCGGACGGTCTGCGTCGCGACGCCGGCGCGCGATGGGAGGATCTCGTTGCCGGAAGTCACAGTCTCCCGATCATATCGGCGACGCACGGCACCCGCCACGCATCAACCGACGGACTGCATGACGTCGACGACGGCGTCGAGGACGGCGTCGACCTGCGCCTCGTCGTAACCGCGGAGCTGCATGCGGAAGGCGACCGAACGGACCTGTTCGATCGTCAGCCCCTCCCCGGATTCGAGGTAGCGCGCGATCCGACCCGCGACGAGATCCACCTCGTCGACCCGGTACCCGAAACGGAGCGGGGAAACCCGACGGAAGCGGTGTCGCGGCTTCCGAGAGAGGCGGTCGAGGATCTCCTGCGCCAGCGCACGGGACGCCCCCACCCAGGCGCGGGCGCCCCGCTGATTCATCGCCGTCACGCGCTCCCGCTGCGCGAAGGCATCCTCGATGCGGGCGAGGGCCGCGTCGACCGCGTCGATCGCATACCCCTCGCTCACCAGCGGGAACGCGGCGGCGCGGACGTCGGCGGAGGTGAGGTCGGTGTCGTCGGCCTCGAAAGCGACGCGCGCGGAGGCGAGGAACTCGTCGACCGCGCGGGGGGAGTAGCCCTTGCGACGCCCCGAGGTCTTCGGGAAGGCGGCGGGAGAGGTGAGCTCGGTCATGACAGTCCGCTCAGGGGGCTCAGGAGGATGTACAGGGCGAGACCCGGGACGAGCGACGGCAGGATCGAGTCGAGGCGATCGAGCACTCCGCCGTGACCGGGCAGGAAGGAGCTCATGTCCTTGATGCCGAGGTCCCGCTTGATGAGCGATTCGCCGAGATCGCCGACCGTCGCCGACACGAGGATCGCGACCCCGAGGACCGCACCCGCCCACAGCGGCAGCTGCAGCATCAGCACGGCGAGCAGTCCGCCGGCGACCAGACTCGCGACGACGGCACCCGCGAAGCCCTCCCACGTCTTGTTGGGGCTGATCCGCGGGGCCATGGGATGCCGCCCGAAAGCGACCCCGCTCGCATAGGCCCCCGTGTCGACCGAGACCGCGATGACGAGGACGGCCAGTAACCACAGCTCACCGTGCTCCTGGCGCAGGATCACGAGCGCCAGGCTCCCGTGGAAGACGACGTACAGCTGGACGAGGGCGCCCGCGAGGACGTCGGTGACGACGTCACCGTAGCGACGACCGTCGCCGGCTGCCATCTGCGCGATGAGGCGCCACACGATCACGAGGACGACGGCGGCGAACAGGACGAACCACTGCGTGAGGTAGCCGACGAAGGCGGCCCCCAGCACCAGCGCACCGGCGGTCAGCTGCGCGGGGACGTCGATCCGCCGGCCCGATGCCTGCAAGGCCCGCGAGAACTCGAACGCCCCGAGGAAGCACAGCGGCACCGCGAACGCGATGAACGCCCACTTCCAGAAGAGGAGCGATCCCAGCACGATCGCGCCGATGCCGAGGCCGATGAGGGTCGCCATGATCAGGTTGCGACCCGATCGCGCGTTGATGCGCTCGTTGGCCTCTTCGAACTCGACCCGGGCGCGCTCGATCTGACTCTCGAACTCGCTGCGCGCCGCGCGGACGTGCGACTGGAACGAGGACGGGTCGCCCGTCGCCTGACCGGCCCGCTTCAGCTCGGATCTGCTCGGCGGCGTCTCCGGTCCGACCGCGCTCCCCGGTGCGTCTTCGGACATGGCGCTCTCAGACCTCGAGGAGTTCTGCCTCTTTGCGCTTCAACGCCTCGTCGATGAGCTCGACGTGCGTCTTGGTCACCGCGTCGAGCTCCTTCTCGGCCCGAGCGAGGTCGTCGTCGCTCACCTCGCCCTTCAGGGCGTCGAGCTCGTCCTTGGACTTGCGGCGGATGCCGCGCACGTGGACCTTCGCGTCCTCCGCCTTGCTCTTGACGAGCTTGACGTACTCCTTGCGGCGGTCCGCGGTGAGCTCGGGCATCGTCACGCGGACGATGTTGCCGTCGTTCGTCGGGTTCGCCCCGAGGTTCGGCATGTCGCGGATCGCCTGCTCGATCGCCTTCAGCGCGGACTTGTCGTACGGCGTGATCACGAGGGTGCGCGCCTCGGGGGCGTTGAGCGACGCGAGCTGCGCGAGCGGCGTCGGCGTGCCGTAGTACTCGACCTGGACTTTCTGGAAGAGCTGGGGGTTCGCCCGTCCGGTGCGGACGGTCGCGAAGTCCTCCTTGGCGGCCTCCACGGCGCGGTCCATGCGGGTCTTCGTGTCGGCCAGGATGTCGGCGATCACGGTCTCTCCATTCGTCGGTACGTCCGGTTAAGTCTAGTCGGCAGCGTCCCCTGCCTCAGACGCTGACGAGGGTGCCGATCGATTCGCCGAGGAGGGCGCGGGTCACGTTGCCGCCGGGCTCCATGCCGAACACGCGCATGTCCATGCCGTTGTCCATGCAAAGGCTGAACGCGGTCGAGTCGACGACCTTCAGCCCGCGCTGCAGTGCGTCACGGTAGGTGATCGTGTCGAGCTTCTCGGCCGAGGCATCCGTTCTCGGGTCAGCCGTGTAGACGCCGTCCACGCCGTTCTTCGCCACGAGCACCTCGACGGCACCGATCTCGAGCGCACGCTGCGCCGCAACGGTGTCGGTGGAGAAGTACGGCAGGCCGGCACCGGCGCCGAAGATGACGACGCGCCCCTTCTCGAGGTGACGCTCCGCCCGCCGCGGGATGTAGGGCTCCGCGACCTGGGTCATCGAGATGGCGGACTGGACACGGGTCGCCGCACCCGCCTGTTCGAGGAAGTCCTGAAGGGCGAGCGCGTTCATGACCGTGCCGAGCATGCCCATATAGTCGGCACGCCCTCGGTCCATCCCGCGCTGGCTGAGTTCGGCGCCGCGGAAGAAGTTGCCGCCGCCGACGACGACGGCGACCTCGACCCGGTCGACCGCTGCGGCGATCTCCTGTGCGATCTGGCTGACGACATCGGGGTTGACCCCCAGCTGTCCTGCGCCGAACGCTTCGCCGGACAGTTTCAGAAGGACGCGACGGCGTCCGGTGTTCTCGTCGATCACGCGGGGATCCTCTCGTCTAGGGGGAGACTATCGAACGGCATGGAAAAGGGGTTCGCATCATCCGATGCGAACCCCTTTCTCATGTGCCTACGCGCCGACCTTGAAGCGGGCGAAGCCGGTGACCGTGATCCCGGCGTCGGCCGCGACCTTCGCGACGGACAGCTTGTTGTCCTTGGCGTAGTCCTGGTCGAGCAGGGCGACCTGCTTGAAGAACGCGTTGACGCGGCCCTCGACGATCTTCGGGAGCGCAGCCTCGGGCTTGCCCTCGTTGCGGGAGATCTCGGTGACGATCTCGCGCTCCTTCTCGACATCCGCCTCGGGCACCTCGTCGCGCGACAGGTACGTCGGGTTCGCGAACGAGATGTGCTGCGCGATCGAGCGAGCCGTCTCGGCGTCATCACCCGAGTAGGCGACGACGACGCCGACCTGCGGGGGCAGGTCCTTGCTGGTCTTGTGCAGGTACACCTGGAAGGCGTCCCCGGACAGCGTGCGCACGCGACGCAGCTCGACCTTCTCGCCGATGATGGCGGCCTCGTCCGAGATGAGGTCGGCGACGGTCTTGCCGCCGGCGTCGGCCGCGAGGGCTTCCTCGGCGGAGTCGGCACCGGCCGCGGCAGCGGCGTCGAGGACCTTCTCCGACAGCGCGATGAAGCGCTCGTTCTTCGCGACGAAGTCGGTCTCGGTGTTCAGCTCGATGAGCGTGACCTTGCCGTCCTGCTCCTTCGCGGCGACGAGTCCCTCGCTCGTGGAGCGGTCGGCACGCTTCGCGTTGCCCTTCGCGCCCTTGAGACGCAGGATCTCGACAGCCTTCTCGAGGTCGCCGTCGGCCTCCTCGAGCGCCTTCTTCGTGTCGACCATTCCCGTGCCGAGCTGCTCGCGCAGCGCCTTGATGTCGGCGATGGTGAAGTTTGCCATGGGTGGCGGCTCCTCAGTAGTTGGGTGGGTGTTTCCAGGCGCCTGTGCCCCGCGGATGGCTGGGCACAGGCGGGATGATCACTCGGCGGACTTCGCCTCGGCGGTCTCGTCGGCGGCGGGAGCCTCAGCGGCCTCCTCCGCGGCGGGGGCCTCGGCGGCGGGCGCCTCGGCGGCGGGGGCCTCGGTCTGCTCGGTCGGAGCGGACTCGAGCAGCTCGCGCTCCCAGTCGGCCAGCGGCTCGGCCTCGGCCGACTCGTCGGTCGGGTTGTGGCGCTGGATGAGACCCTCGGCAGCGGCGTCGGCGATGATGCGCGTCAGCAGGCTGACCGAGCGGATCGCGTCGTCGTTGCCCGGGATCGGGAACTGGAACTCGTCGGGGTCGGCGTTCGTGTCGAGGATGCCGATCACGGGGATGCCGAGCTTCTTGGCCTCGTCGATGGCGAGGTGCTCGCGCTTGGCGTCGACGACCCAGATCGCCGACGGGGTCTTCTGCAGGTTGCGGATACCACCGAGCGACTTGTGGAGCTTGTCGAGCTCGCGCTTCTTGAGGAGGAGCTCCTTCTTGGTGAAGCCGCTCTCGGCCGGGTTCTCGAAGTCGAGCTCCTCGAGCTCCTTCATGCGCGCGAGGCGCTTGGAGACCGTCGAAAAGTTGGTGAGGAGGCCACCGAGCCACCGCTGGTTGACGAAGGGCTGGCCGACACGCGTGGCCTGCTCGGCGATGATCTCCTGCGCCTGCTTCTTGGTGCCGACGAAGAGGATCGTGCCGCCGTGGGCGACCGTCTCGCGCACGTACTCGTACGCCTTGTCGATGTACCCGAGCGACTGCTGCAGGTCGATGATGTGGATGCCGCTGCGCTCCGTGAGGATGAAGCGCTTGACCTTCGGGTTCCACCGACGGGTCTGGTGTCCGAAGTGAACGCCGCTGTCGAGCAGCTGGCGGATGGTGACGACGGCCATGGCCGTTCTCCTGTTCGTTGTGGTTGATCGCGCCGGACGATGGTCGCGGCGAGCCTGGTGCCCGGCACGCACCCGCTCCCGGAGGAGACCGTTGGGTGGGATGCCGCGATGTCGATCGACGGTGTCGGATCGAGCCGCTGTGGGCACGCGTAGTCACCCCGACGGACGGGGTGCCCCACCAGCATAGCAAGAACGAGACCTCCTCCCCCGCCGCCGCCCGCCGCGATCCATCCCCCGTCGCCGAGCGGGACGCCCGTGCCGGCCACGTCGCGGAGCACCATCGGGTCATGCCCTCGATCCGCCGCGTGACCCTGGCTCTGGTGGCTGCCGCCACCCTCGTCCTGCTGACACCTCTGCGCGTCGACGCGGTCCCCGACGGCGCGCCGGACTGGCGACTGCCGGCGGAGGGTGCGAGCGTGGTCGCCCCGTTCGAAGCCCCCGCCCACGACTACGGCGCGGGCCATCGGGGAATCGACATCGGACCCGTGGCGGGTCCCGTCGTCGCACCGGCGGCGGGGGTGGTCGCCTTCGCGGGAACGGTCGTCGACCGCGGTGTCGTCACGATCGACCACGGCGGCGGGTGGGTCACGAGCGTCGAGCCGATCGCGCCCTCCGTCGCCGTGGGCGTCATGGTGGAGGCCGGTGCTCCGATCGGCACCGCCTCCACGGGAGGCCACGCGCCCGCGGGGACGCTCCACGTCGGCGTCCGGCTGGACGGGGAGTACGTCAACCCGCTTCTCCTGCTCGGGCGGGTGCCGAGAGCGATCCTGTTGCCGTGTTGCTGACCTGGACGTCCGGGTGTCTCAGGCCCGGGGGTGGGCCAGTCGATACGCGGCGGTGAGCCGTTCGGTCGAGACGTGCGTGTAGATCTGGGTCGTGCCGAGACTCGCGTGTCCGAGCATCTCCTGCACGGCTCGGAGGTCCGCGCCCCCGTCGAGCAGGTGCGTCGCCGCCGAATGCCGCAGGGCGTGGGGACCGACGGCATCCGCGCCGATCACGGGGCCGAGCGTGCGACGGACGACCTCGTAGGCCGTGCGGACACCGAGACGGCCGCCGCGGGCTCCGAGGAACAAGGCGGTGACCCCGGGGTCGGTCAGAAGAGCGGGTCGCCCGCGGACCAACCACGCATCGACGGCTCGGGCGGCTGGAGCGCCGTAGGGGACCACTCGCTCCCTTCCGCCTTTGCCGAGGACGCGGACGGTCGCCGCTGCGCGGTCGAGCGACCCGAGGTCGAGCCAGCAGGCCTCCGACACGCGGAGGGCGGCGCCGTAGAGGAGCTCCAGCAGTGCCGCATCCCGCAGCGCGACGGGGTCTCCTGTCCCGTCGGCGCCGACGCGCTGCGCTTCCAGCACGGTGTCGAGCTCCGCCGCGGCGGCGACGGTCGGTAGCGTGCGACCGCGCTTGGGCGTCACGAGGCGCAGCGTTGGGTCGTCTTCCCGCATCCGCTCGGCGGACAGCCACCCGAAGAACCCGCGCAACGAGGCGGTGCGCCGCGCGAGGCTCGCGCGGGAGATGCCGCGCTGCGTGGCGGACCAGAGCCACTCGCGCAGGTCCTCGACGTCGAGGCCGGCGACCGACGGATCGTCCGCGAAGGCCGCGAGGTCGGCGAGGTCGGCCCGGTAGGCGCGGACCGTGGCCGGCGACAGCCGTCGAACCCTGGTCAGGTGCTCCGTGTAGAGCTCGACCGCCTCCGACATCCGCATGCTCCCAGGATGCCTCGCCTTCCGCCCTTCCGGCGCGAGGCGTGCGGGGAAAGCCCCTGCCCGACGGATGGTCACCGCGCCGCCGGGGCGCGGCGCCACCCCTCCGGTCCGCGCTGCGCGCGGCCGTCGAGCTCGAGCAGCGCCAGCAGGCCCCTGGCCTCGCCGGCGGCGAATCCGGCGCGACGGGCGACGTCGTCCGGGGTCCGCGGGCTGCGGGCGCTCAGGGCGTCCAGGATCCTCGTCGCATCATCGACCCGTTCGGAGGACGCGTCGACCGTGGGGCTGTCGAGTCCCAGGAGCTCGCGGGCCTCGTCGGCGGAGGTCACGCACCGCGCGTCGTACTCGCGGAGCAGTCGATGGCACCCCGCCGATGCGGCGCTCGTCACGGGTCCCGGGACGGCGCCCAGGGGTCTCCCGAGCGCGGCGGCATGCCCCGCGGTGTTGAGCGAGCCGCTGCGCCATCCCGCTTCGACGACGACCGTCGCTCCCGCCAACGCCGCGATCAGCCTGTTCCGCTGGAGGAAGCGCCATTTCGTCGGCGCGGTCCCACAGGGCACCTCGGCGACCACGACACCCGGACCCGCCGCGATCCGCGCGAGGAGGTCCGCATGGCCCGACGGATAGGCGCGGTCGACACCGCCGGCGAGGACGGCCACCGTCACGCCGCCGGCTGCGAGCGAGGCACGGTGGGCCATGCCGTCGATGCCGTAGGCCCCGCCGGAGACGACGCAGACGCCCGCGCGCACCAGATGCGTGGCGAACTCCCCCGTCACGTGCTCGCCGTACCCGGTGGCGGCCCGCGCACCGACGAGGGCCAGAGCCGGACGCGCACCGCTCAACGCGGTGGTGTCACCGCGTGCCCACAGGGCGCGCGGTGCGTGGACGCCGAGATCGTCGACCGCCCGCGGCCACCCGTGACCGCCGGGGACCAGGAGCTGGGCGCCCACCCGGCGTGCGCGATCGAACGCATCCTCGGCGGAGTCCCGCCGCGCATGCCACCGCCGTCTTCCCGCCTCGAGCTCCGCCGAGGTCGGCCCGCCGCTCCCCCACGCGACGTGGAGCGCAGCGACCGCGCCGAGTTCCGCGATGAGGGATCCCGCGACGCCGTCACCGGGTTCCGTCAGGCACGACCAGACGGCGCAGGCGTGATGGTGGGCGACGGCATCCTCGTCGGCGAGGACGTCTTCCGCCACGAGACCGGCCAATCGCTCGCGCTGCCGAGCGGGGCTCACGGTCAGCACGACGACGCCCCGCGCTTCAGGAACAGGGCTCCGCCGATGTCGGCCGCGTCCGGGCGCTCTCTGCCGGCGAGGTCCGCCAGGGTCCACGCGACGCGCAGCACGCGGTCGTACCCGCGCAGCGTCAGCGATCCCCGGTGCAGGGCGTCGTCGAGCGGCCTGGTGGTCTCGGGCGCGGGGCGCAGAGGTCCCGATCTCAGCCACGTGCCGTCGACCTCGCCGTTGGTCGTCCACGGTGTGCCGGTGAGCCGTCGTCGTGCGCGGTCGCGCGCCGCCCGGACGCGCTCGCGGGCGGCGGCGCTCGTGACACCGGCGCCCACCGCCTGCGTCGCCGACACCCGCTGGAGACCGAGCTCGATGTCGATGCGGTCGATCAACGGACCGGAGAGCCTGCCGAGGTAGCGGCGGATGGCCAGCGACGGGCACGAGCAGACGCCCCCGGGGATCCCGTAGTTGCCGCACGGGCAGGGGTTCGTCGCGACCACCAGCTGGAAGCGAGCCGGGAGCACGGCGCGGAACCCCACTCGGTGTATCTCGATGCGACCGGACTCGAGCGGCTGCCGGAGGGCGTCGAGCGCGAGGCCGCTGAACTCCCCGGCCTCGTCGAGGAAGAGCACTCCGCCGCTCGCCCTCGCGATCGCCCCCGGCTGGAGGATGCGGCTGCCGCCCCCGACGAGCGCGACGGCGGATGCGGTGTGGTGCGGCGCCTCGAAGGGCGGTCGCCGTCGGAGGGTGGTGACGGGCAGACCTGCGAGCGATCGGATCGATGCGACCTGCAACGCCGTCTCGTCATCCAGGTCCGGGAGGAGCCCGGGCAGCCTGCGGGCGAGCATCGTCTTGCCCGCCCCGGGCGGACCGCTCATGAGGACGTGGTGTCCGCCCGCCGCGGCGACGATGAGCGACTCGACCGCATCGCTCTGCCCGATGACGTCCGCGAGATCTGGGACCGACTCCTCCTCCGCCGGCGCGCTCTCGGGGGCCGACACGGGTTCGGCGACGACATCGGGGACGTCGAGGCCGTGAGCGCGGGCGACATCACGCAGGCTGACCGCGCCGCGGACCTCGATCCCGTCGACCAACTCCGCCTCGGAGAGGTTCGCGTGCGGCACGATGACGCGACGGAACCCTGCGCGAGCGGCCGCCAGGACCGCGGGCAGCACACCGGAGACCGGGCGCAGACGACCGTCGAGCCCGAGCTCCCCCAGGTGGACGGTCTCGGCCAGCGACTGCCGGTCGAGTGGGGCCTCCGTCGCCACCGCGGCGATCGCGACGGCGACGTCCAGCGCGGATCCGCGCTTCGGGAGGTTCGCGGGCGACAGATTGACCGTCACGTGTCGCCGCGGGAGCGGGAGGTCGCTGTTCGCGCACGCGTTGTGCACGCGCTGCTGCGCCTCCCCGATCGCCTTGTCTGCCAATCCGATGATGGAGAAGCCCGGCACCTGGTTCGACAGATCGGCCTCCACCTCGACGATGTCGCCGACCAGCCCGGTGAGGACGACCGACCATGTGCGCCCCAGGCTCATCGCAGGTCCTCGAGGTGCTCCACCACGGCCGACTCCGGGTCGGGTCCCGTGATGCCGATGACATCGAGTCGCAGTCGGCGTCCCCGAGCCGCCTCGGGGTGTGCCACGATCCACGCGGCGGCCAGCCGCCACAGGCGATCCCGCTTGCGGACGTCGACGGCGGCGAACGGATGCCCGAACCACTCCCCCCGGCGGGTCTTCACCTCGACGACCACGAGATCGGCCCCGTGCGCCGCGACGATGTCGATCTCCCCGCCGTGGGTACGCCAGTTCCGGTCGAGGATCCGATAGCCGCCGGCACGCAGATGCCGCTCGGCGCGCTCCTCACCGGCCCGTCCGAGGTCGTCTTTCGCTGCCATGCGACCAGCGTGGTCCGCGCGTCCCGACGAACGGGGTCGTCGACCAACCCCGGTGGACGAACGCGGAGGGACGACTCCTGGGGAGGAGGCTCAGCCGTCGAGCGAGAGCTCCTCCGGCAGCTGGAAGTCGCGCCGCTGGAGTTCCTCGACGTTCACGTCCTTGAAGGTGAGCACCCGCACGGACTTCACGAACCGGTCGGCGCGGTAGATGTCCCACACCCACACGTCGTTCATCGAGATCTCGAAGTAGAAGTCGTGCTCGGTGTCGCGGCGGACGACGTTGACCTCGTTGGCGAGGTAGAACCGGCGCTCGGTCTCGATCACGTACTGGAACTGACCGACGACGTCGCGGTACTCCTTGTACAGGGCCAGCTCGAGTTCGCGGTCGTAGTCCTCGAAGACTTCGTCATCCATGGTGACTCCATCCTAGGCGGGCGGCGAACGGCCCCGGACCTAGAACAGGGTCGGGGCGGCCGCGATCGACCACGACGCACGGTGGTGTCCGGAAAGACCGTGCTCCTCGATGGCCGCGCGGTGTTCCGCGCTCGCGTACCCCTTGTTGCGGGTCCATCCGTAGACCGGCGCCTCGGCGTCCAGCTCGCTCATGTGCTCGTCCCGCGCCACCTTCGCGATGACGGATGCCGCCGACGCCGACGCGCAGTCACGGTCGGCCTTGATGATGGGCAGGACGCCGCGACCCACCGGCGCGACCGGGGTGATGTAGTCGTGGTTCCCGTCGAGGACCACCAGGGCATCGCCGATGTCGACACCCTGCACGCGGAGCTCCTCGATGGCGCGCGCGGCGGCAAGGCCCAGGGCCCGGATGATCCCGACCTCGTCCACTTCCGCCGCCGACGCCCACCCCACTGCGTGGGCGGGCACCCAGGCCCGGACGCGTTCCGCCATCCCCGCTCGGCGCGGTTCGACGATGAGCTTCGAGTCCCGCAGTCCCTCCGGCACGCGACGCCGGCTGAACGCGGCATCCGCGGCGACCGCGCCGACCGCGACGGGCCCCGCCAGCGCGCCCCGGCCGACCTCGTCGCACGCGATCACGAGGGGATGCTCCCGGAGAAGTCGACGCTCGAGCGACAGCGTCGGCGCGACCACGGCCATCACGGCGCCGGCACCCCGCGGAACACGTCGTGGTGCGAATCGATGAGACCGAACCGGTCGAACGGCCACGTGATGAGGAACGCCCGCCCGACGATGTTGTCCATCGGAACGAACCCCTGCCCCGGCTGCTCCTGCTGGTACCGCGAGTCCTGCGAGTTGTCGCGGTTGTCGCCGAGCACCCAGATCGAGCCCTCCGGCACCGTGACGTCGTAGTCGAACTCGTCGGGAGCCGACTGGGACGGACCGAGGTCCAGGTAGGGCGTCTCGTCGATGGGCACGTCGTTGACGGTGACCTGCCCGAGCGCGTTGCAGCACACCACGTGATCGCCGGGCAGACCGATGATGCGTTTGATGAGGTGGTCGTCGCTGTCGGACGCCGTGAGCCCGACGAGGGATCCCAGCCAGTCCAGCGCCGCCGTCAACGGAGGCTGCGCCGGCTCGTACGTCGTCGGGAGCCACCCGCCGGGGTCCCGGAAGACGACGACGTCGCCGCGTTCGTACCCGGTGAACCGCGGCGTCAACTCGTCGACGAGGATGCGGTCGCCCTTCAGCAGCGTGCGCTCCATCGAGCCGGACGGGATGTAGAACGACCGCACCAGGAAGGTCTTGACGAGGAAGGACACGAGGACGGCCACCAGGAGGATCACCAGGACGTCCCGGATGAACGGCCACGGTCCGCGTCGGGGACGGGAATCGGAGTCGCTGCCGAGCGTCGGGGACGGGGAATCGGTGGTCATGCTGTCCTTCACCGGTGCCGGGGTTCGGCGACCATCCACCAGCGTCGCACATCATGTGCACGCCGAGCACCGAAACACCCGGGAACGACGGATGCCCCGGGACTCGGTCCCGGGGCATCCAGTGGAGAACGCGATCAGTTGTCGCGCTTCTCCTTGATCTTGGCCTTCTTGCCACGCAGCTCGCGCAGGTAGTAGAGCTTCGCGCGACGCACGTCACCGCGGGTGACGACCTCGATGTGGTCGATCACCGGGCTGTGCACCGGGAAGGTGCGCTCGACGCCCACCTGGAAGCTGATCTTGCGGACCGTGAAGGTCTCACGGACGCCGTCACCGGAGCGGCCGATGACGACACCCTGGAACACCTGGATGCGCGAACGGTTGCCTTCGGTGATGTTGACGTGCACCTTCACGGTGTCGCCGGCGTTGAAGACGGGGATGTCGGAGCGCAGCGAGGCTGCGTCGACGGAGTCGAGGATCTGCATGATCGTCACTTCCTGCGACCGCCTCAGGTCGACCGCGAGAGTAAGAGAGAAAAGGATGTGGCGCCCGTCGGAGCCGACTCGGCTCCGAACTCCCCCGAGGCAGAGAACTGTCAGGGCACAAAGGGTCATTCTGCCATGGATGCCGACGGCCGCCAAA
Source organism: Microbacterium sp. NPDC064942 (assembly GCF_049545525.1). NCBI lineage: Bacteria > Bacillati > Actinomycetota > Actinomycetes > Micrococcales > Microbacteriaceae > Microbacterium > Microbacterium sp. NPDC064942. Next base: position 846,347 of record NZ_JBMWDR010000001.1, on the reverse strand, counting down.
CCGCGGCGCGCGGCCTCACACGAGCGGGTCGCGCTTCTCCTCGACGACGACCACGCTCTCGGGCGTCCGAGCGGGCGCGGTGTACCTGCGCAGGATGACGGAGGGCCGTGTCTCCTGGAACAGCTGTCGCAGCGACAGCCAGAACACGGCGAGGAAGACGACGGTCGCCGCGATGAGGAGAGGCCAGAACCACGCCTCCGAGAAGAAGCCCACGGCGATGGTCAGGACGTGCCAGAGACCGACGCCGCCGACGTCCCACCAGGAGACCGCGCGCGTGTGCCGGACCGTGCCGCGGGAACGGATCAGGAGCGTCAGGACGAGCTGGCCGATGAGGACGGAGGGGATCGCGACGACCAGCACCCAGGCGAGCGCCCAGCCACCGGCATCCGACACGATCCATCCGATGATCAGCCACAGGGGCAGGATGACCGCGCTCGGCAGGAGCCAGAAGAAGAATCCACGACGCAGGGGCATCCTCCGATGCTACGCCGCCGGGCAGCCGCAGCGACCGCCGTCAGCTGATCACTCGCTGAGCAGGTCCGGGCGCCGAAGGCGGGTCCGCTCCACCCGCTGATCGCGCCGCCACTGCGCGACCCGCTCGTGGTGTCCGCTGAGCAGCACGTCGGGAACGTCGTATCCGCGCCACGATGCCGGCTTCGTGTAGGAGGGGTACTCGAGGAGGCCGTCCTCGTGCGACTCCTCGACGAGGCTCGCCGGGTTGCCGACGACGCCCGGGACGAGGCGTCCGACGGCCTCGATCATGGCCATCGCCGCGACCTCCCCGCCGTTCAGGACGTAGTCCCCCAGGCTCACGAGCCGCACGCGGCCGATGGTCGCGGCGTAGGCGAAGACGCGCTCGTCGATGCCTTCGTACCGCCCGCACCCGAAGACGATGTGCGATTCGGTGCTCCACTCGCGCGCCACGGACTGGGTGAAGCGCTCCCCCGCCGGCGACGGGAAGACGAAGAGCGGTCCGGATGCGGCATCCGTCACCGTCTCGTGGGAGCGGGCGACGATCGCGTCGAGGGCCTGCGCCCACGGCTCGGGCTTCATGACCATCCCGGCGCCGCCGCCGTAGGGCGTGTCGTCGACGGTGCGATGCCGGTCGGTCGTGTGGTCGCGGAGGTCGTGGACGCGGATGTCGAGCAGTCCCGCGCCCCGAGCGCGCCCCAGCAGCGACACTTCGAGGACGTCGAAGAAGGCGGGGAAGATCGTGACGACGTCGATGCGCACGTCAGGACCCGGCGTCGGCCTCGTCGCCGGCCTCCGGACGAGGCTCGTCGTCACCGGGGAGGTCTTCGAACAACCCGGCGGGCGGAGTGACGACGAGACGACCGGCGCTCATGTCGACTTCGGGAACGATGGCCTTGACGAAGGGGACGAGCACCTCGCGGTCGTCCGCGGCCAGCTGGACACCCAGCAGATCCTGCGCCGGGAAGTGGTCGACCCGCGTCACGCGTCCGACGACCTCACCGTCGCGCACGACGTCGAGCCCCACCAGCTGGTGGTCGTACCAGGCGTCGTCCTCGACGACCGGCGCAGCGGCATCCTGGTCGATCCACAGGATGGCGCGGACGATGGATTCCGCGGCGGTGCGGTCGTCGATCCCGTCCAGGAAGACGACCGGATGCGAGTTCATCCACTTGAACTCGCGGACCGTCACCGTCTTTCCGTGCCAGGGCGAGGACTCCGGCACTTGCAAGGTGAACTCCGCACCCGGGACGAACCGTCCGTCGGGGTCGTCGGTGTAGAGCTCGAGTTTGAGGGCGCCCTTCAGACCGTGCGCCTTGACGAGGCGCCCGACGCGGAGCTGCGTGCGAGCCGACTTCGCCGACACGTCAGTCGTCCGCGACGTCGACGCGGACGCGCGTACCGTCGGCCAGAGCGGAGATGAGGGTACGCAGGGCTTTCGCCGTGCGTCCGCCGCGCCCGATCACACGACCCCGGTCGTCGGGGTGCACACGCACCTCCAGCACCTCGCCGCGGGGCGACGAGCTGGAGGCGATGGTGACGTCGTCCGGGTGATCGACGATCCCCTTGACGATGTGTTCGAGCGCGGCGGCCAGCAAGGTCTTACTCGGACTCGGTCGCGTCGTCGGCGGCCTCGGCGTCGGCGGCGGGCGCCTCGGCCTTCTTCTCCGCCTTCGGCTTGATGACCGACTTCTTGGACGAGTCGAGCTCGAACGGCGCCTTGGGCTCCGCCGTCTTCACGGTGGAGACGGCGTCCTTGTCGCCCTTGAACTTGCCCCAGTCGCCCGTGAGCTTGAGGATGGCGGCGACCTGCTCGGTCGGCTGCGCACCGACGGAGAGCCAGTACTGCGCGCGCTCCGAGTCGACCTCGATGAACGAGGGCTGCTCGGTCGGGTGGTACTTGCCGATCTCCTCGATCACGCGGCCGTCGCGCTTGGTGCGCGAGTCGGCGACGACGATGCGGTAGTACGGCGCACGGATCTTGCCCATGCGCTTCAGACGGATCTTGACAGCCACAATTCTCCTGAATGGTGTTGCGAGTGATGATGAACGTCGCCTGGAGCGTGGGGTGCACACCCGGCGGGAGCTCTGCGGTGGACCTCCGAGCCGGATAGAGGGTCGGGCAAGGCGGTCCAACCGTCCATTCTGCCAGATGCGGAGGGATGCCGCGAACCGCCGGACGCGCGTGACACACTGGCCCCATGACGGTGACCTTCGCCACATCCGCTCGTTCGACCGTCGGGATCGAGTGGGAGATCATGCTGGCCGACCGGACCACGGGCGATCTGGTCCCGGAGGCGCCCGCGATCCTCGACCAGATCGAGGAGCAGACCCGTCACGAGCGTCACACCGTCACCGGTGAACTGCTCACCAACACGATCGAGGTCACCAGCGGCGTAGGCGACACGGTGGCCGCAGCCGTCGACGACATCGCCGATGCGATCGCCCTGGTCCGCACCGTCACCGATCCCCGCGACATCGAGCTCCTGTGCGCGGGCAGCCACCCCTTCGCCCGGTGGTACGACCAGCAGGTGACCGACAAGACCCGGTACCACAAGCTCATCGAGCGCACCCAGTGGTGGGGGCGCAACATGATGATCTGGGGCATCCACGTGCACATCGGGGTCGAAGACGTCGCGAAGGTCTTCCCGATGATCAACGCGCTCTCCGCCTACCTCCCCCACCTGCAGGCCCTGTCCGCTTCCAGCCCGTTCTGGGCAGGCGACCGCACGGGCTACGCATCCAACCGCGCCCTCGTCTTCCAGCAGCTCCCGACCGCGGGGCTGCCCTGGCCTCTCGAGTCCTGGGCGGAGTATGAGGCCTACCTCGCGGACATGGAGCGGACCGGCGTCATGGCGGATTCCACCGAGGTCCGTTGGGACATCCGACCGGCGCCGCGATGGGGCACGATCGAGATCCGCGCCTGCGACGGGATGTCGACGCTCCCCGAGCTCGCCGCCGTCGCCGCCCTCGTCCAGGTGCTGGCCGAGCACTTCTCGCGCATGCTCGACGAGGGTCGCCCGCTCCCCACCATCCAGCCGTGGTTCGTCCGCGAGAACAAGTGGCGTGCGGCGCGCTACGGGCTGGATGCCGACGTCATCGTCGACCGCGCCGGCCGGCAGCGTCCCGTCGCCGACCACCTGCGCGAGGTGACCGAGGCCCTCGCCCCCCTCGCCGCGGAGCTCCACTGCGCGAAGGAGTTCGCCGGGGTCACGCAGATCCTCGATCAGGGAGCCAGCTACGCGCGTCAGACCCGCGTGGCCGATGCCGCCGACGGGGATCTGCGCGAGGTGGTCCACCACCTCATCCGCGAGTTCCGGGGCGGCCCCACGCTGCGCGAGGTCGTCTCGGTCGGCTGAGCTCTCAGCCCTTGCCGAAGAGCTTCTGGATCTCGGCCAGGTCCGCCTCGCTCGGCTGCGGCGCGCCGCCGAGGCCGAAGCCCGAGCCCGACGGGGCGGTGTTCGCCGCCGCGAGGCCCGCGTTCTCGGCCGCGCGCTTGGCCGGGTTACCCGACCGCGACCCGCCGCTGCTCTTCTGCTTCTTGCCACGCTTGCTCGAGGCGCCCGGCTTGCCGCCGATCGCACCCATCCCGGGCATGGAGGGCACGCCGCCCCGAGCCACGGTCTTCATCATCTTCGCGGCCTGATCGAAGCGCTGCACGAGTTGATTCACGTCCGTGACGGTCATCCCCGAGCCGCGCGCGATCCGGAGCCGCCGGGATCCGTTCAAGACCTTGGGGTTCCGGCGCTCGGCGGGGGTCATGGACCGGATGATCGCCTCGGTGCGATCGATCTCGCGCTCGTCGAAGCTCTCGATCTGCTGCTTCATCTGGCCCATGCCGGGCAGCATCCCCAGCATCTTCTTCATCGAGCCCATCTTGCGGACCTGCTGCAGCTGCTCGAGGAAGTCCTCGAGGGTGAACTGCTCGGTCGCGAGCTTCTGCGCGACGCGCTGCGCTTCCTCCTCGTCGAACGCCTGCTGCGCCTGCTCGATGAGGGTGAGGATGTCACCGAGGTCGAGGATGCGGCTCGCCATCCGGTCGGGGTGGAAAGCCTCCAGGTCGTCGAGGCCTTCACCGGTCGACGCGAAGATGATGGGGCGGCCGGTGACCGACGCCACCGACAGCGCCGCACCGCCGCGGGCGTCGCCGTCGAGCTTCGACAGCACGACGCCGGTGAAGTCGACGCCGTCCTGGAACGCCTTCGCCGTGTTCACGGCGTCTTGTCCGATCATCGCGTCGATGACGAAGAGCACCTCGTCGGGATCGGTCGCCTTGCGGATGTTCGCGGCCTGCTTCATCAGCTCCGCGTCCACGCCCAGGCGTCCCGCGGTGTCGATGATGACGGTGTCGTACTGCTGGCGGCGCGCGTACTCGACGCCGTCACGGGCGACCTTCACCGGGTCGCCGACCCCGTTGCCGGGCTCGGGCGCGTAGATGGCGGCACCTGCGCGCTCGGCCACCACGGTGAGCTGGTTGACGGCGTTCGGACGCTGCAGGTCGCAGGCGACGAGGAGCGGAGTGTGACCGTCCTTCTCGAGCTGCTTCGCCAGCTTCCCGGCGAACGTCGTCTTACCGGAGCCCTGCAGGCCGGCGAGCATGATGACGGTGGGGGGCTGCTTCGCGAACTGCAGTCGCCGCTGCTGGCCGCCCAGGATGGCGACGAGCTCCTCGTTCACGATCTGGACGACCTGCTGCGCCGGATTGAGGGCGCGGTTCACCTCGTCACCGAGGGCGCGCTCGCGCACCTTGCCGGTGAAGTCCTTGACGACCTGGAGCGCCACGTCGGCGTCGAGGAGCGCGCGACGGATCTCGCGCACGGTCCCGTCGATGTCGGCGGGCGAGAGCTTGCCCTTCGTGCGGAGGTTGCGGAAGGTCTCGGTGAGACGATCGGAGAGCGTGCCGAAGGTAGCCATGATGGCTCGAGTTTAGTCGAGACCCGCCGACGCGCCGGCGAGGGACGCAAGCGTGGCCGCGGCCACCGCCAGAGCGCGGGCGAGCTCGTCAGGCAGGGACGATCTGCCGGCGCCCGAGCGGGCCCATCCGTCGATGGCGATCATGACGGCTGCAGCGTGGGCGGCCCCCGCGATCTCGGCGGCGACGGGTGGTGCCCCGAGCGCGGACCAGGATGCCGAAAGAGCCCGGGCGATCCGCGCCTGACGGACGGCGGCTCCCCGCTCGATCTCGTCCTGGACACCCATCGCCTCGGCGTGGACGAGCGCGAGGGCGAGGCTATCCGGCGCGAAGCCGTCGCAGAGCTCGATGAGCCCGGCGACGGGTTCGGACAGCGGCACCCGTGCGTGCAACCGGTCGATCCGACGATCGAGCGAGGACCACAGGATCGCTTCCTTCGACTCGAAGTAGTTGAAGAAGCTGGATCTGCTCACGCCCGCGCGGACGGAGATGTCGGTGACGGATGTCGCGTCGTACCCGCGCTCGAGGAAGAGCTCGCACGCCGCCTCGGAGAGCACCTCCCGAGAGGATGCGCGTGGTCGGCCGGTCGTCATGCGAGGAGCCTATCGTCGCGTATTGTTGCACGCAGTCCAAAAACAGGAGATGGCCTCGTGATCGAGATCCGCACCGTCGGGATGGCCCCCGACCTCGTCCCGTATCGGCAGGGCTGGGACCTCCAGCGCACCCTGCACGCCGACATCGTCGCGGGCACCCGCCCCGACACGCTGCTCCTCCTCGAACACGAAGCCGTCTACACGGCGGGCGCGCGTACGGCACGGCACGAGCGGCCGGTCGACGGAACGCCCGTCGTAGACGTCGACCGCGGCGGCAAGATCACCTGGCACGGTCCCGGACAACTCGTGGGCTACCCGCTCGTCCGACTTCCGGAACCCGTCGACGTCGTCGCGCACGTCCGCCGGCTGGAGGACCTGCTCATCGAGGTCATCCGGACCGTCGGTGTCACGGGTGAGCGCGTCGACGGACGCAGTGGCGTCTGGGTCGAACGAGCGGGGTCGCTCGAGAAGGTGGCGGCGATCGGGGTCCGGGTGCAGCGCGGAGTCACGATGCACGGCTTCGCGCTGAACTGCGACAACTCCCTCGAACCGTTCCGCAGCATCATCCCCTGCGGGATCGCGGATGCCGGGGTGACGACCCTCAGCCAGGTCACCGGTCGCGACATCTCCCCCGTCGACGTCCTCCCCGTCGTCGTCGCGGCGTTCACGCGTGAGCACGGAGCGGAGGTCGCCGCATGAGCGCGAACACCGCACCCGAAGGCCGCCGGATGCTCCGGCTGGAGGTCCGCAACGCCGAGACCCCGATCGAGCGCAAGCCGGAATGGATCCGCACGAAGGCGAAGATGGGTCCCGAGTACCGGGAGCTCCAGGGACTCGTGAAGGACGAGGGACTCCACACCGTCTGTCAGGAGGCCGGCTGTCCCAACATCTTCGAGTGCTGGGAGGACCGGGAGGCCACGTTCCTCATCGGCGGCTCGCAGTGCACGAGGCGATGCGACTTCTGCCAGATCGACACGGGCAAACCGGCCGACTACGACACCGACGAGCCACGCCGTGTCGCCGAGAGCGTCACCCGCATGCGCCTGCGGTATGCGACCGTGACATGCGTTGCGCGCGACGACCTGCCCGACGGGGGCGCGTGGCTCAATGCGGAGACCGTCCGCCGCATCCACGCCGACAACCCCGGTACGGGTGTGGAGCTCCTCGCCACGGACTTCAACGGTGACCCTGAGCTCCTGGACGTCGTGTTCGCGTCGCGCCCCGAGGTCTTCGCGCACAACGTCGAGACCGTGCCCCGCATCTTCAAGCGGATCCGACCGGCGTTCCGGTACGAGAGGTCGCTGGGCGTCCTCACCCGCGCGCGGGACGCAGGACTCATCACGAAGTCGAATCTGATCCTCGGGATGGGCGAGGAACGCGACGAGGTGGAGGACGCACTGCGCGACCTGCATGCCGCCGGTACCGACATCATCACCCTCACGCAGTACCTCCGCCCCACGCCGCGTCACCTTCCCGTGGCGCGGTGGGTCACGCCGCAGGAGTTCGTCGAACTGCGCGAGCTCGCCGAGTCCATCGGGTTCCTCGGGGTCCTGGCCGGACCGCTCGTGCGCTCGTCGTACCGCGCCGGGCGGCTCTGGGCGCGCTCGATGCGGTCGAAGGGTCGCGAGATCCCGGCGGCGCTGGCGCACCTCGCCGACGAGGCCGACGCCGAGGGATTCGCCCAGGCGGTCTGACGCCTCCTCCCCAGGTCGGGGGAGGCCGCATCCCTCCCCCACCTGGCACGGACGGGATCGCGCGCGGCGCGACGCTTCCTACCTTCGGGACGCCGGATGCACCGGCCTCATCGAAGGAGACACATGCGTACTTCACTTCCGCTCGCGACCGCTCTCGGCGCGGCCATGGCGCTCGCCGCCCTGCTCCCCCACACGGCCTCCGCGCCGACCACGCACGATGTACCCGAGCCCGCGCCTGACACCGTGGTGTCCGTGACCGGTGACGCCGCGAACGGGTTCGAGATCGGGTACGACGACGGATCCGCCGAGTACCCCCCGACCGACTCCGAAGCACTCGCCGAGTGCAGTGAATACGACACCCGCGTCGAGCGGGTGCGATGCCGCACCGAGGTGAAGACCTGGTACCGGGACCTCGCTACCCTGCGAGACGCGATCGACTGGGCGCACGCGTCGCGCGGCTGACCGCCCGGTGACGCAGACCGTCAGTCGGCGCTGGTCACCGACTGGACGGCGCCCGAGACGTCGAGGTTGACCAGGAGGACGTCGTCGGTCGAGTCAGGGTCGAGCGCGTACTCCAGCACCGCGAAAGGGTCCTTGCCCCCGTGTTCGTCGGCGAGGATCGTCATGCTCATCAGCTGCAGGGAGCGGATGACATCCATGTGGGTGTCACCCGAGACGTCGACGAGCAGGTCCTCGATGTCCTCGCCGAGCATCTCCTGCTGCTGGAGGATGAACTCCGTGACCTCGCTCGTGCGATCGTCCAGCTCGGAGACCATCGCGTTCCGGGCACGCAGATCGATGGTCTCCAACGCCGCGATCATGGCAGCCGCGACGTCGAGGGCGTCGATCGAGACGTCGTCCTGGTCGGGCGCGGTGAGGTCGACGGTCACCCGCTGATCACCGAAGTCCACGACCTCCGACCAGAAGATCGACCCGTCGGGTCCGGACTCGAGAAGTCCGAAGTAGTCGTGCTCGATCGCCATGCATCAATGAAACCAGCCTTGACGGTCGCGCGCGACCGCCTGGGTCAATCGACGAGGGCGGATGCGAAGACGTGGGGCGTGAAACCGGTCAGATCGCCGATCCCCTCACCCTGACCGAGGAGCTTGACCGGGATGCCGGTGCGCTCCTGGACCGCGAGCACGAACCCGCCGCGGGCCGAGCCGTCGAGCTTCGTCAGGACGAGCCCCGTCACTCCGGCGTGCTCGAGGAACGCCTCGGCCTGCATGACCCCGTTCTGGCCGGTGGTGGCATCGAGCACGAGGAGGACCTCACTGATGGGCGCCTGCTTCTCGATGACCCGGCGGATCTTGGTCAACTCGTCCATGAGGCCGCCCTTGGTGTGCAGGCGGCCGGCCGTGTCCACGAGGACGATCTCGGTCCCGGTGCGGATCGCGTGCTCGATCGTCTGGAAGGCGACGGATGCCGGGTCCTGCCCCTCGTGCTTCGGGCGGACGATCGCTGCTCCCCCGCGCTCGGCCCACGTCGCGAGCTGATCCACCGCGGCCGCGCGGAAAGTATCGGCCGCGCCCACCACCACCGTCCGTCCGAAGCGCTTGAGGTAGCTCGCGAACTTCCCGATCGTCGTCGTCTTGCCGACCCCGTTGACCCCGACCACGAGCACCACCGCGGGGCGCTCCGTCAGCCGGAGGGTCGTGTCGAACTTCGCGAAGTGCTCCTCGAGCGTCTCGCGCAGCATCCGTTGCAGGTCCTTGGGATCCGTCGTGCGATACCGCTCGACCTTCTCGCGAAGCTCGTCGACGATGCGTTCGGTGATATCGGGCCCGAAGTCGGCGGTGAGCAGCGCGGTCTCGAGGTCCTCCCACGTGTTCTCATCGATCGTCGGCTTGACGAACATGCCGCGCAGCGCGCGACCGAGGGACCAGGAGCTCTCCGCCATGCACCCAGGCTAGTTGACCGCGTCAGCCCTTCTCGCAGGCGATGCCGTCCTTGTCGCGGTCCATCTTCTTGTTGGCGTTGTAGAGCGCCGTCGAGACGTAGGGCTTGACGGTGAACGGCTTCTTCTTGCCGCTGACCGTGTTGTGGGTCACCCCCGCCCGGGCGACACCGCCCTTGTAGGTCTTGTTGAGCGCCGTGCAGTTCTTGAAGGTCTTGATCGGCGGCTTGGCGGCCGGCACGATCACCCGCACCTGTGACGCCGCGGCCGTCGGCGCGGCCGCGGCCGCAGTCACCGTCACCGGCGCTGCGACGAGCGCCGCCGCCAGCATCGTCGCCACCGCACTCCGCCGCAGCGTTCCCGCGCGCACCGACATCCTCATCCCCACCCCTTGTCTCGTGTCGGCGACGACGACACCGTCCCCGCTGCGCACACGCTAGCGCACACCCGCTGCGCTCAGACGCCCGCCCGCTCGCGCACGCGCTGTCCCACGACGGCGGACACGCCGTCCTGACGCATCGACACGCCGTACAGGGCGTCCGCGATCTCCATCGTCCGCTTCTGATGCGTGATGACGATCAGCTGACTCGATTCGCGCAGCTGCTCGAACACGCCGAGCAGACGACCGAGATTCGCATCGTCGAGGGCGGCCTCGACCTCGTCGAGGATGTAGAAGGGACTCGGCCGCGCCTTGAAGATCGCCGTCAGGAGCGCGACCGCCGCGAGGGACCTCTCCCCACCCGAAAGGAGCGACAGCCGCTCGATCTTCTTGCCCACGGGTCGGACGGCGACGTCGATCCCGGTCGTGAGCGGGTCGTCGGGGTCGGTGAGCGAGATGGAGCCCGTGCCCCCGGGGAAGAGGATCGGGAACACCTCCCCGAAGGCGACCTTGGTGTCCTCGAAGGCCGCGAGGAAGATCGTCTGCATCCGCTCGTCGAGCTCCTCGATGATCGTCAGCAGATCCGTCCGGGTGCGGACGAGGTCGTCCAGCTGCTCGGTCAGGAATGCGTGACGCTGCTCGAGCGCGGCGAACTCCTCCAGGGCAAGAGGATTCACGCGACCCAACTGCGCCAGCTTGCGCTCCGCATCCTGCAATCTGCGCATCTGCGCCGAGCGGTCGAACGGCGACGCCTCGCCCTCCTCCGCTCCCGGGACGGGGGCGTCGGGACCATATTCCGCGAGGAGAATATCCTCGGAGAGGCCGAGCTCGGACTGCACCCGGTCGAGGAGGCTCTGCACATGCAGCCGCTTCTCGTGCATCTGCAGCTCGAGGCCGTGCACCGACTCGGTGAGGCGATTCAGCCTCTCGCGAGCCGCCGCATCCTCCTTCCGGAGCTCGGCCAACTCGGCCGTCAGCGCCGTCCGCGTCTGCTCCGCGCGTTCCAGCTCGACCCGCGCCTGCGCCGTCGACCGGTCGATCGAGTCGAGGACGGGCGGCAGCGCACCGACGACCTCGGATGCGATCGCCCGCTGCGCGCGTCGGATCACGGCTCGACGGGCGGCCGCTTCGGCGGCTGCGCGCTCCTTCTCGCGTTGACGTTCGAGTTGCATCACGCGGCTCTCGGCGGCACGCACCCGTTCCCGGAGCGTTTCGACGTCGAGGCGTGTGTCCATCTCGCGCGCCCGAGCCGACTCGAGCGCATCGAGCAGACCGTCCCGGGCGGACGCATCCAGGATCGGACGCGGCATCTCCTCGGCGGCGCTGAAGGCCTCCGTCGCGGCCCGTGCCGCGTTCTCGGCATCCCGGGCCGCCGACTCGGCCTGAGCGAGGCCGGCGCGTAGCCGGTCGCACTCGGCCACCGCGGATTCCAGACGCACGGTCGCACGGTTGAGCTGTTCCGCGTGGGCCGCGAGAGCGGAGTCGTGCTCGCGCAGCGCGGCGAGGGCGTCACGGGTACGCTGGCGCGCCGCATCCCAGGCAGCCTGCGCGTCGGTCAGCGCTTCACGCAGGGTATCCGCGACCACCGTCACCTCGTCGAGACGGACACGGGCCGCGTCGCGCTCGGCGGCGAGCTCGAGACGCGAGCGCGACTGCCCGGAACCGGCACGGACCGTGCTCGGCGTCACGGTCTCGCCCGCGCGCGTCACCACCACGACCCTGTCCCCCGCGTCGGCGGCCGACATCGCGGCGGCGTGGGCTGCATCCAGATCCTCCGCGATCGCGACACCCGCGAGGACGGCGCGGAGGCCCGCCGGCGCCTCGACGACATCGACCGCCCACGTCGCCCCCGCTCCGAGGGGCGTCCTGCGAGGAGCCGCAGGACCGTCGGCCAAGGCGACGTCGATCGAACCCAGATCGTGCTCGCGCACCGTCGCGATGACCGCGCGTGCGGCCTCGAAGTCGTCGACGAGGACCCCCTCGGCGAGGGCGCCGAGTGCCGCGGCGATCGCCGCTTCATAGCCGGCCGAGACGCGGATCGCATCGCTGACGATGCCACGGATGCCGTCGCCACCCCGATCGACGACCGCCGCCGCAGCGTTGCGGATGTCGAGGGCGCGGCCGAGAGCCGCCGTCTCCGCCAGCAGCGACTCGCGCTCCCGCTCCGCCGCGTGCAACCGGTCGCGTATCGACCCCACCTCGGATTCGGCATCGGATGCCTCGCGCTGCGCGCGCTCGTACGCGGCCGAGTACTCCCCCGCGGCGTCCGCAGGACCCTCGGTCGCCGGCTCGATCGCCGCCAGCGCGCCTTCCGCGTCGGCGCGACGCTCCTCGGCTGCATCGAGGGCGCGCTGCTGCCTCTCCACCGCCAGCCGAAGCGCCTCCGCCTTCGACCCGGCTGCCTCGGCTCGTCCTCTCAGTGAGGCGAGCCGCATGTCGTGCTCGGAGACCAGCGCACTCTGCGCGGCGATGTCGGTGTCGAGCGCATCGAGCTCGGCGCGCGCCCGGATGACGTCGCGCGCGGCGGCGGCGGCGGCATCCTGCGCGGCACCGAGACCCGACGCGATCCCATCGATCTCCTGACGTGCGTCGTCGATGACGGCCTGGGTGACGGTGGTCCCGGTGTCCGGCTGGTCACCGTCGTCGTCGAGCAGCGACAGTCGCTGGCCGGCGAGCGAGTACAGCCCGCGCAGTCGCTCCTGGACACGGCCGAGTTCGAACGTGACGGCGCGCGCCCGATCGACCGCCTCGGCGCGCTGATCGTTCTCGAGCTCGTCGATGCGGCGACGCAAGCCGTCAGCGCGGTCCTGCAGGACCAGCCGCTCGGCGTGACGCTCGTGCTCGGCTCGGGCGTGATCCGCCAGCTCCGCTCGGAGGCGCGACATCTCATCGGCGTAGAGGCGCGCCTTCGCGTCGCGCACGACCGCAGCGATCGTGGCCGCCTCGCGCGCGACCTCGGCCTGCTTGCCGAGCGGCTTCAACTGACGCCGCAGCTCGCCGGCCAGGTCGCTCAGCCGCGTAAGGTTCGCCTCCATCGCCTCGAGCTTGCGGAGCGTCTTCTCCTTGCGGCGACGGTGCTTGAGGATGCCGGCGGCCTCCTCGATGAAGCCGCGCCGATCCTCGGGACTCGCCTGCAGGACGGTGTCGAGTCGCCCCTGACCCACGATGACGTGCATCTCGCGCCCGAGCCCCGAATCGCTCAGCAACTCCTGGACGTCGAGGAGCCGACAGGTCTCGCCGTTGATGGCGTACTCGCTCGACCCGTTGCGGAACAGGGTCCGGCTGATCGTGACCTCGCTGTACTCGATCGGCAGCGCGCCGTCGGCGTTGTCGATCGTCAGCTGCACCTCCGCGCGGCCGAGGGGACCCCGCGTCGCGGTGCCGGCGAAGATGACGTCCTCCATCTTGCCGCCGCGGAGGGTCTTCGCCCCCTGCTCGCCCATCACCCAGGCGAGGGCGTCGACAACGTTCGACTTGCCTGATCCGTTGGGACCGACGATGCACGTGACGCCGGGCTCGAGCGCGAAGGTCGTCGGCTGCGCGAAGGATTTGAACCCCTTGAGCGTCACGCTCTTCAGGTGCATGCGGGTCCTCCGGGGTCGTCGTCCCGTCCACGCTAGCGGACGAATCCCGTTTCCCCCTTGACGCCGCGCGCGGGCCGGGTCTAGTGTCAGTGCTCGCGTCAGAAGTCTGAGAAAGGAGGTCCCCTGACATGATCATCGAAATGACACCCACCGGAATCGCGTCCACCGCGTTCCCGTGCGCGCTGGGGACCGTCTCCTTCGGCGCCGCGGTGGCAGACCGCATCCGTTCCGGCCACTGACAGCCGTCACGGATCCCGTCCTCGGACGGTGAACTCTCCCACGCCCTGAGGGCGGACTCCGTCCGTCCCCTCCCGGATGCCGGGCCTCTGTGCCCGTGCGTCCCCGTGTCCTCTCGTGCTGCGGCACGATCCTCCGCCGCGCTCCGCGGCATCCATCCCTTCCGAAATGAGATCACTCATGTCCACCCTCACCGCGCCGCAGCGCACCTCGGCGGTCCTCGCCGCGCTGCAGCATCCCACCTCGACGGGCACCTCCGCCCGTCAGACGTTCCTCGACCGGATCGCCCTGCGACTGGCCGTCGCGCTGCTCCTGTGGAGCACGCGCCCCGGCCCGGATCGCGCGGCCGTCCATGCCCGCCGTGCCCAGCGTCTCGCTCGCGAGGCGCGGGAAGCCGAGTGGGAACGCCGTCGTGCGCTCCTCGCTCCGCGTCGATGACACCCCGGGGGCCGCGACCCGCTCGCGGCCCCCGCACCTCTCAGAGAAGAGTCCCTCATGACAACGTCAGTCCCCTTCGAACTGCGCCCCCTCGTCGTACCGGCCAGCGTCGATGCCTCGGATGCCGCCGATTTCGTCGCCATGGTCGACGTCCGGAACGAGATCTACCGCGAGATCAGCGACAACGACGATGAAGCCGTGACACCGGCCCAACTGCTCCCCCACTTCCAACCCGACCCGGACAACGACAAGCGCAGCTGGATCGTTCTGGTCGAGGACCAGGTGGTGGGGCGCGTCATCGTCGACCTCCCCGCTGAGGAGGGGTCGCAGGTCGCCTACTGGACCGTCGAACGCCTCGAGCGGGTCCAGGGCAGGGGCATCGGCGGTGCGCTTCACGCCGTCGTCGAGGGCACCGCCCGTGACGCGGGACGCACCGTCCTGCAGGCATGGGCCGAGCATCCCGAGCCCGACGCCGGTGCGACCTCGGAACGGCTCGCCGCGCCGACGGGCTCCGGGGAGATCCCGCTGGACCGTCCTGCGCGCTACTTCCGACGCCACGGGTACACGCTCGAACAGGTCGACCGGAAGAGCGTGCTCGAGATCGAACCCGCACTGCCGAGCGTGCGAGACCTCCTCGCCGATGCCCGATCGCATGCCGACGGTTACCGCGTGGAGCAGTGGATGCTTCCGACTCCCGAGGCCTACCGCGAGAGCTTCGCCTGGGCGAAGTCGCGGATGTCGACGGACGCCCCGGCGGCGGGGCTCGAGATCGACGAGGAGACCTGGGACGTCGAGCGCCTCGCGCGCCACGACGCCCGCTTCCTCGACGGCGGACAGACGGTGCTCGTCACGGTGGCCGTCCATGAGGCGACCGGCACGGTCGTCGCGTTCAACGAGCTCTGCTCCGGCGTCGACCCGACCGCGGCGACGCAGCAGATGGACACCCTTGTGCTCCGTGAGCATCGGGGGCATCGCCTCGGGCAGCTGGTGAAGTGCGCGGGCATCCTCCGGTGGCGGGAGGTCATGCCCCGGTCCTCCCGCATCGTCACCTGGAACGCCGAGGAGAACCGTCCGATGCTCAGCATCAACGAGACGATCGGCTTCGAGCCGGCGGCGTACATCGGCGCCTGGAAGAAGGTCCTCGACTGATCAGCGTCGCTGACACCGCGGGCAGTAGTGACTCGATCGGTTAGTGAAGCTCACCCGCACGATCGGCGTGCCGCAGCGCGGGCAGGGCTGACCCGTCCGCCCGTAGGCGTTCAGGGAATGGGCGAAGTACCCCGCCTGTCCGTTGACGTTCACGTACTGCGCGTCGAAGCTCGTCCCGCCCTCGGCGAGGGCCCGGTCCAGCACGGCCCGGACCTCGCCGAGCAGGCGGGTGACGGCGCGCGTCGGGAGCTCGTTCGCGGGGCGTTCCGGATGCAGCCGCGCGGCCCACAGCGCCTCGTCGGCGTAGATGTTCCCGATTCCGCTGGCGACGGTCTGATCGAGCAGTGCACGCTTCACTGCGGAGCGCGTCCGCCCGAGCGCGGTCCGGAACGCGCGATCGTCGAACGTGGGGTCCAGCGGATCCCGTGCGATGTGCGCCACCTGCGTAGGGACGAGCGGGATGTCGCTCCCCCGTCCTGCCGCGGCCCCGTCGAGGGTGCGCTCGAGCCGATCGATCGCCAGGGAGCCGAAGGTCCGCTGGTCCACGAAGACCATCGCGATCTCACCGTGGGTCGGATGCCGCACATCGAAGCGGATCCGCTCGTGGCGGAGTGTCGGTGTGCCGGGCTCGCGCAGCAGCATCTGCCCGCTCATCCCGAGGTGACCGACGATCGCCTCGGCCGGTTCCGCACCGGCATCCGCCAGCGGCATCCAGAGGAACTTGCCGCGGCGGACCACGGCGTCCACGCGCCGACCCGTCAGCCGCGCTTCGAAGTCGGGTGCGTCGCCCGGGTGACGGGTGAGGGACCGGGCGTCCAGAACGGTGACGGCGTCGAGGCGAGCGCCGGACAGAGCGGGGACGAGACCGGCGCGCACGACCTCGACTTCGGGCAGTTCGGGCACGGGGACTCAGGCCCGCGCGGAGAGTTCGCGCCAGACCGAGAGCGCTGCCGCCATCTCGGCCTGCTTCTTACTCGAACCGCCGCCGGTCCGCGCGACCTCGCCCACGGCCACCGTCGCCGTGAACACCCGGTGGTGATCGGGCCCCGCCGCCTCGACGCTGTACGTCGGTGCCGCGTAGCCCAGGCGCGCGGCGAGTTCCTGCAGGCTGGTCTTCGGGTCCATCGCGGCGCCGTACCGCTCGGGGTCAGCCATCAACGGGGACACCAGGCGCAGGACGAGGGCGGTCGCCGCTTCGATACCGGCGGACAGGTAGGCGGCCCCGATGAGCGCCTCGGTGGTGTCGGCGAGGATCGAATCCTTGTCGCGCCCGCCGGTCTGGTCCTCGCCCCGGCCGAGCCGCAGGTGGGCACCGAGGCCCATGCCGCGGGCGACCTCCGCGAGAGCGACGGTCGAGACGACGCTCGCCCGCCGCTTGGCGAGGGATCCCTCATCCAGGTCGGGGTGCGTCCGATAGAGGTGGACGGTGACGGCCATGCCGAGGATCGAGTCGCCGAGGAACTCGAGACGCTCGTTGTGCGCGATACCGCCGTGCTCGTACGCGTACGAACGATGGGTCAACGCAAGCGACACAAGCTCGGGGTCGATCTCGACCCCGAGCTTGTGTGTGAGCACCGAGTGATCGGTGGCGGCGTCCGTCACGACGCGACGATCAGATGTCGGCGACCTTGCGGCCCTTGTACTCGAGGAACAGCTCCGTGCCCTGCGAGTCGGTGACGACCTTCGCCTGGTGGGGACGGCTGTAGACGACCTTGCCGTTCTCGATGGTCTTGACGAGCGTGGGGGCCTCGGCCTTCCACTGCGCGCGGCGCGAACGGGTGTTGGAGCGGGAGACCTTCCGCTTCGGGGGGTTACCTGCCATGGTCAGCTCTTCTCTGTGTCGTCGGCGTCGGGGCGCGTGGCCTCGTCGTCGTGGTCTGGGGTTCGGGCCGACAAGGCGGCCAGCGCATTCCAGCGCGGGTCGATCTGAGTCTCCGGGACCGGTGCTCCGGTCAGCCTCTCGCCCGTGGACGGATCTAGTCCGGGGCAATCCGGCTGACACACCGGCTGGAACGGAAGCGACAGGACGATCGCATCCCTGACAGGAGTTTCAAGATCCACGTGGTCGTCTTGAACCTCGAAGTCAGTCGCTTCATCGCCAGAATACCCGAAGAGCTCCTGAAACTCGACTTCGAGGGGGTGTGTCAGGTCCACGAGGCAACGGCTGCACTGGCCGTCGTAGGTCGTGGCGATCTCGGCGGTGACCAAGATGCCCTCGTGCACCGACTCGAGACGGACGTCGACCTCGACCTCTTCCCCGGCGCGGACGAAGGCGAGGCCCTCTCCCCATTTCTCCGGAGCGGGGACCCGCAGTTCGAACTCGCGCATCTCACCGGGAGCCCGGACGATGTCGCGGACGGGGAGGACGAACGGACCGCTCACACGCTTTCTGACCACGGTCGTCCATCGTACGCGTGCGCGGACGCCGGCGGGCCGGATCAGGCGGGGTGGGCTCCCGTGTCGAGGAATCGCGCGACCGGAGCCGGGACGAACGGGGACACGTCACCGCCGAGCGAGGCCACCTGGCGCACGAGCGAGCTCGAGACGAGCGCGTGCGCGGGATCGGGCAGCAGGAACACGGTCTCCACGTGGGCGAGGTGGCGGTTCACGATCGCCATGGGCGTCTCGTAGGCGACATCCACCTGCGAACGGATCCCCTTCACGAGCACCCCCGCGTCCACGTCCGTCGCGTAATCGACGAGCAGCCCGACGCTCCATGCCGCCACGACGACATCACCCTCGATGTCGCTCTCGGCGATGGACTGCTCGAGCAGCGTCAGTCGCTGCGCGATCGGGAGCATCGCCTCTTTCCCCGGGTTGTGGACCACGAGGACGTGCAGCTGGTCGTAGAGGGCGGCCGCGCGTCGGATCACATCGAGGTGGCCGAGCGTCGGCGGGTCGAAGGAGCCGGGCACGACGGCGATCCGGTTGTTCATACCGACGAGCCTAACGATGCGACACGACGTGGAGCGGGTCAGTTCTTCGCGAGGGCGGCGCGCTCGCGGTGACTCACGCGCCCGGAGATGGCCGCAGCGAGGCCCGGGTGGCGATCCAAGGCCGGGTCCTCCGCGAGAAGACGCTCGGCCTCGGCGCGGGCGGTGGCGATCAGATCGGCATCCGCCACGACGCGCAGCAGTCGCAGCGACGAGCGGACGCCCGACTGCGCATCGCCCAGCACGTCCCCCTCGCCCCGCAGGTCGAGGTCGACCTCGGCGAGTTCGAAGCCGTCCGTCGTCGCCGCGACCGCCTCCACACGCGCGCGAGCCGGAGTGTAGGGATCGGCCTCGGTGACGAGGATGCAGAGCCCGGGGACCGCACCGCGGCCGACGCGACCGCGGAGCTGGTGCAGCTGGGACACCCCGAAGCGGTCGGCTTCGAGGATGACCATGGTGGACGCGTTGGGGACGTCGACGCCGACCTCGACCACGGTGGTCGCGACGAGCACGTCGATGTCGCCGCGGGCGAACGCCTGCATCACGGCATCCTTCTCATCGGCGGGCATCTTGCCGTGCAGGATCTGGACGCGGATGTCGCGGTAGTCCGGGTGGCTCTCGAGGAGCGCCGCCGCCTGCAGGACGCCCCAGCGGGTGCGGCCGGGCTCGGCCTCCTCGACGGGTTCGTCCTCGTCGGTCTCGGTCGACGCGTCGATCGCCGGACACACGACGAAGGCCTGCCGTCCGAGCCGCACCTCCTCGGCCACGCGCTCCCAGACGCGCGCGAACCAGCCCGGCTTCTCCCCCACTGGCGCGACGAAGGTCGAGATGCCCGCCCGGCCGCCCGGCATCGTCCGGATCGTCGAGACGTCGAGGTCGCCGAACACCGTCATCGCGACGGTGCGAGGGATGGGCGTCGCCGTGAGCACGAGGACATGCGGGGAACTCCCCTTCGCGCGGAGGGTCTCGCGCTGATCGACGCCGAACCGGTGCTGCTCGTCGACGACGACGAGACCCAGGTCGGCGAACGTCGTCGACTCGCTGAGGAGCGCGTGCGTCCCGACGACGATGCGCGCCTGGCCCGACGCGACCCGCAGGGCGGCGCGACGGCGTTCCGCGGCGGGTTGCTGACCCGTGAGGAGGGTCGGCATCAGTTCCGGCGCGAGAGCGGGTCCGAGCATGCGGGCCATCGAGCGGACGTGCTGCGCCGCGAGCACCTCGGTGGGGGCGATGAGCGCGGACTGGCCGCCCGACTGGGCGACCTGGAGCATGGCGCGGAGCGCGACGAGCGTCTTGCCGGAGCCGACCTCCCCCTGCACGAGCCGGTTCATCGGCCACTCGCCGACGAGGTCCGCCGCGATGCGGTCGCCCACTGTGTGCTGATCGGGGGTGCGCTCGAAGGGCAGCGCGGCGTCGAAACGCTCGAGGAGGTCGCCCGCGGGGCGCGCGGTCGCCGACATCATGCGCACGAACTGCCGCTGCTGCAGGAGCGCCGCCTGCAGGACGAACGCCTCGTGCATCCGCAGGGTCTCGCGCGCCGGACCGATCTGGTCGAAGGACTCCGGTGCGTGCATGCGCACGAGCGCCGTCCGCGCATCGAGCAGGCCCTGCGCGGCGCGGAAGGCATCGGGGAGCGGTTCGGGCACCTCGCCGAGCCCGGTCAGCACCTGGTCGACGCAGCGTTTGACCTGCCAGCTGGAGAACGTGCTCGTGGCCGGGTAGATCGGGATGGGGACGTTGTGCCACGCCTCGGCGCTCAGCCGGGCCGTGCCCTCGTCGTCGAAGAGCTCGTAGTCGGGATGCGTCAGCTGCTTCTGCCCCCGGTACTCCCCCACCTTGCCCGAGAAGATCCCCTGGCGCCCGGCACGCAGGTCCTTCACCCGCCACGACTGCCCGAAGAACGTCAGGGACATCGTGCCGTTGCCGTCGCCGATCAGGACCTCGACGATCTCGCCGCGACGACCGCGCATCTGCCGTGTCGTCGCCGAGAGCACCTCGGCGACGATCGTCACCAGCTCGCCGACCGGGAGTTGGGCGATCGGTGTCAACTGGCCGCGGCTCGCGAAGCGTCGCGGGTAGTGCGCCATCAGGTCGCCCACCGTGGTCATCTGGAACGCTCGACGCAGCCCCTTCGCCAGCGTGTCGCCGACCGCCTCGGCGAGCGGTGTGGCGAGCGAGTACGACGGCATGCCTCGAGTCTAGGAGCGGGCGCGGACGCCGCTATCGTGGCGGGGTGACGAGGATCATCGCGGGAGACGCCGGCTCACTACCCTTGGTCGTGCCGAGCGCCGGTACGCGGCCGACGAGCGAGCGCGTGCGCGAGTCGCTCTTCGGCGCCCTCGACGCCGGCGACCTGCTCGCGGGGGCAGCCGTGCTCGACCTCTACGCGGGGTCGGGAGCGCTGGGTCTCGAGGCGGTGAGCCGCGGGGCCGCGTCGGCCGACCTCGTCGAGCGCGCGCCGCGCGCGGCATCCGTCATCGACCGCAACGTCCGCGCCGTGGGTCCCAGCCTCCCGGGGCGCCGGCTGACCGTGCACCGGTCCGCCGCCGACGCGTTCCTGCGGGCCGGCGGACCCGCGTTCGACCTCGTGTTCGTCGACCCGCCCTACGACATGACGGATGCCGAGGTCTCGGCGACGCTCGGGCTGCTCGTGCCGCGGCTCACCCCCGCCGCGACGGTCGTCGTCGAACGCGCGACGCGCTCCGGCGAACCGCTCCTGCCCGACGGTCTCGTCGTCGACCGCAGCAAGAAGTACGGCGACACGTCGCTGTGGTGGCTCGCTCGCTCGGGTCAGCCGAGCGCCGCATCCCAGTCCGAATAGGGATCCCACCCGCCGCGGCCGTCCGGCGCGACGCCCCCGATCAGGACGGGCACCTCCCGCCGCTGCGCGACACGACCGATCACGGTGAAGCCGGCAGGCGCGGTGCCGGCCGGGAAGCACGCGAGCAGCGCGTGGTCCTCGCCGCCGGAGAGCGCGTCGTCATCGAGGTCCGCCTCGATGAGGAGCGTCACCTCGGAGGCGTCCGCCAGTCGGGTCGCGTCGAGGACGAGGCCGTCCGAGACGTCCATGAGTGCGGTCGCGCCGGCTCGCGCGGCAGCGAGCCCCAGCCGCACCGGCGGCTGCGGCCGGAGCTGAGCCGAGAGGTCCCGCCGCTCCTGCTCGGTGAGGACAGCGAGGTCGACGGCGACCGGGCGTCCCTCGTCGTCGCGGAAGCGGGTGAACAGCAGGCGGAGGCCGCGGGCCGCCGCGCCGAGGCCGCCCGCGACGGCGACGTCGTCACCCGGCCGCGCTCCGGAGCGGAGCACGGGCGAGACGCCGTCCAGGACGCCCAGGGCGGTGACGGCGACGGTGAGGGTGTCGGACACGGTCAGGTCCCCGCCCTCGACGGCGCACCCGGGTGCCAGCTCGTCGAGCGCGTCGCGGAACCCTGTCGCGAGGTCGTCGACGAAGGCGGCGGGGAGGGAGTCCGGCAGGGCCAGGGCGACGAGCAGAGCCGTGGGACGCGCGCCCATCGCGGCGACGTCGGCCAGGTTGACGGCGGCGGCCTTGTACCCGAGGTCCCGCGGCGACGTCCACGCCAATCGGAAGTCGGGACCGTGGACGAGGGTGTCGGTCGTCGCCACGACGCGGCCGCCCGGGACGGCCAGGACCGCGGCGTCGTCACCGGGGCCCACCTCGGCGCGCGAAAGCGGTCCGAGGACGCGCAGGATGCGGCGCAGCAGCTCCGCCTCGGAGACGTCGCGCACACGGAGCTCACCCATGGCTCCACGGTAGTCTGGAGCGATGCCCCGGACCCGCTCGACCGTCGCGCTCGCCCTCCTCGTCGCCGGTGTCGCGGCACTGTCGGGGTGCTCGTCGACTGTGGCGCTCGAGGCCGCCCCCGGAGCCGACGACCCGCGCTGCGCGGAGGTCATGGTGCGGCTGCCCGACGACCTGGGCGACCAGCCGCGGCGCTGGACCGACGCGCAGTCGACCGCCGCCTGGGGCGACCCCACGACCGTGCAGCTCGCGTGCGGGGTCCCGCCCCTCGGTCCGTCGGAGCTTCCCTGCGTGACGGTCGACGGTGTCGACTGGGTCGTCGACGACTCGCGGGCACCGCTGTACCGCATCACGACCTACGGCCGCGAACCGGCGATCCAGCTCATCATCGACTACGACGAGGTCAGCTCGAGCGGTCCGGTGAGCGCCGTCAGCCGCCTCATCACGAAGCGGTTCGAGACCACGGGACAGTGCGTCGCGGCATCCGACGTCGTCCCGTGAGCTGGATCAGCGCGCCAGTTCGATCAGCTCGGTGATGAGCTCGGGATAGCTCAGCCCGCTCTCGATCCAGCACGTCGGGAACATCGAAATCGGCGTGAACCCCGGCATCGTGTTCACCTCGTTCACGAAGAACTCGGTGCCGGTGTAGAAGAAGTCGACCCGCGACAGCCCCTGCCCTCCGACCGCCTCGAACGCACGGGCGGCGATCCGCTGCATCTCGCGGAGTTCGCCGTCGTGGAGCTCCGCGGGGCAGACGAGGTCGATGCCGGGGGCGCCGAGGTACTTCGCCTCGAAGTCGTAGAAGTCCCGACCGCTGACGACGATCTCGCCGGCGACGCTGACTCGCGGGTCGCCGCCGTCGCGCCCCTGCAGCACGCCGCACTCGATCTCGCGGCCGGTGACGGCCTGCTCGACGAGCACGCTCGAGTCCTCCGCGAAGGCGGTCTCGAGCGCGGCATCCAGTTCGTCCCAGTCGGAGACCTTGGACACCCCGACACTCGATCCCGCACGCGCGGGCTTGACGAACACCGGCAGTCCGAGGCCGCGGATGCGGCGACGCCAGAGGTCGCCGTCGCGCTCGAGGCCCGCCCGCGTCACCGTGACCCACGGGACGACGGGCACCCCGGCCGCCTGAAGGATGCTCTTGGTGGTGTGCTTGTCCATGCCGATGGCGGACATCAGCAGGCCCGCACCGACGTACGGCAGGTCGAGGAGCTCGAGGAACCCCTGCACCGTGCCGTCCTCGCCGAAGCGGCCGTGCAGGATCGGGAAGACGACGTCGATATCCCCCAGGGACTCGACGGTCCCGTCGGGGCGACGGACCGAGAGCTCCCGCTCGACGGTCGACTCCGGCCACACGATGCGGGTGCCGTTGTCGACGACCTCCGGCAGCCGATCGGCGTTCAGCGCGAATTTGTCGGGATCGTCGTCCTCGAGGACGTACGCGCCCTCGCGGGTGACCCCGACCGGGATGACCCGGTAGCGCTCGCGATCAATCGCGCGGAGGACGCCCCCCGCTGTGGCGGAACTGATCGAGTGCTCGCTGGAACGCCCGCCGAAGAGCAGAACCACTGCCGCCTGAACCATTCTGAGTCCTCTCCTCGGTGGGCTCGTCGTCATCCGTCGTGAGATGCGGTGCGATGTCGCGCGGATTCATCGTGCCGTCGAGGACCATCTTGACCTGCTCGACGATCGGCATGTGGACGCCGGCCTCGCGGGCCAACTGCAGCACCGGTGCCACCGACGCGAGCCCCTCGGCCGTCTGGTCCATCTGCTTGACGACCTCGGTGAAGCTGTACCCCTGGCCGAGCAGCCGGCCCGCCGTGTTGTTGCGGCTCAGCGGGGACTGGCACGTCGCGATGAGGTCACCGAGACCGGCGAGGCCCTGCAGGGTCTCGGGCTGCGCGCCCTGCGCGACGGCGAAATCGGTCATCTCGACGAGACCGCGCGTGATGATCGACGCCTTGGTGTTCTCGCCGTAGCCGACCCCGTCGACGATGCCGATGGCGACGGCGATGAGGTTCTTCAGCACCCCGCCGAACTCGGTCCCGATGACGTCGGTGTTCACGAAGGTGCGGAAGTAGCGGTTGCGCGAGATGCGGGCGACGGCTTCGGCGGTCTCCTGGCTCGACGACGAGATGACTGCTGCCGTCGGCTGTTCGCGTGCGATCTCGAGGGCGAGGTTGGGTCCGGATGCCACGGCGATACGCGCCGGGTCGCAGTGGAGCTCCTGCTCGAGGACCTGACTCATCCGGAGCCCGGTCTTCTTCTCCACGCCTTTCATCAGCGACACGATCGGTGCGTCGTTCGTCGCGAGCAGAGGGCGGACGCCCTTCAGGTTCTGCCGGAGCGCCTGGCTCGAGATCGCGATGTAGACCTGCGTCGCACCGTCGAGCGCCTCGGCGAGGTGGTGGGTGGCCGACAGCCCGCGCGGCAGGTTGATTCCGGGCAGGTACTGCGAGTTGCGCTTGCCCTCGCGGATCTCGTGGGCGAGTTCGGCGCGGCGGGCCCACATGACGACGTCCGCGCCGCCGTCGGCGAGCACCTTGCCGAAGGTCGTCCCCCAGCTTCCGGAACCGAGCACGGCGACGCGGGGCGCCGCTGCCTCGCGGCGCGACGCTTCCCTAGGAGTCAAGGCGACCCGTCTCCTTCTGACCGTGCTGGGCCGGGTTCCACCGCTCGGCGGGAGGCTGGACGCCGCGCAGGCGTCCCAGCAGGATCGAGATGTCGCGCATGACGGCATCCGTCGCCGCGGTGAGCGTCGCCAGCGTGGTGTCGGTGAAGGCGGACAGGTCGACGGGCGGGCCCAGCAGGACGCGGACGCGGCGACGCGGCGGCCACAGGCGCAGACGGCCGTACCGCGGCAGGATCTCCTGCACGCCCCACGTCGCCACGGGGATGACCGGCAGCGGTTCGGGCGCGGACAGCGCGAGCCGGACGGCGCCGGTCTTGCCGCGCATCGGCCACATGTCGGGGTCGCGCGTGAGCGACCCCTCCGGGTAGACGATGACGCCGCGCTGCGCCGCCACCAGGGCGTTCGACTGCGCGAGGGTCTGCTTCGCCGCGGCGGAGGTGGATGCCCGGGCCACCGGCACCATCCCCATCGCCCGCAGCAGCCAGCCGAGAACGGGAACGTGGAACAGGCTCTCCTTGGCCATGAAGCGCGGGGCACGGCCGAGCCGCCATGTCGCGACGGCGAGGATCACCGGATCGAACTCGCTGTAGTGGTTGGGCGCGAGGATGTAGGAGCCCTCGCGGGGAAGGTGTTCGCCGCCCTCGATCTCGATCTTCGCGAACCAGCCGGTCGCGGGTACGACGATCATCGCCGCCGGCCAGAAGACGCTCGGGCGGGTCTTCTCCGGGGAGGCGCGGCGACGAGGAGCCACCGCGCTCACTCCGTGACGTCGAAGTCGGCGCCGAGATCGGTCAGCTTCTCGAGGAACTTCTCGTAGCCGCGACGGATGATCCCGATGTTGCGCACGGTCGACTCGCCCTCGGCCGCCAGGGCGGCGATGACGTAGGAGTACCCGCCGCGGAGGTCGGGCACGACGACGTCGGCGCCGTGCAGCGGGGTCGGGCCGTTGATGACGGCCGCCTGCTCGAGCGCCCGACGCGGCACGCGGCGGTCGGAGCTCGCGATGCCGTCGGGGTGCACCACGATGTCGGCGCCCATCTGGACGAGGGCACGCGTGAAGCCGAGACGGTTCTCGTACACCGTCTCGTGGACGACGGACTCGCCCTCGGCCTGCGTGAGCGCCACGATCAGGGGCTGCTGCCAGTCGGTCATGAAGCCGGGGTGCACGTCGGTCTCGACCATGACGGGCTTCAGCGGGCCGCCGCGACGGAAGCGGATGCCGTCCTCGGCGATGTCGAAGTCGCCGCCCACCTTGCGGAAGACGTTGAGGAACGTCAGCATCTCCTGCTGCTTGGCTCCGCCGACGAAGATGTCGCCGTCGGTCGCGAGGGCGGCCGCCGCCCAGGACGCCGCCTCGTTCCGGTCGAAGATGCTGCGGTGGTCGTACCCGCGCAGCGACTCGACGCCCTCGATGAAGATGACCCGGTTGGGCTCGTAGGAGATGATCGCGCCCATCTTCTGGAGGACTGCGATCAGGTCCATGATCTCGGGCTCGATGGCGGCGTTGCGCAGCTCCGTCGTGCCCTTGGCGCGAACCGCGGTCAGGAGCACCTGCTCGGTCGCGCCGACGCTCGGGTAGGGCAGCTCGATGTTCGCGCCGTGCAGGCCGTCGGGAGCCGACAGGCGGATGCCGCTGGGCAGCTTGTCGACGATGGCACCGAACGAGCGGAGGGCGTCGAGGTGGAAGTCGATCGGACGGTCGCCGATGCGGCATCCGCCCAGGTCGGGGATGAAGGCCTGGCCGAGGAGGTGCAGCAGCGGACCGCAGAACAGGATCGGGATGCGGGAGGCCCCCGCGTGCGCGTCGATCTCCTCCATGTGCGCCGAGACGGCACCGCTCGGGTCGAGTCGGAGGACGCCGTCCTCCAGGTCCTCGACGCGGACGCCGTGGACCTCGAGGAGTGAGCGGACGACGTGGACGTCGCTGATGTCCGGCACGTCACGGAGGATGCTCGCCGTCTCCCCCAGGAGGGCGGCGACCATCGCCTTCGTGGCGAGGTTCTTCGCCCCCTTCACCTCGACGCGGCCGCGCAGCGGGCGACCACCGCGGATCCGGAGCGTCTGACCGGTGCTGCCGCCGCTGGCGGGAGTCGACGCGGAGTCGCTGAGAAGTGTGTTCATCGGTGGGACCTCATTACTGGTGTCGAGGAAGCGTGGTCGGCCCCGTTGTGCGGGGCGCGGGCCGATCAGCGGACGGGGAGCGTCCGCGGCCGCCACGCCTCGCGGCGCGCCTCGAACTGCGCGATCTTGTCTTCGCTGCGCAGGGTGAGCCCGATGTCGTCGAGCCCTTCGAGAAGCCGCCACCTAGTGTAATCGTCGATGTCGAACGGGGCCTGGACGTCGCCGACCTGTACCGTGCGTGTCTCGAGGTCGACGGTCACCTCGCGCCCCGGCTCCGCCTCGAGGGCCGCCCAGATCGCCTCGAGCACGTCCTCGGTGACCACACCCGTGACGAGTCCCTGCTTCCCGGCGTTGCCGCGGAAGATGTCGGCGAACTTGGTGCTCAACACCACACGGAAGCCGTAGTCGCGGAGGGCCCACACAGCGTGCTCACGGCTCGACCCGGTGCCGAAGTCGGGTCCGGCGACGAGGACGGAGCCGTTCCGGTACGCGTCCTGATTGAGGACGAATGAGGGGTCCTGCCGCCAGTTGGCGAACAGCGCGTCGTCGAAGCCGGTCTTGGTGACGCGCTTCAGGTAGACGGCCGGGATGATCTGATCGGTGTCGACCGCGGATCGCTTCAGCGGGACGCCGACACCGGTGTGGCGGGTGAACTTCTCCATGTCAGGCCTCCGTCAGTGCGAGTGCGTCGAGATCGCTCGGGCTCGCGAGGCGGCCGAGCACGGCGGTCGCAGCGGCGACCTGGGGCGAGACGAGGTGCGTGCGACCGCCCTTGCCCTGGCGTCCCTCGAAGTTGCGGTTGCTCGTCGAGGCGCACCGCTCCCCCGGGGCGAGCTGGTCGGGGTTCATCCCGAGGCACATCGAACATCCGGCGAAACGCCACTCGGCACCGAAGTCGGTGAAGACCTTGTCGAGCCCCTCCGCCTCGGCCTCCAGCCGGACGCGCGCCGAGCCGGGCACGACCATGACGCGGACCCCGTCCGCCTTGGTCCGGCCTCGGACGATCGACGCGAACTGGCGGAGATCCTCGATGCGGCTGTTCGTGCACGAGCCCATGAAGACGGCATCCACCGGCACGTCCTTCAGCGGGGTCCCGGGGGTCAGGTCCATGTACTCGAGGGCGCGCTCCGCGGCGGCGCGCTCGTTCGGATCGGTCATCTCGGCCGGATCGGGGACCACACCGCTCAGGGTCACGCCCTGACCCGGGTTGGTGCCCCAGGTGACGAACGGCTCGAGCTCGTCGGCGTCGAGGAAGACCTCCGCGTCGTACACGGCTCCCTCGTCGGACGGCAGGGTCCGCCAGTAGGCGACCGCCTCGTCCCAGTCCGCGCCCTGCGGTGCGTGCGGCTTGTCCTTGACGTAGGCGAACGTCGTCTCGTCGGGCGCGATCATCCCCGCGCGGGCGCCGGCCTCGATGGACATATTGCACATCGTCATCCGGCCCTCCATCGAGAGCGAACGGATGGCGGAGCCGCGGAACTCGAGGACATACCCCTGCCCGCCGTTGGCCCCGATCTTGGCGATGATCGCCAGGATGATGTCCTTCGCGCTGACCCCCGGCTTGAGGGTGCCCTCGACGGTGATGGCCATCGTCTTGAAGGGCTTCAGCGGCAGGGTCTGGGTCGCCAGGACGTGCTCGACCTCGCTCGTCCCGATGCCGAACGCCATGGCGCCGAACGCACCGTGCGTCGAGGTGTGCGAGTCGCCGCACACGACGGTGATGCCCGGCATCGTCAGTCCCAGCTGCGGGCCGACGACGTGGACGATCCCCTGCTCCTTGTCGCCCAAGGAGTGCAGCCGCACCCCGAACTCCTCGGCGTTGCGGCGCAGGGTCTCGATCTGGGTGCGGCTCGTGAGATCGGCGATCGGCTTGTCGATCTCGAGCGTCGGGGTGTTGTGGTCCTCGGTCGCGATCGTGAGGTCGAGGCGGCGCACCGGGCGACCTTCGGCGCGGAGACCGTCGAAGGCCTGCGGGCTGGTCACCTCGTGGACGAGGTGGAGGTCGATGTAGATGAGGTCGGGACTGCCGTCCTCACCCTTCACGACGAGGTGGTCGTCCCACACCTTCTCGGCGAGGGTCCGCGGACGGTCGGGAATCGTGCTCATGGTGTCTCCTGATGTCGGATGGCGCCCGCGACAGCCTCCGCGACGAGAGAGGGCTCAGAGCGAGGTCTCGTCGCGGCCGATAAGGAGTCGAGCGGTCCGCACCGCGCCAGACTACCACCGGCCCGGACGGGGCGAGACGAGCCGGCGGCGTAACACCGCGTCTCACGATCGGGGGCTCCGCGGCGCCCCGTGGCACGCTGTGTGCCCTGAGGGACAGGAGACGACGATGACGGAGCGGACCACCGGAGGGTTCACGACGCGACAGGTCCACGTGGGGACGGATGCCGCGACGGCGACCCCGCGCGCCCTGCCGATCCACCTCACGGCAGGCTTCACCTTCGACTCGTTCGACGACGCCGCCGCCCACTTCGGTGCCGGCGACGGGTACGGGTACACCCGCACCGGCAACCCCACCGTCGACGCCGTCGAGCGCAAGCTCGCGTCGCTCGAGGGCGGTGCCGAGGCGGTCCTCCTCGCGTCGGGACAGGCCGCCCTCGCCGTCGCGTTGCTCGGGCTCGTCAGCGCCGGCTCGCACATCGTCAGCTCGACGCACATCTACGAGGGCACCCGCGGCCTGCTCGTCGACAACCTGGCCCGACTCGGGATCGAGACGACCTTCGTCGACGACATCCACGACCCGGATGCCTGGCGCCGCGCGATCCGCCCGGAGACGCGCGTGCTCCTCGGCGAGTCGATCGCCAACGCCCGCAACGACGTCCTGGACATCGCGGCGGTCGCCGCGATCGGCGACGCCGCCGGCATCCCCCTCATCGTCGACAACACGTTCGCGACGCCGTATCTGCTGCGTCCCCTCGAACACGGCGCCGCGATCGTCGTCCACTCGGCGAGCAAGTTCCTCGCCGGGCAGGGCGCCGTGCTCGGGGGCGTGATCGTCGACGACGGACGGTTCGACGCATCCCGTTCCGGCCGCCTCTTCCCGCACCTCGTCGAGAGCGGCGCGGGCACGCCGAGCGTCTGGGAGCGCTACGGCGGGCGCGCGCGCATCGCCCACCTGCGGGAGAGCGTCGCACCGCGGTACGGGCCGACGCCCTCCCCCTTGACCGCATTCCTCATCGGTCAGGGCATCGAGACGCTCAGCCTCCGCGTGCAGCGCCAATCGGAGAACGCGCTCGCCGTCGCCGGGTGGCTGGCCGACCGCCCCGAGGTGGCGTCGGTCGACTACGCCGGGCTCGCCTCGCACCCCACCCACGACCTCGCGCGGACCTCCCTCCGCGGCGGGTACGGCTCGGTCTTCACCGTCACGCTCCGCGGCGGGCTACCGGCTGCGCGGGCGTTCGTCGAAGCGGTCTCGGTGATCACCCACATGACGCACCTCGGCGACGTCCGCTCGCTCGTGCTGCATCCGGCGACGACCAGCCACGCCCGGCGCTCCCCCGCCGAGCGCGCGGCCCTGGGCGTCCACCCCGGCACGCTGCGGCTGTCCATCGGCATCGAGGACCTCGACGACCTGCTGGCCGATCTGGACCAGGCGCTCGCGGCGGCGGCATCCGCCGTCCGGGACGATGCGGCGGTGCTCGCATGAGCCGCCCGCAGCACTTCGGGTGGTTCCTCGCGCGCGGCTTCGGCCCGCACGGATGGGGCCACCCGTACCTCGATTGGGGGTACGACTGGACCTCCCCCGCGCTGTACCAGGACGCCGTCCGGACCCTCGAGCAGGCGGGGTTCGATCTGCTCATCATCGAGGACGCGCCGTCGCTGGGTTCGGCCGAGACGATCGACCTGCGGGTGCGCCAGGCCTTCGGCGGTCCGAAGCTCGACCCCCTGCTGCTGGCGCCGTACCTCTTCGCCGCCACCGAGCGCATCGGCATCGTCCCGACGGTGAACCCCGCCGCGACCCTGCCCTACACCGCCGCCCGGCAGTTCGCGACGCTGCAGCACCTCAGTGGGCACCGCCTCGGACTCAACGTCGTCACCGACACCGGCAGCGCCCGCCACTTCTCGACCTCTCCGCAGCTCGGTCACGACGCCGCGTACGACCGCGCCGAGGAGTGGATGTCGGCGATACGGGCGCTCTGGCGGAGCTGGCCCGACGGAGCGCTCATCGCCGATCCCGCCGCCGGTCGGTACGCGGACGGGACTCGGCTCGAACCCACGATCCACCGCGGTGAGTACTACGCGTTCGACGGCCCCCTCAACGCGATCCCCTTCACCGACGGGGAACCCGTCATCGCCTCTCCGGGCGGCTCACCGCGGGGCCTCGGCTTCGCCGGGGCGAACTCCGACGTGCAGCTCGCTCTCGCGCCGATGACCGAGGACTCCGTCCGCAGCTATCGCAGCCGCATCCACGACGCCGCGGTGGCGGCGGGTCGGCTGGCCGAGGACATCACGATCCTCTTCGCCATCCAGCCGGTCGTGGTCTCCTCCGCCGAGGAGGCGGACCGGATCGTCGCCGCCTCGCTCGAACCGGACGATGCGACGCTCCGACGGATCGCGGAACGGCAGTCGAGCGACCTCGAGACGGACCTGACGGCCCTGGACCTCGACCGGCCGCTAGATCGGGGGATCTTCGGGGATCACGTCTCGCACGGCAGCATCCGCCGACTCGTGGGCGACCACGACGACGACGCACCCCTGCGACGGATCCTCGCGGCGCACGCACGCCTCGGCCGTCTGAGCGACGGCTCCGGCTGGGTCGGGACCGCCGACGAGCTCGCCGACCGCATCGAGGAGTACGGCGCGTGGGGCAACGACGGCGTGCTGCTCTGGGGCGACCTGCACCCTGTGACCGTGCACCGCACGCTCGACGAGCTCGTCCCGATACTGCGACGCCGCGGCATCCTGCGCCGGGAGTACGAACCGACCCTCCGGGCGAACCTGCGACCGT
Organism: Microbacterium sp. NPDC064942; assembly: GCF_049545525.1. NCBI lineage: Bacteria > Bacillati > Actinomycetota > Actinomycetes > Micrococcales > Microbacteriaceae > Microbacterium > Microbacterium sp. NPDC064942. The sequence goes on along the minus strand of NZ_JBMWDR010000001.1, from coordinate 814,593 downwards.
TCTGAGGCGCCCCTCAGTCCTCCCGCGACGGGCGGGGGTCGACGGTCGAAGGCGTGCCCTGCTCGGCGGCGACGTCCTCGGCGTGGCCGACGGGCGTCGGTCCCGTCGCCGGAAGGGGCTCGCGCAACCCCTCCCGACGCGCGGCGACGAGACTGGCGACGGTCGCGACGACCATCGAGGCCACGATCACCCCGAGCGACACCCAGGTGGAGATCTCCGGCGCCCACTCGATGTGCTCGCCGCCGTTGATGAACGGCAGCTCGTTCTCGTGCATCGCGTGCAGGACGAGCTTGACGCCGATGAAGGCGAGGATGAACGCGATGCCGAAGTGCAGGTACTTCAGCCGGTCGAGCAGACCGCCGAGCAGGAAGTAGAGCTGCCGCAGGCCCATCAGGGCGAAGATGTTCGCGGTGAAGACGATGAAGGCGCTCTGCGTGATGCCGAAGATCGCGGGGATCGAGTCGATCGCGAAGAGCAGGTCGGTCATGCCGAGGGCGGCGAACACGATGATCATCGGCGTGAAGACCTTCTTGCCGTCGATGACGGTACGCACCTTCGCGCCGTCGTACTCCTCGCTGATCGACATGCGACGGCGGAGCAGGCGGACGACGAAGCTCTCCTTCTTCTCCTCGTCCTCGTCGTCCTCACTCGAGAAGGCCTGCTTCCAGGCCGTGTAGATGAGGAAGAGCCCGAAGAGGTAGAAGACCCAGCTGAACTGCTCGATGATCGCGGCACCGAGGAGGATGAAGATGCCGCGCAGGATCAGCGCGATGATGATGCCCACCATCAGCACCTTCTGCTGCGCCGCTCGCGGCACGGAGAACTGGCTCATGATGAGGACGAACACGAACAGGTTGTCGATCGACAGGCTGTACTCCGTCAGCCAGCCGGCGACGAACTGACCGGCGTAGTCGACGTCCGTCACGACCAGCATGATCAGCGCGAACACGAGCGCGAGGGCCACGTAGAAGACGACCCAGAGCGTCGACTCCTTCGTCGAGGGGACGTGCGGACGCTTGATGATCAGCAGCAGGTCGGCGACGAGGATGAGAGTCAGCACGACCAGCGAGCCGACCTCGAACCAGAGGGGGAGCTCCATGAGGGCCTTTCATGCGGGGGCGTCCCCCAGAGTACCTTTTGAGGTGCCTGAGACGATCCCCCGCGACGCGACACTCCCCCATCGACAGAACGAACGAGGATGCCATGGCCGACCCGCTCGCGAGGCGTGACGCGGACCTGGTGGCCGCCGCCGCGGGTGGCGATCAGCAGGCCTTCCGCGAGCTGTACCGCGCCTACGCGAGGCCGGTGTACTGGCTCGCCCATGGCCTCCTCGGGAACACGGCCGATGCGGAGGATGTCATGCAGGAGACCTTCCTGGTCGCGTGGCGGCGACTGCCGACGCTCGATCTCGTCAGCGAATCGCTGCTGCCGTGGCTCGTCACGATCTGCCGGTTCCAGAGCGCGAACCGGATGCGGCGGCAGCGCCGCGACCGGCTGCACACCGCCGGGGCGGTCGAGGAGACGCTCCCGGCCACGGTCGACGTCGAGGATCAGGTGATCGGCGGGGACCTGGCCGAGCGTGTGATGGCGGAGCTCGGGACCCTCTCCCCCCTCGACCAGCAGATCTTCCGGTTGTGCGCGACGGAAGGCTACGCGTACGCCGCCGCCGCCGCGGAGCTCGGGATCTCGCACGCGGTCGTCCGCAACCGCCTCTCGCGGGTGCGCACGAAGCTGCGCGCCGTCGTCGGAGCGGAGGGATCATGACCGGGCCCGACCTCGAGCTCCCCGAACTCACATCCGAGCGGCAGGACGACATCGAGGCCGCGCTGTTCGCCGACATCCGCGCCGAGGTCTCGCGCTCGACGGAGCAGTCGCAGCGCCGGCGGCGACGTGCCTGGGGGTACACGGGCGCCGCGGCCGCGGTCATCGTGGTCGCCGGGTTCGTCGGACCCGCTCTGAGCGGCACGGGGGCGAGCAGCAGCGCGGGCGGATCCGTGGGGCTGTACGACGAGGGTGCCGGCGGCGCCGTCGCACCCGAAGCGAACGGGGACCTCGGGGGCGACGGGGCGGTGGCGCGGAGGAGAACGGGTCGACCGCCGCCACCGGGCGCGAGGTCGTCGCGACCAGTTCGACCGTCCTCGAAGCAGGAGACCCGGCCGCCGCCGCCAGGGAGATCGGTGACCGCGCCGACGCGGCCGGCGGGTACGTCGAGTCGATGAACGTCTCGGCTGCGCCGTCCGCGGAGTCGTCGGGCGACGTCGCGACCTCCTCTGCGGACGGCACCTGGATCACCGTGCGCGTGCCGGCGGACACGCTGGGCGACTTCCTCGCCGATCTCGACGACGTGGGCGAGGTCCGGTCCTCGGAGATCTCGCGAGAGGACGTCACCGCCCAGTCGACCGACCTCCGCGCACGGATCTCGGCGCTGCAGACCTCCGTCGACCGCCTGGAGTCGCTGATCTCGGATGCCGCCACCACGGCCGACCTGCTGACCGCCGAAGAGGCGCTCTCGCAGCGACAGGCGGAGCTCGACTCGCTCCGGGCGCAGTCCGACGCGCTGGCCGACGACGTCGCCCTCTCGAGCGCCACGATCACCGTCACCGAGCCGGGTGAGGTCGTCGCCGCCGACCCGCAGGGTTTCGGCGATGGTTTCACGACCGGATGGAACGCGCTCGTCGCGACCGTGAACGGGATCGTCCTCGGTCTGGGATTCCTGCTCCCCTGGCTCGTCGTCGCCGGCATCGTCCTCGCCGTCGTCCAGGTGGTGCGCCGGGCACGACGCCGAGCACGGGTGCGGAGCGGATCGCCGGAGGCCTGAAACCCCGCGACGCGCCGAAACGACGACACCCCCGACCTGGTGGTCGGGGGTGTCGTCTGTCTGGTGACCCCAGCGGGATTCGAACCCGCGTTACCGCCGTGAGAGGGCCTTTTCAGCGTTTTTCGTGGGTGTCGCGAGGCTTGAAAACCGTGAATTTATGCGGTTTATGGATGGTACCTACCGGTACATGCTGTTTTCGAGTGTGGGCAAATTGTGGGCAAATGGGCAAATTAGCGCCCGCTGCCGGAAGCTTTTATGCCGCCTTTGTGGCGGCTGTGACGACGGTCCAAAAGTGGCGCCAGCCGAGACGCTCCCGGTGACAGTGTTGGGTAGGTTTTGGACCTATCGACCAATGGATGGAGTAGTCGGCGCGCCGTGCCCTGTGAACGGTCCAATGCCTTCGAACGGATCGACCGCCGGCGCGCGTCGGGGCTCTTGAAGCCGGACTTCTGGCGCGACTCCATCGGTTCGCGCACGGTCCATCAACCGTGTAGCGGTGCTTTGGCTTGTGTGGAGTGTATCGGCGACGAGTTTGAGCGGCGGGAAACTGATCGCGCCTGCGACACGATAGATTGCGACGGCGTCAATGAGCGCTGCTTCGGGAGTCCGGCCGGTGCGTCCGCGTTGGTGGGCGAGAAATTGGTGAACGGGTATCGGCGTATCCGTTCCCTCGTCGACGGTGACGACTTCCATCGCGGATCTCGTAAGGATCCAGTGCGTACGGATCTCCCGGAGGTTCTGACTGGTGATATCGATGCCACCACTCCCCCGCTCCAGCGACACGAAGACGACTGCGCTGCGCCCGAGCGCTGAATCCCATTCCGCGCGGACGGTGATAGCTCCGGGTACGTCGTCTTCGTCCGTGACGCGGGCGCACCACGAACTGGGGAGGCTCACCCCGCTGCCCAGGTCGATCCTCTTTTTGCTGACGTCAAAGGTCTCGATGTCTGTCACAGGCTCCACTATTCCATGGCTTGACGGAAAGGCGAAGAGGAGCGTCGCTCTTGGTTCACATTTGTGGTACCTTGCGTCGGAGGAGAGTGTCGATCTTCACTCAGAAAGGAATGCTGCCATGCAGAAGTCGCCAGATTGTCTGGCTCTCACGATGAAGGATGCCGCTGATCTTGTTGGCGTCGACTACCGCACGATCAGGCTCGGCGTCGAGCGGGGAACGATTCCCAGTGTGCAACTTGGGCCGCGGCGGATGATTCCCCGTGCCGCTCTCCTGCGCCTCTTTGGCGTGGAGGTCTGACGCTCCACGTTCGTTGTGTTGCTGGTCATATTTACCTTGAATTCACCTCGCTCTTCACCTTCGCTCCGATAATGGCCGATCTAGCGGTCGACGAGGGCGTAGTGCCCGAAGGGAGCGGTTGGTAAGCGCAGCACGACGCGCAGCGGCGAGCGGAGTCTGCAAATAGCGACCGCAGGGAATGGAGCACTCCTCGACCGCTACCCTCTCGGCGCCGGAGGGCGGGCACGCGTAGAGCAATCACGCACCCATCTCCGAGGTCACAGCCACGACATCCCGTGTCCGCCAGACACCGGCGCCCCGTAGCCCTGCGGCGCCATCGCGCGCACTCTTGCGGCCCGGCGCAGCTCGGAATCTGCGGCGCGCATCGAGTCGTCGATCGTGAGTTCGGTCGTTCCTCGGAGCATCGTCGCGGCCACACCGACGCGCGCGGCGGCATCAGTTTTGGCCACACAGATGGCCTCATTGTGGTGGCGTCCTCGAGTAAGCCCGACATAGAGTCCCGCTGCATCAACGTTTGGGCCGACGATGGCGGCGTCCATGGTGTCCCCCTGCACACCGTGGACAGTGGTCGCGTAAGCGAGCTGCACGTACTCGAGCGCATAGTCGCGGCTTACGCGGCTCCGCACGCCGCTATCGGTCGGTGACAACAGGCCAATGGAATCGGGACCGATGCGGTCGACGATCCACTGCGCGCGATTGTGGACGCCGGTGTTTCGGTCGTTGCGGCGTGTTTGCACGAGGTCGCCGAGGAGGATGCGCTGTTCACCTATTCCCATCGCGAGCGATGTCGCGTCCAGTTCACCGATGTCGATGCGGCGTTGCTGGATCTCAGTATTGACGGCATCGACTTCGCTGTTGGTTCCGCACACCAGCGCGACGCGCCGTCCGTGTCCACGCCAGTGGAAGTAGCCGTCGACGAGCGCCGCTCGAGCCTGCTCGAGGTTATCGACGCGGCGCACGTGGCCGGTGGTGATGAGTTCGTCGGCGATCTTCAACGCGTGATCGCGGTCGCGAGGGTTGCGAAGTTGAAGGGTGAGCGCGGCGTATTCGGGATCGTGGAAGCGACGTACGGTGTCCAGTTCCACCGCGGCGGTCGCGTGCCGGATCGCCGATGCCATCGCGCCGGCATGGCCGACGGGCAGAGCCTGGTTCGTGTCGCCGACCATCGCCAAACTGGCGCCCTTTTCCAGGACAAGTTCGGTGAGAGAATCCGCGGTCTGCAGATCAACCATTCCCGCTTCATCGACGACGATGCGGTCTCTCGCCGACAGCGGGAACCTTGCGGGACCGGCGTACGTGACCCCGGTTACGGAATCGACCTCACCTACACCGAGCCGGCACCATTGGGTCGAGCCTGCGGCGCCGCGATACCAGCGGTAACCGTGATCTGCCAGGAGCGCATGCACGCTGGAAGCTTCAGCGCCGGTCTCGCGTGCTGCCACCGACGCGGCCTTGCTGGTGGGCGCGACCACCAGCATCCGCCGCCGTTGCGCAGTCAGCGAGACGAAGGCCGCCCGCAGCATCGTCGTCTTCCCCGCGCCGGCCGGGCCCGTCACCGCGACCAGACCGTGCGTACCAGCGATCGCGCATGCCGCAGCGAGCTGTGACTGGTCGAGACGATCGAATTCGTCGACCGATGCTGCGGCTCGACGCATCTCATTGGGGAGCTGTGATCGACCAGGCGCAGACAACGCGTCAAAGCGTCCCGCGAGGCGGATCTTGAGTCGCATCGTGTCGGTCGCCATGAAAGCCTTCACGTGGCCGGGCACGCCTTCTGCATCTGTGAGCTTCACCGCATGACCGCGAGCCAAGAGCGCGATTTCTTCGATGAGTTCCTCGAGGACCGCACGATCCGCGACGATCCCAGTCCTGGACACTGCACGAATGGCACCGGCGCGCAGATCGAACAGACTGAAACGGCCACCCGATGAGGTCGAGCGTTCGTCGGCGTCTGCCAGCGCGCGAGCAGCGAGCAGATCGATGTCGAGCTCAGCAATCGCGACGTCGGGGACATTGTGCGCCACTCGCGGGGTAGTGATGTTGACGTCAACTGCGGCGAGTTCGTCACGGACGGAGGCTTCCCATGTCTGTTCGTCCAAGTGTGCCGGCTTGTTCGGGCGCGACACAGCCCACGCGCGTCGATCGATCTGCGCGAGCACCGCCACCGATGGCTGGGACCCGAGGTGTGCGGCACTCCATTGCGCGATCAGCCTCACGCGGTTGGCTTCGATCTGCGCCGATCTGCGTGAGAGCGGCTGCACGGCGGACGCGAGTTCCGCGATCTCGCCCTCGGCGCCGATCGTGTATCCATGGCGTGCGAGCGCGGCGATCCAGTCTGGGTCAGTGCGAGCTGCGAGCTCACCTTCCGCGTTGACGACGGTGTGAAATCTCATGGCGACGCGTGAGTCCACGTTGGTCCACTTGCCGTCTTCGCCTTGAACCTTCACGTTCAACCAGAGATGACGGTGGGCGTGCGGGTCGAGCGCCCGGGAGCGCCGGTGCTGCAACTCGACGACCTCGAGCCGCGCGATTGACTCGCGAACGAGCCCGCCGTGTCCCCGACGAGCATTCAGTTCGCGTTGCCAAAGGATAAGGATGCGGTCGCGAAGCCGGTCTTGGAGCGCTTCGAATGCGATCGCGAGCTCGGGGTGCAGTAGTGCCGCGATGCTGTACGACTTGGGATGGTTGAGCGTGCCGTCAAGCAGGAGATCGGCGTCTGGTCGGAGTAGGGACGTGCCCCTTTCCTCCCCTGTCGCTGGATCGTGCCCGGTGAGCCATACCCTCAGGCCGCCAGCAGACAGGCCGTCCGATCGGACGGCGCCGTCTTGGACGACGTACCTTGTCACCGTCGAATCGGCGGACTCGCTATAGATCGCCAGCGCATCCGAGCCAGTCGAATGCTGCAGGTGCGCGTCGCAAGTTCCCTCGAGTGCGTAAGCGATCGCATGTCGAACCCCACGGGAATCGACACCCCGCTTCCAACGCTCCAAACCGCCGCGCATGGCGCTCAGGCTACGCCCGTTTATGTCTAAATGGAAGGCGCTTACACATTGGTGCCTGCGTGCATTACCACTGGTGTTCTTACTGTGCGTAGTCGTCCTGCATTTGGGACTGTTTCAGTAACGGTGTTTCCGGCGGTTTTCATTTAGTAGGTCTCTGCGGCCGGCCAGCGGTCGGCGAAGGTGATGGCGAATGCGTTGAGAGCGGGCTTCCAGCGCATTGTCCATCGGGTGCGGCCACGCCCTGTGGGGTCGAGGCTACGGGTGACAAGATACAGGCCCCGTTCAGGCGGCGTTGCCGCTTGCGCACGATCTGCGGCTCGAACGACCCGTCCCGGTCCCGAGGAACATCGATGGTGACCTGCCCGGTCGCTTCGGTCAGCACCGTCTTGGGCCTCGTGCCATTGCGCACGTTTCCGCCGTCGCGGTCGGGCCGGCACGGTTCTTCTCGTGCCCGAGGTGTTCGGTGAGCTCCTCGTTCAGCGCGGTCTCGAGCACGTTCTTCGTGAACAGCTTCAACAGCCCATCCGGCCCGGTCAGGGCCAGGCACTGCTCCTTGGCAAGCCGGACCAGCTCCGCCGCCGCAGCAGCCTCCGCGGATCGGTCATCGTTCTGGTGCTTCTTCGGACTCACAACGTCCAGTGTCGTGCTCATCACGGCACCTTTCCCGCCACGCATCACGCGCGGCGCGTCAGGCCGGAAACACCGCTAAATCCACAGTCCCAGCGAGGCACCGCGCGAGCTTCGCCTGCGCCAGAACGTGTCGCGAAACCCTACGGATAGGGGGTGTCTCTCCCGCAGATCACGGCCGCGCTGACAACTCGAGCGAGAAAGCCCTAGGTCAGCGACTTCGCGATCTGACGACTGTCGTGAGATTCGACAGGCAGCTACTTCCTGCAGGCGAAGAATCCGGCCTCGCTCTAGGAGTGGTCTCGAACGGTACTAGGGCTCGACCCCGATGAGCACGGTGTCAGTGGGAGCAGCAGGGCGGGCCCACGGTGTTTGTCCCATTCGAAGGGGCCACAGACTACTTCGATCGGGGCCGACCAACAGGTCGTGTTGAACCTCCGCATGCGCACTCTCGTCGCGATGCTCGAGCAAGTAGGGCGCCGAGGAGTAGATGTCGAAGGCGATTCGCATCAGGTGGATGGGGTCGGGGTCTTCGGGTGGGTTTCGGACCCGGAGGGAGATCGGATCGAACTTTTGGGAGAGTTCTAGCGAGCTCACCCCTGTGGTCGAGTGCTCGGGTGTCCGCCGTCGGGAGTCATGGCTGACCAGGTCGAGAGCTACCTCAGGGCCGTGCGGATTCTTGGAACACAGCTACACATCTATCCCTGCACGAGGCGAATCCTGCGGGGTTCCATCAGTGCATCCTTCGGTTGTCGTTCTTGTCGTTCTTATCGCGCCGAGTGACGACGATCGCCTGTCCAGCGAAGATCACTGTGGCAACTGCCGCCGCCACAACAACGGTCATCAAGTCGGCCTGGGCCTTGAGCACCGTGAACGGCACGAGCACGGCGAAATCAAGCACGATCGTCAGGGCAGGGAGCCACCAGTTCGCCTCGATCTTCTCACGGAGATGCCGGATGACGCCCCATTGCACAGCGATATCCATCGTGAGGTAGAGGAAGACACCCATCGACGCGATCTGGCTGAGATCGAGCAGCGCGGTGGCGGTGATCGCGAGGCCCGCGGTGATCAGCATGGGCTGGTGGGGCACCTTCTTCGGCAGCGACGGAGCTTGTTTCATCTCCTGGAGCATCCCGTACAGACGCGACACGGAGAATAGGCTCGCGAGGAGCCCGGACAACGTCGCGACGACCGCGATGGCGACGGTCAGCCCTATTCCCCATGCCCCGAACAGTGGCTTGGCTGCTTCGGCGAGGGCGTAGTTTCGGGCGTCGACGGCGCCTTTCGCGCCGATGCTCGCTTCGACCGACAGGGTGATCAGCAGATAGAGCACCGCGCAGATGGCGATGGAGATGACGATGGAGCGGGCGATGTTCTTCTTCGCGTTCTGGATGTCATCGCCCTGATTGGTGATCGTCGTGAATCCCTTGTAAGCGAGGACGCAGAGCGCGACGCCGGCGAGTATCCCGAACGGCTGCACCGGATCGCCGGAGGCCTTGGAAAGGAGCCCGTCACCGGACGCGGCGGCGGCGATCAGGCCACCGATAGCGAGGACGGCGATTCCGACGATCTTTATGATCGCGGTTGTCATCGCCGACTTTTCGACCAAGGAGTTGCCGACGAGGTTGACGATCGCGGCGGCGGCGATGGCCACTACTCCGAGGACCGGAACGAGAATGGCCGAGTCTTGCAGGCCGAACGGGCGCAGAATGTAGGTCCCGAAGGTGCGGGCAAGCAGGCTCTCTGCGACCACCATCGAGACGTACATGAAGAGGGTGAAGGAACCTGCGACGATGCCAGGACTGTAGGCATCCTTGAGCAGCATGGCGATGCCGCCCGCCGAAGGGTTGACGCTCGAGTATCGCGTGTAGGAGTACGAGCTGACTCCCGCCACGACGGCGCCCGCGAGGAAGGCCAGTGGGAACCAGTCCCCCGCGAACCCTGCGACCTGTCCGACGAGCGCGAAGATGCCAGCGCCGATCATGACGCCGGTGCCCAGCGATATCGACCCGACGAGGGATATCTTCTGATCTGCGTCTGTCACAACCACCGACTCCGTTCGACAGAGCTTCTCAAGAAGAGCTCTCACTTATACCTTAGGGGGGTATTGAGTGGGACGGGGCGCCGGGAGTGTATTCGGTACTTTTTGGGCCGGCGCAATACCCGGGGGAAGTATGCTCGCGAGTGAGGTTCCGATGCCCTATTCCATGACACGAATGAACCGACGCGCGACGGCGTCGTCTCTTCTGGTGCCCACTGTGCTCTTGGCGTTGCTGGTTATTGTCGGGATCCTCGGAATGCACACCGTGTCGACCGCTCCCATGGCCTCCGCTACCGCGTCCACTGTGGAGATCGCGTCGATGGACGCGCATGCGTTGGCGACCACCTCTCATCCCGCTCCGGATTCAGGCTGCGCTGATTGTGGCGCTGGCGGCGGCCACAGCGCCATGATGCTGGCATGCGTGCTGGGCTTGCTTGTGGTCGTGTTGCTGGCCGCGAAGTCGACTCCGGGACTCCTCCGTGCACGCGGACCGAGCCTCGCTCCCGCCTTCGTCTTGCCGCGAGTGTTCGTCTCGCTGCGTCCGCCCTCTTTGATTGAGTTGTCGATCAGTCGTACGTGAGTGCTCTTTCCCGGCCGCCCGGTCGGAAAGACTCTGCCCCCTGGTGGGCACCACGTACTGCTTCAACGACACATATAAGAGGACTTTCCACAATGAACAGAATTCGAATGACTGCGCTGACGGCCGCTCCACTGGCTCTCGCGCTTGTGCTGGCCGGCTGCGCCGGCGGTGCCGACAACTCGATGCCGGGGATGGATGGTGGCACCATGCCGCCATCGTCGTCTGCCACGGCACAGGATGGCTTCAACGCTGCGGACTCGATGTTCGCGATGATGATGATCCCGCATCACGAGCAAGCCGTGGAGATGAGCGACATGATTCTCGCGAAAGACGGCATCGACGACAGCGTTCAGGATCTGGCGCGGCAGATCAAAGCAGCGCAGGGCCCAGAGATCGAGTTGATGCAGTCTTGGCTGGACGGCTCGGGAATGTCCGCGTCGGACGGCATGGACGGTATGGGCGACGGGATGATGTCCGGCGACGACATGGCGACGCTCGAGGCCGCAAGCGGCGCGGAAGCGTCGCGCCTTTACCTTGAGCAGATGATCGTCCATCACGAGGGCGCTCTTGAGATGGCACAGGCCGAGTTGCAGAACGGCAGCAGCCCGGATGCACTCGAACTCGCACAAACGATCGTCGACGCGCAGACGAGCGAGATCGCTCTCATGCAAGAACTGCTCACCTCTCTTTGATGTCGCATGCGGGGGCGCTGTGGATCTACGGCGCCCCCGCCCCGCCGACCTCGCTACTTCTTGAAAGGGCTTTACATGCGTTTCTCACTACGTGTGACGACCGGAGTCATCGCGCTCGCACTTCTCACCCTCACCGGATGCTCGGCCGCCAAAACAGCTTCCGCTCCCACCGACTCTGCCGAGGCTGCCACCGCGATATCTCACGTGCATGCGATCGTCGCCGATCCGGCCGGTGAAGGATTCCTTCTTGGAACCCATGAGGGCATCTACGCCGTTGACGCGACCGGTGCCCTCGGCGGGCGTGTCGGGAGCGCTGATTTCGACGCAATGGGCCTCACCGCCACCGACGGCACCCTGCTCGCCTCAGGCCACCCTGGCGCGAACACACCCGCCGAGTGGGGAGCCCCGCACCTGGGGATCATCCGCAGCAAGGATGGTGCCGCCTCGTGGGAGCCTGTCACGTTCACGGGACAGAAGGACTTCCACGCCATGACCTCTGGTCCAGGCGGCACGGTCTTCGCGCTCGCCACCGACAGTCCGGAGTTGCTCTCCAGCACCGATAACGGCGACTCGTGGTCGTCGACGGGAGCGACCACTGACGCCGTCGCGTTCGCCGTGGATTGGGAGGGGCGCGTGATCGCCGCGACACCCGAAGGCACCCAGCTCAGCACCGACGGCGGGGCCTCGTTCAGCCCATGGGCAGACGCTCCTGCCGTGTACCGCGTCGCGGCGTCCCCCGATCACGAACTGGTCGTGGGAGTCGACACCGACAACACGATCTGGGTGACCTCGGCGGCGGGTGCGTGGACCGAAGCGGGCGCCGTCCAGGGCTCCGCGCAGGCCGTCGCGATCACGAACACCGGCGATATCGTCCTCGTTGACGAGCGCGGCCTCAGCTACCTGCCCGCATCGAACTGACCTCGAACTGGTGCTCGGGAATGCCCCGCGCACCAGTTCGGTTGTATGGTGGGAGTACCCCCTAGGGGTACCCCCGTCAAATGAAAGGTGCGAACAATGGAAACGACAGAGTTTCAGGTAACCGGCATGACGTGCGGGCATTGCGAGAAGTCGGTGCGCGACGAAGTATCGAAGGTGGCCGGTGTCACAGACATCGACGTCAACGTAGGAACCGGCAAGCTCGTCGTGTCCTCTTCGCAGCCCGTCGAGGTCTCCGCCGTGATCGCTGCTGTCGATGAGGCAGGGTACGAAGCGGTCGCAGCCTAATGGCCACGGGGGCGGACGAGCGCAATTCGTCCACGAGGAGCGTCCGGTGAGCACCGATGCCGCAGACGACACCCGCATCGAGCTGGAGATCGGCGGGATGACCTGTGCATCCTGCGCGATGCGCATCGAGAAGAAGCTCAACAAGCTCGACGGCGTCACCGCGACGGTGAACTATGCCACCGAGAAGGCGCAGCTCACTGCCCCCGCGACCCTTGACCCCGCGGTCCTGATCGCCGAGGTCGAGAACACCGGCTACACCGCCGTCCTCCCCACGCCGGCAACTCCCGAGGAGGATCGCAGCGACGACGCGGAGCTTCGCAGCCTCCGTCGCCGGCTGATCGTCTCGGCGACGCTTTCGGTTCCCGTCATCCTGATGGCGATGATCCCGGCCCTGCAGTTTCCGTACTGGCAATGGGTCTCGCTCGTCCTGGCTGCACCCGTTGTGATCTGGGGTGCGTGGCCCTTCCACCGTGCCGCGTGGCTGAATCTGCGTCACGGCGCCGCGACGATGGACACCCTGATCAGCATCGGCACGTCCGCCGCGTTCTTGTGGTCGCTGTATGCGCTGTTCTTCGGGACCGCCGGTCACATCGGCATGACCCACGAATTCACGTTCACTGTCACCCCCAGTGACGGGGCGGGGAACATCTACTTCGAGGTCGCCGCGGGAGTCACCACGTTCGTGCTCGCGGGCCGCTACTTCGAAAAACGGGCCAAGAAGCAGGCCGGCGCCGCCCTCCGCGCTCTCCTGGAAATGGGCGCCAAGGACGTTGCCGTCCTCCATGCCGGCGTCGAAACCCGCATCCCCGTCGCGGAACTGCGGGTCGGCGACGAGTTCGTCGTGCGCCCCGGCGAGAAGATCGCCACCGACGGGATCATCACCACCGGCGCATCGGCGGTTGATCAGTCCATGCTCACCGGCGAATCAATACCGGTGGAAGTCGCCGAAGGTGACTCGGTTACCGGCGCGACCGTCAACGCCGGCGGACGCCTCGTCGTCCGCGCCACCCGGATCGGGTCCGACACGCAGCTCGCGCAGATGGCGCAACTCGTCGAAGACGCCCAGTCCGGGAAAGCCGACGTGCAGCGTCTCGCCGACCGCATCTCCGGGATCTTCGTCCCCATCGTCCTTGTCATCGCGGTCCCCACCCTCGCGACCTGGTTGGCCCTCGGATTCGGTGCCAACGCCGCGTTCACCGCCGCTGTTGCGGTGCTCATCATCGCGTGCCCCTGCGCACTCGGCCTCGCCACACCGACCGCCCTTTTGGTGGGGACCGGGCGGGGCGCTCAGTTGGGCATCATCATCAAGGGCCCCGAGATCCTCGAATCCACCCGCCGCGTCGACACGATTGTCCTGGACAAGACCGGCACGGTCACCACGGGACGGATGGCACTGCTCGACGTCATCACCGCTCCCGGCGAGTCCCGCGATGAGGTCCTGCGTCTTGCCGGCGCGGTGGAGGATGCCTCCGAACACCCCATCGCCCAGGCCATCGCGAAAGCCGCCACCCAGAACACCGGTGTACTGCCCGACGTCGAGTCGTTCCAGAACGTCCCCGGCAAGGGCGTCACCGGCGTCACCGACGGACGCGCCCTGCTCGTGGGACGCACCGCCCTGCTCGAAGAATGGTCCGTTCACCCGGACGCCGACCTCGTCGCCGCGAAAGACGCGGCCGAAGCTCACGGGCAGACCGCGGTACTCGTCGCGTGGGACGGTAAAGCTCGCGGAGTCCTGGTCGTCGCCGACCAGATCAAACCCACCAGCGTCGAGGCAATCACACAGTTCAAGGCCCTGGGCCTCACCCCGATCCTCCTCACCGGCGACAACCCGACAGCCGCCGCGCACATCGCGGGCCAGGTCGGCATCGATCAGGTCATCGCCGAAGTCCTCCCCTCCGAAAAGGTCGACGTGATCACACGCCTGCAGGGCGAAGGCAAAGTCGTCGCGATGGTCGGCGACGGCGTCAACGATGCCGCGGCCCTCGCGCAGGCCGACCTCGGCATGGCCATGGGCACCGGCAGCGACGTCGCAATCGAAGCATCCGACATCACCCTCGTCCGCGGCGACCTCCGTTCCGCCGCCGACGCCATCCGCCTCTCCCGCCGCACCCTGGGCACCATCAGAGGCAACCTGTTCTGGGCCTTCGCGTACAACGCTGCCGCGATCCCCCTCGCCGCATTCGGGCTCCTCAACCCCATGATCGCCGGCGCCGCAATGGCCTTCTCCAGCGTCTTCGTCGTCGGCAACAGCCTTCGCCTGCGCCGCTTCCGCTCCCACGCGACCGCGTCCCCCGCGTCGCAACCCGCCCCCACTCCCGCGCTGCAAAACGCGTAACGAAAGAAGCCGACCATGCCGCACAGCACCACGGAAGACGCGAGCGCAGAAGAACCACACGCGCACCACGGCTACATCACCGACAAGGCCAAGTACCTCAGTCGGATGAAGCGCATCGAAGGGCAAGCTCGCGGAATCTCCCGCATGGTCGAAGAAGAGAAGTACTGCATCGACATCCTCACGCAGGTCAGCGCACTCACCAACGCTCTGCAAGCGGTCGCGCTCGGACTCGTGGACGACCACCTCAAACACTGCGTGCTCGACGCCGCTCGGGCCGGCGGCGACGAAGCCGACGCGAAGATCAAAGAAGCCACCGACGCCATCGCCCGGCTCGTCCGCTCGTGATGGCGCCCAACCGGACGCAACTAATCGTCCGCTTGATGCGACGCTTCGCTACTGCTTAGGCGATGAGGCTATTGATCGCGATCGCCATCCATGCGACGGCGCCCGTGGTCGGCGGCGTAGGCCGCGAGAAGGTCAGCCGTTACGGGGGAAGTATGCGGGAATCGATCTCTGAGGACTGTCGCGCGCGTCGAGGTCATTCGGGCGGTGAAGAACCGTGAATGGGCCGCGGCCATCACTAACACCGGCAGCAACACTCTCGGGCCATCCTCGAGCGTGATCCTAAATGGCGGGAAGATCACTGAGCCTGACGGCCGACCCCGTCACCAAAATAGGGCTACTACAAACTGTGTAGTTCAGCCCGCTGTAGACGTGCAAACCCTTGAAGAACATGTTCACGATCGTGAAGTTGAACATGACGGCTGAGAAGCCGATGATCGACAGCCATGCCGACCGGGTGCCGCGCCATCCGCGTGTCGCGCGGGCGTGGATGTATCCGGCGTAGAGGACCCAGATCACGAAGGTCCAGACTTCCTTCGTGTCGAAGCCCCAGTAGCGGCACCCACGATCGGCTCATCTCTCGCGGAAATCGACTTCGCGGGCAACCCACGGTCCTGCCACGAGCATCTTCGGCGGCGACCATAGCGTCGTCGCACACCCGCGGGTCAGTGGCGGTCGATCCTTCCGCTAACTAGAGGGACGGCGCAGAGCACGGGACGGCGAACTATACGGTGTTTCAGGCCTGACGCGCCGCGCGTGAGCGTGGCGGGGAAGGTGCCGTGATGACTACGACACTGGAAGTTGTGGGTTCGAAGAAACACCATGATGATGACCGATCCGCGGAGGCTGCTGCGGCTGCCGAGCTGGTCCGTCTAGCCAAAGAGCAGTGCCTTGCTCTGACGGGCCCGGACGGCCTGTTGAAGCAGTTCACGAAGAACGTGCTCGAGACCGCGCTGAGCGAGGAGCTCACCGAGCACCTCGGGCACGAGAAGAACCGTCACGGTCCTGACCGTGAGAGCGGGAACGTGCGCCACCGGACGAGACCGAAGACGGCGCTCACCGAAGCGACCGGCCAGGTCACGATTGGGCGGCCCGCAGCTGCCGCGACGAGCACCTCCGGCTCGGTTCAACTTTTGTCACGAATATGTCGTTTTCGATATGGTCCAGCGTGCTCGGTAATTCGTCGGGCCCATCGAGTTGGCGAGAGAAGGCCGGCCGGGCCCGTGCAGGGAATGTCCGGCTCTTGCTGACTCGGCCGGCCCGGTAGTGGCGTGCACGTACCGGGTAGTGCTCAGATCAGCTTGGCAACGGTGAGCAGTACGGCAGAATCTTCCACCGCCTTGAGAGTGTGATTGGCCGCGGGGACGATGAGAAGGTCACCGATCCAGCCCGACCAGGACATGTTCTCGCTTTCGAGCAAGACCCGTCCGGACAGGACATAGATGGTTGCCTCGCCCGGGCTGGAGTGCTCGCTGAGTTCCCTGCCTGACTGTAGAGCGATCACGGTCTGTCGGAGGACGTGTTCGTGGCCGCCGTACACGGTTGTCGCGCTCCGGCCGCTGGACGCGACGTGAGCAAGCTCGAACTGCTGTCGCACGAGCGCTGTGAGCGACGTTTTTTGCACGATTTGCTCCCTCAATTGTGGTGCGTGTTACCGCACTGCGAGTGGACGCACGACATATCGTCCGATCGGCCTTGGCACGACAGCCGCTGACTAGCTCTCGGGCCTTGACCCTTGATCGTGGACACGGTGTCGCTTCGGTTATGCTGCTTCCGCGAGGGTAGCGGATGTGGTCGCTTCGTAGGCGTTGGGTGAGATGTTGCCGATCGCGGAGTGGCGTCGGCGAGTGTTGTAGCGGTTGGCCCACCGGAACACGGCCCGGTAGGCGGTGGCCTGATCTGGGAACGCAGGGCGCCCGGCGAGGAGCTCGCGTTTCAGCGCGGCGTTGAAGCTCTCCGCCAATGAGTTGTCGGCACTGGTCCCGATAGCCCCCATGGACTGGGTGACCTTCAGGTCGTTGCAGAGCTTCACGTAGGCCTTCGAGGTGTAGACCGAGCCGTGGATGCTCTCCTAAGAGTCAAGCGGCAATTTTGCGTGGTTTGGTGTTCGGGGTGATGTGCTGGATGCCGGGGTTGAGGAGGAAGTAGACCTCGCGGGCGAGGTAGCGCTTCAAGCAGCGGATGATCTCCATTTTGGAATGTCCTTCGGCGGTCTTCTTCGCGACGTAAGCCTTCGTTCTGGGGTCGAGCCTGAGGCGGCTGATCACGGCGAGATGGAGGGCGCGGTTGGCTTGCCTGTCACCGCCGCGGTTGAGACGGTGGCGCTGGGTCATCCCTGATGAGGCGGGCAGGGGTGAGACGCCGCAGAGCATCGCGAACGCGGCTTCTGAGCGCAGCCGGTCCGGGTTGTCGCCAGCGGTGACCAGCAGCTGGCCGGCGACCTCGATGCCGATCCCGACCCGTTCCAGCAGTTGCGGTGCGAGTGCTTGCACGATCGGGTTGATGAGGTCGTCGAGGTCGGAGATCTCGTCCGTGAGTTCGAGATAGCGGCGACCGAACGATTTGAGCGCGACCCGGTAGGCGATGACCGGGTCGGTCGCGTTGGAGACATCGGGTCGCCAGGCGGCGAGATGACGAATCAGCTGCATGCGGGTCAGATTGCGAACCTGGTCACGGACTTCGTCCGGAGCCGCGACGATCGACATCCTCTGCAACTGCAACGTGTTCCGTCGTTCGCGGACGGCTTGGGCGCGTGCGACCCGCAGGATTCTGAGGGCCTCGACCGCGCCGTCCTTGGACTTCGGGATCGTCGTGCGTCGCTCGTGTAGCGCGGCGCGGGCAGCGTTGATCGCGTCGAGATCGTCGTCCTTGCCCTTCCGGCGACGATCCGAACGATCAGGTCGATCGACTTCGAGGACCACGACATCGTGCTTGGCGAGGTGCCGTGTGAGACCGGCGCCGTAGGACCCGGTGCCCTCGATCCCGATCCGAATCAGATCGCCGTGGCTGCGCACCCATGCCAGCAACGCCCGGTAGCCCGCGCGTGTTGTGGAGAAACTATGCGTTCCAAGGACCGTGCCAGCTGGATCGATGACCGCAGCGACGTGGATCTCCTTGTGGGTGTCGACGCCGGCGAACACTGGTGTTCGTGGTTGAGGTCGCCGGGTGGTGTCGGGGATGATGGTCATGTCGTGCTCCGATCTGTTCGCATGGGCGGGGAACGGCATCGCGCACCACCAGACCGGCGGACAAGACAGTGATGAGCACCTGTTGGCGCAGGCTCTCCTTAGGTCACTCCGGCGGCGAGGCGTGACGCCTCACCGGGTGTTCTCAGGAGACCGACAGATCCGAGGAAAGACAGCAAATGTCGATCGGAGTGAGAGTCAGGAACCCCTGAGAACACCCGGCACCAACATCCTCGCGCGTCCATCGCTGTGAGGGTCAGGACCCCCGAGAACACCAGCACGAACAGTCTCACTGTCCGAGTGCAGCGTTGTTCCGGTAGGGGTTCGCAGGGCGACGGCGTTGCGCAGCGCGGCGACGGCGAGCTCGGCGGTCATCCTGGAGTCGATGGAGTAGCCGACGATCCGGTTGGAGTGCACGTCTTTGATCGCGCACAGATACAGCTTGCCTTCCTCGGTCCAGTGCTCGGTGATATCCGTGAGCCACAGCTCGTTCAGCTTCGATGCGGTGAAGTCGCGCCGCACGAGATCGTCATGCACGGGCGGACCTGCTTTCCGGTTCAGGCCACGTTTCTTGGAGAACACGCTCCACAACCGCTGCTGCGAACACAGCCGCCACACGCGCCGCTCCGACGCCGACAACCCGGACTGACCTTCGATCTCGTCCGAGATGAACCGATAGCCGAACGCTGGATCGTCCCGGTGAAGGTCGACCGCAGCGTTCGTCAGATGCGCGTTATCCCAGTCGCGTTGCGACACGGGGCTTGCCCGCCACGCGAAGAACGCCTGCTTCGAGAAGCCCAACACCCGGCAGGTCACCGCGATCGGAATCCGATCAGCAGCCAGTTCACGGACCAGCGGGAACATCATTTTGGGAGCGACGCCTGCGACAGATACGCGGCGGCACGACGCAGAATCTCAACTTCCTGTTCGAGTAACCGGATCCGCTTCTTCGCCTCACGCAACTCGGCCGTCTCGGCCTGAGTGACACCGGGCTTCACACCGTCTTCGACATCAGCGAGTTTCAGCCACCGCTGCAGGCAGGACTCTGAGATCCCGAAGTCTTTCGCTATCCGCGCGATCGGGGTTTCGCCCCGCCGCGCGACCGCGACCACATCGCGGCGGAACTCAAGGGGGAATGCTTTCGGCACGTTGACCATCTTTCCGCGAGAACCGAAATCCTCACAGATCAGGAGTCAACCAAACCGACAGCAGTCCCCATGAAGTCAACGGCATGATGGGAGTCATCTCCGTCGGCTGAATCGATCGATCCACACTGCCAACGCATCCGGCGGCACATCTGACCGCAACGACTATCGCCGTTTGCATCGTTCAGGCGGAGCCAAATAGTCGCTCCAAGTCGGTCCGTGCGTGCATCCCCTACTGCAAGTACAACGTCACCTGCGGCGGGTCGATACCGAAGTCGATTGAACACGGTGGGTGGGTGTGGTAGGCGGACCCTATGGTGAGCTGTTGTATTTGACGGGGTCATGACCATGGTCGATCGCATATGCCGCAAGCAAGTCGGACATCGTGGGAGTAGTGCGTGGGAACCGACCCTGGAGGACCCCGGCGAACTCCTCCAGCGCCCCGGTCAATAGGCGTGCCGCGATGCGCATGTCAGGCTGCGATGACTCCTTCGCAACTCCGGCGAGGTCCGCGGCGTAGGGCAGCATCGCCGCCAGCGACGAGTTGGGGTCGGTGTCGCGAAAATAGTAGGTTTCGGAGTATTCGCTGAGGTCGACCCTGGCCTGGATGATGGCGGTCGCCAGCTGCTCCAACAGAACTGGCAGAATCACGGAATCAGCATCCTGGTTTCCCCCGACAACCTCTGCGCGCCGCATTGTTGACAGCGTGATCGCCAGCACTCTGCGCCTAGCCAACGCTGGATAGATCTGCAGTACCCATGACACAGCGACCGTCAGGAGTCCAAATCCGAAAAGGGCCTCAAGAGGGACGGCCATGCGCAGCCATCCCGGCGCAGGCACGACGTCCCCGAAACCGAGTGTCGAGATCGTGATCATCGAGATGTACAAAGCGTCCAGCGGAGCGTTCGCGCTATCCGTGGCGGAGCCAGGACCATAGATGAAGCCTTCGGGAACCGAAGGCAGGTAGAGCAGCGCCCAACCGACTACCGCGAGCGTGCCCCACGTGACAATGACGGTCGACAACCCCAGGGGTCCGCTGAGCTGGCCCAGCCGTCCGCGTCCCTGGCGGTACTGTGACATTCGCCAGATAGTGCGCAGCACCAGTCGACTGAGACTACCCTGCCCTTCCGGGTGGCCCAGAGTGTGGAACATGTCGCGGAGTACCAGTAAGACGATCACTGCTCCCGCGGCGCGCACCAGCCATTCCATTCGTCCTCCGATTTCACCGCCAACTACCGATCTGCGTTTCACTACGACATCAAACCGGCGGAACCCGGGAGATTCCTACGACTACAGCCTAAGCTCGGGCATGACCGCGCTACCTTCGCCGATCCGGAAGTGAGATGCGAAGCATGTCCCCCTACATCAGCGTCTTCATGGTGATCGGCCTCGGTCTCGCCGCGGTCGGATTGGTGTACATGGTGGGTCGGTTTGCGGCGGTTTCCCGGGAGGTCGTGGAGGTCCTCCCGTTCCAGTCCGGCTGGGAACCACGCGAACATGCGCTGTCCCGGTATCACGCACGCTGGTACCCGATTGCGCTGGTGTTCCTCGCTTTTGATGTCGAGATGCTGTTCATGTATCCGTGGGCGGTTATCGTGGCCGAACGCGGTGCCGAAGCCATCATCGAGATGTTCGTGTTTCTCGCGCTGTTGGTCGCGGGCGTTGTGTGGGCGTGGCGTGAAGGGGCCTTCCGATGGGTCTGACCGGGTGGGTGGCCAATGCCGCGGTGAAGCGCGTTCACGTCATGATCGTCGAGGCCCCCGGCTCGGGTCTTTTGCGGATGAGGGTTGAGGCTGCGGTCACGGCTCGCGGCTGGGCACTGGCGTGTGCGCCCGCAGACAGTGACGCGCTGCTGGTCTGCGGACGACCGGAGGCGGCGCTGAGCGCGTTGATTGATTCGGTGTGGCAGCAGGTTCCCGCCCCTCGTGCGCGCGCCATTGTGACTAATGTTGCAGACCTGTCGTCGACGTTGGATGCCGTTGTTGAGGACCTCCGCGACACCACAACCCAGCGCATGCGGGCTCGAAGTGAGCAGGCGAGCAAGCCGCCCGTCGTCGCCGAGATGTCAATGGACCACTCCGGACACGACATGGACATGCCCCACGACACAGACCACTCCGGACACGAAATGGGCCAGTCCGGACACGACATGGACATGCCCGGTCACGACACGGACCACTCCGGACACGAAATGGGCCACTCCGGACACGACATGGAAATGCCCCACGACACGGGCCACTCCGGACACGAAATGGGCCAGTCCGGGCACGACATGGACATGTCCGGTCACGACATGGACCACTCCGGACACGAAATGGGCCAGTCCGGACACGACATGGACCACTCGGGTCACGGAATGGATATGTCTGGCCCCGGCGGTATCCCCCTTGCTGGCGGATCGGAGGACCGTGATGGGTTGGAGATGGATGCCACCCACCTCACCCTGGGTCCGATTCTGTCGGATTGGCCCGCCGCGCTCGTTGTGCACTGCACGTTGCATGGTGATCTGGTCACCGATGTGGAGATCGAGTGGGGTGACGCCAACGAATTGCCTGCGGGATCTGTTCGGGAGGATGCCGCCCGCTTGTGCGATGCAGCATCGCGAGTTCTGGCCGTGGTCGGCTGGGATCCGATGGCCGCGCAGGCGCGGCGTGTCCGCAACGACCTCATTGGTGATGTACCGCTCGAGAAAGTGCGACCCCGATTGGTCCGTCTTACCCGCCGCGCAGAGCGGTCACGGACGCTGGCGTGGAGCGCGAAGGGTATCGCGGCGGACGAATCCATCGATCCGCGTGGCACACTCGTTGGTTGGCTGCGCACCTGCTCCGCGTTGCTTGACCCTGAAGCGGCTCCCCCAAGCCGTCTGGCGCTCGGGTCCGCCGCGGACAGTGCGACCAGCGAGGTGATCCGCAGCGCGGTCGTCGGGCACGAACTCTCGGCCGTCCGCCTGATTGTGGCATCCCTCGGGCTGGAACATGCGTTCTCACGGGAGCGGGTGCCGCGTGGGTGAGGTGGCGACGGGTTTCGTCGCCGTGCTACTCGTCGCGGGCGGTCTCGTCGTGGTCGCCTGGGCAGCGGCGGCCGCGAACGCGATGCTTGATGCTCGATCTGTCGGCTCACCGGTCGCAACCGCAGCCGCCGCACCCCTTCGAGAGGTGAGCCGCCTGCTCCGCCAGCAACGCCGCACTCTTGCGGGGGCAGATTCGTTGCTGTGGCGTATCGCCGGCGCAGGTCTGGTCATCGCGGGCATGCTGAAGATGCTGGTGATCCCTTTCGGATCCTTCGTCCTGGCCGACCTGCCCGTGGGTCTGGTGTGGTTCAATGCCGTCGACGTGTTGTTGTGGGCGCTGTGGTGGTTGCTCGGGTGGGGAGCCAACAGTTCCTGGTCGCTGGTGGGTGGATACCGTTTCCTTGCACTTGCCCTCTCGTACGAGCTTCCGCTGATGTTCGCGCTGACCGCGCCGGCCATCGCGGCGGGGAGCCTTCGCATGCTCGATGTGCAGGACGCGCAGGGCAACCTGTGGTTTGTCGTCTGGATGCCGGTGGCATTCCTGATTTTCGTCGCATCCGTGGTGGCGTTCTCGTCGTGGGGTCCTTTCCATACCGCGATGAGCGGCGATATCGCCTCTGGCGTGATTGCCGAGCTGAGCGGCGTCGACCGGCTGCTCGTTCTCGTGGGTCGGTACGCCGTCCTCGTCGCGGGTGCCGCGTTCGCGGTGCCGCTGTTCCTCGGTGGCGGAAGCGGTCCGTGGCTGCCACCGTCGATGTGGGTGCTCATCAAGACGCTGGTCGTGCTGGCGGGGATGTTGACGGTGCGACGACTCTTCCCGATGATTCGACCTGACCGTCTCGCGGGGCTCGCGTGGGTCATCATTTTGCCGTTGACGATCGTTCAGGTCGCCGTCGTCGCCGTGATCGTGGGCGTCAACGGGGGTGCCCTGTGATCGCGGCTGCGCTGTTCTGGTTGTTCGCTGTGGTTGCTGTCGCGAGCGGCATCGCCGTCTTCGTGGTCAACTCGATGGCGCGGGCTACCTACGCCCTTGCGGTGTCGTTCGTGTGTGTCGGCGCGATCCTCGTTGTCTTGAACTTGGACTATATCGGGGTGATCACCATCTTGATGATGTTGATGGAGATGGCGATCATGGCCGTTTTCATGGTGATGTTCATGGGAATGAACCCGGCGTTGATGCCGATGGATATGACTCACAGCAAACGCCGTTCGATGATCATCGCGGCGGTCGTGTTCGTGCTGCTGGCGGTGGCAGCGTTTGTCATCCCTTGGCCCGCACGTGCCGGTGAACCTGCCGCGGACCTCGTCAGGTCACTGGGTGATGCGATCATGGGCTCGAAAATGCTGGTGATGCTCGTCATCAGCCCCGTTCTGTTCGCCACGATTGTCGCGGCACTGGTGCTGGCCAATCCGCACGGCCGTTCCGACCCAGCTGGTGAGGATCGTGACGACGAAGAGGGCGACGGTACGCCGATGCCGCCCGACTCGTCGATGGCAGGGGGGCACCACAATTGACCCTCCCGCTCGTGCTCGTCGTCGCGGCGGCACTTTTTGCCGTCGGGCTGTATGGCGCCCTCTCGCAGCAGGTTGTCGTCATGGTGATGATGGGCATCGAACTGATGATCAACGGTGTACTCCTCGCGGCAGGTGCGCTGTGGTGGTTCCTCGCGCCCACGCCCGACGGCCAGACCCTGATGATCGTTATCCTCGCGGCGATGACGGTGGAGATGGCGATGGGATTCGCGGCGGCCACGATCGTGCACCGCTCCCGAGGGTCCGACATGATCGATTCGGCAACGGACCTGAACGGATGAGTCTCCTGCTGATCATCCTGATCGCCTTGCCGGCGGTTGCCGGCACCGCCCTCCTCCTCGGCGGGCGCCGCTTCGACAGGGTCGCTCCGGTCACATCGATAGCGGTCGCCACGGTGACCCTGGGGGCCGCGATCGCTGCGGCCCTTACCCGGCCGCGGTGGGAGGCGGCCTTTATCGGGCCAGGCGGTGCAACCCTGGTCGTCGACGGGCTTTCCGCCGTCCTCCTGCCGATGATCACCGCCGTCGCGCTCCTCGTCTTGGTCTTCGCTGTTGCCGAGCGGACCCAGCCCGAGGCCCGTTTCCATGGTCTGATGTTGGTGTTCATCGCTGCCGTGCTCATCACGGTGACGTCGACGTCGCTGGTGTCGTTGCTGGCCGCGTGGGAGATCATGGGCGCCACCTCGTACGCTCTCATCGGCTTTTACTGGCAGAACGCCCGCACCATTCCCGCGGGTTTCGTCGCATTCACCGTGACACGGACGGCCGACCTCGGCCTGTATCTGGCTGCGGGTGTGGCCATCGTCGCGGGCGTGGACTGGCAACTCGACGATCTGAGTAGCGCCTCGGCGCCCTGGCTGTCGATCATCGCGGCGGGAGTTCTGATCGCCGGCCTGGGAAAGGCCGCGCAACTCCCCTTCAGCTTCTGGTTGTCCCGCGCCATGGAAGGGCCCAGCCCCGTGAGCGCCTTGCTGCACTCCGCCGCGATGGTTGCCATGGGCGGATACCTGCTGCTTCGACTGAGTCCACTCTTGCTCGCGTCCGGCTGGGCGGGATGGGCGGCCGCATGGATCGGTGCGGCCACGACCATCGTTTTGGGTGTAATCGCCATCGGCCAGTCCGACCTCAAACAGCTCCTCGCCGCATCCACCGCCGCGCAACTGGGATTTGTGACCCTCGCCGCCGGCATCGGGGCGACAGCGGGGGGAACTGCGCAGCTGATCGCACACGCGGCCACCAAGGCGCTGCTGTTCCTCATCGCGGGCGCGTGGCTGGCAGCAACGGGCACCAAACAGTTGCACGCGTTGCGTGGCGTCGGCCGGCGGTGGCCTCTCGTCGGAGTGACGTTCCTGATCGGAGCACTCTCGCTCGCCGGCATCCCACCGCTCTCGCTCTGGCTCACCAAAGACTCTGTTCTCGCGGCCGCGCTCGAAGCGAGCCCCGCTCTGTACGCGGCTGGCCTGGTGGGGGCGGTACTGGCGGCGGCATATTCGGCGAAAATCATCGGAGTGGCGTGGGCGGCCCCTGCGCAGGACGCGGCGCGTGAGGCGGAGTGGGATGCCGAGCAGCAGGGAACACGGCACATTCCTGCCGGCGCGAACGGCCCGCTCGCTGTCCTGGCGGTCGGGGCGGCTGTTCTGGGAATCCTCGCTGCTCCCGGTGTGGATGCTCCGTTCCGCGAAACCATCGGCGCAGCAGGGCAGCCTCAGAGCAGCATCGCCGAGCTGGCGGCATCAGCGATCCTTGCCCTCATCGTCGTTCTTGTCGTGCTGCGGTATCGGCTTCCGCCGGTTCCTGGCTCGGCGACGTGGTTCGGTCTGGAGCGCGCCGCCATCACCATCGTCGGCCGCCCGCTGGAGGTCTTCGCCGCCGCTCTGGCTCGTTTCGATGTCCTCCTCGACGCGCTGATTGATCGGTCACCTGGCGCCCTGCAGGCCGTGGCCGGTCGTGTCGGTCACAGTGATGACAGACTCGACGACGCAATCGATGCCGCGCCGCGTACCCTCGATCGGACGGCGACCGCCACGCGGTCGCTCGACGGCGAGGTCGACGGTGCGGTGGGTCGCGTCGTGACGTTCACCCGCTCTGCCGGTAGGTTTGCCCGACGTTCCCAGTCGGGTCGCATCGCCGACTACTACGCCGCCGGCGCCGTCGTCGCCGTCGCCCTCGTCGTGCTCCTGATTGTTGTGAGGTAGCCCCGTGCTCAGCATTGTCATCTTCTTGCCGGTCGCCGTCGGCATTCTCCTCGCGGTGCTCAGAAGAATCACCCCGGCCGCAGCGCGCTGGGTGTGGCTGACCACGACACTCGTCGATCTGGCCCTGATCGTCGTCATCACGGTGGCCGGGCCCACGAGCGGCAATGGCCTTGTCGCGGAGGAGCAGCTGGCATGGATGCCGGGCGTCGGCACGAGCTATCACATCGGCGTCGACGGGTTCTCGCTCCCGCTGCTCCTGCTGACCGGGGTGATTTTCGTCGCGAGCGCCGTGTGGTCCCTCCGGACTGAGGATCGACCGCGCGCACAGGCCGCGCTGTTTTTGTTCCTGCAGACCACGTGCCTCGGGCTCTTCGCCGCCCAAGACCTCATCTTGTTCTTCCTCTGGTTCGATCTGTCGATCGTGGGGATGTACTTCGTCATCGCCGGATGGGGTCATGGCAACGCCCGCCGATCCGCACTGAAGTTCTTCCTGTACACGTTCCTGGGATCGCTGGCCTTGCTGCTGGGGTTCATCGGGCTCTACCTGAACTCCTCCCCTCACACGTTCGACATGATCGAGCTGTCCCAGGCGGGAGCTTTCACGGGCAACGCGGTGACCGGTGGCCTCATTCTCACCGCGATCGTGGTCGGCTTGGCGATCAAGACCCCGACGTTCCCGTTCCACTCCTGGCTACCCCCTGCCCACACCGATGCCCCGAGCATCGGGTCCGTCGTGCTCGCCGCCGTGATGTTGAAGATGGGCACGTACGGTTTCGTGCGCATCGCGATGCCGATGCTTCCGGATGCCTGGAGAGCTGGCGCGTGGGTGATCGTCGCGGTGGGAATCGTGTCGGTGCTCTACGGCGCGCTCGTCGCACTGGCGCAGACGGACGTAAAGCGGATGATCGCGTTCACCTCGATCAACCACATGGGCTACGTGATCCTCGCCGTCGGTGCCGCCGGTATCGTGTCCCAGGACAGCGAGCAGGCGCAGCACCTTGCAATCACCGGCGCCGTGATTCAGATGGTGTCGCACGGTCTGATCACCGGCGCACTGTTTCTGCTCGCGGGAGTGTTCTGGGATCGCACCGGCAGCTACGATCTCCGCCGTTACGGGGGACTCGCCTCGCCCGCCCCGCGGTTCGCGGGCTTCTTCGCCATCGCCGCGTTCGCCTCCCTCGGCCTTCCCGGCTTCAGCGGATTCATCGCAGAGTTCCAGATCTTCACGGGCAGTATCGGCACGACGCTGTGGGCGGCGCTGGCACTACCGGGCATTCTGGTCGTGGCCGTGCTGTTCTTGCGCGCCTTCCAGCGAGTCTTCACCGGCCCCACCACCGGCCTATCGCCCGGATTCGATGACCTCCGGCGCCATGAGATCGTCCCACTCGTTGTGCTTCTGGGGTTGTCCGTGATCATCGGCATCTTCCCCGGCCCACTGATCGAACTCATCGCCCCCGCGGCCGACCAGTTGATCGGCGTGCTCGGCCCGTGACATCGATGTCTATGAACTATTCCGCGCTGATCCCCGAAGCGGTGCTCCTCGCCGCCGCGGTGATCGCGTTGCTCGGCGGCAGCTTCCTGCCACGCCGAGGCCAGGTCATCATCCGTTGGTTCACGCTCGGGGCGCTCGTCGTCAGTGCGGGCGTCGCCGCGGGAGCTGCCGGGCAGGCGGGGGGTGCGATCTTCGAGGGGACCTACGCCATCGACGCCCCGACAATGCTCGTGCGCGTTCTCGCTCCCCTGTGCACGGTGGTCGTGGTCCTGATTGGACGGCGCGACTTCCGCGGCTCCCCCAGGGAAAGCGAAACGTACACGCTCCTCCTCCTGGCCACCCTCGGCACCGTCGTGATGGGCGGAGCGACAGACCTGCTCGTGCTGATTGCGGCGTTCCTTCTCACGAGTATCCCGCTGTACGCGCTCATCGGGATCAGACGTACTGCCCATGCCGCCGAAGCGACTCTGAAGACGTATCTGATGGGGGCGCTGTTCGGTGTCCTTCTGCTCGCGGGAGTGGCACTTTTGACCAGCCTCGCCGGCACGAGTAGCTACGCGACCATGAACACCGCCCTCGCGGCAGCCCCGACCGCTGCGGTCGTCTTGGGTGTCGTTGCGACCATCATCGGACTCCTCTTCAAGGCAGGAGGGGTGCCGGGGCATTTCTGGGTGCCCGACGCCACCGAAGCCGCAGGCACCGCTGTCGGCGCGTTCTTGACAACAGTCCCCAAGATCGGCGCGCTCGTTGCCATCGCCCGTGTGGTGACCGTGATGCCGTCGAGCATCGACGTTCCGCTCCTCATCGGAGTGCTCGCGGCACTGAGCATGACCGTGGGGAATCTTGCCGCGCTGGCACAGCGCAACGTGCGCCGCCTGATGGGCTGGTCCACCGTGAGTCAGGTCGGATATCTGCTGATGCCGATCGCGGTCATCGGCGCCGCCCCCACTGCTCCGGCGAGTCTGCTCGCCTACCTGGTGCTGTACAGCATCTCGAACCTGACCGTCTTCGCCGCCTTCTCTACGCTGCCCGAACGCGAGCGTATCGACGACTTCGCCGGTGCCGCACGCCGGCATCCGTGGCTGACCGCAACGCTCGTGATCGGCGCGCTCAGCCTGGTGGGAACACCGCCCACCGCCGTCTTCTTCGGCAAACTCGCCGTGTTCACATCCACGTGGGATGGCGGACTCGTCTGGCTCGTCGTCGTCGCGGCGATCAACACGGTGGTCAGCCTCTTCTACTACCTTCGCCTGTTCACCAGCCCATTCCGCGCCGCGCCCGAGGAGATGCCAGGATCGGCCGTACCGGCGGCCCCCAGCAGCGTGCAAGCGACCGCGCTGGTACTCGCGGTCGCCGTGCTCGTGTCAGGTTTCGTCGCGGTGGCGATCGCTCCGAGCTTGATCTGAACTCCGGCGCGGGGAGGGAACGCACCCTTTGCCGGCCGACTGGGCTGTGTGGTCCGCCCAGCTGGTGGAGAAGAAAGTCCATTCGAACTGGACTCGGTCTCGCACATCGAACTGCGCATGGCCCAGCTCGCCAAACGCAGCCGCACGCCTTGGAGCCGGTGGGAAAGGTCGCGGATCCGGTCTACACTCCCCCATCATGGGCAGTGTCACGCCGTACGAATCAGCGCACGGGCGCCGCTACCGCGTGCGTTACCGGAAGCCCGACCACTCGCAGACAGACAAGCGCGGATTTCGCACCAAGCGCGAAGCCGAACTCTTCTTGGCGTCCGTCGAGATAGACAAAGCGCGGGGCGGGTACATTGATCCGGGTCGCGCGCGCGTCACGATCGCACAGTGGATGGACATCTGGCTGGCATCGCGCTCCGATATTCGTGCGACTACGCATGCGCGCATTGAGTCGATCATCAGCAAGCACGTCAAGCCGCAGCTCGGGCACGTCGCACTCGGAGATCTGACCCGCCTCGGAGTTCAACAGTGGGCGTCCAAGCTCCCCGGCGAGCCCGCCACCGTGCGGAAGATCGTTCTCGTCCTCTCAGGCGCCCTCACGCTCGCCGTGGAAGACGGACGAATTTCGTACAACCCCGCCGCATCGCTCAGGCTCGCCCGAACGGTTCAAAAACGCAAACGATACCTGAGCCACACGCAGGTGGGACAGCTCGCCCACGCGGTTGGTGAGCAGCCTCATGGTGCGGACCTGGGATACGACATCCTCGTGCTCGTCCTCGCCTATTGCGGCCTTCGCTGGGGTGAGCTGTCCGGGCTCCGCGTGAAGGATGTCGATCTCGAGCGTGGACGTCTCAATGTCGCGGTGACCGTCGTCATGGTCAAGGGCTACCAGCGGGAGGAAGCGCCGAAAGACTACGAGCACCGCTCCATTCCGGTGCCCGCGTTCCTCGTCCCCCACCTCGCGCGGCAAATCGCGGGCCGCAAACCATCGGACCCAGTCTTCTACGGCCAGCGCACGGGCACCTGGCTGCGCAACGCGGTCTTCCGCATCGGTTGGTTCGACGACGCCGCCACAAGTATCGACCTCGACCGCCTTACGCCTCACGAACTGCGCCACACCGCGGCGTCCCTCGCCATCTCCGCGGGTGCAAACGTCAAAGCGGTCCAGCGGATGCTCGGACACGCGAAAGCGAGCGTGACGCTCGACGTGTATGCCGACCTGTTCGAAGAAGACCTCGACGCGGTCGCGGTCTCGCTCAACAGCGCCGCGCTTCACACCGCAGTTGGCGAGTTGTACGGCGCAACAGCGAGCGAAAAGTAGGCGTCGACGCCACCAACGGCGCAGGGCGATCCGCGCGTGAAAGAACCTCTCTCCGACACCTCATCGCGCGTCGGACCGCAGTCAAAAATGTGCTCGAATCAGCGATCGGGGACAGCTTTCGACGATCTCCGTCAAAGATCGACTCTGGGAACCGTGGGCAAATTGTGGGCAAACCCGAAAAAAGCTCTAAAACCCCTGAGTGTGAAATGACGAAAACCCCCGGTCTGACCGGGGGTTTTCTGTTGGTGACCCCAGCGGGATTCGAACCCGCGTTACCGCCGTGAGAGGGCGGCGTACTAGGCCGCTATACGATGGGGCCGTACTTTTCCGTTCCCTCCCTGCGGAGGCAACCGTTCAATTATGCATGACGTTCACAGCGGTGCAAAATCGGGCCGCCCTTGCCACAGCCCGCCCTGCTGAGTTGACTGGGACGATGCGCGTCACGAAGCACGAACATGCCTGCCTCCGCCTCGACAGCGAGGGCAAGACCCTCCTCATCGACCCCGGTTCCTTCACCCTGCCCCTCGACGATCTGAACGGTCTGGTCGGCGTGATCCTCACGCACGAGCACCCGGACCACTGGACCCCCGCCCAGCTCGACGCCGTCCTCTCCCAGGCGCCGGGTGTGCCGATCTTCGGGCCTGCGGGTGTCGTGGCCGCGGCATCCGACTACGACGTCACCGCGGTGGAAGTCGGCGACGAACTCGAGCTGGGTCCCTTCCGACTCCGCTTCTTCGGCGGCACCCACAGCGTGATCCACGAGTCGATCCCCGTCATCGACAACCTCGGCGTCCTCGTGAACGACGACTTCTACTACCCGGGCGACTCCTACGCCGTCCCCGAGGGCGTCGAAGTCGGTCTGCTCGCGGCGCCCATCGGCGCACCGTGGCTCAAGATCGGCGAGGCGATGGACTACGTGCTCGCCGTGAAGCCGCGCCGCGCCTTCGGCACGCACGACATGACGCTTTCCCGCGCGGGTCTCGCGATGCACCGTGACCGGCTGAAGTGGGCGACCGAGCAGAACGGCGGCGAGTTCGTCACCCTCGATCCGGGAGAATCGACCGACCTCTGACATCGCACGCACGAACGACGGATGCCGCGGGGCTTGCGCTCCGCGGCATCCGTCGTTCGTGGGGGTCGAGCCTCACTCGGCGTCGTGATCCGTCTCGATGAAGGCGACGAGCTTGTCGAGAGCCTCCTCGGCGCCCTCGCCCTCGGCCTTGAGCGTGACGACCGTGCCCTGCGTCGCACCGAGACCCATGAGGGTCAGGATGCTGCCGGCGTTCTGGTCGGGGCCACCGGGAACGGCGATCGTGACGGGCACGCCCGTCTCCTTGACCGCCTGCACGAAGAGCTTTGCGGGGCGGGCGTGCAGTCCGGAGCTGCTCGCGACGGTTGCGGTCCGTTCGGCCATGGTGGATCTTCCTCCTTGAGTCGGTGTATCGAGACTATGCCGTGGCGGCGACGGCGGGCACATCCGCCTCGATCGGGCGGCGGCGGACGAAGCGCTTCAGGACCACGACGGCGACGGCGCTGACGACGGTGCCCGCCGCGATCGCGACCAGCCACAGCCAGAAGTTGTCGATCGCGAAGAAGACGAACACGCCGCCGTGCGGAGCGCGGGAGGTGACCGCAAAGGCCATCGACAGCGCGCCGGTCACGGCACCGCCGAGCATCATGGCCGGGATGACACGGAACACGTCGGCGGCCGCGAAGGGGATCGCCCCCTCGGAGATGAAGGCGGCGCCGAGCAGCCAGGCGGCCTTGCCGTTCTCACGCTCGGGCGCCGTGAACAGCTTGCGGCCGAGGACGGTCGAGGCGAGCGCCATCGCGAGCGGCGGGACCATCCCCGCCGCCATGACGGCGGCCATGATCTGCAGGTAGCGCTCGTCGCCGGCGATGCCCTGTGCCAGGTTCGCGGTGGCGAAGCCGTAGGCGACCTTGTTGACGGGACCACCGAGGTCGAAGCACATCATGAGACCGAGGATGACGCCCAGCAGGATCACGCCGGCGCCGGTGAGGCTTCCCAGCCAGCCGTTCAGCGCCACGCTGAGCGCGGCGATCGGGCCGCCGAACACCATCAGCAGAAGACCCGACGCGAAGATCGAAGCGAGCAGCGGGATGATGACGACGGGCATCAGACCGCGCAGCCAGCGCGGCACGTCGAGACGGTTCAGCCACCACGCCGCGAGACCGGCGAGCAGACCGCCGACGATCGCGCCGATGAAGCCGGCACCCATGAAGGTGGCGACGGCACCGGCGACGAAGCCGGGCGCGATGCCGGGGCGATCGGCGATGCCGTAGGCGATGTAACCGGCCAGGGCAGGGACGAGGAACCCGAACGAGAGGCCACCGATCTGGAAGGCGACCGCACCGAGGTAGTACCCGAGCCCCTCGGGCGGGAGGTTCCACAGCGTGAAGTTCTGGAGGGCGTAGACGGCGTTGTTGACGTCGGCTCCCTCGTGCGGCGAGGCGATCTGGTAGCCCGCGAGAGCGAAGCCGAGCGCGATCAGCAGACCGCCGCCGGCGACGAACGGGATCATGTAGCTGACACCCGTCAGCAGCGCCCGGCGGATCGCGCCGCCGAGCGAGGTGGGTGCGGCTTCGCGGGTCGCGTTCGCGCCGGACGCGGCCGGAACGCGCGCGGCGTTCGGGTTCTTCGCGGCGGCGACGGCCTCGCGAATCATCTGGGCGGGCTGCTCGATCCCGCGCTTGACCCCGGCCCGGACGACCGGCTTGCCGGCGAAGCGCGCCTGCTCGCGGACGTCGACGTCGACGGCGAAGATGACGGCGTCGGCCTCGTCGATGATGCGCTGGTCGATGGCCTTGTAGCCACTCGATCCCTGCGGCTCGACGGTGAGGTCGACGCCGTCCATCTGCCCCGTCGCCGTCAGCGCGTCGGCGGCCATGAAGGTATGGGCGATGCCGGTGGCGCACGCCGTGACCGCGACGATGCGCGCGGGGCGGCCGTCGATCAGGAGCGCGTCGTCGGCGGGGGCCGCGGCGGCCGGTGCCGCGGCGCGCGCCTCGGCGCGCGAGGCGGGGGCCTCGGCGGCGGGCGCGTCCGAGATGGCGTCGCGGACGATGGCGACGACCTCGTCGGCCGTCGATGCGGCGCGCAGGCCCGCCGTGAAGTCGTCGCGCATGAGGCTGCGGGCGAGCTTGGAGAGCACGGCGAGGTGCTCCTCGGCGGCGGTGTCGGGAGCGGCGATGAGGAAGACGAGGTCGGCGCCGCCGTCCTCGGCACCGAAGTCGACGCCGGGGTTCAGCCGCGCGAAGGCCAGCGAGGCCTGCATGACGGCGGCGCTCTTCGCGTGCGGGATGGCGATGCCGCCGGGCAGGCCGGTCTCGTCCTTCTCCTCGCGCGCCCAGGCGTCGTCGGCCAGGCGGGCGCCGTCGGTGGCCCTCCCCTGCGCCGCGACGCGCTGGGCGAGGGCGTCGATGACGGCGCGCTTGTCGGCGCCGAGCGGCTCGTCGATACTGACGAGTTCCGCGGTGATGATCTCAGTCACGGTGACCTCCAGTGGTCGGGTTGTCCTGCGAGAGGAGTCGCACCGGCACCGCGCCGGTCGACAGGTCGTGGGGGGTGGGAGGTTGGGTGCCCGGAAGCGACGCAGCCGCGGATCCGTAGCGGATGCCGGAGCGCAGGCGCTCCTCCGGTGCGGCACCGGTCGTCTCGGCGAGCAGGTAGCCGGCGAGCGAGCTGTCGCCGGCCCCCACCGTGCTGCGCACGCGCGTCGGGGGCGGTGTGCCGTGCCACGCGCCGTCGGCGGTGACGAGGACGGCTCCGTCGCCCCCGAGCGTCACGAGGGCGGCGGCGACGGATGCCGGGACCAGCCCGCGCGCGATCTGCGCGACGGCGTCGGGGAGCTCGAGCTCCGCGTCGAGGCCGCGACCAGTGAGTTCGGCGAGTTCCTCGTCGTTGGGCTTGATCAGGTCGGGGCGCCCGGCGGCGACGACGGCGGCCAGGGCCGGCCCCGAGGTGTCGACCGCGATGCGCGGAGCGGAGGGTCCCCAGGCCGCACGGACCGCCTCGATCACGCTCACGTAGTAGTCCACAGGCAGGCCCGGCGCGAGCGATCCGGCGAGCACCAGCCACGACGCGCCCCCCGACGCGGCGACGACCGCGGCGGTCAGGGCCGCGGCATCCTCTTCCGTGAACGCGGCCCCCGGCAGGTTCAGCTTCGTCGTGGTCCCGGAGTGGTCGGCGATCGTGATGTTCGCGCGGGTGGCGCCGTCGTGGGCGACGGTCCGCGTCGGGATGCCGGTCGCCGCCAGGGCGCCCGCGAACGGATCGCGGGGATCGAGCGGCAGGACGGCGAGAGTGGGACGGGATGCCGCGGCGACCACCCGCGCGACGTTGATCCCCTTGCCGCCCGCATCCTCGCGAACGCCGAGCGCGCTCTGCACCTCGCCCACCTGCAGGGGCGCGGCGAGGGAGATCGTGCGATCGAGGGACGGGTTGGTGGTGAGGGTGACGATCATCCGACCTGCACCTCCACATCGGCGTCGCGGAGTGCGGCGGCGAGGGCTCCCGCCGGCGCCGTGTCGGTCAGGAGGACGTCGACGTCCGTCAGCGACGCGAACGAGACGAGGAGCTCCGCGTCGAATTTGTCGCCGTCGGCGACGACCACGATGCGGCGGGCCGACGCGACGATGGCGCGCTTGACGGCCGCCTCGTCGGGATCCGGCGTGCTGAGGCCGAATGCCGCGGAGACGCCGTTCGTGCCGATGAAGGCGATGTCGGGCCGGAGTCGGCCGATCGCCTCCACCGTCTGCGCTCCGACGGCGGCTGCGGTGAGCCCGCGCACCCGCCCGCCGATGGCCGTCAGTCCCACGGCGGGGGCGCCGGCGAGGATGTGGGCGACCGACATGGAGTGCGTGACGACCTCGAGGTCGCCGGCGGGGTGCGGTCCGGTTGCGAGAAGCTGGGCGATGGCCCCGGTCGTCGTGCCGGCGTCGAGGTAGAGGGCGCCGTCGAGCTCGGCGCCGAGCAGGTCGACGGCGGCACGGGCGATGGTCTGCTTCGCGCCGCTGCGCTGTCCCGCCCGCTCGGCGACCGAGACCTCGGCGGTGCTCGCGCGAGCCCGGTGGACGGCGCCGCCGTGGACGCGGCGGACGAGGCCGACACGCTCGAGGGCGGCGAGATCGCGACGGACCGTCTCGGTGGTGACCCCGAAGCGATCCGCGAGGTCGAGAACGGCGACGCGCCCGTCCGTGGCGATCAGCTGCTCGATCTGCCGCTGGCGCTCCGTTGCGTACATGTGGTCCTCCTCGAACAAGACCACACGGTACAACACAAAACCACACGAAACAAGAACCGCTCATGCGACGACGCCCCCGGGCCGAGGACCGGGGGCGTCGTCAGGGAGAGGCGGGTCAGGCCTCGCTCATCGCGAGGACCTCGCGCTGACCGCGAGCCGCGAGAGCAGCGGCACGGGCGGCGATGCGCCGCTCCTGCTCGGCCTGCGCGGCGTCGATGGTCTCCTGGTCGAGCGGAACGCTCTCGACCTTGTTCACGCCGTTGTACTTCTCCATGTAGGCGTCGAGCTCGGGGCCGGACTCCCACGACGTGATGAGGCAGTACCGCGGGGCGTCGCCGGGGTGGTAGGCGGCGTGCCACAGACGCTGCGTGTCGATGACGAGCTGCGCGCCGGCGGGCAGGGCGATGCGGGTTTCGCCGCTCGGGTCGGTGCGGTTGTCACGCAGGACGAAGAAGCTGTCCTTGTCGTCGGTGAGGTTGAAGAAGCTGCGGACGACCCAGCCGGTGCCGTCGGGGTTCAGCCGGTTGTTGTCGTCCTGGTGCAGGTTGTAGAGCGCGTCGGCGTAGGTGTTCGGCTGCAGCTCGATGATGCGGCAGCGTCCGACGTTCGAGCCCGGCTCGAGCGCGCGCTCGGTGAGCGTGGGCGCCTTCTCGGTCTGCGAGGGGATCCAGACACCGTCCTTGTCGGTGCGCGGCGGCTGGTGGTTCCAGAAGCCGTTGCACTCGATCTCACCCTTGGCCGAGGCGAGCGGTGCGAAGCGAGTGTCCCCCGACGACTTCCAGTCGACGTACTCGACGTCGAGCCATTCCTTCGGATCGATGTGCTTGCCGTACATGTCGAGGACGGCGTAGCCGGTCTCCTCGAGCAGAGCACTCTTGATGTAACCCATGCGGATCAACCTTTCTGTCGGGCGAGCGAAGTTTTTACAGGCCCGACTTAGGCCAGCCTACCTAGGCGTTCTGGGAGCGTCAGTAGACTCGACCGGGAAATTCGAGGAGCGATTCGAGGAACATGAGCAGCGCCACGAACGTCGATGCGACCGCCGTCAACACGATCGATTGGCTCTCCGCCTCGGACACCACGATCGTCGTGCCGGTCTATCAGCGGCAGTATCGCTGGGACATCGGCGGGTGCGAGCAGCTTCTCGGCGACATCCGCGCCGCAGCCGCAGGTGAAGACGGTCACACGCACTTCATCGGCTCCATCCTCTCGACCGCCAGCACGTCGGCGGAGGACGACGCCCACCTCGTCCTCATCGACGGGCAGCAGCGCGTCACGACGCTGATGCTGCTGGTCGCGGCGCTCCACCACACCCTCCGCGACGACGATCCGGGCCTCGCCGCCGAACTCGAGGCGGTGCTGGTGCGTCACGGCGAGCCGGCGCGGACGAAGCTGCGTCCCCACCGCGCCTGGGCGGACGTCTTCGAGAGCGTCGTGCTCGACCGCCGCTCCCCCGCCGACACCGACCGCGTGTCGCGCTTCGATGACAACTACGCGTTCTTCCGGAGCCAGATCCGGCCGGACGAGGCCGCCGACATCTGGCGTGGCCTGCGCAAGCTGGAGCACGTGTCGATCACCCTCGGCGGGCAGGCGAACGCGCAGCAGATCTTCGAGAGCCTCAACTCGACGGGCGAACCGCTGCGCGACCACGAGCTGATCCACAACTACGTGCTGATGGGCCTCTCGCACGCCGAGCAGAGCGAGATCGAGAACGAGTACTGGCTCGCGATCGAGGCGAACACGGGCGAGCAGATCGGTGCCTTCTGGCGGGACTACCTCGTCATGTTGACGGGGCGCGAGGTGCTCGTCGAGGGCGAGCGCGGTGTCTACGACGCGTTCCGCCACGAGTTCCCGCGCTTGGATAGGACGGCGCTGCGTGCCCGCGCGCAAGAGTGGCGTGAGCTGTCGGAGATCTACCGGCTCCTGCTCGAACCGGGCTCGGCGACGGATGCGGGCATCGCACGCCATTTCGCCGCGATCAACACGCTGGGCCGCGGCATGTATCCCCTCGCGATGCGGCTGTACCGGGACCACCTGCACGGTGAGCTCTCGGCATCCGATCTGTCGCTCGCCCTGACGCATGTGGAGTCCCTGCTGCTGCGCCGGACCGTCGTCGGCCTGTCCGTCGACCGGCTCGTCGCGCGCTTCTGCCGCGCGGCGGATGAGGGGATGGAGGCGCTCGTGCTCGCCATCGCCCGCATCACGCCGTCGGACGAGCGGACCCGGGTGGGTCTGCGCTACGGCGAACTCCCCCACGCGGGTTTCGTCCTCGCGCGCCTGGCGGGGGTGGACGACGACGCCGACGTCGTCCTCGAGCACGTCCTCCCCGCGGCGCCCTCCGACGAGTGGACCGGCGACGGCGTCCGGCGCTGGGCCGACCTCAGCGACGACGAGCAGAACGCGCACCGCGCCCTGGTGAACACGCTCGGCAACCTGACGCTCCTCGAGGAGGACGCCGCCGATCGGGTGTTCGACGCCTCCTTCCCCGCGAAGCGGAGTGCCTACGCGTCGAGCGGCCTCGAGTTCACGCGTCGGATCGCGGATGCCGAGACCTGGACGACGGCTCGGATCGCCGAACGCACCGAGCAGCTGACCGCGCGCTTCATGGACGCGTGGCGCCGCCCCGCCGTGGTGGGGATCGACGACGACAACCTCACGCCGATCCTCGACGCCAAGAAGCGGCGCGGCTGGCCCCGCGGCTGGCAGCGCGAGTTCGACTACGTCGAGTACCGCGGCGAGCACTGGGACGTGCGGGACGTCCGCTACCTGTTCAACCGCGTGTTCGCGAGGCTCTGGGCCGACTCGCGGCACAGTGTCGTCGAGTACAGCGCCCGCCAGGGCGGACCCGTCTACCCGGCGATGGCGTGGAACGGCCAGTGGGACACCCTCGACGAGGGGCGGTACCTCTACCTCGGTTGGGATTCGAAGTACATGCTGACCGCCGTGCAGGGCGTGCTCGAAGAGGCCGGGTGGGCCTCGGAGGTCTTCGTCAAATACTCCTACATCGGCGACGCGATGCGCTGAGCAGGGTCAGTCCCCGTCGGCGCCGTCCGGCTCGGGTGCGGGATCGACGGGGATCTCGATCCACGTCGCCGTGGCGGGCGACACGGAGAGCAGGTCCGGAGACCAGTCCGAGACCGCGGGCCCGTCTCCCAGCCGCTCCACGGGGTTTCGTGGCTCCATCGGTTCGGCGGGGAGCCCTGCCCATTCCGACGGTTCTTCGGGTCGCTGCGTGAAGAGTCCCATGCGACCATTGTGCGCCTGTTGCGCTGATCCGCGCACCGGTTCCAGCAAAGCAAAACCCCCGCCGGAGCGGGGGTTTTCTCCTTGCTGGGGTACCTGGACTCGAACCAAGAACAACTGAACCAGAATCAGCCGTGTTGCCAATTACACCATACCCCACCGGGTTTCAACCGGAGTCGTACCGAGGATCAAGCTTAGCCCACGGTACGGCCCCGGCCAAACCGGACGCGCATCCCGAGCGCGTCGCGTCTCAGCTGCGCTCGGCGCGCAGGCGCTCGAGGCGGTCGAGCGTGACGGACTTGCCCAGCAGCTCCATCGACTCGAACAGCGGCGGCGAGACGCGCCGGCCGCTCAGCGCGATGCGCGCGGGTCCGTAGGCGACGCGGGGCTTCAGGCCCAACCCGTCGATGAGGGATGCCGCCAGTGCCGCCTGGATCGCCTCGGCGGTGAAGGCGTCCTCCGGCACCGCCTGCAGCGCGTCGATCGACGCGGCGAGCACCTCGGCGGTGTTCGCGGGCAGTCCCTTCACCGCGTCCTCGTCGTACGCGTCCACGTCGCGGAAGAGGAATCCGAGCAGCCCCGGAGCGTCGCCGAGCATCTGCATCCGCTCCTGGACGAGCGGGGCAGCCTTCGCGAGCAGCTCGCGCTGCGCGTCGGTGGGAGGCGTGCTGACGACGCCGGCGCCGACCAGGTACGGGACCAGGCGCGACGCGAAGTCGGCGGGCTCCAGCATCCGGATGTGGTCACCGTTGATCGACTCGGCCTTCTTCTGGTCGAAGCGGGCGGGGTTGGGGTTCACGTTCACGATGTCGAACGCCTCGATGAGCTCCTGGCGCGAGAAGACGTCGCGGTCCGGCGCGATCGACCAGCCGAGGAGGGCGAGGTAGTTCAGGAGCCCCTCGTGGATGAAACCCTTCTCGCGCTGCAAGAAGAGGTCGGCCTTCGGGTCGCGCTTGGAGAGCTTCTTCGTGCCCTCCTCGCCCAGCACGAGCGGCATGTGCGCGAAGCGGGGCACGAAGGTCGTCACCCCCGCGTCGATGAGCGCGCTGTAGAGGGCGAGCTGACGGGCGGTGGAGGGCATGAGGTCCTCGCCGCGGAGCACATGGGTGATCCCCATCAGGGCGTCGTCGACGGGGTTGGTGAACGTGTACAGCGGCACGCCGCCGGCGCGCACGACGACGAAGTCGGGGAACGATCCGGCCGGAAAGGTGACCTCGCCGCGGATGAGGTCGACGTAAGTGACGTCCTCGTCCGGCACGCGCAGTCGCCAGGCGGGCTCGCGGCCCTCCGCGCGGAACGCGGCCTTCTGCTCGTCCGTCAGCGTGCGGTCGAAGTTGTCGTAGCCGAGCTGCTTCGCGCGGCCGTTCGCCTCGTTGCGGGCGTCGATCTCCTCGGCCGTCGAGTACGACTCGTACACGGCGCCGGTCGCGATCAGCTCGTCGAGTACCTCGCGGTAGACGTCGTGGCGCTGCGACTGCCGGTACGGCTCGTGTGGGCCGCCCTTCTCGACGCCCTCGTCCCAGTCGATCTCGAGCCAGGTCAGGGCGTCGACGAGCTGGCGATAGCTCTCCTCGCTGTCGCGAGCGGCATCCGTGTCCTCGACGCGGAAGATCATCCTGCCGCCGGTGTGCCGCGCGTACGCCCAGTTGAACAGCGCGGTGCGGACCATCCCGACGTGCGGGAGCCCCGTCGGCGAGGGGCAGAACCGGACGCGGACGTCGGAGCCGGAGGCGGTCGTGGTGAGGGGGTGCGGTGCAGTGGACATCGCCGTCAAGTCTACGACCGGCGACGCTCCCGCCCCGCGCCCTCAGCGCCGGGCGTAAGGCGAGAGGACGGTGATCGCGACGACCACCGCGAGGGCGACGAGGGCGAGCCCGCCGTAGCCGATGAGGCTCAGGATGCCGCCCGCGAGCACCGATCCGATCGCCGCCGACAGCGTCATCGCCGTGTCGCTGCGCCCCTGCCTGCGGGGACGCAGTTCGGTCGGCGTCGCCTCGGTCAGCAGCGCCGCGCCGCCCACGGTCGCCGCGCTCCACCCGAGACCGAGCAGCAGCAGGGCGATCAGGACTGCGGTGGGCGAGTTCGGGGCGACCGCCGCCGTCACGAGGGACGCGGCGAGGATGCCCTGCCCCAGGAGGATCGTCTGCAGACGCCCCCACCGGTCGGCCAGGATGCCGAAGACCGGCGACAGCCCGTACATCCCGAACACATGGAGCGCGATCGTGACGCCGACGATCGTCGTCACGTTGCGGGGGTCGAGGTGGGAGAGGTGCACCGGGGTCATCGCCATGACGGAGGCCATCGTCACGTGCGAGCCCGCCACCGCGAACACGGCGTAGCGGGCGACGACGGGACGGTCCGGCTCGTCGATCTGCGGGTCCCGGGGATCGCGCGACCGCGCGACCTGCTGCGCGACCTTCAGCGGGTCGGGGCGCAGCGCCACCAGGTAGAGCGCCAGGGCGAGGGTCTGCGCGACGATCGAGAACGCGTACGAACCCGTGAGGGGCGGCATCCCGAGCCATCCGCCGACGGCCTCCCCCGGCGTGAGCATGAGCGGACCGACCACGCCCCCGACCGTCGTCGCCCACACGACCGTGCCGAGGTCGCGCCCCCGCCGCCCCTGCCCCGAGAGGTCGGTCGCCGCGAACCGGGACTGCAGATTGCCGGCGTTGCCGGCGCCGATGAGGATCACGCCGACCAGGAGCAGGGGGAAGGCGCGGAGCGCCGCGGCCGTGATGACGACCGCGATCCCCACGAGGGCGAGCAGGTTGCCGAGGGTCAGCGCCCGGCGCCGCCCCTGCGCCGCCGCGAGCCGGGCGAGCGGGATCGCGCAGAGCGCGGCGCCGAGGGTGACGGATGCCGTCGCGAACCCCGACAGCGACTCCTGGCCCGACAGGTCGGCAGCCAGGAGCGCCCCCAGCGACACCGTCGCGCCGAACGCGACACCGCCGAGGACCTGGCCCGCCGCGAGGACGGTGACGGTGCGCCGCTGGATGCGCGCGACATCCGTCGTTGTGAGGGAGAGCAGTCCTTCGTCAGGCATTCCGCGCCGTGTTGCGCAGGATGCCGAGGCCCGAGATCTCCACTTCGAGGACGTCGCCGGCGTGGAACTCGCCGATCCCGGCCGGCGTACCGGTCAGGATGACGTCGCCGGGCAGCAGCGTGAACGCCGCCGAGGCGTAGGCGATGATCTCCGGTACC
The DNA here is from genome assembly GCF_049545525.1 of Microbacterium sp. NPDC064942. Lineage (NCBI taxonomy): Bacteria > Bacillati > Actinomycetota > Actinomycetes > Micrococcales > Microbacteriaceae > Microbacterium > Microbacterium sp. NPDC064942. The sequence goes on along the minus strand of NZ_JBMWDR010000001.1, from coordinate 772,680 downwards.
GAGTGGACCATGTCGGAGATCGGACCGTCCTGACGGACCTCGCCGTTCACGCGCGACACGATGCGCGCTCCACCGTCGAGGTCGAACTCGGTCTCGATGATCGGTCCGAGCGGGCAGAACGTGTCGAATCCCTTGGCGCGGGACCACTGGCCGTCCGAGCGCTGCAGGTCGCGCGCCGTGATGTCGTTGCCGATCGTGTACCCGAACACGTAGTCGAGCGCCTTGTCGGCGGGGACGTTCTTCGCGACCCGCCCGATGACGACGGCGAGCTCGCCCTCGTAATCGGTGCGCTGCGACTGCGGCGGCCGCACGATCGCGTCGTCGGGGCCGATCACAGACGTGTTGGGCTTGAGGAACAGCAGCGGTTCGGTGGGCGCTTCCCCACCCATCTCGGCGGCGTGATCACGGTAGTTCTTGCCGACGCAGACGATCTTCGAGCGCGGAATCGAGGGCGCGAGGAGCGTGATCTCGGCGAGCGGGATCCGCTCACCCGTCGTCTCGAACCCGGTGAACATCGGGTCGCCGGCGAGCTCGACGACCTCCTTCTCGTCGATGATCCCGTAGCGGATGGCCTCGTTGCGGCTGTAACGGACGATGCGCACGGATCAGCCGTCCAGCCGGGTGAGCCAGCCGTGGACGTCCTCGACACGCCCGTACTGGATGTCGGTGAGGTGCTGGCGCAGCTCGAGGGCGAGCGTGCCTGTGGGCTGCGCGTCCTCGAAGCCGGAGGCCTTGAGCGCGCCGATGGGGGTCACCACGGCGGCGGTGCCGCACGCGAACACCTCGACGATCTCTCCCGAGGCGACACCCTCGCGCCACTCGGCGAGGGAGACGGCACGTCGCTCGACGCGGTGCCCGCGGTCCTCGGCGAGTCGGAGGATCGAGTCGCGCGTGATGCCGGCGAGGATCGATTCCGACTCGGGGGTCACGAGGGTGCCGTCCTTCATGACGAAGACGACGTTCATGCCGCCGAGCTCCTCGACGTTGCCGTCCTCGTCGAGGAAGACCACCTGGTCGCAGCCCTTCTCGTACGCCTCGGCCTGCGGCAGGAGGCTCGCGGCGTAGTTGCCGCCCGTCTTGGCCGCGCCGGTGCCGCCCTTGCCTGCGCGGGCATAGTCCTCGCTCAGCCAGATCTTCACGGGGGTCACGCCGCCCTTGAAGTAGGCACCCGCGGGGCTCGCGATCAGGTAGTAGGCGACCTTCTCGGCCGGGCGCACACCGAGGAACGCCTCCTTCGCGAACATGAACGGCCGCAGGTAGAGGCTCTGGTCGGCGCCCGAGGGCACCCAGTCGCCGTCGACGGCGATGAGTTCGCGCAGCGACTGCAGGAAGTACTCGACGGGGAGCTCGGGGAGCGCCATGCGGCGCGCGGAGCGCTGCAGGCGCCGCGCGTTCTCCTCGGGCCGGAACGTGTGGATCGAGCCGTCCGCGTGACGGTACGCCTTGATGCCCTCGAAGATCTCCTGGCCGTAGTGCAGCACGGCGGCGGCGGGCGAGAGGGAGATCGGGCCGTACGGCGAGACGCGGGGACGGTGCCAGCCGCCCTTGGACGACCAGCAGATGTCGACCATGTGGTCGGTGAAGTTCGTGCCGAAGCCGGGGTTCGCGAGGATTTCCTCGCGGGCGGACGGCGAAGCGGCAGCCAGGTTCTTCGTCACCGAGAAGGTGAGGGGGGCTGCGGTCGAGTCGGTGAGGGTCATGTCAGTCCTGTTCCTCGCGCGGCGTCTGCGCGGCGCGCATCAACTCAGATTACGCCCGGAGGCGTGCGGTGATGGCGTCGCCGACCTGCGCGGTCGTGCGGGCGGAGCCGTCCCTGCTCTCGATGTCCTCGCGGGCCGCGCGGGTGACGCGCTCGGCCTCGCCCTGCAGTCCGAGGTGGTCGAGCAGCAGGGCGACGGAGAGGATCGCAGCGGTGGGATCGGCGATCTGCTGTCCGGCGATGTCGGGCGCGGAACCGTGCACGGGCTCGAACATCGACGGGAACGCGCCGTCGGGGTTGATGTTCCCCGAAGCGGCGAGGCCGATGCCTCCGGTGACGGCGCCGGCCAAGTCGGTCAGGATGTCGCCGAAGAGGTTGTCGGTGACGATCACGTCGAAGCGGCCCGGGTTCGTGACCAGGAAGATCGTCGCCGCGTCGACGTGCAGGTAGTCTACGGCCACGTCCGGGTGCTCCGCGGCCACCTCGTCGACGATCCGCTTCCACATGCCGCCGGCGTGGACGAGCACGTTGGTCTTGTGCACGAGGGTCAGCTTCCGACGGCGCTTCTGCGCCTGCGCGAAGGCGAACCGGACGACCCGCTCGACCCCGAACGCCGTGTTCACGGAGGTCTCGTTCGCGATCTCGTGCGGCGTGCCGGTGCGGATCGAGCCGCCGTTGCCCACGTAGGGGCCTTCGGTGCCCTCGCGCACCACGACGAAGTCGATCTCCCCCGGCTCCGCGAGTGGACCCGAGGCGCCCGGGTACAGGACCGACGGGCGGAGGTTGACGTAGTGGTCCAGCGCGAAACGCAGCTTGAGCAGCAGGCCCCGCTCGATGTTCGCGTCCTTCAGACGGGGGTCCCCCGGCATCCCGCCCACGGCACCGAGGAGGATGGCGTCGTGCGCGGCGATCGCGGCGAGGTCCTCGTCGGTCAGGGTGTCACCCGTCTCGAGGTAGCGGGCGGCGCCCAGGGAGAACCGGGTCTTCTCGAACGTCACCTCGGCTCCCTCGGTCACGGCGTCGAGCACCTTCTCGGCCTCTGCGACGACCTCCGGACCGATGCCGTCTCCGGGGATGACGGCCAGCTTCACGACGCGCGACATCGCTCTCCTCGTTCTCGGGGGACCCGCGCGGTCAGTCCTCGACGCGCGGGGTGCGGGTTCCCTTCAGCGTAGTGGCCGCGATGACGGCCGCGCAGACGACCAGAACGGCTCCGATGATCGAGGTGACGCCCACGCCCGCATCGAAGGCGGATGCCGCGGCCTCGACGACGCGGTCGCCCAGCGCGCCCGGGAGTCCGTCCGCGACGGTGACCGCCCCGCCGAGGGTCTCGCGCGCCGCCGCGGCCGCGCCCGCCGGCACACCGTCCGGGAGGACGAGTCCGGCACGGTAGAGGGCGGTGAGGATGCCGCCGAGCACCGCGGTCCCGAGCACGGCACCGAGCTCGTACGCAGTCTCGGACACGGCGCTCGCCGCTCCGGCCTTCGCGGGCGGCGCGGTGGCGAGGATGAGTTCGTTGGACACCGTCTCGGCCGCACCGATGCCGATGCCGAGCAGCGCGAAGGCGCCGATGAGGATGCCGAGGGCCGCGGCATCCGTCGACACCGCGATCACGACGTACGCCGCGACCGACAGGGCGAGGGCGACGGGGACGACCACCCGGGGCGACACCCGGCGGGAGACCGGCACGACGGCGAGACCCGACACGATCATGAGCGCGAGCCCGGGCACGAGGGCGAGGCCCGCCTGCAGCGGGCTCAACCCGACGATCAGCTGCAGATGCTGGGTCACGAAGTAGAGGAAGCCGACGAGGGCGACGACGCTCAGCAGGTTCACGAGGAGCGCGCCGGTGAACGCGCCGCGACGGAACAGGCGCATGTCGAGCATCGGGCTCGCGGAGCGCAGCTGACGGCGCACGAAGACCCACCCGAAGGCCAGCCCGACGAGCACGAGCACCAGCGGGAGCGGCCCCGGACCGTGGACGGCGACCTCCTTGATCGCGTAGACGACCGGCACCATCGTCGCCATGCTGAGGACGATGCTGACGGGGTCGATGCGACCGGGGTGCGGGTCGCGACTCTCGGGCACGAGGAGGGGCGCGAGCACCAGCAGCGGGATGAGGACCGGCACGGCGAGCAGGAACACCGAACCCCACGCGAAGTGCTCGAGGAGCACACCGCCCACGATCGGCCCCAGCGCGGATCCGGCCGAGAACATCGACGCCCACACGGCGATCGCGAGGCGCCGCTGGTCGCGGTCGGTGAAGATGCTCCGCAGCAGCGACATCGTCGACGGCATGAGCATCGCGCCGAACAGGCCCATCGTCGCGCGCGCCGCGATGAGGAGCTCGGACGAGGGGGCGAAAGCGGCCAGCGCCGAGACGGCGGCGAATCCGGTCGCACCGACCATCAGCATGCGGCGGCGGCCGAACCTGTCGCCCAGCGATCCCATCGTCACGAGGAGGCCGGCGAGCACGAGCGGGTAGACGTCGATGATCCACAGCTGCTGCGCGCTCGTCGGGGTCAGGTCGCGCGCGATCTCGGGCAGCGCGAAGCTCAGCACCGTGTTGTCGACCGACACCAGGAGCACGGGCAGCATGAGCACGGCCAGCGCCGCCCACCCGCGCCAGCCCTGCCGCGCGCCCGCCGCGTCGGCCGTTCGGATCTCTTCCGTCAACGTCATCATTAGTACACCGTCCAGCCGGTATAGTAACAGAGTCAGGCGCTCACCCGCGAGAGGATCGGAGCATGGGCAGACCACCGAAAGCCAAGGAGAGCGTCCTCGACGCGTTCGAGGCGGCGCTCATCGACGGCGGCGCCCGGGGGGCGACGATGGATGCCGTCGCCGCCGCCGCCGGGGTCTCCAAGGGCGGCCTGCTCTACCACTACGCGTCGAAGGACGCGCTCGAAGCCGCGCTGCTGGAACGGATGCGGCGCCTCGTCGAGATCGACGTGGAGGACATGCTCCGGGCTCCCGAAGGCGTCGTCGCGGCCTTCGTGCGGACGTCGGTGCACACCGGGTCACCGTTGGATCGAGCCATCATCGCCGCTTCCCGCCTGGCGCAGACGGGCCACGCCGAGGCCTCCGACGCCCTGCGTCGGGTGCGGGAGCTCTGGGAGGAGGCGCTCCGCCCCCACACCCGAGACGAGACCGCGCTGCAGCTCGTGCTGCTCGTCAGCGACGGCCTGTACTTCAACAGCGCGCTCGCGACGGGCGCGCTCCCCGGCCCTCTCCCCCGCGGCGCCGAGCTCGACGCGCTGATCGCCCTCGTCGAGCGCGCCGCGCGCTAGCCGCATCCGCTCCCCCGTCGCAAACCGCCGCCGCGCACGGCGCGTCGTGACAGGGGAAGAGCGGATGCCGAGACGGGTCAGACCTCGCTGAGCTCGATCTGCCGGAACAGGTCGGCGGCGACGGCGTCGCGCAGCTCGTCGAGCATCGCCTCGGGGATCGGCGAGTCGACCGTCAGCACGGACAGCGCTCGGCCGCTGGCGTCCGGTCGCGCGACCTGCAGGCCGGCGATGTTGATGCCCGCCTCGCCCAGCTTCTGGCCGTAGATCGCGACGATGCCCGGGCGGTCGGCGTAGCGCATGACGACGTGGTACCGGCTGATCGGCACCTCGACCTCGTAGCCGTTGATGCCGACGACCTTGGGCACCATCCGCGTGCCGGCGAGGGTGCCTTCGACCGTGAGGACGGTGCCGTCGGACAGTGTGCCGCGCAGGATCGTGATGTTGCGGTACAGCGGGCTCTCGGATTCCACGATGAGGCGGGTCTCGAGGCCGCGCTGCTCCGCGAAGAGCGGCGCGTTCACGTACGAGACGTTCTCGCTCACGATGTTGGTGAAGATGCCCTTGAGCGCGGCCAGGCGGTAGACGCTCACGTCGTAGTCGGCCAGTTCGCCGCGCACCTCGATGTCGAGGCTCGTCAGTGCGCTCGGTGCGAGCCCGGTGAAGATCTGGCCGAGCTGCTCGACGAGCGCGATGCCGGGGCGCACGAAGGGGTCGATGACGCCACCGGCGACGTTCACGGCGTCGGGCACCAGGTCGCCCTCGAGGGCGAGCTTGACGGACTTGGCGACCGAGACGCCGGCCTTCTCCTGAGCCTCCTCCGTCGAGGCCCCGAGGTGCGGTGTCACGACGACGTTCGGGAGCGACAGCAGCGGGAAGGCCGTGCCGTCCTGGGCGGGCGGCTCGCTCGTGAAGACGTCGAGTCCGGCGCCGGCGATCTGGCCCGTCGTCAGCGCGGTGTACAGGGCCTCCTCGTCGATGAGGCCGCCGCGGGCGACGTTCACGACATAGGCCGAGTCCTTCATGATCTCGAACTGCGCGGCCCCGATCATGCCCGTCGTCTCAGGGGTCTTGGGCATGTGAATCGTGACGAAGTCGCTCGTCCGCAGCAGCTCGTCGAGGCTGACGAGCTGCACACCCAGCTGCTGGGCACGCGTCGGCGTGACGTAGGGGTCGTAAGCGACCACGGAGACCCCGAAGGCCTGCACGCGGGCCGCGATGAGTGCGCCGATCCGCCCGAGGCCGATGATGCCGACCGTCTTCTCGTACAGCTCGGTGCCCGTGAACGACGAGCGCTTCCAGGCGCCGGCGGCGAGGGAGGAGTGCGCCGCCGGGATGTGACGCGCGAGGCTCAGGATGTGGCCGACGGTGAGCTCGGCGGCGGAGATGATGTTCGACGTCGGGGCGTTGACGACCATCACGCCGGCGCTGGTGGCCGCCTTGATGTCGACGTTGTCGAGGCCGACACCGGCGCGCGCGATGACCTTCAGCGACGGCGCGGCGGCGATCGCCTCGGCATCCATCTTCGTGGCCGAGCGGATGAGGACCGCGTCGGCGTCCGCGAGCGCCGGGAGGAGCGCCGCACGGTCGGCTCCGTCGACGGATCGGACCTCGAAGTCGGGGCCGAGGGCCTCGATCGTGGCGGGAGAGAGTTCTTCGGCGATGAGGACGACAGGCTTGGGCACGGCAGACCTTCGGGTACGCGGGGGTGGATCGCCACGGAGCCGACCGAGAGGTGACCGACGACGGTACGCGGCACGCCCAGCCTAGCGAAGACCCACCACCGCCCCCGACCGTGTGACACCCGTCACGATCCGACGAGCGAGTTCCCGTTCGTGATCGCGTAGGTGAGGATGTTCAGCCAGAACACGGCGACGAGACCGAGCCCCACGAGGAGGACGACCGCGAGGTGGAGCACCGGGCGTCGCCGCGCGAGGACGACTCCGGCGACGAACACGATGATCGGGAAGACGACGGAGAACAGCAGGATCGCCCATCCGCCGCCGTTCAGGCCCTCGACGCCCGTGGCCTGCGCGAGCAGGAAGGCGACGGCCGTCCAGACCGCGTACGCGTAGAACAGGCCGAAGACACCAGCGATGGCGGCGGGCAGCCAGGACGGACCGCGGCGCACCGCCTGGTTCGAGGTCGTCACGATCAGACTCCGATCACGAAGGGCCACGGCAGGAGCAGGAACACGCCGACGACCAGCCACGCGAACCTCACCCACGCGGCCGACGCGCGGGTGAGCAGCATGACGCCGCCGAACCAGAGGGCAGGGGCCGCGACCGCGACCCACAGCGCCGGCACGACGGCCGCCGGCTCCAGCCAGAACGACGTCGCCGCCGCCAGCCGCGAGCTCCCGAGCAGCCACCCCACGGTGTAGAGCAGGTAGATGCCGCCGAGGAGCCCCAGGGACACGAGGGCGACGTTGCCGAGGGGTGCCAGCTCCGCATCCTCGTCGGCCGTCGTCACCGCCTCCGGCGCAGGGGCGACGTCGTCGTCGGGGGTGGTCTCACTCCCCTTCCCGACGGCACGCCACCCGTCGGGGAGCGCAGCGCCGGTGCGCTCGGGACGCGCCGGACGCGTCGGACGCGTCGGCGAATCGTCGCCCTCCCAGCGGAAGGCGTCCTCTTCGTCGTGAGGGTCGGAAGCCACGCTCCGAGTCTACCGACGCCGAAGGCCCGACCCCTTGTAAGGGTCGGGCCTCCGTGGCTCACGAAAAGCCGGTCCCGGCGGATGCGCCGAGGGCGGGATGCCGAAGGTCAGCGCGCGGCGGAGCCTTCGGTGTAGTCGGCGTCCTGCTGCTTCCACGCGAACAGGGCGCGCAGGTCCTTGCCGACCGCCTCGATCGGGTGGGCCGCGGCCTTGGCGCGGAGCTCCTGGAACTCGACGGCGCCGTTGTCCTGGTCGTCGATGAAACGCTTCGCGAACGCGCCGGACTGGATGTCGGCGAGGACGGCGGCCATGTTCTCCTTGACGCGCGGGTCGATGACGCGCGGACCCGAGACGTAGTCGCCGTACTCGGCCGTGTCGGAGACCGACCAGCGCTGCTTGGCGATGCCGCCCTCCCACATGAGGTCGACGATGAGCTTCAGCTCGTGGAGCACCTCGAAGTAGGCGATCTCGGGCTGGTAGCCCGCCTCGGACAGCGTCTCGAAGCCGTACTGCACGAGCTGCGACACACCGCCGCAGAGGACGGCCTGCTCACCGAACAGGTCGGTTTCGGTCTCCTCGGTGAAGGTGGTCTTGATGACCCCGGCGCGGGTGCCGCCGATCGCCTTCGCGTACGACAGGGCGACGTCCCAGGCCTGGCCGGAGGCGTCCTTCTCGACGGCGATGATGTCGGGGATGCCGCGCCCCGCGACGAACTCGCGGCGCACCGTGTGGCCGGGGGCCTTCGGGGCGACGAGGATGACGTCGACGTCGTCGGGGACCTCGATGTAGCCGAAGCGCACGTTGAAGCCGTGGGCGAAGGCGAGGGTCTTGCCGGCGGCGAGGTGCGGCTTGATCTCGTCATTGAAGATCCCGCGCTGGTGCTGGTCGGGCGCGAGGATCATGATGAGGTCGGCCCACTCGGCGGCGTCCGCCACGGACTTGACCTCGAAGCCGTCCTCCGACGCCTTCGGCGCGGACTTCGAGCCCTCCTTGAGGGCGATGACGACCTCGACGCCGGAGTCGCGGAGGTTCTGGGCGTGGGCGTGGCCCTGCGAGCCGTACCCGACGATGGCGACCTTCTTGCCCTGGATGAGCGAGATGTCGGCGTCGGCGTCGTAGAGGATCTCAGCCATGTTCGTGTGTGTCTCCTTGTAGATGTCGGTAGAGAAGTTGTGGGGTCAGCCGCGCAGGACGCGCTCGGTGATGCTCTTACCGCCGCGGCCGATGGCGACCATGCCGGACTGGGCGAGCTCCTTGATGCCGAACGGCTCGAGGGCCTTGAGGAAGGCGTCGACCTTGCCGCGGTCGCCCGTCACCTCGACGACGAGCGCGTCGGTGGCGTAGTCGACGACCGAGGCGCGGAACAGGTTGACGACCTCGATCACGTTCGAGCGCGTCTGGTTGTCGGCGCGGACCTTCACGAGCATGTGCTCGCGCTGGACGGAGGTCGCGTAGTCGAGCTCGACGATCTTGATGACGTTGACGAGCTTGTTCAGCTGCTTCGTCACCTGCTCGAGCGGCAGCTCCTCGACGTCGACGACGACCGTGATGCGCGAGAGTCCCGGCACCTCGGTCACCCCCACGGCGAGGGAGTCGATGTTGAAGCCGCGGCGCGCGAAGAGGCCGGCGACGCGGGTGAGGAGACCGGGCTTGTCCTCGACGAGGAGGCTCAGGACGTGCTTGCTCATCGTCACTCCCCCTGCTCGAAGGCCGGCGCGTGCTCGCGTGCGTACTGGATGTAGCTGTTGCTGACGCCCTGGGGCACCATCGGCCACACCATCGCGTCGGCGCTCACGACGAAGTCGATCACGACCGGGCGGTCGTTGGTGTCGAGGGCGGTGCGAATCGCGGCATCCACGTCCTCCTCCTTCTCGACACGGATTGCGAGGCAGCCGTACGCCTCGGCGAGCTTGACGAAGTCCGGGATGCGGATGGTGTCGTGACCCGTGTTGAGGTCGGTGTTCGAGTGACGGCCGTCGTAGAAGAGCGTCTGCCACTGCCGCACCATGCCGAGCGAGGAGTTGTTGATGATCGCGACCTTGATCGGGATGTCGTTGATCGCGCAGGTGGCGAGTTCCTGATTGGTCATCTGGAAGCAGCCATCGCCGTCGATCGCCCACACCGTGCGGTCGGGCTGGGCGACCTTCGCGCCCATGGCCGCGGGCACGGCGTAGCCCATCGTGCCGGCACCGCCGGAGTTGAGCCACGCGTTCGGGCGCTCGTAACCGATGTACTGCGCGGCCCACATCTGGTGCTGGCCGACGCCGGCGGCGAACACGCCTTCGGGGCCGGTGAGCTCGCCGATGCGCTGGATGACGTGCTGCGGCGAGAGCAGGCCGTCGCTCGTCGGTGCGGCGCCCAGGGGGAACTCGGTGCGGAGGCCGTCGAGGTAGGACCACCACTCCGAGACGTCGGGCTTCGCGACACCGGCGAAGGCCGCGTCGAGATCGACGAGCACGTCCTTCAGGTCACCCACGATGGGGACGTCGGCGGAGCGGATCTTCGAGATCTCGGCAGGGTCGATGTCGACGTGGACAACCTTCGCGTGCGGGGCGAACAGGGCCGCCTTGCCGGTCACGCGGTCGTCGAATCGGGCACCGAGGGCGACGATCAGGTCGGACTCCTGCAGCGCGAGCACAGCGGGCACCGTGCCGTGCATGCCGGGCATGCCCAACTGCTGCGGGTGCGAGTCGGGGAACGCGCCGCGGGCCATGAGCGTCGTGACCACGGGGGCGCCGGTCGCCTCGGCGAAACGACGGAGCTCGCCGGCGGCTCCCGCGCGGACGACGCCGCCGCCCACGTAGAGGACGGGCTTCTTGGCCTCGGAGATCAGCTGCGCCGCGGCCTGGATCTGCTTGCCGTGCGCCTTGGTGACGGGCCGGTAGCCGGGCAGGTCGATCTTCGGGGGCCACACGAACGGCGCCTTGGCCTGCTGCGCATCCTTCGTGATGTCCACGAGCACGGGGCCCGGGCGACCCGTCGAGGCGATCTCGAAGGCCGCGGCGATGGCGCCCGGGATCTCGGCGGGGTCCTTCACGAGGAACGAGTGCTTGGTGATCGGCATCGTGATGCCCACGATGTCCGCCTCCTGGAAGGCATCCGTTCCCATCAGGGTCGAGTACACCTGGCCCGTGATGCAGACGATGGGCATCGAGTCCATGTACGCGTCGGCGATAGCCGTCACGAGGTTGGTGGCGCCGGGGCCGGAGGTCGCGATGGCGACGCCGACGCGACCGGATGCCGCGGCGTACCCCTCGGCGGCGTGACCGGCGCCCTGCTCGTGGCGCACGAGGATGTGGCGCAGGTCGGTCGAGTCCATCAGCGGGTCGTAGACCTCGATGATGGCGCCGCCCGGGAGCCCGAAGACGTCGGTGACGCCCAGGAGCTCGAGCGAGCGGACGACGGCCTGCGCTCCGGTGAGCACGGGCGTGGACGGGCCTCCGGCCGGGGGCCGAGGCACAGCGGCGACGGTGTCAGAAGACATGAGTGATACCTCTGCGGTGATGGATGACGGAGTGTGTGGGGCCTAGCCCGTCGTCGCGCCCTCCGCGGCGGAGCGCACGAGCTTCGAATACTTGGCCAGCACGCCACGGGTATAGCGCGGGGGAAGGGGCTCCCAGCCGTCGCGGCGGGAGTTCAGCTCAGCCTCATCGACGAGTAGGTCGAGAGAGCGAGCCGCGATATCGACCCGTATCAGATCACCATCGCGCACGAAGGCGATGGGACCTGCGTCCACCGCTTCGGGTGCTATGTGGCCGATGCACAGGCCGGTTGTGCCGCCTGAGAATCGTCCGTCCGTCAAGAGTAGTACATCTTTTCCGAGGCCTGCGCCCTTGATGGCGGCCGTCACGGCGAGCATCTCGCGCATGCCGGGGCCGCCCTTCGGGCCCTCGTAACGGATGACGACGACGTCGCCGGCGGCGATGCGACCCTCCTCGAGCGCGTCCATCGCGGCGCGCTCGCGCTCGAAGACGCGTGCGGGGCCTTCGAACACGGCGGCGTCGAAGCCGGCCGTCTTCACGACGGCGCCCTCGGGCGCCATGGAGCCGTGCAGGATCGTGATGCCGCCGGTCGCGTGGATCGGGTCGTCGAAGGTGTGGATGACGGTGCCGTCGATCGGGTCCGGGTCGAGCTCGCGGAGGTTCTCGGCGAGCGTCTTGCCGGTCACGGTGAGCGCGTCGCCGTGGAGGAGCCCCTCGTCGAGCATCGCCTTCATGATGACGGGGATGCCGCCGTGCCGATCGACGTCGTTCATGACGTACTTCCCGAACGGCTTCATGTCGGCCACGTGCGGCACCTTGTCGCCGATGCGGTTGAAGTCGTGCAGCGTGAGGTCGACGTCGGCCTCGCGGGCGATGGCCAGCAGGTGGAGGACGACGTTCGTCGAGCCGCCGAGCGCCATCGCGAGGGCGATCGCGTTCTCGAAGGACTCCTTGGTGAGGATGTCGCGGGTCGTGATCCCCTGGCGCAGGAGGTTGACGACGGCCTCACCGGAGCGGTGCGCGAAGTAGTCGCGGCGACGGTCCGCGGAGGGAGGAGCGGCCGAACCGGGCAGGCTGAGGCCCAGCGCCTCGGCGACGGAGGCCATCGTGTTGGCGGTGTACATGCCGCCGCACGCACCCTCGCCCGGGGCGATCGCGCACTCGATGCGCTTGAGGTCGGCCTCGCTCATCTTGCCGGCCAGGCACGCGCCGACCGCCTCGAAGGAGTCGATGATCGTGACGTCCTTCTCGGTGCCGTCGCTGAGCTTCACCCAGCCGGGGGCGATCGACCCGGCGTAGAGGAAGACGCTCGAGAGGTCGAGCCGGGCGGACGCCATGAGCATGCCGGGGATCGACTTGTCGCAGCCGGCGAGCAGGACCGACCCGTCGAGACGCTCGGCCATCATGACCGTCTCGACGGAGTCGGCGATGACCTCGCGGCTCACGAGGGAGAAGTGCATCCCTTCGTGACCCATCGAGATGCCGTCCGAGACCGAGATCGTGCCGAACTGAAGCGGGTAGCCGCCGCCGGCGTGCACACCCTCCTTGGCCCCCTGCGCCAGCCGATCGAGGCTGAGGTTGCAGGGCGTGATCTCGTTCCAGCTGGATGCGATGCCGATCTGGGGCTTGTCCCAGTCCTCGTCGCCCATGCCCACGGCGCGGAGCATGCCGCGTGACGTGGTGGCTTCGATGCCGTCGGTCACCGCGCGGCTGCGGGGCTTGATGTCGATCGTCTCGTCGGGTGAAGGCATTCTCGAAGTCTATTGCCGAGCGGCGACCCGCTCGCGTGCGAGAGTCGACAGCAAACCGGCCAGTTCTTCGATGTCGCGCACACGCACGGATGCCGCAGTCTCCCCCGCGCCGACGCGGATCCCGAGGTCCTGCGGCTCGAGCGACCGGAGGGCGTCCTCATCCGTCACGTCGTCTCCGGCGAACACGACCGCCGTGGCCCCGACGACCTCGCGCAGGTGGGCGACGGCCGCATCCTTCCCCGCATCGGTGAAGGCGTACTCGACGATGTCGTGGCCCTGGCGCCGGCGCCAGTGCGGCGCGGCGTCCGCCATCATCGCGTCGACGCCCGAGCGCAGCGCGGCGGCCTCGTCGGCGTCGGCGACGGTGCGCAGGTGCACCCCGAACCCGAACGCCTTCGGCTCGATCCAGGCGCCGGAGACGCCGCTTGCGAGACGCTCCGCGTCAGCGCGCAGGCGATCGCGCAGCGCGATGTCCGCGGCGTCGACGTCGCCCTCGGACGGCGAACCGGGAATCCAGTACTCGGCCCCGTGCGAGCCGGCGAGCAGGATCGGCGAGTCGTCCTCGTGCTCGGAGATCACCCGGAGGTCGGCGAGCGTCCGGCCCGAGACGAACGCGACGAACGTGTCGGGCGTCGTCAGGAGGGCGTCGACGGCCCCGCGCGCGGCAGGGGTCATCCGCGCCGTCATCGGTTCGTCGACCAGCGGGGACACGGTGCCGTCGAAGTCGAGCGCGACGAGTAGGCGCTCGGCCGCGGCGACCGCGGTGACACCGGTCACGCCCGCTCCTCGCGCGACTGGCCGAGGTCCGCCAGGAAGCGCTGCGACCACTTCGCGACGTCGTTCTCCCGCACCCGACGCCGCAGCGCCCGCATCCGCCGCTCGCGCTCGCGCTCGGGCATCTCGATCGCCTGCATGATCGCGTCCTTCAAGCCGGAGATGTCGTGCGGGTTGACCTTGATGGCCTGGGTCAGCTCGTCGGCGGCCCCGGTGAACTCGCTCAGCACGAGGGCTCCGCCGCCGTCGACGCGGCTGGCGACGTACTCCTTCGCGACGAGGTTCATGCCGTCGCGCAGGGCCGTCACGAGCATGACGTCCGCCGCGAGGAAGAGGGCGACCATCTCCTCGCGCGGATAGGAGTTGTGGAGGTACTGGATGGCGGTATAGCCGAGTTCGTCGGCGTCGCCGTTGATGCGACCGACGGTGAGCTCGATCTCGTCGCGCAGCTCCATGTAGGTCTGCACGCGTTCGCGGCTGGGGCTCGCGACCTGCACGAGGGTCACGTCGTGCACGGAGAGCCGGCCGTCGGCGAGCAGTTCGCCGTAGGCCTTCAGGCGGTGGCGGATGCCCTTCGTGTAGTCGAGCCGGTCGACCCCGAGGAGGATGGCCTTCGGATTGCCCAGGCTCGAGCGGATCTCGGCGGCGCGCGCCTGGATGTCCGGCCGATTCGCGAGCTCCTCGTACTCGGCGGCGTCGATCGAGATGGGATAGGCCCGGGCCACGGCCTTGCGCACTCCCCCGTCGGCGGTGGGCACCGAGATCGCACCGGCCTTGGTGTCGAACCCCAGCTGCCGACGCACGGCACGGGCGAAGTTGCCGGCATCCGCCACCCGCTGGAACCCGATGACGTCGGCGCCGAGGAGGCCCTCGAGGACCTGCCGGCGCCACGGCAGCTGGGCGTACAGGCCGTATGCGGGGAACGGAATGTGGTGGAAGTACCCGATCGTGAGATCGGGTCGGAGTTCACGGAGCATCTTCGGGACGAGCTGCAACTGATAGTCGTGGACCCATACCGTCGCGCCGTCGGCGGCATGCGCGGAAGCGGCCTCCGCGAACCTGCGGTTCACCTTGACGTAGGCGTCCCACCATGCGCGGTGGTAGGTCGGGGCTGCGATCACGTCGTGGTACAGCGGCCAGATGGTGTCGTTCGAGAAGCCCTCGTAGTACAACTGCACATCGTCCGCGGTGAGGGTGACGGGCACGAGCTGGAGCCCGTCGAACTCGAACGGATCGAGCTCCACGCCGGGCTGTCCCGGCCACCCGATCCAGGCACCGTTGTTGCGGCGCATCACCGGATCGACCGCGGTGACCAGTCCGCCCGGGGACCGCCGCCACGGCTCGTTCTCGTCATCCGTCCGATCGACCGGAAGGCGGTTGGACACGACGACGAAGTCTGAAGCCACGGTCACGGAGTTCCTCTCGACGGATGACCTCAGGCTAACAACCGCCGCGACGGGGACTCACCCCACTACCGTGGGTGGTATGCGCAAATACCTCTTCGGCACCGGACTCCTGTCGGCCCTCACCGGAGGCGTCACCCTGCTGCGCTCCGCGCGCAGCGAGGAGAAGTTCACCTGGCGCACCGCTCTGGCGTGGCTCAGCTGGGGTATCACGATGGCCCTCGCGGTCGGCTCGGTCGTCGACACGCGACGCGCTTCGCGCGGCAAGCTCATTCCGCTCGACTCGCCGCGCGCCGACGACAAGAAGAAGCTCTTGAAGAAGCGCGTGTCGCGTCGGCGCTGACGCCGAGGACGCTCACGGCGCGAGCCTCTACCGCGTGAGGATCAGCGCCTCGCCCTGACCGCCGCCGCCGCACAGCGCCACACCGGCCGCCCCGCTCCCGCGGCGGGCCAGCTCGTGCACGGCGTGCACGACCAACCGCGCGCCGGACGCGCCGATCGGGTGTCCGATCGCGATCCCGCCGCCGTGGACGTTGACGACCGCATCATCGACGCCGAGCTCGCGTCGGGCCTGGGCGACGACGGCGCCGAAGGCCTCGTTGATCTCGATGAGGTCGAGGTCGGCGGCGGCCATGCCCTGCCGCCCCAGCGCCTGCGCCAGTGCCCGCGCGGGTTGCGAGTGGAGCGAGTTGTCGGGGCCGGCGACCTGACCGGCCGAGCCGATCACCGCGAGGACGGTCCACCCCTCGGCATCGGCCCGGGAGCGGGTCGTCACCACGACCGCCGCGGCACCGTCGGAGATCGGCGACGCGTTGCCGGCCGTGATGTCGCCGTCGGGCGAGAACGCGGGGCGCAGGCGCGCGAGGGTCTCGACGGTCGTCTCGGGGCGGATGCCCTCGTCCCGCGTGAGCCGGAGCGGATCGCCCTTGCGCTGCGGCACCTCGATCTCGACGATCTCCGCGTCGAAGACACCCGCCTCCGCCGCAGCGGCCGCCCGCTGATGCGACAGCGCGGCGACGTGGTCCTGGTCCGCGCGGGAGAGTCCGAGCCCGGGGTTGCGGCGCTCCGTCGACAACCCCATCGACACGCCGTCGTAAGCGTCGGTGAGCCCGTCGACGGCCATGTGGTCGAGGACCTCGACGGAGCCGTACGTCCAGCCGTCGCGAGACCCCATCAGCAGGTGAGGGGCGCGCGTCATCGATTCCATCCCGCCGGCGACGACCACCGCGGCATCGCCCACGGCGATCATCCGCTTCGCGTCGATGATCGCCGTCAGGCCCGACAGACACACCTTGTTGACCGACGTGGCGGGGACGTCCCAGCCGAGCCCGGCGCCGACCGCGGCCTGACGTGCGGGATTCTGCCCCGAACCGGCGGCGAGCACCTGCCCCAGGATGACCGCGTCGACGGATGCCGGGGCGACGCCGCCGCGCTCGAGGGCGCCGCGGATCGCGAGGGCGCCCAGTTGCGGTGCGGTGAACGGGGCGAGCTGCCCCTTCAACCGGCCCTGCGGGGTCCGCGCCGCCGCCACGATCACGATGTCTTCGGTCATGCTCCCACCTTCACATCCTGCGCGACCACGAGCTCGGGCTCGGTCGCATCCTTCACGTCCTGCACGGTGACCCCCGGAGCGGTCTCGACCAGCACCAGCCCCTCGGACGTCACGTCGATGACGGCGAGATCGGTGATGATCCGGTCGACGACCCCGCGACCGGTGAGCGGCAGCGAGCAATCCGTCACGATCTTCGGCGACCCGTCACGGGCC
Organism: Microbacterium sp. NPDC064942; assembly: GCF_049545525.1. NCBI lineage: Bacteria > Bacillati > Actinomycetota > Actinomycetes > Micrococcales > Microbacteriaceae > Microbacterium > Microbacterium sp. NPDC064942. The sequence goes on along the minus strand of NZ_JBMWDR010000001.1, from coordinate 755,864 downwards.
GTGTGCTCCATGAGCACGATCACCTTCGCGGCGCCGTGGACGAGGTCCATCGCACCGCCCGGGCCCTTCACCATCTTCCCCGGGATCATCCAGTTCGCGAGGTCGCCCCGGGCCGACACCTGCATCGCGCCGAGGATCGCGGCGTCGATCTTGCCGCCGCGGATCATCCCGAAGCTGAGCGCGGAGTCGAAGAACGCCGCCCCCGGAAGGGTGGTCACCGTCTCCTTACCGGCATTGATGAGGTCGGGGTCCACCTGGTGCTCCCTCGGGTACGGGCCGACGCCGAGGATGCCGTTCTCCGACTGGAGCACGACGGTCACGCCGTCCGGGATGTGGTTGGGGACCAGCGTCGGGAGCCCGATGCCCAGATTCACGTAGGCGCCGTCCGGCAGCTCGGCCGCCGCTCGCGCCGCCATCTGCGTCCGTGTCAACGCCATCTCACTCCCCCTCCGTCGCGACGGTGCGTCGCTCGATGCGCTTCTCGATCCCCGTGCCCACCTCGACGATGCGGTGCACATAGACGCCGGGCAGGTGCACCGCATCCGGGTCCAGTTCGCCGGGTTCGACGAGCTCCTCGACCTGCGCGATGCAGATGCGGCCGGCCATGGCGGCGAGCGGGTTGAAGTTGCGGGCCGCCTTGTTGAAGACGAGGTTGCCGTGCCGGTCGCCGCGCAGCGCGTGGACGAGGGAGAAGTCCGTCGCGATGGCCTCCTCGAGGACGAACTCCCGGGCTTCACCGCGGACGTCGAAGCGGCGGACGTCCTTCGGCGGGGATGCCACGGCCACGCCGCCGGCGCCGTCGTACCGACGCGGCAGACCACCCTCCGCGACCTGCGTGCCGACACCCGTCTGCGTGTAGAAGGCGGCGATGCCGGCCCCGCCGGCGCGCAGCTTCTCGGCGAGGGTGCCCTGCGGCGTGAGCTCGAGCTCCAACTCGCCGGAGAGGAACTGGCGCTCGAACTCCTTGTTCTCGCCCACGTACGACGAGGTCATCTTGCGGATGCGGCGCGCTCGCAGCAGAACACCGAGACCCCAGTCGTCCACCCCGCAGTTGTTGGAGACGACGGAGAGGTCCGTCGTCCCCTGTGCGAGCAGGGCGTCGATGAGGGCGATCGGGTTTCCGGAGAGGCCGAAGCCGCCGACGGCGATGCTCGCGCCGTCGGGGATGTCGGCGACGGCGTCGGCCGCCGAGGGGACCGTCTTGTCGATCACGGTGCACTCCTTCGTGTCGTTGCTCCCAGCATCGACGTCGGAGGCCCCGGACCGCGAGCGGTCGGTTGCGATGTGGGACGCTCAGCGCCTAGGGTCCACGATGTGGAACACCCCTCGTCGACCGTCCCGGGAGCGCAGGCCATCGCGCGGGCGGCGCGCCTGCTCCGGCTCGTCAGCGCCGCCGGCGCGGAGGGCCGCGGTGTGCGCGAACTCGCCCACGAGGCATCCCTCTCCCGGTCGACGGCGCACCGCCTGTTGACCGCCCTGCGCGCCGAGGGCATGGTCGATCAGGACGAGCGCACGGCACGATGGCTGGCCGGACCGGAACTCTTCCTCATGGGCGCGGCCGCCGCGCCCCGCTACGACATCACGCACGTCGCCGGCGACATCGTCCGATCGCTCGCGGTGAAGACCGAGGAGAGTGCGTTCCTGTCCGTCCGGCGCGGTGATGAGACCGTCTGCCTCATGCGCGAGGAGGGGTCGTTCCCGATCCGGTCGTTCGTGCTCAGCGAAGGAGTCCGCTTCCCGTTGGGCGTCGCGTCCGCGGGGCTCGCGATCCTCTCGTTCCTGCCGCAGCCCGAGGTCGACGCCTACCTCGGCCGCCATACCGACCTCGCCGCGCGGTGGGGTGATGTCCACGATGCGGATCCCCTGCGCGCACGCATCGGGGAGACTCGGGACCGCGGTTACGCGGTGAATCCGGGGCTCATCGTCCCGGGATCATGGGGGCTCGGGGCAGCCGTGTTCGATCAGGAGGGGCGGCCCGCCTGGGCCCTCAGCCTCACCGGCGTCGAGTTCCGCTTCGGCCCGGACCGCCTCCCCGAGTTGGGGCGTCTGCTGCTCGCGCACGCGCACCAATTGACGACCCGCATCCAGTCCGTCCGCCGTCGATGACGACGGCGGCGGTCACAACCCCGCGGTCTCGAGCCAGCGCAGCCACACCTCGCTGACGGTCGGGTACGCGGGGACGGCGTGCCAGAGGCGGTGCAGCGGGACCTCGCCGACGATGGCGATCGTCGCGGCATGGAGCAGCTCGGCGACATCGGGTCCCACGAACGTCGCCCCGACCAGCACGCCGCGCTCCGCGTCGATGACGGCCCGCGAGCGCCCCTCGTACCGGTCGGAGTGGGTGCTCGCCCCCGCCACCCAGGACAGGTCGTAGTCGACGACCTTCACGTCGATGCCGGCGTCACGAGCGGATGCCTCGGTGTGTCCGACGGCGGCGACTTCGGGCTCGGTGAACACGACCTGAGGAACGGCGCTGTGGTCGGCGGTGGCCGCCAGCGCGCTCCAGGCCGACGTGTCCACGTCGTTCGACGCGGCGCGACGCGCGATGACGTCGCCGGCGACACGGGCCTGGTACTTGCCCTGGTGGGTCAGCAGGGCCCGGTGATTGACATCGCCCACGGCGTACAGCCAGTCGTTGCCGGGGACGCGCATAGTGTCGTCTACCCGGATCCACGATCCCGCCTCGAGTCCGACGTGTTCGAGGCCGAGGTCTTCGGTGCGGGGCACACGACCCGTCGCCACCAGGATCTCCTCCGCCCGGACGACGGAGCCGTCATCCAGAGTGACACTCACCCCGTCGGAGGAACGGGCGACGTGCTCGACACCGTGCCCGGTGAGGACGGTCGCGCCCGCGCCCTTCAGGGCGGCGCCCACGGCCTCGCCCGCGAAGTCCTCGAGTCCGCCGAGGAGGGTGGACCGGGCGATCACGGTCACGTCCGAGCCGAGCGCGGTGAAGGCCGTCGCCATCTCGAGCCCGACGACGCCGCCGCCCAGGATGATCAGCGAGGACGGCACGGTGCGGACCCCCGTCGCCTCGCGACTGGTCCAGGGTGCGGCATCCTGCAATCCGGGGATGTCCGGGATCAGCGCGGCGGAGCCGGTGCAGACGGCGACCGCGTGGCGCGCGCGCAGGGTGGTGACCGCGCCGTCCGCCGCGGTGACGGTCACTTCCTTCTCACCGGCGAGGCGCCCGTGGCCGCGCACCAGGTCGATCCCCGCTCCCTGCAGCCACTCGACCTGCGACGTGTCCTGGTAGTCGTGCACGATGCGGTCCCGGCGCGCAAGCACGGCGGCGACGTCGACCCCGCCGGTCACCGCCTCCGCAGCGCCCGCGACGTCGCGGGCCGCGCGCAGCGCAGCCGGGGCCCGCAGCAGCGCCTTCGAGGGCATACAGGCCCAGTAGGAGCACTCGCCTCCGACGAGTTCGCTCTCGACGATCGCGGCGGTGAGACCACCTCGTATCGCGCGGTCGGCGACGTTCTCGCCGACGGGTCCTGCTCCGATGACGATGAGGTCGTATTCGCGTGGGCTCATGCCCTCACGCTAGTGACACCAGGCCCGCCCGGGGCCGGAACGGGCGCTCCGTCTGCCATACCCGCCATGTGACGTCAATGGTCGCGGAGGACTGCCGGGATGTCGGGGGTGTGTGGTTGGCTGAAACACCGGCCGAAAGGACCCCTCCATGGCGATCGAGTTCCGATCCGTCACCAAACGCTTCGGCGACGGACCCGCCGCGGTCGACGACGTCACCCTCGAGATGCCGGCCCGCAAGACGACGGTCCTGGTGGGGTCGTCGGGGTGCGGCAAGACGACGCTCCTGCGCATGATCAACCGCCTCATCGAACCGACGTCGGGCGACATCACGATCGACGGCGAGTCGATCCACGCCAAGGACGCCGTCCAGCTGCGGCGGAGCATCGGGTACGTCCTCCAGAACGCCGGCCTGCTCCCCCACTACACGGTGGCGGACAACATCGCGACGGTGCCCGTCCTCACCGGACAGACGAAGGCGGCCGCACGGCGTCGCGCGCTCGAGCTGATGGAGGTCGTCGGCCTCGACGCCGCCTTCGCCGACAGGTATCCCGCGCAGCTCTCCGGTGGTCAGCAGCAGCGCGTCGGCGTCGCGCGCGCCCTTGCAGCGGACCCCAACATCCTCCTCATGGACGAGCCCTTCGGCGCCGTCGACCCCATCGTCCGCAAAGAACTACAGGCCGAGGTCATCCGGCTGCAGCGAGAACTCGACAAGACCATCGTCTTCGTCACGCACGACATCGACGAGGCCTTCCTCCTGGGCGACCAGGTCGTGATCCTGCAGAAGGGCGCACACATCGCCCAGCGCGGCACGCCCTCGGAGATCATCGAATCCCCGGCCGACGACTTCGTCGCGACCTTCATCGGCACCGACCGCGGAGCGCGCGCGTTCCGCGCCAAGGAGACCCCTCGCGGCACCGTCCTCGTGGATGGGGCGGGACGCACGCAGGGAGTGCTCGTGTCGGATGCGGCAGAGGATCCGAGGTGACCTCCCCATGAACTGGGTCCTCGACAACCTGGACCTGATCGGTCGCCTGACCGTCGCCCACCTCCGACAGAGCACGATCGCGATCCTCGTCGGGTTCGCCGTCGCGGTGCCGATCGGTTGGGCGGCGTTCCGCTACACGCGGCTGCGCGGCACGGTGCTGGGTGCGGTCGGCATCCTCTACACGATCCCGTCGTTCGGCCTGTTCGCGCTCATCAGCGCGATCAGCGGCATCCCTCTGCTGTCCGAGACCAACCTCGTCGTCGCGCTGACCATCTACGCGGTCGCAATCATGACCCGGTCGGTCACGGACGGACTCGCGTCGGTCGAATCCAGCGTCCGCAACGCCGCGATCGCAGTCGGCTTCGGTCCGTGGCGGCGCTTTTGGACGGTCGACTTCCCGCTGGCGGGCCCCGTCATGCTGGCGGGCCTGAGGGTGACGGCCGTCTCGACGATCTCGCTCGCCACCGTCGGCGCTCTGATCGGCGTGCAGAACCTCGGGTACCTGTTCACGAACGGATCGCAGCGGAGGATCCTCCCCGAGGTCTTCGCGGGCGTGCTCGCCGTGGTGATCATCGCCCTCGTCATCGACGCGCTCCTCCTGCTGGCCGGACGCGCGCTGATGCCGTGGACCCGGCGAACCTCGCCCCCGCGGTCGCGGGCACGGATGCGGGAGGTCGCCGCATGAACGTCTTCCTCGACGCCTTCGCCTGGATCTTCTCGCCGGATCGCACGACGGGATACCTCCCCCTCGGCGAGGCGATCCTCCAGCACCTCGGCTTCACCTTCGGCTCGGTCGCCCTCGCTGCGCTCGTCGCCGTACCCGCCGGATGGGCCATCGGGCACACCGGTCGCGGACGCGAGATCGCCGTCTTCCTCTCCGGCGCCGCCCGGTCGCTGCCCTCCCTCGGCCTCGTCGTCCTGCTCTACCTCCTCATCGGCGTGAACTTCAAGGAGCAGGCCGCCGTCGTCTCCTTCGTCCTCCTCGCCATCCCCTCGATCCTCGCGGGGGCCTACGCGGGGATCGAGGCGATCGAGCGCACGACGATCGAGGCGGGGCGCGCCGTCGGGATGACGCCGATGCAGGTCCTGTGGAAGATCGAGATCCCCCTCGGACTGCCGCTGCTGATCGGCGGCATCCGCTCCGCTGTGCTGCAGGTCGTCGCGACGGTCACCATCGCGGCCTACGTCGGCCTCGGCGGACTCGGCTTCGCCCTGATCCAGGGCATCCAGACCCGGAATCCGGCGCAGATCCTCGGGGCGTCGATCGTCGTCGTGGTCCTCGCCCTCGTGCTGGACGGCGTGTTCGCGCTGGTCCAGCGCGTCCTCGTCCCCCGCGGCGTCGCCGTCCAGCGATCCGCGCCGCGCCGCCTGCGGCCTCGCCCGTCCCCCCAACCCGCCTGACTCACAGCAGCACGACCCCTATCCCACCCGGAGGCACCCATGTCCATCACCCGCACACGCATCCTGCCCGCCCTCGGCCTCGCCGCCGTCGCCGCCCTCGCACTCTCGGCCTGCGGGTCGAGCGAGTCCCTGCAAGGCGGCGGATCGGGCGGCAACGGCGGCAACGGCGGAGGCGAGGAGTCGTCGACGATCGTGATCGGTTCGCAGCAGTACTACTCGAACGAGATCATCGCCGAGATCTACGCCCAGGCTCTCGAAGCCGCCGACTTCACCGTCGAGCGCAACTTCTCCATCGGCCAGCGCGACGCCTACATGCCCTCGCTCGAGGACGGATCGATCAACCTCTTCCCGGAGTACACCGGCAACCTGCTGCAGTACTTCGACAAGGACGCCACGGCTACGACGCCCGACGATGTCTACGCCGCGCTGCAGGACGCCCTCCCGGACGGTCTGACCGCGCTCGACTACTCGCCGGCGACCGACCAGGACTCGTACAACGTGACCGCGGCCTTCGCCTCCGAGAACGACCTCACCGAGATCGGCGACCTCGCCGGCATCGACGGGCTGAAGCTCGGCGGCGCGCCTGAGCTGGAACAGCGTCCCTACGGCCCCACCGGGCTCAAGGACGTCTACGGCGTGGATGTCGCTTTCGAGGCGACCGCCGACACCACCGTCGACGAGCTCGTCGCCGGCAACATCCAGGTCGCCAACGTGTTCAGCGCCGACCCGCGCATCAAGACCGATGACCTCGTGACCCTCGAAGACCCGAAAGGCCTCTTCCTCGCGTCCAACGTCGTGCCGATCGCGAGCTCGGACATCTCGGACGAGATCGCCGACGTGATCAACGAGGTCAGCGCCGCGATGTCGCCCGAGGAGCTCGTCGCGATGAACGTCGAGTCCTCCGTCGACCAGCGGAACACCGAGGACATCGCGAAGGACTGGATCGCCGACAACCTGAGCTGATCCGTGCGCACCGAGGGCCCGCGGGCCGCCGCATCCGTCTCCGTCGTCATCCCTGTGAAGGACGACGCGGACGAGCTGCGACGCTGTCTGCGGGCCCTCGCTCTGCAGACGAAGCGGCCCGATCAGATCATCGTCGTGGACAACATGTCCTCCGATGAGTCCGCAGAGGTCGCCCGCTCGGCGGGCGCCGACGTGATCCACTGCGACCGGCCCGGCATACCGGCTGCGGCAGCCGCCGGCTACGACGCGGCGTCGGCCGACCTCATCCTCCGACTGGACGCGGACTGCGTTCCGGCGGGGTCGTGGGTCGCTGCCATGAGCAGCGCGGCCGACGCGCACCCCGAGGCCTCCGTGTTCGCCGGGGGCGCGCGGTTCGTGGACGGACCCCGCCCGCTGCGGACGCCGCTGGCGAGCGTCTACCTCGGCGCGTACGCGATCGTCCTGCTCCCCGTCCTCGGCCACGTCCCGCTGTTCGGCTCCAACCTCGGTCTGCGGCGCGACGCCTGGCGGCGCGTCAGCAGCAGCGTCCACCGGGACGATCCCGAGGTGCACGACGACCTCGACCTGTCGTTCCACCTCGGCGAGCACCACCGCATCCGCCTCGTCCCCGGCGCCGCGATGGGGATCTCGATGCGGCCCTTCACCTCCGCATCCGCGTTCCGTCGGCGGGTGCGCCGCGGCGTCCGCACCGTCGTGATCCACTGGCCCGCGAGCTTCCCGCCGGTCCGCTGGGCGCGTCTCGCGATGCGACGCGCGGGCTCCGCGGTCGCTCGGCGGGTGACCCGGTGAACCGCCTCCTCGGCGCCGTGGAGGCTCCGCTCCTCCACATGATGACGCTGAACGTGCGTCGTCCGATGCCCTCTCTGCTCTCTTCGCCGTCGGATCGCTGGGCACGCCGCCGCCCCGCCCTCGTGTCGATGCTCCGGCGGGAGAGCCCCAGCATCATGTGCACCCAGGAGGTCCTCCCCGGTCCCGCGGCGGAGATCGCCGCCGCCCTCGGACCGTCGTTCGCGCGGATCGGCGTGGGGCGTCGACGAGGCGGGCGCGGGGAGGGCTGTCCCGTGTTCTTCGATCGAGACCGGCTCGAACCGCTCCACCACCGCCAACGCGCCCTGTCGGACACACCCGACGTCCTCGGCACCCGGTCCTGGGGCAACCTCGTGCCCCGCATCGTCACGGTCGGCGTCTTCCGCGACCGCACCACCGGTGCACGCTTCGCCGTCGTCAACACGCACCTCGACCCCTTCTCCGCGCGGTCCCGGATGCGCGGGGTGGAGGCCATCCGCACCGAGGTGCGCGGCACCGGGCTCCCGACCCTCGTCTTCGGCGACATGAACAGCGGCGCCGAGTCCGATGCACTCCGCGCCCTGCGCGCCGGCGATCTGCTGACGGACACGTGGACGGTCGCCGCGGCGAGGGTGACCCCCGCCTGGGGCACGTACGCGGGCTACCGCGCACCCGTCCGCGACGGCAAGCGGATCGACGTGATCCTCGCAACGTCGGACATCGAGGTCGAACGGGTCGGGATAGACGCGCGAACCGAGGACGGGATCGCGCCGAGCGACCACCTGGCCGTCCATGCCGCTGTCGAGGTGCCGCGATGAGGGAGGACTTCCTGCGCCCGCCGGCGTCGCCGGCGGAATGGGCGGCTGACGGCATCCGTCTCCTCGGCCTGATCAGCGTCCTGGCCGCCTTCGTCTGGTGGACTCCGACGGATGCCGGGATCCTCGCACTCGCACTGCCCGCCCTCCTCGTCCCGCGCCTGCTCGGTGTGCTTCCGTGGTTCGACGTCCTCTACGGAGTGACCGTCAGCGTCGCCGCGTGGAGCAACGTCCTCGACCTGTACCGGTCGATCGCGTGGTGGGATCTCGTCGTGCACTTCGTGGCGACGGGCATCATCGCGTCGATCGGGTACGTCGCCCTGCAGCGATCCGGCGTCCTCCCAGACCGGCCCCGGCGGCGCACCGCGATCGTCCTCCTGCCGACTGTCGGGCTCGCCATCAGTGCGATCTGGGAGATGGTCGAGTGGCTCGGGAAGACGTTCGTGGACTCCGAGATCTTCGTCACCTACCCGGACACCATCGGGGACATGGCCGTGGGAGGGGCGGGCGCCCTCCTGATGGGGCTCGTCCTCGCACGGATCCGCATCGACCGAGCCGCGAGTCACGCGGCGGACAGGAAGGACGCATCATGGCAGCGTTGAAGAAGGGCGACCGGGTCAGCTGGAACACCTCCCAGGGTCGCACCCACGGCACGATCGTCGAGCGGAAGACGAAGGACTTCACCTTCGACGGGCAGGACTTCACCGCGTCCAGCGACGAGCCCGCCTACATCGTGGAGTCCGAGAAGACCGGGGCGAAGGCCGCGCACAAGGGCTCCGCGCTGTCGAAGCTCTCCTCCTGAGGCGGAGCCGGCGGGGAATTCTCCCCATGGACCGGCCCTCGGGCGATTCCTATCCTCGGACCAGGAGGTGGCGCGATGGGCATGATGTTGCCGAACGACCTCGTGTGGGTCATGGAGAAGCTCGGCTTCGAATGGCCGGACATCGACGAAGACGAGGTGCGCAGGGTCACCCCTCCTTCTACAACCAACCCGGTCAGGTCTTCACCCGCGTCCCCAGCGCGGAGATGCCCCCGATCTCGTGAGCCGAAGGAGAGTCATGTCCACTGATCCGACGACGGAACTCATCCGTGCGATCGTCACGAACATGCAGGGCGCGCGCGACGACTGGAAGTCGCTGGCGATGGTGATCAGCCTCGGCGGGGGGCGACTGAGCGAGACGTCGGGCTACGCCTACTCCCCGGACGGAACCGTCTCGGCGGTAGCCTCACGCCCCTCGCAGATCAAGCCCGCCGTCGACGCCTACCTCGCCGACCGCTACCCCGAGGGCGCTGAGCTGCCCGCGAAGTTCCTGGTGCAGTTCGACCGCGACGCCAAGGCGTACGAGATCACCTTCGAGGACGCCGACCCGATGCGATGGAAGGTGACGCCCGACAACGTCGAGGCGATACGGCAGGAGCTCAAGCCGAACCTCGGCTGACTCCCGGCCCGTCCGCGCACCGCGGCGCGGCGCGGCATCCTCCCTCCTCGACCGCGGAGAATCGACCCATGCCCATCGTCGACAACGCCGTGTACGTGGACGGCCGCCGGATCCAGGATCCGGTGAACCTCAGCGAGACCTTCGAGCACATGCGCGACCACCACGGCATGGCGTGGATCGGTCTCTACCGCCCGACCGAGGAGGAAGTCGCCGCCGTCGCCACGGAGTTCTCCCTGCACCCGCTCGCCGTCGAGGACGCCCTCGCCGGGCATCAGCGCGCCAAGCTCGAGCGGTACGGCGACGTGCTGTTCACGGTGCTGCGACCGGCGCGGTACGACGACACGACGGATTCGGTGGACTTCGGGGAGCTGCATGTCTTCGTCGGTCCCGAGTTCGTGGTGACGATCCGGCACGCGGACTCGCCGGACCTCACGCAGGTACGGACGAGGATGGAGCACCAGCCGGAACTGCTGCGCATGGGTCCGGAGGCGGTCCTGTACGCCATCCTCGATCAGGTGGTGGACGAGTACTCCCCGGTGCTCGCCGGGGTCGAGAACGACATCGACGAGATCGAGGAGACGCTGTTCAGCGGATCGGATGCCGGGCTGTCGCAGCGCATCTACACGCTGGCGCGCGAGGTGATCGCCCTGCACAAGTCGACGCTCCCGCTCGACGACATGCTGCAGCGGCTGCTGCAGGGGTCCGAGAAGTACAAGGTCGACATCGAGTTGCAGCGCTCGCTGCGGGACGTCCTGGACCACGTCATCCGCCTCAACGAGCGCATCGTGGCGTTCCGTTCGATCCTCGACAACGCCCTGACCGTCCATTCCACGCTCGTCACCCAGCGGCAGACCGACACCTCGCTCGAACAGAACGAGCAGGTCAAGAAGATCTCGGGGTGGGCGGCGATCCTGTTCGGGCCGACTCTGGTCGGCACGGTCTACGGGATGAACTTCGATCACATGCCCGAGTTGCACTGGACCTTCGGGTACCCGATGGCCCTCGGCTTGATGGTCGCGAGCTCGGTCGTGCTCTATGCGGTCTTCAAGCGCAAGAAGTGGCTCTGACCGGGACATCCGACACTGCAGAAGCAGAAGGCCCCGGTCACTGGCGAGAGTGACCGGGGCCGTCCGTGCACCCCCTGGGACTCGAACCCAGAACCCACTGATTAAGAGTCAGTTGCTCTGCCGATTGAGCTAGAGGTGCGTGATTCGAAGAACTCGAACCGAGGGTCAACACTAGCATCACGATCGGCTGCTCCGCCAATCGAGACGCCCTCGGCACTCATGAGGGCGCCAGGCGCAGCACGTATCCTGGAGCCGTGACGCCTCTGCCCTCCGCGACGGACTGGACCGCCCCCTTCGAGGGCGACCTGACGGATGATCTCGCTCTCGCCCTGCGCCTCGCGGATGCCGCGGACCGCGTCGCGATGGAGCGTTTCGACGCGCCGGACCTCGACGTCCGCACGAAGGCCGACGCGACGCACGTCACCGAGGCGGACCTCGCGACCGAGCGTGCCATCCGCGACCTGCTCGCGGCGGAGCGACCCGCCGACGGTGTCTTCGGGGAGGAGTTCGGCACGAGCGGCCACGGATCGCGGCAGTGGATCATCGACCCGATCGACGGCACGGCGAACTACCTGAAGGGCATCCCGATGTGGGCAACCCTGATCTCGCTCGTCGTAGACGGCGTGCCGCGGGTCGGCGTGGTCAGCCAGCCGGCCATTTCGCGTCGCTGGTGGGGCGCCACGGGCGCCGGTGCGTGGACCCGCACCGCCGACGGCGCGACCCGCCGCATCCGCACCTCCGACGTCGCGTCGCTCTCCGACGCGAGCATCAGCTTCCAGAGCATCGCGCAGTGGGATGCCGAGGGTCGCGCGGACGACCTGCTGCGCCTCTCGCGCGCCGTGTGGCGCGACCGCGGCTACGGCGACGCCTGGCCCTACATGCTGCTCGCCGAGGGCCGTCTGGAGTTCGTCGCCGAGTTCGGGGTCCGCGAGTACGACATCGCCGCGCACGTGCCGATCATCCTCGAGGCCGGCGGCCGCTTCACCGACATCCACGGGGCCGAACGGCTCGATGCACTGTCGTCGCTCGCGACCAACGGCATCCTCCACGACGAGTTCCTCGGGATGCTCGGCGCGTGAGGTCCGCGCGACACGGGACGCGCCTCGCCGCCGCGGTGGCGGCGAGCGGCCTCACGGTGCTCCTCGCCACGGCGTGCAGTCCCACGCCGGGACAGGTCGCAGGGACGGCGGCGGCTCCCGCCCCGGGCGCCTCCGCACCCGCGGCATCCGCCCCACCGACCATCGATCCGGCAGACGTGACGTGCGAGAACATGCTCTCGCCCGAGACCGTGGACGCGTTCACGGCGACGGGATGGACGGTCCGCGAGGATCCGTTCGTGATCCTGGACCTCGAGCTCCCCGAGGGCACTGCGTGCACCTGGGGCGACTTCAGCTCCCCCACCAACGACGACCTCGTCCTCTTCGGGTGGTCCCCGATCTCCCAGGCCGATGCCGACGCGACCGAGGCGGCGCTCGAGGCGGAGGGATGGCTGCGCGAGGACGACGACGCCGGCGTGATCATCACCGAGGACCCGGATGCGGCGCTCCGCGTGGACGAGCAGGGGTACGGCGTCACCTACCTCTTCGGCGACGGCTGGGTGAAGGTCTCGGACACCCGGCAGGGCCTGGATCTCATCGAGCTCGGCTGACGCACGACGAAGCCCCCGGCATCCGTACGGACACCGGGGGCTTCACTCCGTGACAACGGTTCGTGGAGATGGGGGGAATCGAACCCCCGTCCATCGCTGAGAGACGGCGTCTTCTCCGGGCGCAGTCTGTAAAAGGCGTTCTGCTCGGCTCCGACCTTCAGTACAGACACATAAGTCGACGAGCCCAGCCTGAAGAAAGTCCCGCGTGACGCTCAGGCGACGTCACGCAGCGAGATCCCTTAGATGACGCCAGGGACCGCGAGGGGATCACTCACGGACTGACGGACTCGGGCTCGCTGCTTACGCAGCGAGGGCGAAGTCGGACTGCTTCTTTTCGGCAGTTATTGGTTCGCAGAGATCGTTAACGAGATAACCCTGCATCCTCGGCCCGCTTCCCGCAGAGTCACAGGCGATGTCGAAACCGATCATCCCCGGGACGCCTGACGGCGTGTGGACCGTTGTCACACTGTGGAGTTCTTCTGTCTCGGATGCCGGAGCGTCCGAGCATCCCAGACTACCACCCGGACGGCCGGCTCAGTCCAAGAGGAAGTAGTCGCGCGCGAGCGGCGCGACCTCCAGCGCCTGCGCCTCCGCCTCGCCGACCCATCGGAGTTCGGCGATCTCCGCCGCGGCGCGCGGCTCCTGGCGACCGAGCGGAACGTCGAACACGTCCGCGACCACCGTGTGCCCGGCCTCATTCGCTGCCGCCGCCCGGAAGACACCCCGGGATCGGAGGTCGTCGACGGCGACGTCGACGCCGAGTTCCTCGCGCAGCTCCCGGACGAGCGTCTCGGCCGGGCCCTCCCCCGTCTCGGGCTTGCCGCCGGGCTGCATGAAGGCCGTCGTGCCCGTCTTGCGGACCAGCAGGAGCCGTCCGGAGGCGTCGCGGATGACGGCGGCCGAGACCCGGATCGAGCGGTCGGAGGCGTCGTCGGAGGCGGTCACGCCTGAACGCTAACAGGCTCGGCATCCGACTCGACGTACAATCTCGTGTGCTTCCCGACACTCTCTCGTCCGACACGGCGATCGATCCCGCCGATCTCGCCACCACTCTCCGGGTGCTCGCGGCCCTCCCCTCTCTCCCCCGGACGCACCCCGACTTCATTGCTGTCCGGCAAGCGAGCGCAGCGATGTTCAAGGCGGCGAAGAAGGAACGGCGCCGCGAGATCCGTGAGGCCGTCGCGACCGCCGACCGCGAGGTCGTCCACGCGACGGCGACGGGAGCGCCGGACCGCATCGACGACGAGACGCGCGGCATCCCCATCGCCACCCGCACCGCCGCCCCCATCGCGGGCGCCCTCAAGAAGGCGCGCGGCTGCTACATCTGCAAGCAGCCGTACACGATCGTCGACGCCTTCTATCACCAGCTCTGCCCCGACTGCGCGGCCCTCAGCCACGAGAAGCGGGATGCCCGGACCGACCTCACCGGCCGACGGGCGCTCCTCACGGGTGGGCGCGCGAAGATCGGCATGTACATCGCGCTGCGCCTGCTGCGCGACGGCGCCCACACCACCATCACGACGCGGTTCCCGCGGGATGCCGTGCGTCGGTTCCGCGCGCTGCCGGACTCGGCCGAGTGGATCGACCGGTTGAAGATCGTCGGCATCGATCTGCGCGACCCGGCGCAGGTGATCGCCCTCGCCGACGACGTCGCCGCTGCGGGCCCGCTCGACGTGCTCATCAACAACGCGACGCAGACGGTTCGCCGCTCCCCCGGCGCCTACCAACCGCTCGTCGACGCCGAACTCGCACCGCTCCCCGACGGCCCGCTGCCCGAACTCGTCACCTTCGGGCACACCAACGACCGGCACCCCGAGGCCCTCGAGCGGTCGGTGAGCGCGCACCCGATCCTCGCCGCGGCGGCCGATCGCGCCGACGTGCTCACGCGGGAGGCGATGGCCGCCGGGTCGACGTCGCTCGACCGTCTCGCCGCAGGGACGGCGATCGACGCCGGCGGTCTGATCCCCGACCTCGATCACACGAACTCCTGGGTGCAGCGCGTCGAGGAGGTGGATCCGCTCGAGATGCTCGAGGTACAGCTCGCGAACACGACGGCACCGTTCCTCCTCGTGTCCAAGCTCCGGCCCTCGCTCGCCGCGAGCCCCGCCCGGCGGACCTACATCGTCAACGTCAGCGCGATGGAGGGTGTCTTCGAACGCGGGTACAAGGGCCCCGGGCATCCGCACACGAACATGGCGAAAGCCGCGGTCAACATGCTGACCCGGACGAGCGCCCGCGAGATGTTCGAGAGCGACGGCATCCTCATGACGAGCGTCGACACCGGATGGATCACGGACGAGCGGCCGCACCCCACGAAGGTGCGCCTCGCGGAGGAGGGGTTCCACGCCCCGCTGGACCTCGTCGACGGCGCCGCTCGCGTCTACGACCCCATCGTGCGTGGCGAAGCCGGCGAGGACCTCTTCGGCGTCTTCCTCAAGGATTACGCGCCGGGCCGCTGGTGATCGCGTTCCCCGCTCCCGGGACCCGCGTGGTGGTGCGCTATCTCCTGCCCGACGGGCGGGCGACGGACGCCCTCGGCGAGCTCGTGTCGGTCGAACCCGACGTGATCGTCGTCGACGGCAAGCGCGGGCTCGAACGCATCGGCCGCACGGCGGTCATCGCCGCGAAGGCGGTTCCGCCGCCCCCGGAACCGCGGCCACGGCGGCCAACGGCCTGAGGGTCACTCCCCCAGACGGTTGCGGCTGCGCATGGCGCGCTCGGCCTCGCGCTTGTCTTCGCGTTCGCGGATCGTCTGACGCTTCTCGTACTCGCGCTTACCCTTCGCGACGGCGATCTCGACCTTCGCCCGCCCGTCCGAGAAGTACAGCTTGAGCGGGATGAGCGTGTAGCCGCCGGCGGCGACCGCGTGGGAGAGCTTGACGATCTCGTCCTTGTGCAGGAGCAGCTTGCGCGTGCGCTTGGCGGCGTGGTTCGTCCAGTGACCCTGTGAGTACTCCGGGATGTGCACGGCGTCGAGCCAGGCCTGGCCGCCGTCGATGAACGCGTAGCCGTCGCTCAGGTTCGCGCGCCCCTGGCGCAGCGACTTCACCTCGGTGCCGGTCAGCACGAGACCGGCCTCGTAGGTCTTCTCGATGGCGTACTCGTGGCGCGCGCGACGGTTGGTCGCGATGACCTGTTCCCCGCGTTCCCTGGGCATGATGACTCCTCGACGCGGCCGCGCTCCGCGCGCGACCGGCCTGCCAGTCTAACGGAGGCGTACGCTCAGGTGCGCAGCCATCGGCGGATGGCGAAGCTGGCCGACAGCGCCGCCAGCACGAGACCGAGAACCACGATCAGCGGGATGACCAGCAGCGCATCCCGTCCGTCGATCCACGTCGTCACGAAGTCGATCTCGTCGACGAGGAACCCGTGCACGCCGTACTGCACGCCGAGCCAGACGGCGACGCTGGCGAGTGCCGAGCCGATGAAGGCGGCGAAGACGCCCTCGAGGACGAACGGCGTCTGGATGAACCGGTTGGATGCCCCGACGAGACGCATGATGCCGAGTTCCTTGCGCCGCGCGTAGGCCGAGAGCCGGATGGTGGTGGCGATAAGGAGCACGGCCGCCACGAGCATGAGCCCGGCGATCCCCACCGCGAAGTAGGTCGCGATCGTGAGCGCCGAGAACAGCGGCTGCAGATACTCCATCTGGTCGGTCACCCCCTCGACGCCCTGCGTTCCCGAGAACGCCTCGTCGATGACATCCGTCTGCGTGGGATCCACGAGGTTGACCCAGTACGTCTCGTTCAACTGGGCCGGGGTGATGAAGTCCTTGTAGTCCTCGCCCATGAGGTCGAGGACGTTCTGGTAGGCCTCCTCGCGTGTCTCGAACCGGACGCTGCGGACGATGCCCTCGAGAGCCGGGCTCTCGAGCTTCTCCTTGACCGCGGCGAGCTGTTCGTCCGTCGCCTCGCCGTCGCTGCAGGTGGTCTCCGTCGACCCGTCGCGGCACATGAAGATCGCGACCTGGGCGCGCTCGGCCCAGTACCCCTGCATCTTGGCGATCTGCATCTGCATGAGCAGGGCGGCGCCCACGAACGTGAGCGACACGAAGGTGACGAGGATGACGGAGATCACCATCGACGCGTTGCGACGAAGACCCGTGAGGGCCTCGCCGAGGACCAGACGAACTCTCATGCGGTGGGCCCCACTTCGTCGTCGTCGCGGTGCCCGAGACCCAGACGGTCCGCTGCCCCGAGCCCGTCGATGTCGCCGAGGTCGATGTCGGCGGGGGCGATCGGGATGCCTCTGGTGCCCGTGTCCGGCTCGGACGCCGCTGCCCGGGCCGCGGCATCCGTCTGCACCTCGGTCACCGGGGGCGGGTCCTGCACGACGGGGACGGCGGGCAGCACCGTCTCGGGCTGCGGGGCGGGAGGCTCGATCGGGTCCGGGAGGGGCTCGACCGCCCCCGTGTCGCCGGTCGCGATCTGCTTCTGCAGTTCGAGGACGGCCGTGAGCGCCGCCGTGGCCGCCGCGCCCTTGACCGTCTCGGGCGTGAGGACGGGCAAGCCCGATGTGTCGCCGTAGCCGCCGTGGCGCTCGTCGCGCACGACCACGCCACCGCGCAGCTCGATGACGCGGCGCTGCATCTGGTCGACGAAGCCCGCCTCGTGGGTCGCCATCACGACGGTCGTACCGCCGGCGTTGATGCGGGCCAGCAACTGCATGATGTCGATGGAGGTTCCCGGGTCGAGGTTTCCGGTCGGCTCGTCGGCGAGCAGGATCTGCGGCCGATTGACGATGGCGCGCGCGATCGCGACACGCTGCTGCTCACCGCCTGAGAGCTCGTGCGGCAGGCGCTTCTCCTTGCCCGCCAGGCCCACCAGCGCGAGGGCTTCGGGGACGGACTGCTGGATGAACGCGCGGCTCGACCCGATGACCTGCAGCGAGAACGCGACGTTCTGGAAGACGGTCTTGTTCGGCAGCAGACGGAAGTCCTGGAAGACCGACCCGATGTGACGACGGAAGTAGGGGACCTTCCGCGTGCTCAGACCGCGCACATCGCGTCCGAGGACGACGACGCGACCGTCGGAGGCGGTGTCCTCGCGGAGGATGAGGCGTAGGCACGACGACTTCCCCGAGCCCGACGCGCCGACGAGGAACACGAACTCCCCGCGCTGGACGTCGAACTCGACGTCGCTGAGGGCGGGTTTGTTGGTGCCGCGGTACTTCTTGGAGACCTTTTCGAAGCGGATCATGGCCAGACGAGCCTAAGCGGCGGGGCCGCCGCTTCCGTCAGCGACACTCCCGCGCGCTCAGGGGGCTGACAGGGTTCCCCGGACGATCGAGTCGCCCGAGTGACCCGGATCCCCGTCGACGTCCTCCTGCGAGATGTCGACCACGGTGAACCGCGACAGGTCGACGTCGTCGGGGATGTCGAAGGAGCCCGAGCTGCCGTCGAGCACGCCGAGGCTGATCAGGTCGCTGGCGTCCGACGTGAGCAGCCACACCTCGCGGTAGCCGTCGTCGGGGACGGATGCCGTCAGGTCGACCACGACGCGGTCGTGACCGTCGACGCGCTCGAGCATCGCCTCGCCCTGGGCGCCCGCCCAGGTCGGGAAGCCGTCGAGCCGGGCCTCGGAGATGATCTCGGGACGCGGGGCGATGCCCCCGGCCATCCAGACGCCTGCCACGATCGCCACGACGGCGACGGCCGCTCCCGCCATCACGAAGAACACCGGGCGACGACTGACCCGCCGGCGACGTGCCACGTGCCGGGCCCCGGTCGACGGCGCCTCGGAGGGACGGGATGCCGGTTCGTCGGGCGTCGACTCCGGTGCGGTCGACGGCTCCGACGGCAGAGCGAGTTCGCTGCGGATGGACTCCCAGACGCGGTCGGGGGGCCTCAGGAGCTCCTCGCCGGTGCGGGTCGCCCGGCCTGCGGCGACCGCGCGCGCGAACGAGGCGACTTCGGCCGTGCAGTCCGCGCAGGAATCGAGGTGGTGCTGCTCGTCGGCGGACGGCTGCTCCCCCATCGCCAGGAGGGCGGCGACCTCGGGGTCAAGATGTGACATGGTGCGCCTCCGATCGGGTTCGCAGTCGGGTGAGACTTCGTCGGATGTGGCTTTTGACGGTGCCGAGCGGCATCCCCAGTCTGTCGGAGATCTGCTGGTGGGTCAGATCCTCGTAGAACGCCAGCGCCAGGACGGCACGGGCGTCGGGCTCGAGCTGGGCGACCTCGTCGGCCACGAGCATCGCGTCGGAGACGTCGTGTTCGGCGACCTGATCGGGGACGACCGCCTTCAACGCCTCCTCGAGACGTGCCGCGCGGGCACGGGCCTCGTGGGCGTCGGCGATGCGGCGACGCGCGATCGTGATGAGCCACGCGCCGAGAGGCGCCCCGTCCACGCGGTACGACGATCGGGAGGTCCATGCCGAGACGAACGTGCGCTGTGTGACGTCCTCCGCCTCGGTCGTGTCGCCGAGCGAGCGGACGGCGAGGGTGTACACGATGCGCGACCACCGGTCGTACATCGCCTTCACCGCGGTCTCGTCACCCGCCGCGAAACGCTCACCGAGGTGGGTGTCGTCGTCGACGGCCTGCTCCTTCCGTGCGGCGAGCCGAGGCGGGGCCGAGATGGTCACGACTGCGCCTTCGCAATGAGCACCACGTTATCGCTGTAGGTGCGGGTCTGCTGATCGAAATCACCACCGCAGGTGATGACCGCGAGGGTCCGCGGACCCTCACGGGTGAACAGGTCGTCCACGGGGAGCTCCGCGCGGGGGATGTACGTGACCGACTCGGTGACGTAGGTGGTGACCGTGCCGTCGGCATCCGTCACCGTCACCTCGTCGCCCTGCTTCGCTTCACGCAGTCTGGCGAGCGGTCCCACACCGTACTCCCGGTCGTCCACGTGGGCGGCGATCACGGTCGTGCCTTCGGCGTCGGCGGGGGCCTTGCCGAAGCGGTACCACCCCGCGATCGACGGACGTTCCGGGATCTCCATCTCGCCGGTGTCCTGCACCCCGACCGCCTCCACCGGCATGTCGACGTCCAACGACGAGATGGCGAGCCGCTCCGGTGCCGGAGCGCGCACGACGGCCTGCGGAGTGGCCGGAGCGACCGGGACGGAGACCTGCGGCGTGGGAGCCGCCGGTCGAGGGGAGACCGTCCCGGTCGCGCCCGAACCCTCAGCGGCGCGCAGCCGAGGTACGGGCGACGAGCACACCACCGGCGACGAGACCGGCGATGAGAGCGGCACCACCGGCGATCAGCCAGCCGTTCGGGCCGTTCTCGGCGACGAGGCCCGCCGAACCCGTGTTCACACCGTCGGGGCCGGAGTGCAGACCGTCGATGGTCTGCGTGGCCAGGGCGAGGTTGCCGTCCTCGGCCGAGCCCCAGGCGTAGGCGATCGTCAGGACGCCCTCCTGGACCTCGACGTCGGCCGGGCCGATGACCGGGTCGGTCGTGCCCTCGAGCGCGACGGCCGCGCTCACCGTGCCGGCGGGCAGGTCGAGCGACTCCTCGTTGGGGTTGGTGAGGCCGGTGATGACCGCTTCGCCGCCGGCGAGCACGTCGACCGCCGGAGCGGCGGCCACGTGGCGCACCGTCAGACGACCCTCACCGGCAGCGGTCTCGGAGGTGTCGTTCGTGAACAGGTTCGCAGTGGGGGTGCCCTCGGCGTCGAGGTGCGCGACCGCGGTGTAGTTCATGCCGGCCTCGAGGGTGAGGTCGATGGGGCCGAGGACCGGATCGGAGTCGTCGGTGGCGTCCGCGGCGGTCAGCGCGACCGAGTAGGTTCCGCCGGGAAGCTCGAGCGGACCGCCGAGGTCACCCGGCTGGAAGTCGTCGATCGTCAGGTCGCCGTTGACGTACACGTCGACGGGGGTGTCCGGGATCGCGTGGAGCACCGCGAGGTCGGCCGTGTCCGACGTGGCAGCGGATGCGGGGGCGAATGCAGCGAATGCCACGGCGCCACCGAGGGCGACGCCCGCAGAGAGTGTCTTGCGCATGGGAACTCCTTCTGATTCGGCGCGAGGTGTTCGCGCTTTGACAGGGGTATTCCCGCGGTCCACCGACTGTGGATGCAGGTGGATGAAGAAATCTCGAAGAGATTCCTCCGCGTCGACTCAGTCGTCGTCGTCCTTGCGCTTGCGCCAGCGGATGCCGGCCGCGATGAAGCCGTCGAGGTCGCCGTCGAACACGACCGCGGGGTTGCCCACCTCGTGTCCCGTGCGCAGGTCCTTCACGAGTTGCTGACCGTAGAGGAAGTACGAGCGCATCTGGTCGCCCCAGCTCGCGGTGATGGTGCCGGCGAGCTCCTTCTTCTTCGCCGCCTCCTCCTCCTTCTGCAGCAGCATGAGTCGGGTCTGCAGGACGCGCATCGCGGCCGCGCGGTTCTGGATCTGGCTCTTCTCGTTCTGCATCGAGACGACGATGCCCGTCGGGATGTGGGTCAGTCGCACGGCCGAGTCGGTTGTGTTGACCGACTGTCCGCCGGGCCCCGACGAGCGGAACACGTCGACGCGGATGTCGCCCTCGGGGATGTCGACCTCCTGGGCCTCCTCCATGACGGGGATCACCTCGACGGCGGCGAAGCTCGTCTGGCGCTTGTCGGCCGAGCCGAAGGGGCTGATCCGCGCGAGGCGGTGGGTGCCCGCCTCGACCGAGAGCGTGCCATACGCGTACGGCGCATCCACTTCGAAGGTGGCGGACTTGATCCCGGCGCCCTCGGCGTAGGAGGTGTCCATCACCTTGACGGGGTACTTGTGGCGTTCGGCCCAGCGCAGGTACATGCGCATGAGCATCTCGGCGAAGTCGGTGGCATCGTCGCCGCCGGCGCCGGAGCGGATCGTGACGACCGCCCCGCGGTCGTCGTACTCGCCGTCGAGGAGCGTCTGCACCTCGAGCTGGCTGATGACCTTCTCGAGGTCGGCGATCTCCCGGCGGGCCTCCTCGGCGGAGTCCTCGTCGTCCATCTCCTGCGCGAGCTCGACGAGCACCTCGAGGTCGTCGAGCCGCTGCTCCACCTCGGTGACGCGCTTGAGCTCGGACTGGCGGTGGCTGAGGGCGCTGGTGACCTTCTGTGCTTTCTCGACGTCGTCCCAGAGGTCGGGGGCGCCCGCCTCTTCGGACAGACGGGCGATCTCGGCGGAGAGAGCGTCGACGTCGACGACCGCCTTGATCTCACCGAAGGTGGAACGGAGGGCCTGGATGTCCGCAGACGGATCGAATTCAAGCATGACACTCCAGAGTAACGTGGATGGGGATGACCGACCGCCCCGACTCCCCCGCTGCTCGAGATGTGCTCTGGCGATTCGGCCCCATGGTCTATGCACCGACCGTCCTGTTCGCCATCGGCGAGGGTGCGGTCCTCCCCCTCATCCCGAGTCTCGCCGGCTCCCTCGGCGCCGACGTCGCCCTCTCGGCGCTGATCGCGTCGATGCTCGTCGTGGGCCAGCTCATCGGGAACCTCCCCGCCGGCTGGGCCGTCGCGCGCGTCGGCGAACGGGCCACGATGATCGCCGCGGGAGCCCTCGCCCTCGTGGTCTCCCTGACGGCAGCGCTCCTGCCGTCGCTGCCCGTGTTCGCCGGCGCCGTCTTCCTCATCGGGTTCTGCGCCGCGGCGTTCGGTTTGGCGCGGCACTCCTTCATGACGACGCGTGTGCCGGTGCTGTTCCGCGCCCGCGCCCTCTCGCTGCTCGGCGGCACGTTCCGGCTCGGCATGTTCACCGGCCCGTTCATCGCCGCCGCGCTCATCGGATTGTTCGGCGACGAGCGGGCGACCATCTGGTTCTTCGCCGTCTGCCTCGCGGCCCTCATCGTCCTCGTCACGGTCGGTCCCGATCCGGAGAAGCAGTTCGTCGCGCAGCCCGTGCACAGCCACGACGCCGAGGACTCGGGCGAGCCGGTGACGGGATCGATCCCGGTAGCCGAGCGCATCGGCGTGTTCCGGACGATGTGGCTGCACCGGCGGGTGCTCTCGCGCGTGGGACTCGCAGCGGCGTGCCTGTCGGCCGTGCGGTCGGCCCGTCAGGTGGTGCTGCCGCTGTGGGGTGTGTCGATCGGCCTCGACGCGCAGACGATCGCCCTCGTCGTCGGCATCTCCGGGGCGCTCGACTTCGCCCTCTTCTATGCGAGCGGCCAGGTCATGGACCGCTTCGGACGCCTCTGGGCCGCGCTGCCGGCGATGATCCTGATGGGCAGCGGCTTCCTCGCCCTCTCCGTGACCCACGACGGAGCGTCCGCCGAGATGTGGTTCGCGATGTTCGCCGCCGTCCTCGGCGTCGGGAACGGGTTGTCCAGCGGCATCCTCCTCACCATCGGTGCGGACCTCGCTCCCAAGGACGATCCCGCTACCTTCCTCGGGTCCTGGCGGACGCTGACGGATGCCGGTGGTGCCACGACCCCGCTGATCGTGACGGGCATCACCGCGATCTCGTCCCTGTCGTTCGCCGCCGGGGCGGTCGGTCTGATCGGCTTGCTGGGTGCCGTCGCCTTCGTGCGCTGGTTGCCCCGTTTCCTGCCGCACGTGGACCGCCGCCCATGACCAGCGACACGACGGCGATCGCGATGCGTCGGGGCGACCTCACGGTCCGCGCGAGCCTCACCTGGCGCCGGGAGGGGTGGCGCTACGCCGTCTCACTGTCGTCCGACGCCGTCGAGACGATCGAAGAGGTCGCCGATGACGCCTTCGAGGCGCTGTGCCGGGTTCGCGATCACCTCGAGCCGCGGGGCTGGCGCATCGGCGTCGTCGGTGCGCAGGCCGACGTGTGGCCGAGCGGGATGGCGCGAGACCAGGGCGGCGGGCTGCGCGCCTACCGGGTGGGTGAGGACCGCGTCGGCGACCTCGTCGACGTGTTCGCACCCGCCGATCCCGACACGGTCACGACCGTTGCGGCCCAGCGCGCCGAGACGGATCGGCGATTCGAGCTCATCCGCAGGGCTGCAGAAGGCTGATCGCCGCGCCGGCTCCCTCGGGCGATCACGGCTCCGGCTCCGCGACGAGGTTCCCCTCGTCGTCGATCCGCTGCACGACCCGCAGATCGCCGGGTGCGTGGTCGCCGCGTTCCTCGATCGCGTAGCTGCGATCACGAGGGGTGTACCGCACCGCGAATCGCGGGTCGGCCACCACCGTGCTCATCATCCGGCACGAGTGCGGGTCGGTGGCATCGGTCCCCGGAACCATGACGTCATCCTCGTCCATCGGTTCAGTCCAGCGAGGTGCGGCTCGTCGCGGTCGCATCGAGCACCACCCCCGCGGGGACGAAGATCGACGAGATCGGTGGATGCCACGTCGTCGACACCGTCACGCGCGCCGACACCCCGTCAGGGGTGGATGCCGAGACGAGCGCGACCTCGCCGTCCGCCGCGACCAGCGCCTCCGCCTGCTCCCGCACGCCGGCATCCGTCAGCTCCGCCCGCGGCTGATCCCCGTGCACCTCGAGCGTGAACCCGTCGGCGCCTGCGAGAGCCGCGGCATCCGCCGCCGCCTGCGTCCGCTTCTGCGCGAGGTACAGACTCGTCGCGTCGACGCAGACGAAGACGAGCACCAGCGCCAGGAGCGCGTAGCCGATCGTCAGGATCAGGATGCTGCCGTCCTCGTCGCGGGCTCTCATCCGTCCCTCCAGTAGCGCGAGACCTTCTGCACGGACGACGACTCGACGCCCACGCGGGTCGCCTCGTCGAGCCCGAGGACCGGCGGCACGAGCGGCAGCGGCACGGAGGCCGCGACCGTCACCCGGACGGTCTCGCCTGCGCCCGGGCACTCCGCCGGCCGGCCGACGCAGGAAACGTCCACGGCGAGCGTGTCCGCATCGATCTCGTACTCACGCACGAGAGAGTCGAGGACCGCCGCTGCCCGGGCGTCGGCATCCTGCACGCTCTCCGCTGACGCGACGGCGCGTGCGACATGCCGAGAGGCCGCCTCGACGCCCAGCGCGTGCGACTGGATGATCCCGAGGGTGACGATGAGGTAGACGATCGGGACGAGGAGGATGACACCGCCCACGATGAACTCGAGTGCGGCCGACCCGCGCTCGTCGCCGAGGAGGCGATCAGTCGAAGGTCTCCGCCGGGGCATGAACGGTCACCTCCCACCCGTGCGGCACGCCGAGGAGGCCGATGAGGGGCAGCCGTGTCGTCACGGTCACCGCGACGGTGTCGTACCCGAGCGCGGTCGATTCCGAAGCGGTGACACTCTCGACGAAACCGTCGCCCACGGCGCGCTCCACGACATCCCGGGCGCGCTGCGCCCCCGCCGCGGTCTCCACATCGGCGAGGGCCGCGTGGTACGCCCCCTCGACCGCCGCGTCGTGGACGACGTTGCGGACGTACACGGCGAGCCCCAGTTGCAGGACACCGAGGGTGAGCACGGTCAGCAGCACGCCGACGAGCACGAACTCGACCGGAGTCGAGCCGCGTTCATCGGAGAGCAGCCGGCGCACGTCGACGTCCTCAGAAGCTCGAGACCTGGTCGATCGCCTGCTCGAAGAGCTGGGCGAGCGCGGGACCTGCCAGGGCCCAGATGACGACGACGAGTCCGGCGGTCATGAGGGTGATCAACACCCAGCCGGGCACGTCGCCCCGCTCGTCGTCGCGGACGTCCCCGAGCACGGCACCCCAGGCGGTGCGCAAACGGGACAGAGTGGAACGGATCATGATGTTCTCCTTTCGGTCAGGTATCAGCCGACCCCGAGCCGCAGCATGACGATGCCGGGGAAGACGGCGAAGAGGACGCTCATGGGCAGCAGCAGGAAGACGATCGGGAAGAGCATCGCGATCTCCTTCTTGCCGGCGCGTTCGATGAGCGAGCGTTTGGCGTCCTCGCGGGCGTCGCCGGCCTGCGCCTGCAGGACCCCCGCCAACGGCGCACCGCGGTCGATGGCCGCGACGAGGTGCTCGAGCGCGCGCGACAGTGCCGGCACGTCGAGCCGCCGGCCGAGGTCCACGAGGGCGTCCGACAGGTTCGACCCGGTTCCGCTGTCGAGGACGGCGCGGCGGATCTCCGCCGTCAACTCCCCCGAGCCGATCTCCCCGACGCGGCGGAGGGCGTCGCGCAGGCCCTCGCCCGCGGCGAGGCAGAGCGAGAGGAACTCGAGGAGCGTCGGCAGCTCCTCCTCGACGCGCGCCCGCCGTCGGCGCCCCGCCGACGTCAGCCGCAGATCCAGCACGGCCGCCGCGGCCGCCCCGGCCACCGGAGGAAGCAGCACGGCTCCCGGACTCATCCGGCCGACGAGGGCCAGGAGGACCAGGACGGCCCCTCCCGCCAGTGCACCCACCACGATCCAGGTGAGTTGCCGCGCACGGAACCCCGCCGCATCCTGCGTCCAGCCGGCCTGCCGCAGCCGCTGCTCGAGACGGGCGGCTCCTCCGAACGCGGCCATGAACCGATCGCGCCGCGTGCGCCAGTCCGTCCCGGCGGACTCGAGGGGGGTGAGACCGCGCGGGTCGGCGATGTCCCGAAGATAGGGCGCGATGCGCCGCGACAGCGTGGGCGCCGCCAGCCGTGGGACCCGGGTCGCGACGAGCACGACGCCGGCCGCGAAGGCGCCGCCGAGCACGATCGCGAGCGCGAGCTCCGTCAGGGCGTTCATGCGAACCACCGCCGAGGCTCGGGGAGACGTCCGATGCCGACCATGAGACGGAACGCGACCACCGAGACGGCGGCGCCGAGCAGGATCACCGCGACGCCCTCGGGGCTGCTGTAGGCCGTCGCTCCTTCGGGGCGCAGGGCGAGCAGGCCGAGGATGATCCACGGCGCGACGACGCCGAGTACCGCGGCCCCGCGGATCCAGGACTGACGCGCTTCGATCTCGGCACGCAGCGCCGCGTCCGCCCGCACCGAGCCGGACAGCGCGCGGAGGACGCTCGTGAGCTCCGTCCCGCCGACCTGACGGGCCATTCGGAGCGCCTCGATGATGCGGTCGGCGACCGGATCGGCCAGCCGGGCCTTGAGGCGCAGCGCGCTCGAATCGAAGTGCCCGGACGCCGACACGTCCGACGCGAAGGCCGCGAACGCGGGACGCAGCGGCGGCGGTCCGACCTCGCCGAGCGCGGAGACCGCGTCGGGAAGCGACATCCCGGACCGTACCGAGGCGACCAGGAGGTCGCACACGTCCGGCCACAGCTGACGGCGGCTCTTCTGACGCCGGCGGGCGCGACCCCGCAGCCACCCGGCGGGCGCGAAGAATCCCGCCACAGCTGCGACGGCCGCGAACGCGGGCAGGGCGGTGACGAGCCAGACGATCGCCCCCGAGAGCGCCGCCGCGGCACAGGAGACCGCCGCGAGGTGCCCGGGCGTCGCATGGCCGAATCCGGCGCTCTGCAGGAGACGAGCGGATGCCGCATCGCGCCGCACGGGCGCCGGCTCCCCCGCGCGCGGCGGCCAGAGCCACGGCGACAGGGCGAGCAGAATGCCCGCCGCGAGGGTGATGCCGAGGAGGACGGTCATGCCGGAGCACCCCCGAAGAGCGTGCGGGTCTCGACCACGCCGTCGACGACACGGCCGGTCGGCGCGACGATCTGCACGACGGCGCGGCGACCGTCGGCATCCCGCCGGCAGTGGACGACCAGACCGACCGAGGCGGCGATCGCGGGCAGGAGGAAGTCACGGTCGATGTTCCGCCCGGCCAGCAACGGGAGCGAGCCGAGCTTGCGGAGCGCGTCGGGCGCCGAGTTGGCGTGGATCGTGGCGGCGCCCGGGACGCCCGTGTTCAGGGCGAGCAGCAGGTCGAGGGCCTCCGCATCGCGGACCTCGCCGACGACGAGGCGGTCCGGTCGCATGCGGAGCGCTTCCTTCACGAGCCGGCGCAGCGACACCTCGCCGGTCCCTTCGAGGCTGGGCTGACGGCCCTGCAGCGCGACGAGGTCAGGGGCCTGCGCGTTCAACTCGAACGTCTCCTCCACCGTCACGATGCGGTGGTGCGCCGGTGCGGCGGCGATGAGGGCGCCGAGCAGCGTGGTCTTGCCGGCGTGCGTCGCGCCCGAGACGACGACGCTCGTACCCTCGCGCATCGCGGTGCGGAGGATCGCCGTCGCCTCGGGGGCGACGGACCCGGCGGTGACGAGGTCGTCCAGGGTACGGAAGCGGGTGAGGAACTTCCGGATGTTCACCGCCCAGTGCCGGCGCGTGATGTCGGGGATGACGACGTGCAGGCGCGACCCGTCCGGCAGCGACGCGTCGACGAACGGTTGGCTGAGGTCGACGCGGCGGCCGGTGGCGTGCAGCATCCGCTCGACCAGGTCGCGCACGGCCGCGTCGGTCAGGACGATCGGTGCGCGTTCGCTGCGCCCCTCGCGGGCGACGTAGACGCGGTCGGGCGCGTTGATCCAGATCTCCTCGACTTCCGGGTCGTCGAGGAGCGCCTGCAGGGGGCCGTACCCCGCCACGGTCGACAGGATGTCGCGGACGGACCCCGCTTCGTCCTCGATGACCTCCACGCCTCGCGCGAGGGCGAAGTCGTTGTGGCGACGCACCTCGGCGCGAGCGATGAACGCTGCGCGGTCGGGGTCTCGCGACGGGTCGACCTGCTCGCTGCGCAGCCGCTCGCGCACCCGCTCGGCGACCGCGGCGAGCCCGCGGGTCGACGTCGGGGCGGACGCGATGCTCATGGCCAGGGATCCTCGCAACCCGACCCCGCCCGGCGCGGGAGTTATCCACACGCCACCGGCTCCAGGTGGACTGCGGACGTCCTGTCGGCGGAAGGCGAGAATCGAAGGATGGACGAAACGCGACGTGTCGAACTGCCCGTGCTGTACTTCGGGACCCCGGTCGCGTTGATCACCACGGTGAATCCCGACGGGTCCTCGAACATCAGCCCGATCTCCTCCGCCTGGGCGCTGGGCGACCGCTACATGCTGGGGCTCGGCGCCGACGGCCAGGCGGTCGCCAACCTCCGACGCGTCGGCGAACTCGTGATCAACCTGCCGTCATCCGACCTCGTCGGCGCGGTCGAGGCGATCGCGCCGACGACGGGGCGGAACCCGGTGCCCGAGGCCAAGAGACCCGCCTACCGCCACGAGCCCGACAAGTGGACCCTCGGGGGTCTCACCCCCCTCCCGTCGGACGCGGTGACGGCGGCACGTGTGGCCGAGTGCCCGGTGCAGATCGAGGCTCGTGTGGCGCAGATCGTCGGCGTCGACGGTGGCGACGCCGTCGCCGTGGAGGCGCAGGTCCTGCAGGTCCACGCGCACGAAGGGATCCTGCGGGCGGGGCAGGACCGCGTGGACACCGACGCGTGGCGACCGCTGTACTACGGGTTCCGCCACTACTTCGCGCAGGGGCCGCACGTCGGCGCCAACTTCCGGGCGCCGCTCCTGGACGATCCCGCGCATACCTGACCAGGTCGGCATCGCCGCGCGATCCTCGGGATATCCCTCTCAGTCGTCTCCCACCGCGCGCCCTAGACTGAACGCACCAGCGGGAGTGGTGAAATCGGCAGACACGCAGGATTTAGGTTCCTGTGCCTTCGGGCGTGGGGGTTCAAGTCCCCCCTTCCGCACGAGGCACCCGCGTGCCTCACACCTTGCGCCCGTCCGTCGGCGGGCCCACCGCCGCGAATCGAAGGACCTCCGTGCACCCCTTCGCACTGCTTCCCTGGCTCGATCCCGAGACCATCATCAACGCGGCCGGCCCGTGGGCCCTCGTCGTGGTCTGCTTCATCGTCTTCGCCGAGACCGGCCTGCTCGTCGGCTTCCTGCTGCCGGGTGACACCCTGCTGATCATGGCGGGCCTGCTGTCGAACCCGGTCACCCACGCCCCGAACGGCGTCTTCGGGATCAACGTCTGGGTGGTCGGCCTGCTGATCGGTCTCGCGGCGTTCCTCGGCGGTGAGGTCGGATACCTGATCGGTCGCAAGGGCGGACCCGCCGTGTTCGAACGCAAGGAGTCCGGCCTCTTCAGTCGCAGCAACGTCGAGCGGACGAATGCGTTCTTCGAGCGCTACGGCGGCGTGACGGTCATCCTCGCCCGTTTCGTGCCGATCGTGCGCACCTTCGCCCCGGTCGCCGCCGGCGTCGGCAAGATGGCATGGCACAAGTACTCGCTCTACAACCTGATCGGCGCCGTGATCTGGGGCTTCGGTCTGACGGTCGTCGGTTACCTCGTGAGCCTCATCCCGGGCGTCGGCGAGTTCGTCGCCGAGTACATCGACGTCATCCTGCTGGTGGCGGTGGCCGGCACCATCATCTTCATTGTGTGGCACTACTTCGCCGAGAAGCGCAAGGTCAAGCGCGAGATGGCCGCCGGACCCGACGGCGTCACCGACCAGGCCGAGGCGCAGCAGCTCGTCCTCGAGCCCGAGGCGTTCGACGAGCGCCCCGACGGGGAGAGCCGCCGCTCCTGATCAGGAGGCCTTCTTCTTCGCGGGCTTCTTCTTCGCCGCCGCCGGCTTCGTGTCGGCGGCGGCGTCTTTCTTCCCAGCGTCCGTCTTCCCGCTGCCAGCGCGCGCGGCGCGGCTCTTCTCGACGCTCGCCCGCAGCGCCTCCATCAGGTCGATGACCTCTCCGCCGGAGGCATCCGTCTTCTCGCCGAAGGTCTCGGCGGTGTCGAACGCGTCGCCCTTCTCGAGCTTCGCCTCGATGAGGGTCCGCAGCTCCTGCTGGTACTCGTCGGTGAACTCGGTCGGGTCGAAGTCGCTCGAGAAGCTGTCGACGAGGGATGCCGAGAGCTCCAGCTCCTTGCTCGAGATCTTCACCGACTCGTCGAGCACTGGGAACGACGCCTCACGCACCTCGTCCGCCCACAGGAGCGTCTGCAGCACGAGCACGTCGCCGCGCACGCGGAGCGCCGCCAGCCGCGTCTTCTGCCGCAGCGCGAACCGGACGATGGCGGTGCGGTCGGTCTGCTCCAGCGTCTGCCGCAGCAGGACGTAGGCCTTGGGGCTCTTCGAGTCGGGCTCGAGGTAGTACGCCTTGTCGAGCGTCAGCAGGTCGATCTGCTCGGTCGGCACGAACTCGACGACTTCGATCTCGCGGCTGCGCTCGCTCGGCAGGGCCGCGAAATCGTCGGAGGTCAGGACGACGGTGCGCTCGCCGTCGTCGTACGCCTTGTCGATCTCGGCATACGGGACGACCTCGCCGTCGATCTCGCAGATGCGCTGATACCGGATGCGGCCGCCGTCCGCCGCGTGCACCTGATGCAGGGACACGTCGTGGTCCTCGGTCGCGGAGTACACCTTGACGGGCACGTTCACCAGGCCGAAGGTGAGGGCGCCTTTCCAGATCGCTCGCATCACACCAGTAGACACCCGTCACAGCACGTTGCGACAGGGCTTGCGCACTACTCTGGGCCCATGCCAGCCCCACCCCAGGAGGTCGTCGTCGACGGGCGCCGCCTGCGGCTGACGAATCTCGACAAGGTCATGTACCCGGAGACGGGGACGACCAAGGGCGAGGTCATCGACTACCTCACCCGCATCGCGCCGGCGATGCTGCCGCACCTCGCCGATCGGCCGGTCACCCGCATCCGCTGGCCCGACGGCACCGGCGAGGGCTCGTTCTTCGCGAAGCACCTCGAAGCGGGGGCGCCGCCCTGGGTCGCGCGGCGGCCCATCGAGCATTCGACCGGCGCGAAGGACTACCCGCTCGTCGACGGGATCCCGACTCTCGTCTACCTCGCGCAGGTCGCCTCGATCGAACTGCACGTCCCGCAATGGCGCTTCGACGCCACCGGGGGACGACGGAACCCCGACCGACTTGTCCTCGACCTCGATCCGGGCCCGGGAGCGGGGCTCGCCGAGTGCGCGGAGGTCGCGCGCTGGGCGCGCGCGATCCTGATCGACCTCGGGATGGACCCGGTGCCCGTCACGAGCGGCAGCAAGGGCATCCACCTGTACGCCCCCCTCGACGGATCCCGCACGAGCGACGAGATCAGCGCCTTCGCGAAAGAACTCGCCCGCCTGCTCGAAGCCGACCACCCCGACCTCGTCGTCAGTCAGATGTCAAAGGCCGCCCGTCCCGGCAAGGTGTTCCTCGACTGGAGCCAGAACAACGGCAAGAAGACGACGATCGCACCGTACTCGCTGCGGGGCCGCGACCGGCCGACCGTCGCCGCGCCGCGCAGCTGGGACGAGCTCGACGACCCCGATCTGCGCCACCTGCTCTTCGACGAGGTCCTCGAGCGGCTGGGCGAGGTCGGCGACCTGTTCGCCGCGCTGGCGCCGACGGATGCCGGGCCGCTCACCTCGTACATCGCGAAGCGCTCCGCGGCGAAGACGCCCGAGCCCGTGCCGGACTCCCCCGCCGGCGCACCGTCCGCCGGCTCCGCGCGCTTCGTCATCCAGGAGCACCACGCCCGGCGCCTGCACTACGATCTGCGTCTCGAACGCGACGGCGTGCTCGTCAGCTGGGCGGTGCCGCGCGGCATCCCGGACTCCCCCTCGACGAACCACCTCGCGGTCATGACCGAGCCGCACCCGATGGAGTACCTGGGCTTCGCGGGCGAGATCCCGGCGGGCGAGTACGGTGCCGGGTCGATGTCGATCTGGGACAGCGGCACCTTCGCGCTGGAGAAGTGGCGCGACGACGAGGTGATCTTCACCGCGACCGGTCGCGAGGGCGGTCCGCTCGGTTCGGTGCGGCTCGCCCTCATCCGCACGAGCGGCGACGGCGAGAAGTCGCAGTGGCTGCTGCACCGGATGAAGACGGATGCCGCGCCCCCCGCATCCGCTCCTCCGACATCCGCGTCGCCGCCCTCCGCCGGCACGCCCCTCCCGACGCCGTCGCCGATGCTCGCGACGACCTCCACCCCTCCCCTGGCGCGCCGCGCGGCGGAGCGATGGGGAGCCTGGGTCGAGTTCAAGTGGGACGGCGTACGTGCCCTCGGAATCTGGAACGGACAGACGTTGCGGCTGCGGGCCCGTAGCGGCACCGACATCACGGCGCGCTACCCCGAGGTGACCGCGGCGGCGGCGTTCGGTCCCGCCTCCTGCGTGGTGGACGGCGAGATCGTCGCTTCCGACGAACGCGGTCGACCGAGCTTCTCCCTGCTGCAGCACCGGATGCACCTGACGAAGACGCCCGAGATCGAACGCGAGGCGCGGCGGATCCCGGTGCAGTACCTGCTATTCGACGTCCTCGAAATCGACGGGAGGGATGCCGGGCCGCTGCCCCTCGCGCAGCGGAGGGAGCTCCTCGAACGGCTCGCCGCCGATGCGCACGAGCCGATCGTCCTCCCCCCGATCGCGGACGACGTCGCCGACGCCCTCGCCACGGCGCGCGCGATGGATCTGGAGGGTGTCGTCGTCAAGGACCCGTCGTCGGTCTACCGACGCGGCCAGCGCAGCGACCAGTGGCTCAAGGTCAAGCTCACCCTGATGCAGGAGGTGGTGATCGGCGGCATCCGTCCGGGCAAGGGCGGTCGCTCAGGGGGGATCGGGTCGCTCCTGATGGGGATCCCGACGCCCGACGGGCTGCACTACGTCGGTCGGGTCGGCTCCGGCTTCGGCGACGCGACCCTCGCACGATTGGATGCCGCGCTCACCCCGCTGCGCACCGACGAGAATCCGTTCGTCGACGTCGGCCGGGAAGAGGCATCCGATGCGCTCTGGGTGCGCCCTGAGCTCGTCGGCGAGGTCGAGTACGCCGAGGCGACGCCGAACGGGACCCTCCGCCACGCCCGCTGGCGCGGTCTGCGACCCGACAAGACCCCGGACCAGGTCCGGATGGAGGACTGACCGGCGTCAGGCGTGGGCGTCGTGTTCGACGTGACCGGCGGGTTCGAGCTGGAACGTGGAGTGAGCCACGTCGAAATGTCGGGACAGGCAGGACTGCAGCTGCGACAGGAGTGCGCCGGCGCGATCGTCGGCGAAGTGATCGGGTGCGACGACGACGTGGGCCGTGAACACCGGCGCGCCCCGGGTGAGCTGCCACACATGGACGTCGTGGACGTCGACGACGCCCTCGGTGCCGAGGATGTGATCCCGGATGTCGGCGACCTTCGTCCCCGCCGGCGCGCGCTCCCCGAGCACGGCGAACACCTCGCGCAGCAGGGCGACGGCGCGGGGCACGATGAGGGCGGCGATGAGGAGGGAGGCCACGGCGTCCGCCGGCATCCATCCCGTCAGCCAGATGACCCCGGCGGCGAGGATGACGACGACGGAACCGATGAGGTCGCCCAGCACCTCGAGGTAGGCACCGCGCACGTTGATGCTCGTGCGTTGAGCGGCGCTCAGGACGTAGAGCGAGACGCCGTTCGCGACGAGGCCGATGACCGCGACCACGAGCATCGGCAGCCCCTGCACCTCGGCGTCGGCGGGGTCGACGAGTCGGGAGATCGCCTCGACGGCGATCCATCCGCCCAGCACGACCAGGATGACGGCGTTGAGCAGCGCGCCGAACACCTCGGCCCGCTGGTAGCCGTAGGTCTGGCGTTCGTCGGCGGGACGCGCCGCCACCGACGCCGCGATGAGGGCGATCACGAGACCCGAGCTGTCGGTGAACATGTGCCCGGCGTCCGCGAGGAGCGCGAGCGATCCCGTGAGGATCGCGCCGACGAGCTGGATGACGAGCACGGTCGCGGTGATGCCCAGCGAGACAGCGAGCAAGCGGCGGGGATGTCCGCCGCGGATGCCGGTGGGCGCGTGATCGTGCATACCTCGCGGGTAGGGCGGGGCGGCCGCCCTCCCGCCCGGTTCGGCCTACTCGGGAATGAGTCCGATTCTCAGGCTCAGCCGTGTGCGCGGGCGTGGGTCAGAGCGCGGCGAGGAGCGGCGCCAGCGCCTCGAATGCACGGGCACGATGCGACGTCGCGTTCTTCTCCGCGGCCGACAGCTGCGCGGCCGTCCGCCCCTCCGCGTCGTCGGGCAGGAACACCGGGTCGTACCCGAACCCGTTCCCACCCGCGGGAGCCGTCGCCAGCCGGCCCGGCCAGATCCCCGTCACCACGTGCTCCTCGCCGCCCGGGACGACGAGCGCGACCGTCGACACGAACTGCGCCGTCCGATGCGGGTCGGTGATGTCGGAGAGTTGATCGAGCAGCAGCTCGTAGTTCGCGACGCCGTCCTTGCGGTGCCCGGCCCAGTAGGCGGAGAACACACCGGGCGAGCCGCCGAGCACGTCGACGCTGATCCCGGAGTCGTCGGCCATCGCGGGGAGCCCCGTGTGGACGGCCGCCGCGCGCGCCTTGATCAGCGCGTTCTCGGCGAACGTCACGCCGTCCTCGACGGGCTCGGGTCCGTCGTAGCCGACGACCTCGAGGTCGGGCCGCGTCGCGGCGACGATCGCACCGAACTCCTCGACCTTGTGCGCGTTGTGCGTCGCCAGGACGATACGGCTCACGCGCGCTCCTGCGCGAGGGCGGCGAGCTGGATGTCGCGGAGGTCGCCGCATCCGTTCACACCGAGGTCGAGCAGCGCGTCGAGCTCCCGCTTGTCGAAGGGCGCCCCCTCGGCGGTACCCTGCACCTCGACGAACAACCCGCGACCGGTGACGACGACGTTCATGTCGGTCTCGGCGCGCACGTCCTCGACGTAGGCGAGGTCGAGCATGGGCTCACCGTCGATGATCCCGACCGAGACCGCCGCCACCGAGTCCAGGAGCGCCTTCGCGTTCTTCCCGACGAACCCCTTGGCCCGGCCCCACTCGATCGCGTCCGCGAGTGCGACGTAGGCGCCCGTGATCGCCGCCGTGCGGGTGCCGCCGTCAGCCTGGAGCACGTCGCAGTCGATGACGATCGTGTTCTCGCCGAGCGCCTTCGTGTCGACGACCGCGCGGAGCGCGCGACCGATCAGCCGGGAGATCTCGTGGGTGCGGCCGCCGACCTTGCCCTTGATGGACTCGCGGTCGTTGCGGGAGTTGGTCGCGCGCGGCAGCATCGCGTACTCGGCGGTGACCCACCCCTTGCCCTTGCCGGTCAGCCAGCGCGGGACGCCGTTGGTGAAGGATGCGGTGCACAGCACCTTCGTTCCCCCGAAGGAGATGAGGGCCGACCCCTCGGCGTGGGCGCTCCAGCCGCGTTCGATGGTGACGGGGCGCAGCTGGTCGACGGCGCGGCCGTCGGCACGGGTGGTCTCGGTCATGAGGTCTCCTTCGGTAGGTCGATGGCACCGGTCTGGACGAGGCGGACACTGCTCACACCGCGTCCCATCAGCCGGTCGGCGAGGCGGAGGAAGTCCTCGGCGGAATCCCCCGTCGCCTCGTAGACATGCGTTGGTTCCGCGTCCGGTCCAGCCAGCAGATCGCGCGACACGAGCTGACGATAGACGTCCTTCGCGGTCTCGGTGTCGCTCGAGACGAGCGACACGTCCGGGCCCATCACGTAGCTGATGGCGCCCTCGAGGAACGGGTAGTGGGTGCAGCCGAGCACGAGGGTGTCGATCCCCGCGTGACGCAACGGCGCGAGGTACTCCTCGGCGACGCGCAGGACGTCGGGCGTGTCCGTGACCCCCGCCTCCACGAAGTCGACGAAGCGCGGACAAGCCTGGGCGAAGACGCTCAGGCGCTCGTTGACGCCGAGCATGTCCTGGTACACGCCCGAGCCGATGGTGCCCGCGGTGCCGATGACGCCGATCCGCCCGTTGCGCGTGGTCGAGATGGCGGTGCGCACGGCGGGGCCGATGACCTCGACGACGGGCACGTCGTACCGCTCCCGAGCGTCGCGCAGGAGTGCCGCCGACGCGGTGTTGCACGCGATCACGAGCATCTTCACGCCCTCGTCGACGAGGGCGTCGAGCACCTCGAGGCCGTAGCGCCGCACGTCGGCGATCGGTTTCGGTCCGTACGGGGAGTGCGCCGTGTCGCCGATGTAGAGCACCGACTCCCGCGGCAGCAGCTGCGAGACAGCGCGGGCGACGGTGAGGCCGCCCACTCCGGAGTCGAAGATCCCGATCGGTGCGTCCGTCACGATCGTCCAGCCTAGTCTCGCGCGGGGGTCCACTCGCGCGTGGCTAGAGTGACGGCATGGGCATGTCCACGGCGCTGCTGACCGACCGCTACGAGCTCACGATGCTGGATGCCGCGCTGCGCGATGGCACCGCCGACCGCCGCTGCGTGTTCGAGCTCTTCGGCCGCCGCCTCCCGGGCGGACGCCGCTTCGGCGTGGTCGCGGGAACCGGGCGACTGCTCGCCGAACTCGCCGACTTCCGGTTCGAGGAGGCGGAGCTCGCCTTCCTCCGCGACAACCGCATCGTGAGCGCCGAGACCGTCCGCTTCCTCGAGGACTACCGCTTCCGCGGGACGATCAGCGGGTACCGCGAGGGAGAGCTCTACTTCCCCGGCTCGCCGATCCTCACGGTCGAGGGCTCGTTCGCCGAGGCCGTGATCCTCGAGACCCTCGCGCTCAGCATCCTCAACCACGATTCGGCCGTCGCCACCGCTGCGGCGCGTATGAGCATCGCTGCCGGCGACCGCCCGCTCGCCGAGATGGGGTCACGCCGTGCGGCGGAGCGCTCCGCCGTCGCCGCGGCGCGAGCCGCCTACATCGCAGGCTTCTCAGCGACGAGCAACCTCGAGGCCGGTCGCACCTGGGGCATCCCGACCATGGGGACGGCCGCACATGCGTGGACACTGCTCCACGACACCGAGGAGGACGCCTTCCGCAGCCAGATCGACGCGCTCGGCACCGATACGACGCTCCTCGTCGACACCTATGACATCCGCCAGGGCGTCGAGACGGCGATCCGCGTGGCGGGCACGGGCCTCGGAGGCGTGCGCCTCGACTCGGGAGACCTCCCGACCGTCGCCGCGTCGGTGCGCGCGCAGCTCGACGAACTCGGCGCCACGGGTACCCGCATCACCGTGACGAGCGACCTCGACGAGTTCGCG
The DNA here is from genome assembly GCF_049545525.1 of Microbacterium sp. NPDC064942. Lineage (NCBI taxonomy): Bacteria > Bacillati > Actinomycetota > Actinomycetes > Micrococcales > Microbacteriaceae > Microbacterium > Microbacterium sp. NPDC064942. The sequence goes on along the minus strand of NZ_JBMWDR010000001.1, from coordinate 718,523 downwards.
ATCGCGGCACTGGCGGCATCCCCCGTCGACGCCTACGGGGTCGGGACCTCGGTCGTGACGGGATCGGGTACCCCGACCGCGGGCATGGTCTACAAGCTCGTCGCACGGCAGGGCACCGACGGCGGATGGGTCTCCGTCGCGAAGGCCTCGACGTCGAAGGCGTCCGTCGGCGGACGCAAGGCCGCGTTCCGCACCCGCGTCGACGGGGTCGCGACGGGCGAGGTGGTCGCCGTGGCCGCCGGGTTCGACGAGCTCGACACGCCCGCCGCCCACCCCGACGCCCGTCCGCTGCAGGTCGCTCTGGTCCAGCACGGCGAAGCGGATGCCGCGCACCTCGGACCCGAGGGGGTCGCCGCCGCACGGGAGCATCACCTGCGCGTGCGGGAGGAGCTGCCCGTCACCGCCCTCGCTCTCAGCCGCGCCGATCCGGCGCTACCGACGGTCTACGAGGTCAGCGAGGCGTAGATCTCCTTGCAGGTGGGGCACACCGGGAACTTCTCGGGGTCGCGCCCCGGCGTCCACTTCTTGCCGCAGAGCGCGCGGACGGGCTTGCCGGTGATCGCCGATTCGAGGATCTTGTCCTTCTTGACGTAGTGCGAGAACCGCTCATGGTCACCCGGCTCGATGGACTCCTCGCGGATGAGCTCCTCGAGCTCACGGTCGAGTGTGGCGAGGCCGCCCTGATCCGGGCTGTCGATCGGCGTGCTCATTCCCCCGAGTGTACTGCCGGCGGGACCCTCGTGGACGGGGGTCAGTGCGTTTCGGCGAACTCCATGAGGCGGCTCGTGCGGCGCTCGAAGACCGCCCCGCCGACGGCGATCCCGACCCCCATCACGGTCACCCCCACACCCATGCCGGCCCAGAAGGACGTCCATGCGGCGCCCTCGTCGCCGCCGAGCGCGAGCCAGCCCGCCCACAGCGCGGGGACGGAGAGGATGATCGCCCCGAACAGGACCGCCGCCTGAGCGACCGACCCGCCCGTGCGCTGCGGCTGCTCGAACGGTCCTTCTCCGGGACGCGAGACCGCGTAGGGCGCGGCCGCAGACGCCACAGAGCTGAGGCCGAGACCCGTCGCGAAGAGCGAGACGCAGACTCCGACGAGGGCCGGGAGCACCACCCACCGCCCGTGGACCCAGATCGAGAGGGTGATGGCGAGCGCCAGGAGCGGCACCCCGAGGAGCAGGACGGGGACGAGGCGCCCCACCCGGTCGGCGACGCCGCGGACACCGGCGGAGATGTGCAGCCAGATCCCGGTCGAGTCGTACGCGAGGTCGTTGTGCACGAGCCAGCCGAGGAACAGCGCGAGGATCGGCGGCGGGATCAGCGCGACGGTCGACAACGGCACGCCCACCACCAGGAGCGGCAGAACGATGAGGACGGAGGCGATGGGGACGACCACGATGTTGGCGAGGTGCCGAGGGTCGCCCGACCAGTACACGATGCTGCGCGCGGCGATCGCGCCGCCGGGGGTGCCGGGCATGACGGCGAACCAGCCGAGTCCGCGACGCTCGCGCACCGGTACCTCGCGCTCCGTCGCGCTCATCATGATCTGGACGAGCAGCCGCCACGCACCCGCCAGCGCGAGCACGGTCACGAAGGCCACGAGGACCGAGACGACGAGGTCGCCGCCGGTGCGCAGCGGGATGGCGACGGCTGCCCCGAGAGGCGTCGCGCCCAGCACCTGCGCCGCCTCAGCGAGCTGCGAGGGCAGACCCCCGGACCACTCGAGCGAGAAGGCGAACACGGCCACGGGGATGACGACGATCGCGGCCGCTGTGACCATCAGGCCCGTGAGCTGCGGCGACCTGCGCTCGCGGAGGGCGAGGACGGAGACGGCCATCGCGCACCGCGCGGCGAGGACGTTGGTGGCGACGAACAGCACCGCGGCGAGGACGGCGAGGGCGGGTGACGCCCCGTGACCGATCCACGCCACGGACATCGCGACCGCAACCGCGATCGTGACCAGTCCCGGCAGTCCGAAGGGGGATGCCGCCACCACCGACCACGCGACGATCCGAGGCTCGACGCCCGTCACGACGAACCGCCGGGGGTCGAGAGGATCGTCGGCGCCCGTGAAGAGCGGTACGAGGAGGAAGCCGCCGACGATGAGCGATCCGCCCACGACGACGAGCGTCGCCGCATCCGCATCCGGAACGCGGTCGAGCCGGACGAGCGCGACGCACACCGCCGCCACGGCGACCGCGAGGATCCCGAAGGCGGCCAGGCGGCGGACGAGCACGCCGGGGCGGGCGTTCAGCGAACCCGCGAGCAGCGCGAGCCTCAGTCGGAGTACGTGTGCAACCACTCGAGGCCTTCCACGTCGCTGAGTCCGCCGGACAGCTGGACGAAGCGCTCCGCGAGGGTGTGATCGCCGCGGACCTCGTCGACGGATCCATGGGCCAGCACCTGGCCGGCGACGATCACGGCGACGCCGTCGCAGACGCGCTCGACGAGCTCCATGCCATGGCTCGAGAGGATGACGGTGCCACCGCGCGCCACGTATGCCGTGAGGATCTCGAGAATCACCTCGCTCGAGACGGGGTCGACCGCCTCGAAGGGTTCGTCCAGCACGAGCAGGCGGGGAGCATGGATCATCGCGCCCGCGAGCATGATCTTCTTCGTCATGCCCGCCGAGTAGTCCGACACCGGCCGCACGAGCGCCGCGGTCAGGTCGAAGGCGCGGGCAAGGTCTTCCGTCCGCTCGGCGACGACGGCCGGGCGGAGCCCGCGCAGGACGCCGTAGTAGTGCAGCAACTGCCGCCCGGTGAGGCGGTCGAACGTGCGCAGCCGGTCGGGCAGGACCCCCATCAGCGCCTTCGCCGCGCGGGGATCCCGCTGCAGGTCGACCCCGCCGACGACGATCGTCCCGGCATCGGGCCGCAGCAAACCGGCGATCATCGACAGCGTCGTCGTCTTTCCCGCACCGTTGGGCCCGACCAGCCCGTAGAAGGTGCCGGCGGGGATCTCGAGGTCGACGGCGTCGACGGCCCGCGTCCGACCGAACGACTTCGAGACCTTCTCCAGTCGCAGTGCCGGGGCGGGATCGGATGCGTCGAGGCCCGCCTCGGCGCCGTCGAGGTCGAGGACGGCCGTCGCCGTCTCGAGCGCGCCGGCGTCGGTCGCCGTGTCGTCGTCCGTCGCGGTCTCGTCAGCCGGGACCGGCTCGGTCTCCGGCGCGGGCTCGACTTCGGGTTCAACCTCGGGCTCCATCACGGGCTCGGTTTCGAGCTCGAGGACGGTCTCGGGCTCGGCTTCCACGTCGGGCTCGGATTCGATCTCGGGTTCGGTCTCGGGCTCGGTTTCGACGCCGGCCGCGAGTTCGGTCTCGGGCTCGGTTTCGACGCCGGCCTCGGGTTCGACTTCGGGTTCAGGCTCGGATGCGGCGACGGGCTCGGTCTCGGCTGGAGACTCGTATTCGACCTCGGGCTGAGCCTCGAGCTCGGGTTCGGCCGCGGGCAGCACCTCCTGCTCCGACACCGGCTCCGACGTCGTGTCGTCCTGCTCGGCGGGTGCCTCACCCGGGTCGCGAGAGGCCTCCTCGAACCGCGCAGCGGCGACGGCGGCCGGCACCTCGGGCTTGGGCGGCAGGGCCTGCGCGACCTCGTCGACGGGCACGGGCGGAGGCGGCGGAACCGGGTTGTCGGCGCCGGACACGGGAGCCTTCTTGCGGGGCGGTCGTGTCTTGGGAGGCGTCACCCCTCAAACCTAGCAAGCCCGACCGGTGCGACTTCCGGCGCACGCCACAGGGGGTCGCACTATCACGAATGCACAACGTCGGGCCAGGATACGGGCCCTTTTCAGGTGACACCGATAGCATCGAGGGCGGCACGAAGATGTGTCTTTCCGATGTACGGACAGTGACCACATCGTCAGGAGCACCCCGTGACCAAGATCGTCATCCTCGCAGCCGGCATGGGCTCGCGCCTCGGCCGCAGCCTGCCCAAGCCGCTGACCGCGCTGAGCGACGGCCGCAGCATCATGGGGCAGCAGCACGACAACATCCGCGCGGCATTCGGGCCCAAGGCCCACATCACCACGGTGGTCGGCTACCGTGCCGAGACCATCGTCGAGGCCTTCCCCGACGTCGACTACGTCTACAACGACCGCTACGACCAGACCAACACGTCCAAGAGCCTGCTGCGTGCCCTCAAGGCGACGGGCAAGTCGGGTGTCCTCTGGATGAACGGCGACGTCGTGTTCGATCCGCGTGTGCTCGGCCGGGCCCTGGCGCTCATCGAGGCGGACCAGTCCTTCGTGACGGTGAACACCTCGAAGGTCAGCGACGAAGAGGTCAAGTACACCGTCGACGCGGACGGCAACATCGCCGAGCTGTCGAAGACCGTCGTCGGCGGCCTCGGCGAAGCGGTCGGGATCAACTACATCTCGCGCGCCGACAAGCCGGCGCTCATCGCTCAGCTGGGCCACGTCGACAACCAGGACTACTTCGAGCGGGGTCTCGAGCTCGCGATCGCCGAGAACGGCCTGAAGCTGCGGCCCCTCGACATCTCCGACCTGTACGCCGTCGAGGTCGACTTCGCGGAAGACCTCGATCGGGCGAACCTCTACGTCTGAGGCAGCGGACGATGCGTCCCGGCGCATCGTGAGATCCACCATGAGTGACGTCCCCCGCATCCACTCCCTTCCGGACGGGGCGCCCTGGGCGGGCGGGCTCCCCCCGGAGGGTTCTCCCGAGCACCCGTGGATGATCCGACTGCTCGACCGCGTGCTCGCGGTGCAGCGGCCAGCCGTCCTCGCGCACCTGCGGACGATCCGCGCGCGGCATCCCGAAGCGACCCCGGCCGAGATGGGCCGGATCCTCGAGCGTCGTTACCTCGCCACCGTCACGACCGGCGGTGCCGCCGTCGGCGCCACCGCCGTCGTGCCCGGCATCGGCACGGGCGTGACGCTCGCGCTCAGCGGTGCCGAGACCGTCGGATTCCTCGAGGCGACAGCCCTGTTCGCACAGTCCCTGGCGGAGGTGCACGGCATCCGCGTCAACGATCCCGACCGAGCCCGTGCACTCGTGCTGACCCTCATGGTGGGTCGCGAGGGTGTCGACTTGGTGAGCCAATTCGCCCGCCAGGTGAGCGGCACCGGCCCGGCCCGCGATGCGTACTGGGGCCAGATGATCACGACGTCGCTGCCGCGAGCGATGGTCGGTCCCCTCATCGACCGCCTCAAGGGCGCCTTCCTCCGTCGATTCGCCGCCCAGGGCAGCGCGTCCCTCCTCGGGCGGGCACTCCCCTTCGGCATCGGTGCGGTCATCGGCGGCGGCGGCAACCACATCCTCGGCCGACGGGTCATCGTCGGAGCCCGGCGCGCCTTCGGTCCGCCGCCGCTCGAGTTCCCGGCGGAGCTCACGGCCGTCGCTCCGCGTCGGCTGCCGCGATCCCGCAGGGAGCGACACGGCGACGACCCCGCCCTCAGCGGGTAGCGTGGCCGCGTGCTCCCCACCCTCGTGGCCCTTCTTATCGCCAACGCCCTGTTCAACGTGCTCGTGTGGCCGACGTTCTTCCGTCGCGTCTCTCGCGACACACGGGCGCGGGACGCGCAGGGCCGACCGACCCGGTTCCTCGTCGTGCACGCCGTCCTCATCGGCGTCGCCCTGCTGCTCGCGGCGGCATCCCTCGTCGTCGGCGTCCTGGCCGCCACCGGCGTCGGCAGCTGACCGTCGCGGGGCTGCACACCCGGCCCGGCGCGCGCAAGTGGTGTGGAGGTGGCGCGCGGACTGACTAGCGTTGTCGAGTGGTCACGACTCCCTCGCAGCAGCCGTCCGGCCGGATCCAGAGCCTGGACGGACTTCGCGGAGTGGCCGCCCTCGTCGTGCTCCTGCACCACTGGCTGCTGATCGCGGAGCCGCTGCTGGAGGGAACCGTCAGCTGGGCGGTCATCTCCCAGTCCCCCGTCAAACTCCTCACGGCCGGCAACGAAGCGGTCCTCGTCTTCTTCGTGCTCTCGGGACTCGTGGTGGTCCTGCCGGTCTTCAAGGAGAACTTCTCCTGGATGGGTTTCCTCTCGGCCCGCGTCGTCCGCCTCTACGGACCCGTCATCGCCTCGCTGGCCCTGAGCGCGATCCTGATCCTCCTAGTCCCCCGTGACCCGTCGCGTATGCCGCCGGGGTCCTGGATGGCGGAGACGCACGCGGACAGCGTGTCGGCGGGATCGTTCCTGGCGCAGGCATCGCTCGTTCCGCGTCAGTATCCCCTCAACAACCCGTTGTGGTCGCTCCACTGGGAACTGCTCTACTCGATCGTCCTGCCGCTGGCGACGGCTCTGGCTCTGCTCGTGCGGCGGCACGCGCTCGCGGCGGTCATCGTCTGCTGCGCCCTGAGCGTCGTCGGGCGCCTCTTCGAGCAGAGCGAACTGCTCTACTTCCCCATCTTCGTGATCGGGACGATCATGGCTGCGCGGATGCCGGACCTGCTCGCCTGGGTGGAACGCCCCCGCCCGCGCTGGTTCATGCCGCTGTTCACCCTGGTGAGCGCCCTCATGCTCATCGGCAGCTGGCTGGCGCGCCCGATCTTCCCCAGCGGCACCGACCTCAATCACCTGCTGTGGGCGTTCGCCGCACCGGGTGCTGCCGGCACCGTGCTGGTCGCGCTCGCGTGGCGGCCGGCGATCCGGCTCTTCGAGACACGCCCGATCCAGTGGCTCGGCAAGATCTCCTTCAGCCTCTACCTCGTCCACGTGCCGGTGCTCGCCACCCTCGCCTTCGCGTTCGGATCCGAGGCCTGGGGGCTCGTCGGTCTTCTCGGCATCCCCCTCAGCCTCCTGGTCGCCTGGGGGTTCTACGAAGCGGTCGAAGCTAGAATGCACAAGGCGGCGCGACGCGTTCACCGAGCAGTTGCGGCGCGAGCGCGTCGCCGGGCCGGAGAAGTCGCGCCCTGACCTGCCGTCGACGAGAGCACAGCACCCCTCATGCGTTCGCCCCTTCCGCCCGCCGTCACCCGTGCCATCCGCTCCGCCCTCACCCGCGCCAAGCGCGTGCCGACCTCCGAACTCATCGCCTGGTCCCGGTCGCGGCCGATCCGGCATCGGACGGTCCTCTACGAGTCCTTCGCGGGCAACGGTGCGCTCTGCAATCCCGAGGCGATCTTCCGGGCACTCCTCGCCGATCCCGAGTTCGCCGACCTGACGCACATCTGGGCGATCAGTGACGCGGATGCCGCAGCCGCCCTCCGCGCGGAGTTCGCCGGCGACCGGCGAGTCGAGATCGTTTCCCGGGGCAGCGGCGCCTATTGGCGTGCGGTGTCGACCGCGGGGTACCTCATCAACAACGCGACCTTCCCGACGGCATTCAGCAAGCGGGTGGGACAGGTCTACCTGAACACCTGGCACGGCACTCCGCTGAAGATGATGGGCTTCGACATGCCGGGCGGCGCACGGGAGTCCGCCAACACCCTGCGGAACCTGCTGAACGCCGACTACATCCTCGCGGCGAACCCCTTCATGGCCGAGACCATGTACGAGGACGCCTATCAGCTGCGCAACGTCTACCGGGGCGCGATCATCGAAGAGGGCTACCCCCGCATCGACCGTCAGCGGATGCCCGAGGCGGAACGCGTCGCCCGGATCGCCGACCTGGGGAGCCGTCTGGGCATCGAGCTCACAGGCCGGCGCATCGTCCTGTTCGCACCGACGTGGCGAGGCAGTTCGTTCCAGGCGCCGGACGCCGACCTCGCCCATCTCGCCGACCAGGCGGCGGGCCTGCAGCGACACCTCGGCGACGACGTCGTCGTCCTCCTCAAGACCCACCAGGTGGTCCACCGCGCGGCCAGCGGCATCCCGGCACTGCGCCGCCTGCTCGTTCCCAACACGACGCCGACCAACGTGCTCCTCGGTCTCGCGGACGCCCTCGTGACCGATTACTCGTCGATCTTCTTCGACTACCTCGCGACCGATCGGCCGATCGGCTTCCTCGTGCCCGACGGCGACGCCTACGGCGCCGAGCGCGGCACCTACATGCCGCTCGACGAGCTGCCCGGTCCGGTGCACACCGACCCCGAGGCGCTCGGGCGCGACCTGGCCGCGCTCCTGGCCCCCGGTGCTCCAGCGCACCCGCGGTACGCGGACTGGGCCCGCCGCTTCGTACCCCACGAGGACGGCGGAGCCACGTCCAGGGTCATCGACGTCGTGTTCCGGGGCCGCACCGCCGAGCGCCGGGTCCGCCCCGTGCGCCGCGACGAGCGTCCGCGCCTGCTGTTCTACCTCGGCGGCATGCGTCTGAACGGCATCACGACCGCAGCCGTCAACCTGCTGAACTCGCTCGACACCGAGAAGTACGACGTGACGGCGCTCATGGCGTTCCCGCGCGGCGCGACGACCACGCACAACCAGTCGCGGCTCGACCCGGGCATCCGGCAGGTCTTCCGCGTCGGCGGCATGAACGGGCTGAAGGCCCGTCAGATCATGCGGCGCGTCGCCGACGTCAGCACCGACCCGCTGCGAGCCCACCGGCGACTCGGCCACCGCACGCTCTGGCGCGACGAGTGGACGCGCATCTTCGGGTCCGCCACGTTCGACTGGGTCGCCGACTTCAGCGGATACAGTCCGTTCTGGGCCCACCTGATGCTCCACTCGCCGCGCGCCGTCCGCGCCATCTGGCTGCACAACGAGATGGCCGCCGATCGCGACCGCACGGTCAACGGCAAGCAGCCGTTCCGCCGCTCCCTCGGCCGCGTGTTCGCCATGTACCGGGCCTACGACCAGCTCGTCTCGGTGTCGCCCGCCCTCACCGACCTCAACCGGGCCGAGCTGGCGGAGTACGCCCCCGGCGACCGGTTCGTCACCCTGCGGAACCTGCCCGACATCGTGCCCGCGGCCGCGCTCGACGAGCGCGACGAGGAAGGCGAGGAGCCGGAGGAGGATGCCGCGCTCGGCGAGACGCTCGACGCCGCCCTCGCCGTGCCGGGGAACCGCAGGTTCGTCACGGTCGGACGGCTCTCGACCGAGAAGAACCACGCGCGCCTGATCCGCGCCTTCGCCCTCCTGTCCGCGACCGAACCCGACACCCAGCTGCTCATCGTCGGCGGAGGGCCCCTCCGTCGCGACCTGGAGCAGCAGGTCCGCGACGCGGGACTCACCGGACGCGTCATCCTGACGGGGCCGCTGCGGGACCCGGCATCCGTCATGCGGCGGTGCGACTGCTTCGTCCTCTCGAGCGACTACGAGGGCCAGCCCATGGTCCTCATCGAGGCAGCGCAGCTGGGCCTCCCGATCGTCTCGACCGCCTTCGGATCCGCCCGCGGTGCGCTCCCCGGCGACGACATGCACATCGTCGACCGCGAGGACACCGCCCTCGCCGCGGGGATGGCGGACTTCCTCGCCGGGCGCGTGGCACCGGCATCCCTCGACGTCGCGGCCTACACCGCCGAGGTGCTCGCCCAGTTCGACGCTCTCATCCCCCGTACCCCCGGCCCGTCGTGACCGTCGACGCCCCTGTGCCGGCGCCCGGATCGGGAGTCACGTTCGTCATGCCCGTGCTGAACGAACGGGACTACCTCGAGCGCGCGGTGCAGACGGTTCTCCAGCAGGACGTCGACGGACCCGCGGAGCTGATCCTGGCGCTCGGCCCCTCGAGCGACGGCACGACGGAGCTCGCCGGGCGACTGGCCGCGGCGGATCCCCGCATCCGTCTCGTGGAGAACCCGCAGGCCGACATCCCGGTGGCCCTCAACCTCGCGATCCGCGCCGCGCGGCATCCCACGATCGTACGGGTCGACGCGCACTCCGAACTCGCCCCGGGGTACACGCGGCGCGCGCTCGCCACCCTCGAGCGCGCTCGCGCCGCGAACGTCGGTGGCGTGATGCGCGCCGACGGGCGCACCCCGTTCCAACGCGCGGTGGCGATCGCCTACAACTCCCCCGCCGGCCTCGGCGGCGGGGCGTATCACGTCGGGGCGCCGGAGGGCCCGGCCGAATCGGCCTACCTCGGCGTCATGCGACGTGAGGTGCTCGAGGAAGTCGGACTGTTCGACGAGTCGATTCGCCGCGGCGAGGACTGGGAACTCAACCTCCGCATCCGTCGGGCCGGCTACCGCGTCTGGTTCGACCCCCAGCTGGCCGTGACGTATTGGCCGCGCGAGAGCTGGGCGCGCCTGGCGCGGCAGTTCGTCGCAACGGGGACCTGGCGCGGTGAGCTCGTCCGCCGGTTCGGGCGGCTCAACTCGCTCCGTTTCTTCGCACCGCCCGCGTTGGTCGCCGCCGTCGTGGCGAGCATCGTGATCGCGGTGCTGCAGGTCACCGGCCTGGTGAGCGGTGTCGCCTCGGCGGTCCTGTCGCTCGTCCACCTGCCGATCGCGCTCTACATCCTCGGCGTCCTCGGCTTCAGCGTCGTCGCCGGGCGGTCGTTGCGGGAACGCGCCTGGCTGGCCGCGGTCCTGCCCACCATGCACCTCTCCTGGGGAGCGGGCTTCCTCGCCGGCCTCGTGCGGGGGGCGAAGGACACGATCGACACGTCGCGGTTGGATCGCAACACTCCCCTGCCGTGACGACAGCCGCCACGGCAGCGGCGAGGCGTCAGTCGCGCGAGATCATGCCCTGGTCGAGGAGGCGCGCGACGACACGCTCGGCGGCGCGGCCGTCGTCGCGCGCGTTGAACCGTGCGCTCCAGGAGGCGTAGCGCTCCGCGAACCGCTGGGGAACGTCCGGATCGTTCAGTCCCGCCGTCAGCTCGTCCTGGGTGGCCGCGAGCGGCCCCGGTGCCCGTTCGGCCAGGTCGAAGTAGAACCCGCGGAGCCTGCCGCGGTAGTGCTCCAGGTCGGGCACGAAGAAGTGGACCGGTTTGCCGGTGGCGGTGAAGTCGAACATGACGGAGGAGTAGTCCGTGACGAGCGCATCGGCCGCCAGGAGGAGCGCCGAGATGTCGGGGTACCCGGTGACGTCGACGACGCGCGGCCCCGTCGCATCCGCGCCGGGGAGGAGGGTCCGCGAGTGGCCTCGCACGAGGACCGTGGCCCCGGCATCCTGCGCGAGCTTCTGCAGGTCGAGGAAGTCGACCATCTGCTCGCGGTCGTCACGCCACGTCGGCGCGTAGAGGAGGACGCGCTCGTCCGGCCCGACGCCCAATCCGCGGCGGACGGCGTCGCGATCCCCGGTGAGCAGCACGTCGTTGCGGGGATAGCCCTCCACCCACACGGGCCGCCGACCGAAGGCGTAGGCGGTGCGGAGGATGCGGGCCGCGTACGGGTTCTGCGCGAGCAGCACGTCCCACCGCCGGCTCTCGCGGACGACGGCGAGAGCACGACGCGGGTCGAACCCGGGCCGGTCGAGGGCGAGCCGTTTCAGCGGTGTGCCGTGCCAGGTCTGCAGGACGCGTTGGCCGGGACGCCGGACGAACCGACGGCGCAGCCAGTCGTTGACGACGAGCAGGCGCGCCGCACCGCGCGCGCGCCACCACTCCGGGGACCCCTCGACCACGGCGACGGCGCCGGGCGGCGCCTCGACCGACCGGTCGACGACGCTCCAGTAGCGGACGACGGTCGGGGCGATCCGCGCGATCTCGGCGTCGATCGCCCGCGGGTTGCAGCTGGCGTTGCGGCCGTAGAAGCTCTCGAAGAAGACCGCGTTCTCGAGGTCGTCCGATCGGTCGGCGTAGGCCCGCTCGAGCGCAGCCTGCCCGGCGGGCGCGGCGTCGGCCTCGGTCAGCGGCGGGCCGACGATCACCTGCCCGTCCCGGACCTCGACGGCGAGAGTCTCCGCCACCGTGCGCGCCAGCGGAGCGATCTCCGCCGAGCCCGGCGCGGGACCGTCGAGCTCGAGGCGGTAGGTGCCGCTGGGCAGCGCGAGCTCGGGCCTTCCCCACCGCGACACCCGCAGCGGGAGGACGGCGCGCCAGCCGGCGTCCGTCGCCGAGATCGACGCCGCGGAGACGGCTCGAGGCCCCGCGGCACGGAGCCCGGCAGGAGCGGGGCCGCGACCCTCGAACTGCAGCGCGTCCCCGGCCACCAGCGACACCCGGATCATCCTCGACCCCTTCCCCGGCGCGTGGTCGACAGTCCGCGGCGGATGGCGGCGTGGACGCGCTCGGCGTTGCGGCCGTCGCGGTAGGCGTGGACCTGGGCGCTCAGCGCCTCGGCACGCGCGACACGGCGCTCGCGCTCGCAGTCGTCGCCCAGCACCGCCGTGACCTGCGCCATGACACCCGTCCAGTCGACGGCGACGTCCTCGCCCGCGACGTCCCGGTAGCGACCGTAGAACCCGCGCTCGGCGGCGTAGCGGGCCTCGTCCGGTGCGAAGAACACCACCGGTACCGGCACGAGCGCCGTGTCGTAGACAAGCGACGAGTAATCCGTGATGAGGACGTCGAGGGCCGGGAGGGCCGGGGTCACGTCCGGCAGCAGGTCGGAGCCGAGCAGACGGATGCGGTCGCCCGCCGCCCCGGCGCGGTACTCCCCCGCCCCCAGCGGATGCGATCGCACGAGCAGCACGGCGTCGACGCGCTCGAGCGCGGTCGAGATCGTCTGCCACTCGCTCGAGGTCGGCACGGCCGGATCCGGCTCGCCGTCGCGCCACGTCGGCGCGTAGAGCACGACTCGGGCGCCGCCGAGCGGCCCCACGAGCGCCTCGACGTCCGTCCGGGCCTCGGCGGCGGAGCGCCCGCTCGAGAGCACGTCGACACGGGGCTCGCCCGTGACGAGCACCCGGTCGTGACCGAGCCCGAACGCCGACTCCAGCCGACCGCGGACGAGGTGCGAGGCCGCGGGGAGCAGACGGATGCGTCGCTGGGTCCGCCGATAGGCGATCCGCAGAATGCGGGCGAGCCCCGGAATCGGCAGGGGGGCGCGCGCCGTGACCTTGGAGTCGAGACCGAGTCGCTTCAACGGGATGCCGTGCCAGAGCTGCACGAGGTAGGACCCGGACGTGGCGTAACGGTTCACGTCGCCGGCGCCGTGCGTGACGACCACGACACGAGCGCGCGCCGTGAGCCAGAAGCCCCGCAGCCCGCGTTTGGGGGCCGACGGGATGCCCGCTCGGCGCGCGGCATCCGCGTCGGCATCCGACCCGGTGAGCCACACCGCACGTTCGCCCGCAGCGGCCGCGACGTGCCACAGCGCGAGGGCGCCCTCGCCGATCCCGACGGCGGAGCCGAAGACCCACAGGTCCCGGGAGCGCGGGATGACACGGGTGAGGACGAGCCCGAGGACGTGGAGCGGAAGCCTCATCACCTGGGCGGCATTGCCCGACGCGAACGAGAAAGACCCCACCCCGCGAGCCTATCGCGGGGTGGGGTCGTGACTCGGACGGGCTACTCGGTCAGCTCGCCGAGGGTGACATCGGCGCTCTGCGTCTTGCCGTCGCGGACGTAGACGAGACTGGCCTTCGCGCCCGCCGCCAGCGCGCGGACCTGGGCGGTCAGATCGGTCGCGTCGCGGACCGGGACGCCGTTGAACTCGGTGACGACGTCGCCCGCCTTCAGACCTGCCTGTGCCGCGGCACCACCCGAGGTGACGTCGCTGATGAGGGCCCCCGCGACGGTGCTGTTCTCGGCGTCCGCGGCGTTGCCGACCATCGCGCCGAGCAGACCGTGGCTGGCGGAGCCGTCCGCGATGATCTCGTCCGTGACCCGCTTGACGATGTTCGACGGGATGGAGAACCCGACGCCGATCGATCCCGCCTCGCTCGAGGAGGACGAGCCGCCGCCCGCCGTCGCGATCGCGACGTTGATGCCGATCAGGTCGCCGGTGTCGTCGACGAGCGCACCGCCGGAGTTGCCGGGATTGATGGCCGCGTCGGTCTGGATGACGGCGATCGAGATCGTGCCCGAGGATCCGGAGCCGCGCTCCTGACCCTGGCCGAAGTCGAACTGGAACGGCGACTCGCCGTTCTGGCCCTGGTCCTGCTGCTGCTCACCGGAGTCGGGGACGGCCGAGGACGCGATCTGGATCGAGCGGTTCAGCGCGCTGACGATACCGGTGGTGACGGTGTTCGACAGACCCAGCGGAGCGCCCACGGCGACGGTCGTGTCACCGACGTTGAGCTTGCTCGAGTCGGCGAAGGTGATCGGGGTCAGCCCGCTCGCCCCCGTCAGCTTGATCACGGCGAGGTCGTAGATCGGGTCGGTCCCGACGATCTTCGCGTCGTACACACGGCCGTCCGACGTGGTGACCCGGAGGGCGGCGTCGGAGCTCGCCCCGTCGAGGGTGACCACGTGCGTGTTGGTGACGATGTAGCCGTCGGAGCTGAGGATCACGCCCGATCCGGTGCCGCCACCGTCCGACGACGTCGCACTGATCGTCACGACGCTCGGCAGGGTCTTGGCCGCGATCCCCGTCGTCTGGTTCACGTTGTCGGGATCGTTGACCGTGACGGTCGTCGATCCGCGCGAGACCGAGGTGCTGCTGTTCGCAGCGAACATGTCGTTGCCGATCGCGGCACCGCCGAGACCCGACACCGCGCCGACGATGGCGGCGGCGACGAGGACGGCGACGATCTTGCCGGAGCCGACCTTGGCCTCTGCCGCACGGGGCGCGTGAGCGTCGGACTGGGGTGCGGTCGGCTGACCGGAGAAGCTCGTTCCCGGTGCGTGCTGTCCGCTCGCCTGCGAGCCGTGCGAGAACCAACCGCCGCCCGCCTGCGGGGCGCCGGATGCCTGCGGGCCGGCGGCCGACGGACCGGCGGCGCCCGAGTCGGGCAGCGGCGGACGCGGCGGCACGGGGGCGCCGGCCGTGTTCGGGTCGGGGATGTTCGAATCGCTCATGGGACTGCTCCTTCTTCGAGGCGACTTCAGAGTGCTCCCGGAGTCTGTGGACCAGCTATGCCGACCCTCCGATCAGCCTATGGGAGTGGATGACGCCCCGGGTCGCGCCCGCGGACGCCGCCCGGCGCCGGGCGATACGCTGGGCCGGTGCTGCACATCCCCGGTGCCTGGCAACGCGCAGCCCGCGGCGCCGGCCTCCTCGCCCCCGACGGGACGCTCGCGGCGACGATCTTCGCGGAGATCACCGCCGCCGCCGTCCGCCACGACGCGATCAACCTCGGCCAGGGCTTCCCCGACGAGGACGGTCCCGCCGAGGTGCTCGCCGCCGCCGTCGACGCGATCCGTTCCGGCGTCAACCAGTACCCGCCGGGACGGGGGATGCCGGTGCTCCGAGAGGCCGTCGCGGATCACCAGCACCGCTTCTACGGCATCGACCTCGACCCCGACCGGCAGATCCTCGTCACGGCGGGAGCGACCGAGGCGCTGACGGCGACCCTCCTGGCCCTGCTGGAGGGACCGGACGATGAAGTGGTCGTCTTCGAGCCGTACTACGACTCCTACGCCGCTGCGATCGCCCTCGCGGGCGCCCGGCTCGTCCCCGTGCCGCTGCGCTGGCCCGACCTCGAACCCGACCTCGCCGATCTGCGCGCGGCGGTCGGCGACCGGACCCGGATCATCCTCGTCAACGACCCGCACAACCCGACCGGAACGGTGTTCTCCGCCGATGTGCGCGCCGAGATCGTGCGCCTGGCCGCACACCACGACGCCCTGATCGTCACCGACGAGGTCTACGAGCACCTCGTGATCCACGGGACGCACACGCCGATCGCGACGCTTCCCGGCGCCGCCGAACGGACCCTCACGATCTCCTCGGGCGGCAAGAGCTTCCGCACGACCGGATGGAAGGTGGGGTGGGTGAGCGGCCCGGCCGACCTCGTCGACGCCGTCCTCGCAGTCAAGCAGTATCTGACCTATGTGAACGGCGCCCCGTTCCAACCCGCGATCGCCGTCGGCCTCGGGCTGCCGGACGCCTACTTCGACGACCTCGCCGCGACGCAGCGGGAGCGGCGGGACCTGCTCGGCGAGGGCCTGATCGCCGCCGGCTTCGACGTGTCGACACCGGCCGGGTCGTACTTCACCGTCGCCGACGTCGGTCCGCTGCTGGATGCCGGAGAGGATGCGGCCGGGTTCTGCCGCACGCTGCCCGAACGGGTGGGGGTTGCCGCCATCCCCCTCACCGCCTTCGTGTCCGAGGACCACCGGGCGGACTACGCGAGTCTCGTGAGATTCGCGGCGTGCAAGCGGACGGACGTCATCGCCGAGGCGGCGCGGCGCCTCGCGGCATCCGCTCGGTGAGACCCGTCCGGGACCTCACTCCCGCGGCACGACGCGGTAGCGGCGCAGCGCCAGCGCCGGATTGACTCGCCGGACCCGGTCGACCACCGCGGCGTCGACGGCGGCCACCGCGACATCGGTGGCGGTGCCGATCGAGGCCACCGGGACGCCCAGCGGATCGATCACGACGGAGTGCCCGACGCCCAGCGGCGGCGGGTGATCGGCGCCGGCCACGTAGAGCGTGTTCTCGATCGCTCGCGCCTGCAGGAGCGTCCGCCAGTGATCCTCCTTGAGCGGGCCCCGCACCCACTCGGCGGCCACGAGCACGACGTGTGCGCCGGTGTCGGCCAGGATCCGGGCGACTTCGGGGAAGCGGAGGTCGTAGCAGGTCATGAGGGCGAAGCGGAGGCCGTTCACCTCGAACGTCTCGGGCGTCTCGATCCCGCCCGGCTCCACCCAGTCCGATTCGCGCTGCCCGAACGCGTCATACAGGTGGAGCTTCCGGTAGCGCGCGACGACACCGCCGGCGTCGACGGCGACGACGGTGTTGCGCACGCGATCGCTGCTCGCGGCCCGTTCGACGAGGCCCGCGACGATGTGGACGCCGTGGCGGGCGGCGAGATCCGTGAGCGCCGTCACGAAGGGGCCGTCGAGGTCCTGCGCGTGCGCGGCGAGCGAGGCGTCGAACGGGTCGACGAAGTAGCTCGAGTACTCGGGGAAGAGGACGATCCGCGCCCCGCGCGAGGCGGCGCGCGCGACGAGGTCGGAGATCGTGTCGAGGTTGGCCGCGTCATCGGCGGCCGGCGCGAACTGCGCGACCGCGAGGCCGAGCGGGGTGACGGTCATGGAGTGCCTTCCGAGCGACGGCGCGTAACGAGCGGGACGATGAGCCAGAGGGCCGCGATCACGACGGCCAGGCCGACTCCCGCCACCCAGGATGCCGCACCGCCCACGACGACGTCGAACACGAACGCGACGACGCCGACCAGCAGGGCCGACACCAACACGAGCGCGCCGATCATGCAGAGATGACCGAACCGGACGATGGCGGGCTTGGCGCGACGGGCGAACAGGATGCGGTGCACCGAGACCGGGGCGAGGGCCACGACGGCGCTCAGCGCCGAGAGGACCACGAGCACGAGGTACCCGAGCCGCTGCGAGGACTCCAGGTCGCCGAAGGAGGGTTGGAACGCGAGGGCGAGGAGGAAGCCGGTGAGGATCTGCGTGCCCGTCTGCAGCACACGCAACTCCTGCAGCACCTCGTTCCAGTTGCGGTCGGCCCGTTCGTCGCGGGTCTCGTCCCGCCCGTCGGGCTGTGCGTCGGCGGAGGCATCGGTGTCACGGCGGACCATGCGTCCCATCCTGCCGACAACCGGCCGCATCCTCGGACCGATTCGCGTGTCCGCGAAACCCGTGCTAGTGTTTTCTCTTGTGCCGCGGGGTGGAGCAGCTCGGTAGCTCGCTGGGCTCATAACCCAGAGGTCGCAGGTTCAAATCCTGTCCCCGCAACAAGAAGAAGAAGGCGTTCCCTCTCCGGAGGGGGCGCCTTCTTCGCGTTCGGCCCACGGATCGAGCCGTCAGTCGGGCAGCATCGCCCGCTCCATGTCGGCGAGGAACCGCACGATCGTGCGCAGTTCGTCGTCGGAGTACGGTTCGGTCGCCTCCCGCATCCGCCGCAGCCGTTCCCCGAAGTGCTTCCGGAAGGTCGCACGCGCCTCGTCGGTGAGCGCGACGATCCGCGACCGTCGGTCGTGCGGGTGGGGCTTGCGGACCAGGTAGCCGTCGGCCGTCAGTCGGTCGAGCAGTTTCGTCGTCGATGCGGTCGAGATCGCGAGGTGCGTCGCGAGATCGTGGGGCTTCACGACCTCGCCGTGCTGCTCGCGGATGATGAGCATGCGGAGGGCCGCGAGGTCGGTCGTGTTCATGTCCATGTCACCGCGCATCGAGGCGTACATTCGGTCCAAGGCGTCCGAGAAGGCCCGCACCGCCTCGAGGGCGCCGAGCAC
Organism: Microbacterium sp. NPDC064942; assembly: GCF_049545525.1. Taxonomy (NCBI): domain Bacteria; kingdom Bacillati; phylum Actinomycetota; class Actinomycetes; order Micrococcales; family Microbacteriaceae; genus Microbacterium; species Microbacterium sp. NPDC064942. Next base: position 700,484 of record NZ_JBMWDR010000001.1, on the reverse strand, counting down.
AACGACGTCGCGCTCGTTGGCCGGAATCCATGGTTCCGCCACCATTGGACACCTTTCCGGTCGGTCTGTACCATGTCGATTGATCGCTAGATAATCTAGCAAACTACGGAGGAATCGTGTCGGACATCGAATACGTCGTTCTGCTGGACGACGACGGACGCGACATCGGCACGGCTCCGAAAGCTAGCGTGCACGGGACCGACACCGCACTCCACCTCGCCTTCTCGTGCCACGTCTACAACGATCGCGGGCAGCTGCTCGTCACTCGACGCGCGCTCAGCAAGGCCGCCTGGCCGGGCGTCTGGACGAACTCCTTCTGCGGGCACCCCGCCCCCGCCGAACCCGTGCTCGACGCCGTCCACCGTCGGGCGGCGTTCGAGGTCGGCCTCACCCTCCGCGACGTCTCCCTCGCCCTCCCGCTCTTCCGGTACCGGGCCACGGACGCCTCGGGCATCGTCGAGCACGAGATCTGCCCCGTCTACGTCGCCTACACGGACGACGAGCCGCGACTGAACCCCGATGAGGTCGCCGAGGCCCGCTGGGTCGACCCCGCCGACCTGGATGCCTCGCTCACGACGACGCCGTGGGCCTTCAGCCCGTGGCTCGTGCTGCAGGCGCAGCAGCTCGAGCTGTTCGCCCCGCACGAGCAACGGAGGGCCTCGTGATCGGCCTGCCCCCCGCCGCCTGGCGGGAGATCGACGATGCGCTCGAGGTGGCGCTCGAGCGGCTCCGGGTGCGCTCGGCGGCGCTCGGCGAGGCATCGGCGGCTCTCGGGGACGCCACCGCGGCCTCTGCGACGGGGGGCAAGCGCCTCCGGCCCGCGCTCGTCGTCGCCGCCTTCGAGGCGTTCGGCGGTGATGCCGGCCGCTCCCCCGGCCTGTGGCGCGTCGCGGCCGCCTTCGAACTGCTCCACGCCGCCTTCGTCGTCCACGACGACCTGATCGACGGCGACGTCGAGCGGCGCGGCATCCCGAACGTCGTCGGCCGCTTCCGCGAACGCGCGCGCGTGCGGGGCGGGGACGAGGACGAATCGCGACTGCTCGGGTCGGCGGCGGCGGTGCTCGCGGGAGACCTGCTCCTGTTCGAAGCGACCCGGCTGATCGCGACGGCACCGGTCACGTCGCCCCAGCGTGCGGCCCTCTTCGTCCTGCTCGACGACGCGGTCCTCGTCTCTGCGGCCGGGGAGCTCGCCGACGTCGAACAGTCCATCGGCGCGGACCTGCCGCCGACGGACACGCTCCTGCGCACCGCGCGCGACAAGACGGCCTTCTACTCGTTCCAGGCGCCGCTGGCCGCCGGCGCCCTGCTCGCCGGCGCGAACGACGACCAGCGCGCGGCGCTCGAGGCTGCCGGGTCCGCCATCGGCGTGGCGTTCCAGTTGGCCGACGACCTGATCGGCACCTTCGGCACCCGTGCCGAGGCCGGGCGCGAACCCGGGGCGGACCTGCGCGCCTCGAAACGGACCCCCCTCATCGCGATGGCGGCCGAGACCGAGGCCTGGCCCCAGATCGCCTCGGCCCTGGCGATGGCCCCCACGGGCCCGATCGCGATCGAACACGCCCAGCGCGAGCTGACGGCGAGCGGCGCCCGTGAGCGCACCGTCGAGATGATCGCGCAGACGCTGCGCTCCGCGCGGACCCTCGCCGCCGACGCCGCGCTCCCCCGCGACGCCGTCGTCCTCCTCGCCGCACTCGCTGCCGCCGTGGAGGACCGCATCCCCCGATGACCGACACGCTCTACGACGAGACTGCGGTCGCCGCCGCGGCATCCGTCATCCGCGCCTACTCCACGTCGTTCGGCCTCGCGACGAGCCTGCTCGGGCCGCGCGTCCGGCCGCATGTGCGGAACGTCTACGCCCTTGTCCGCGTCGCCGACGAGATCGTCGACGGCGCAGCCTCCGCCGCGGGAGTCCCGCTCGGCGAGCAGCGCGACGTGCTCGACGCACTCGAAACCGAGACCTACGCCGCGATCGAGCGCGGCTTCAGTGCGAACCTCATCGTCCACGCGTTCGCGCGGACGGCGCGGCAGTGCGGCATCGCGCGGCACCACATCGAACCCTTCTTCGCGTCGATGCGCACCGACCTCGAGCGCGCCGAGCACGACGAGGCGTCGCACGACGACTACGTCTACGGCTCGGCGGAGGTCGTCGGGCTCATGTGCCTGCAGGTGTTCGTGAACGCCGGCGAAGGAGTCCCCCGCGACCCCGATGCCGTCCTGGTCACGGGGGCGCGTCGGCTCGGCGTGGCGTTCCAGGACATCAACTTCCTCCGCGACCACGCCGACGACGCCGGGCGGCTGGGACGGGACTACCTCGGTGTCGGCGACGGCGCGACGCGCCGCCGCGAGGTGCTCGCCCGCATCGACGGGGACCTGGATGCCGCGGCCGCGACCATCCCGCTCCTCCCCGCCGACTGCCGGGTCGCCGTCGCCACCGCGCACGGCCTCTTCGCCGAACTCACCGAACGGCTGCGCCGCACCGAGGACCTCAGCGTCCGGGTCCGCGTGCCCACGCCGGTCAAGGCGGCGATCGCCGCCCGCGCGGCCGTCGCGCACCGTCGACCCCTCACGCCTCGCACGACACGACAGAACCGGAGAACCCCCGAATGAGCCGGCGTATCGCGATCATCGGTGGCGGCATCACAGGCCTGGCGACCGCGGCGCTGCTCGCCGACCGCGGTGACCGGGTGACCGTCTTCGAGGCGTTGGACGACGTCGGCGGGCGTGCCGGGAGCTGGGAGAAAGACGGTTTCCGGTTCGACACCGGCCCGAGCTGGTACCTCATGCCCGAGGTGTTCGACCACTTCTTCGCCCTCCTGGGCACGAGCGCCCGGGAACAACTGGACCTGGTGCGCCTCGAACCGGCCTACCGCGTCTACCACGAGGGCGAGCGGGAGCCCTTCGACGTCGTGTCGGGGCGGGATGCCGCCGTCGCGGCCTTCGAGGCGCGCGAACCCGGCGCCGGCGCCGAACTGGCGACGTACCTGGACTCGGCGGGCGAGATCTACGACCTCGCCGTCTCACGGTTCCTGTACGACCCGTACGTGTCCCTCAAGGGCCTCGCCCACCCCGACGTCCTCCGCAAGCTCGGCACCCTTCTGCCGCTGCTCCTGCGCCCCCTCTCGACCCACGTCGAGAAGAAGTTCTCCGACCCCGTGCTGCAGCAGGTGCTGGGTTACCCGGCCGTCTTCCTCGGCGGATCGCCCTACGACGCGCCGAGCCTGTACCACCTCATGAGCCACCTCGATCTCGACGACGGCGTGCTCTATCCGCGCGGGGGCCTCGTGCAGGTGATCCGGGCGATCGCGCGCCTGGCCGAAGGCCGAGGCGCCGAGATCCGCACCGGCACCCCGGTCGAACGGATCCTCACCGAGGGGGGCCGGGCCACCGGCATCCGCCTGGCCGACGGCACCGTCGTCGCGGCCGACCACGTCATCTCGACGGCGGACATGCACCACACCGAGACGGTCCTCCTCGAGCCGGAGCTGCGCTCGCGCAGCGACGCATGGTGGGACAAGCGCACGCCGTCGTTCGGCGCGCTGCTCATCCTCCTCGGCGTCGAGGGCGAACTCCCCCAGCTCGAGCACCACACCCTCCTGTTCACGAAGGACTGGAAGGCGAACTTCGACGCGATCTTCGGCGAGGGAGCCGCAGACGGCATCCCGGACCCCGCGTCGCTCTACGTCTGCCGCCCCAGCGCGACGGACGACGACGTCGCGCCGGCCGGGCACGAGAACCTCTTCGTCCTCGTCCCCATGCCCGCCGCTCCCGAGCTCGGCCGCGGCGGCGTGGACGGCGCCGGCGACCCCCGGATCGAGGCGGCCGCCGACGCCGTCATCGCGCAGATCGCCGACTGGACGGGCGTCCCCGACCTCGCCGACCGCGTCCGGGTGCGTCGCACGATCACGCCCGGCGACTTCGCCGCGGACTTCGGCTCGTTCCGGGGCGGGGCGCTCGGACTCGCGCACACGCTCCGACAGTCGGCGATGTTCCGACCGGGCCTGCGCTCGAAGGTCGACGGACTGCTCTACGCCGGCCAGACCGTGCTCCCCGGCGTCGGCCTGCCCATGTGCCTCATCTCGGCGGAGCTCGTCGTCAAACTGCTCGACGGCGACACCTCCACCGGGCAGCTGCCCACCCCGGCGCACGCGAAGGGCTGAGCGCGGTGGCGGGACTGTACCTCCTCGCCCTGATCGTCTCGGCGCTCGGGGTGCTCGCCGTCGACCTCCGGCATCGCCTCGCCCTCGGTGCCGCCCCCCGGCGGACGCTTCTGCTCATCGCGTGCGGCACGGTCTTCCTGCTCGTCTGGGACATCGCCGGCATTGCGAGCGGCGTCTTCGTCCGCGGCGACAGCCCGCTGCTGCTCGGCGTGGACCTCGCCCCGCACCTCCCCCTCGAGGAACCGGTCTTCCTCGCCTTCCTGTGCCACCTGACGCTCGTCGTGCACGCGATCGCCCTGCGTGTCGCCGCGCGGCGACGTGCCGGGCGGGAGGCGGCGTGACGTATCCGCTCCTCGTCGTCCCGTTCGCGCTCGTCACCGTCGTCGTGACCCTCGTCTCCGCGCGGCGTCCGGGTGCTGCGGCGCGCCTGAAGGCCTCCCTCTGGACCGCGCTCGTCCTCATCGCCTTCACCGCGGTATTCGACAACCTGATGATCGCGGCCGACCTGTTCACCTATCCCGAGCAGCACATCAGCGGCATCCGCATCGGCCTCGCACCGATCGAAGACTTCGCCTACCCGATCTGCGCGGCGTTCCTGCTGCCCGCGATCGGTGCACTCCTTCCCGCGCCCCGCCGTCGTTCCCAGAGGGATGCCGCATGAGCCCGGCGCTGTTCGTCCGTCAGCTGTTCGTCTCCTCACGACCGGTGAGCTGGATCAACACGGCGTACCCGTTCGCCGCGGCGTACCTGCTCAGCGCACGCGAGATCGACCTCGTGCTGGTGATCGGGACGATCTTCTTCCTGATCCCGTACAACGTCGCGATGTACGGCATCAACGACGTGTTCGACTACGAGTCCGACCTCCGCAACCCCCGCAAGGGCGGCGCGCACGGAGCCATCCTCGACAAGCGGCTGCACCCCGCCGTCCTCTGGGCGTCCGTGCTGCTCTGCGCCCCGTTCGTCATCGCCCTCGTGATCGCGGGGACCCCGGCATCCTGGCTCGTCCTCGGCCTGAGCCTGCTCGCGGTCGTCTTCTACAGCGCGCCGCCGCTCCGGCTGAAGGAGCGGCCGTTCGCCGACTCGATCACCAGCAGCATCCACTTCTTCTCGCCCGCGGTGTACGCGCTCGTCCTCACCGGCGCGATGTGGACGCCGCAGCTCGTCCTCGTGATCGTCGCGTTCGCCCTCTGGGGCGTGGCGTCGCACGCGTTCGGCGCCGTGCAGGACGTCGTCGCCGACCGCGAGGCGGCGATCTCCTCGATCGCGACTGCGCGCGGCGCCGCGTGGACCGTGCGGTTCTCGCTCGTCGCCTACGCGGCCGCCGGCGCGCTCATGCTCGCCACGGAATGGCCGGGACCGCTGGCCGCGATCGTCGCCATCCCGTATCTCGTCACGGTCTGGCCGTACCGCTCGATCCGCGACGCGGATGCCGCAGCCGCCACCCGCGGCTGGGACCGCTTCCTGTGGCTGAACCAGATCGCCGGGTTCCTCGTCACGCTGCTGCTGATCTGGTGGTGGCTGCTCGTCCGCTGAGCCGCCACCACCCGATCGGTCGGGGTCACTCCCCGTCGAGCTGGATGAGCCGGTCGATGATGTTGGTGAGCCGCTCATCCTGCTCGCCGTAGGCGGCCCAGTCGCCCTTCTGCATCGCATCATCGCGGGCGAGCATGACCTCGCGCGCCTCCTGCAGCAGGCGAGCGGTCTCGTCGCCGACACCGACCGGCGGCGTGGAGGTGCCGTCCGTCGGCTCCGGCGACGGGGTTGCGCCGGGTGTCGCCGACGGCGTCGGGGTCGTCCCGTCGTCGCCCGCGGTCGCGCCGGAGTCGCCGCCGAAGAGCCTGTCGAGTGCCTGCTGGAGGGTGTCCTCGAACGCGACCTGCTTGCCGAAGGAGACGAGGATCTTCCGCAGCTGCGGCAACTGCGTTCCGCTGGAGGCCTGCACGAAGACCGGCTGCACGTACAGCAGGCCGCCGCCGACGGGCAGGGTCAGCAGGTTGCCGTTCAGGACGTCCGACTGGCCCTGCTGCAGCAGGTTGACCTCACGAGCGACGCTCGCGTTCGAGCGGAACTCGTTCTGCACCTGTCCGGGACCGGGAACGGACACGTCCGCCCCGATCTCGAGCATGCGGAGCGTGCCGTAGTCCTCGCCCTTCTTGCCGGCCTCGGAGCCCGCGTTGGAGTCCACCGCGAGGTAACCGAGCAGCACGTTCCGCTCGTCCTCACCGACCGAGGCGGGGATGAACGAGGTGAACATCGAGAACGAGGGCTTGTCCTGCCCCGGCATCTGCATCGTCAGGTAGTACGGCGGCTGCAGGTTCGCCGGCGTCACCGGGTCCTGCGGCGTGCGCCACGCGTTGTCGCGACGGATGAAGGACTGCGCGTCGTCGACGTGGTATGTCCCGAGCATGGCGCGCTGCACCTTGAACAGGTCCGTCGGGTAGCGCACGTGGCTCATGAGGTCGCCGGACATCTCGCTCACCGGCTTCAGCGTCGACGGGTAGATGTTCTGCCACGCCTTCAGCAGCGGGTCCTGGTCGTCCCACGCGTACAGCGTCACCGAACCGTCGTAGGCGTCGACGGTCGCCTTCACCGAGTTGCGGATGTAGTTGACGTCGTCGAGCGCGACGCGCGGCTGCGTGTTGGTCGTGTCCGAGATCGCATCCCGCAGGCTCACGATCGAGGAGTACGGGTAGTTGTTGCTGAGGGTGTAGCCGTCGATGATCCACACGACACGACCGTCGACGACGCTCGGGTAGGGGTCGCTGTCGAGCTCGAGGTACGGCGCCACCTTCTGCACGCGATCGCGCGGGTTGCGGTCGTAGAGGATCTGCGACTTCTCGTTGATGCCGTCGGAGAAGAGGATGTCGGTCGACTGGAACTTCAGCGCGTACAGCAACCGGTTGAAGGGGTTGCCGATGTTCGGGCCGCCGTCGCCCGCGAACGTCGTACGGGTCTGGTCGGCGCCGTCCTCACCGCGGGGGTAGTCCAGCTCGACGGGGTCGCTGCCCTCGGGGGCTCCGACGATCGAGTACGGCGGCGACGACTCGCCGAAGTAGATGCGCGGTTCGTACTCCTCGTTCTGCGTGAGGTCGCCCGCGGTCGGGATGCCGCGCTCGAGGAAGACGGGGTTGCCGTCGTCCGTGCGCTCGTTGCCCTTGGCCGCGACGACACCGTAACCGTGCGTGTAGACGAGGGTGTTGTTGTACCAGGACTGCGCGGTGCCCAGCTGGTCGAGGTTGAGCTCGCGCACCGAGACGACGGCATCCTGCGTCTTGCCGTCGATCTCGTACCGGTCGACGTCGAGCGGGTTCTGGAACTGGTAGTACGAGCGGTACTGCTCGAGCTGGCGCACCGTCGGACCGATGATGGCGGGGTCCATGATACGGATCGACGCCGTGGTGTCGGCGTCCGCGCGGAGCTGCCCCTGTTCGGCGGTCGTGACCGCCTCGTACGGGGTCTTCTCGAGCCCATTGATGCCGTAGGCGAACTTCGTCGCCTCGAGGTTCCGCTCCACGTAGGGCGCTTCGTAGGTCTCGAGGTTCGGCGCCACCTGGAACTGGCTCACCGCCCACGGGTAGGCGACGCCCACCACGAGCGAGGAGACGATCAGGAGCGCGGTGCCGATGAGCGGGAAGCGCCAGCGGCCGATGATCGCGGTGACGATGAACAGCGCCGCGACAATGGCGGCGGCGACGGAGAGGATCGCAAGTCCCGGGATGACCGCGTTGACGTCGACGTAGCTCGCGCCGGTGAAGCGCTCGCCCTGCGTCGTGAGGGTCTTGTACTGGTCGAGCCACAGGCTCACGGCCTGCACGGCGAGGTAGAGCGCCGCGACGATGGCCAGCTGGATGCGGGCGGCCTTCGAGATGCGCAGCTCGCGCTGGCCGACGCGCACCGATCCGTAGAGGTAGGAGACGACGACGGTGACGAGCAGGCAGATGAGCAGGACGGCCGAGGCGAACCCGAGGACGACGCTGTAGAACGGCATCTGGAACAGGTAGAACCCGGTGTCCAGACCGAACTGCGGGTCCTTCTGGCCGGTGGAGACGCCGTTCGCCCAGAGCCAGACCGTCTCCCACTGCGCGGAGGCCGCGAACCCGGCGAAGAAGCCGAAGAAGACCGGGATGCCCCACATCGCCAGGCGTCGCAGCGGTTCGACGACCTCCTGGTAGTGGTCGAGCTGCGAGCTGAGTCGCGCGTAGACCGGACGGAGCCGGTAGGCGAGCTGGATGGCCGCGAACACCGGCAGCGCCATCGCGGCGAAGCCGACGAGGAACATGACCACGCGGGCGGTCCACTGCGTCACCAGGACGCCGTCGAAACCGAGTTGCCGGTACCACTGCCAGTCGGTGTACAGGCCCGCGAACGCGAAGAACGCGATCACCAGGACGACGAGCACGCCGACGGTGATGGCGATCGTGCGACGAACAGGATTCGGAGGGGTGGACGTGGCAGGCCCGGCAGGTGTCGAGGTCACCCTTTCATCCTAGGCGGGGGTCATCGGGCGCACGGCCGGGGCGCGGTGCGCTCTGGGCGGAATCGCAGGGGCGGGATGCCGCGCTCAGCCGACCGTGCACACGGGCAGGTCGTCGACGCCCTCCCCCGTGCGGATGGCGTCGAGGGCGGCGAGCGAGTCGTCCAGGGTCGCGACCGGGATGACGCGCAGGTCACCCGGGATCTGCCCGACGACCTCGTCGCAGTTGCGCTGCGGGGCGAGGAAGTAGTCCGCACCGGCATCCAGCGCTCCGTAGAGCTTCTGACGGATGCCGCCGATCGGACCGATCGTGCCGGCCGAGTCGATCGTGCCGGTGCCGGCGACCTGCTCGCCGCCGTTGAGCTCGCCGGGGGTCAGGGTGTCGATGATGCCGAGGGCGAACATCTGACCGGCGCTCGGACCGCCGATGCGGTCGAGCTGGATCGTCACGTCGATCGGGAAGTCGAAGTCGCGAGCCGTCGTGATCCCGATGATCCAGACCGGGCCGTCCGCCGTCTCGCTGCGCACCGGGGTGACCGAGACCGTGCGCTCGGCGTCCCCTCGTCGGATGACGAGCTCGACCGGGTCGCCGCCGCCGTCGTTGATGACGGAGCGGAGCTGCGCCGTGTCGCCGATCGGAGTCCCGTCGGCGCTCACGATCTCGTCGCCGACCTCGAGGATCCCGCTCGAGGGTGAGTCCTCCGTGAGGGCGCCGACGCCGACGTGCGAGCGGACCTCATAGCCGAGCTGCGTGAGCGCCGCCGCCGTCGCCTCCTTCTGCGAGTCGACCATCAGGGCGGCGTTCTCCTCGTTGCGCTGCTCGGTGGTCGTCCCGGCGGGGAACACCTGGTCGATCGGCAGGACCGCCTGGGACGGGTCGAACCACACCATCGCCAGCTCGAACCACGACGGGGTGCGTTCGCGGTTCCCGGCGATCTGCACGGTGGTGAGGTCGAGGGCACCGGCCGTCGGATAGGTCTCCGCGCCGCGGACGGAGATGAGCGGGACCTCCTCACCGTCGGTGTTCTCGGCCGAACCGAGGGTGTTGACGACGGGTCCCTGGCGCTGGATGACGAACCCGGTCGGGAGGAAGCTCAGCACCAGGAGCGCCACCAACGCGATCACGAGCGCCCAGACGCCCACGGAGAAGCGACGTGACCCGCTGGAGCGCCGCGGGTCGGTGGAGCGCGACGGGGTGGCGGTGGCGTCCTCGAAAAGCGACACGCGGGTCCTTCCTCCGGCGCTCGTTCGCGGCCGGCGTACACGGGATGTCTCCCGCTCGGACCGGGCGGAGAAAACCTGCCATTAGCGTAGAACGAGACGTCTCCCCCCTGCTGAAAGGCGCCTGACATGACCGATGACGCGGACCGGACCGGCGACGATCTGCCCGGCGACGACGACCTCGCCGAGATGCTCCGCCGGATGCTGGGCGGTCAGGGCGGGATCGACCCCGACCAGCTGCGGCAGCTGTCGGGGATGGGGATCGACCCGGCCATGATGCAGAGCATCATGCGCCAGTTGCAGGCGGCGATGGCGGGAGCCGACGGCGACGACGGCGTGGACTGGTCGGCGGCGAAGACGCAGGCACTCCACATCGCCAACCGCGACGGACTCGGGATCACGGCGGGGGCGCGCACCGAATTCGACCAGGCCTTCGCGCTGGCCTCGCTCTGGCTCAGCGAGGCGACGACGATCGGCGAGCTGGCCCAGACGCCCCGCCCGATCACCCGCGGGCAGTGGGTCGAGGCGACGCTCCCCGTGTGGCAGGAACTCGCCGAGCCGGTGGCGACCTCGATCAGCGACGCCCTCATGGCGGCGCTCGAGTCGCAGACCCCGGAGGAGATGCGTCCGGCCATCGAGGGCGCCGGCCGCCTGATGCGCCGCGTCGGCGGGGCGCTGTTCGCCGGCCAGCTGGGCGCGGTGATCGGCAAGCTCTCGCTTGAGGTGGTCAGCGGCGGCGATGTCGGCATCCCGCTCATGCCCACCGGCGAGGCCGCGATCCTGCCACAGAACTTCGCCGACTTCGGACGCGACCTCGAGATCGAGGAGGACCAGCTCGCCCTCGTCCTCGCCACCCGCGAGCTCGCCCACGCACGCCTGTTCCGTCACGCGAAGTGGCTGCGCCTGCACGTCATCTCGCAGGTGACCGACTTCGCGCGCGGCGTCCACGTCGACACCGACGCGCTCGAGGACCTCGCGTCACGGTTCGACCCGTCCTCCCCCGACGAGCTGAAGGCCGCGATCGAGAGCGGCGCCCTGCTGCCGCAGCGCTCCGAGGCGCAGGTCGCGGCCCTGACCCGGCTCGAGAACCTGCTCGCGACCATCGAAGGCTGGGTCGACGTCGTCACGGCGGACGCGACCACCCGCGTGCCCTCCGCCGACCGCATCGCCGAGGCGGTCCGCCGTCGCCGGGCCGTCGGAGGTCCTGCCGAGCAGGCGATGGCGTCGCTCGTCGGCCTCGAGCTCCGTCCGCGACGACTCCGGGAGGCCGCGGCCATGTGGCGCGCCGTGACGGATGCCGTCGGCTCCGCTGCTCGCGACGGTCTCTGGGACTACCCCGACCTGATGCCCACGGCCGAGGACATCGACGAACCGGCGGGACTCATCGCGCGACTGCAGGCGCGTCAGCGGGGCGAGGAGCCCGAGCGCGACGCGTTCGACGACGCGCTCGAGGCGCTGCTCGACGAAGAGGCCGGCGGACAGGACGACCCGACCACGGGCGACGCCGCGGGCGGGGACGACGGTCCCACCGGGCCGCGCCCCGTCTGACCCGCGCCTCCTCCACAGCCCCCGCCCGCGCCCTCGGCACGACGGGTCTGTGGAGGGCACACCCGACGGTGACGGCATCCCGGCCAGAATCGCGGCATGCTGCGTCTCGCCCCCTCCCACCCGCCGCTGTGGCGCACCCCCACCAGCGTGCAACTCGGCATCGACGACGAGCGCCCGCTCACGGGCCTGCAGCCCTGGCAGGAACGTCTGCTCGACGCGCTGGTCGACGGCATCCCGGACGGTCGCCTCGTGCCGCTCGCGCGGGAACTGGGCGCGGGTCCGGATGAGGCGAACGCCTTCCTCAGCCGCATCCAGGACGCTCTGGTCGCCGACGCCGCGCCGGTCCCGCCGATCCGCATCGAGCTGCCCGCCGACCTCGGCCACGACGACGAGACGACCCTCGTGGCGGGCCTCGCGGCCGCGGGTCTGGAGATCGACGCGTGCGAGCGGTGGGCCCTGCCGCCCGGGCCGGGCCCGGTCGTGGTCGTCGCCGCTCAGCTGATGGATCCGCACCGCGCGGCGCGCCTCACGGCGGAGGACACCCCGCATCTGCCGATCGAACTCGCCGGCGACCGCGTTGTCGTCGGCCCGCTCGTCGTGCCGGGCCGGACGGCCTGTATCGCGTGCCTCCACGCCGACCGGTGCGACCGCGACGCGGGCTGGCCGCTCGTCGCGGCTCAGCTGCTCGCGCGCCCGTCCGTCGCGACCGAGCCGCTCCTGCTCGTCGAGGCGGCGGCGCTGGCCGCCCGATTGCTGCGCACGGGCGACGCGGGACGGTCGGTCGTCCTCACCGCGGCGGACGGACAGCGCGAGACCCGCGCGCACCGCCCTCACGCAGCGTGCCTCTGCCGATCTCCTGAAGGAATCTGGAGCGCTGACGCTCCCGGTTCCCCGACCGTCGAGCCCACGAGAGCGACAGCGTACGCGCGGCCCGCGTGACACCCACGTAGGTCAGACGACGCTCCTCGTCGATCTGCTCGAAACTCGTCGCGTACGAGATCGGGAGCAACCCCTCGCTGAGGCCCATGAGGTGCACGTGCGGCCACTCGAGACCCTTCGCGGCGTGCAGCGTCGCGAGGGTCACCGTCCGCATCGTCGGCTCGTGCTGCGCCTTGGCGCGTGCCGTCAGCTCGTCGGTGAACGCGCGGAGCGTCGTGCCCTCGGGCGCCTCCTCGGCGAGGCGGAGCACGGCGGCGCGCGCCTCCCAGGCGTCGCGCAACGCCCCGCCCGCCGGCGGCGCCTCGTCGGTCAGCCCCAGCGACCGGAGGACGTCGCGGACGGTCGCGAGGAACGATCCCGACAGCGGCGCCACGGAGGCGCCGCGCAGGGCGAGGAGGGCCTGGCGCACCTCGGGCAGGTCCCAGAACCGCTTGCCGCCGAGGACGGTGGCGGGGATGCCGCGGGCCGAGAGCGCGGCCAGCAGCGGCGCCGATTGCGCGTTCAGCCGGTACAGGACGGCCACGTCGTGCGGGTCGACTCCGGAGGCGAGCTGCGCGGCGATCCGCGCGGCGATACCCTCCGCCTCCGCGGCGTCGTCGTCGTACGCGGTGACCTCGGGGGCGGGCCCGGCGGGCGCGGGGGTCGAGAGCTGCAGTGCCCCGGGGCGCCCGCGCATCAGCTCGTTGGCGACCGCGAGGACCGCGGCATCCGATCGGTAGTTGCGCTCCAGGCGCACGACCGTCACGTCGTCGTCCCGGGTGGCGAAGTCCAGGAGGTAGCGGGGGTCGGCGCCGGCGAAGGAGTAGATCGTCTGGCTCGCGTCGCCGACGACGCAGAGGTCGCGGCGATCGCCGAGCCACAGCTCCAGCAGCCGGTTCTGCACCGGGGACACGTCCTGGAACTCGTCGACCGTGAAGTGCCGGTACTGCTCGTGGACGGCGGCGGCGACCCGCGGCTCCGACTCGATCATGCCCGCGCACGCGAGCAGCACGTCCTCGAAGTCGAGCTGACGCCGCTCGTCCTTCAGCTTCTCGTAGGCGCGCTGCAGGGCGATGAGGGGGTCCAGGGCCAGACCCGGGATGCCGCCGGGGCGGTCGACCGCGTACTGCTCGATCGAGCGCATTGTGACCTTGCGCCATTCGATCTGCGACGCGACGTCGCGGAGGGTGGAGGCATCCAGCCGCAGACCGATCCCGTCGGCGGCATGCGAGAGCAGTCGCACCTTGCTGTCGACGATCGCGGGAGCGGTGTCGCGCGCCACCTGCGGCCAGAAGAAGTTGAGCTGCGCGAGCGCGGCGGCGTGGAAGGTGCGCGCGGCCACACCCTCGACGCCGAGGGCGCGCAGCCGGCCACGGAGTTCACCGGCGGCCTTCGTCGTGAAGGTCACGGCCATGACGCGTTGCGGCGAGTACGCGCCGGTGTCGACGCCGTGGGCGATCCGGTGGGTGATGACCCGCGTCTTGCCGGTCCCCGCGCCGGCGAGCACGCAGACGTGCCCGCGCAGCGTCGACGCCGCTTCGCGTTGCCGCTCGTCCAGGTCCGCGAGGGGGTCGACGCTCACTCCCCCACCCACCGCAGGATGAGGCTGCGCGCGATGGACGCACGGCCGGGCAGGCGGATCTCCCCTCGACCGGCGAGGGCGTCACGGATCTCATCGCGGGTGAACCAGCGGACGTCGAGGATCTCCTCGCCGTCGGCGCGGGCCTCCGCATCCGCGACGGCGTGGGCGGTGAAGCCGAGCATGAGCGAGCGCGGGTAGGGCCACGCCTGCGACCCGCGGTACACGATCCGATCGAGACGGACGCCGGCCTCCTCCGCGACCTCACGCTCGACGGTCGTCTCCAGCGATTCGCCGGCCTCGACGAACCCGGCGAACGTCGAATAGGTGGGGATGTCGCCCCAGGCCGCGTTCCGGCCGAGCAGCAGACGCTCGCCGTCGGCGCTCGCGACGGCCACGATCACGGCGGGATCCGTCCGCGGGAAGTGCTGCCGGCCGCACTGCAGGCAGCGTCGGGACCAGCCGGCCTGCTCGACGCGCGTCTCTCCGCCGCACGCGGGGCAGAACGGCGCGTCGATCAACCACCGGCCGATGCTCAGTCCCTGCACGAAGCGTCCGGCCTCGTCGGCGTCGAGGTCGCCGCCCACCGCGCGGAGCCCCGCCCACTCGACGCCCGGGATCACGGGCTCGTCCGCGGATGCCGGGAGCGCTGCGACGACGGCGGGGCGGCGCGCGTCGTCGCGGCCGAGGAAGGCCCATGCGGCTCCGTCCGGGACGGCGTCGGGGGCGACCCACTGCAGCGTCACCGGGCTCCCGACGGGGGCGCGGTCCCCGTGCAGCAGCAAAACGCGGGTGTCGGCATCGGTACGGATGCGGTCGAGCAGACCGTCGTCGAGTCGCTCCTGCGCCGCACGGTCGATGACCGCGCGCGCCAGGGGCGGCGGGACGTCCTTCGTCGTCATCGAGGACCTCTCTTGCGGGCGTGGCGCCGGTGCGCGGGGGCGTGCCCCGCCTACCCTGGGGGGCATGGCACGCTCTCCTCTCACTCTAGCCGCGGCTGCCACGGCGGCTCTCTCGCAGGCGACGGGTGTGCGCACGGCCATCACGGGCGCCGCGGCCCTCACCGAGGGAGCGGGCCGGCGTTTCGACAGCGCCGTCGTCCACCTCGACGACGGCTCTCGCCTCGTGGTGCGTGTCCCCGAGAGCGACGAGGCCGAAGCCGAGGCCGTCCGAGAGACGACGGCGCTGGCCGCCCTCACGGCGGGGGTCCGCGCCATGCTGCCCTTCCGGGCTCCCGAGCACGTCGGACAGGCGCGCCTCGGCACCCGCACGGCCCGCGTACAGACCTACCTGCCGGGCTACCGGGTCGATGCCGCGCACGTTCCGCCGGGTCGCGGGGTGGCGACCGCCCTCGCGGCGGCGATCGCCGGCATCCACGACCTGCCGACCTCGATCGTGCAGGGCGCGGGGCTCCCCGCCCGCACCGCGGCGCAGGTCCGCACCGACACCGAGCGCCTGCTCGACCGCGCCGAGGCGACGGGCCGTCTGCCGTTCGGCCTGCTCCGCCGCTGGAGCCGCGCCGTCGCCCTCGACGCGCTCTGGAACGTCGAGCCCACCGTCACCCTGGGCGGCGTCGACCCGTCCGCCTTCACCCTGACCGACGTCGACGGGGTGCCGACGGTCTCGGGGCTGCTGACGTGGGGCGGCCTGAGCATCGGGGACCCGGCCGAGGACCTGCGCTGGATCGCGAGCGCTCCCGACGCGGCATCCGACGTCGTCGTCGCCTACAGCGCCGCCGCCGGCCGCTCCCCCGACACCATGCTCGCCGAGCGGGCCCGCCTGCACGCCGAGCTCGAGTTCGCGAAGTGGCTCGTCCACGGACACGATTCCGCCTCCGAGACGGTGACCGCGGATGCCGTGGCGCTGCTCGAGTCGCTGGACGAGAGCGTCCGCGACGAACCGCCGATCGGCAGCGGGACGATCAGCGTCGACGACGCCATCGCCGCGCTCGGGCGCGTCCCCGCCGGCGCGGCCGAGGCCGTCGACACCTCGATGCATACCGACGCCTACGACCCCGGTCTCATCGACGGCCTCCTCGACGAGGACGCCGAGGCCGCGCCGGCAGCGTCGGACACCGTCGACCAGGAGACCGAGCCGATCGAGTTCAGCGACTGGCCGGGAACCGACGACGCACCCGCCGCCGAGGAGAGCGATCCCGACGACGCCGCGAAGAACGCGCTGCGCCGGTGGACGGGCACGGCCTGACCCCTCCCCGGACCGCCCACCGGTTCAGCCGCGCAGGATGAGTCCGTCGGCGACGTAGAACAGCGCGACGTCGATCCGCTCCATCGGAACGCCGTGTTTCGCGTGGTACGCCCGCCGGTAGAGCTCGAGCTGCAGCATCCGCTCCGTGCGCTCCGCCGCGGTGCGGGGCGGGCGCCCGGTCTTCCAGTCCACGATCTCGATCCGGTCGCCCCGGCGGTAGACGGCGTCGAGCTTGCAGATGACGACGTGCGGCCGGCCGTCGCCGAGCGGATCCGGTTCGACGAAGTCGATCTCGGTCTCGACCTCGATCGGCTGCAGGTCCCCCCACTCCGAGGCGAGGAACGCCTCGCGCAGCCGGTCGAGCGCCTCGGCGTCCGCCGGCGACGCCGAGGTCGCGTCCTCGTCGTCGTCCCAGAGGACGTCGTCGGCCGACCGCGCGCGGCCCACCAGTCCGGAACGCTGCTCGACCCACGCGTGGAAGAGCGTGCCCAGCCGCGTCTGACGGTAGGGTCGCTCGGGCAGCGGCCGAGCCGCCGCGATCGCGGCCGCGCCGTAGTCCGCCACGAAGTCCTTGAACCGGGATGCCGGGATGCGCGTCGGTGCGTGCGGCGACCGCCCCGCGGCCCGCGCGGCCCGCTCGGCCAGCAGGAGCTCGAGGTCGCGCGTGGGCCTCGCCGGGGCGGTCGCCATCGCGTGCCGCACCCGCGCCGCCGCATCCCGCACCCGCGCCGACCGCGCCCCGAGCGGGTCGATCGGCCACTCGAGGGTCGCCCGCGCCCCCTCGTACGGATTCTCCGTCGTCTCCGACTCGGGCAGGGGCACCTCGAGTTCGTCCGCGATCTCACGGACGAACCGGCTCACGACGCGCGGCTTCTTCGTCCCCGCCCAGGGGGACGCCGAGATGAGCAGGTGCTCGCGCGCCCGGGTCACCGCGACGTACGCGAGCCGCCGTTCCTCGGAGAGGTGTCGCTCGCGGATGCCGTCCTTGAACGCCGCGTGCTCCCGCTTGAGATCTTGCTGCGTCGGCGCGTCGTGCGCCGACCACAGGAACGCGGGCAGCCACTCGCGGTCGCCGCGGAAGGAGTACGGCAGGACGCCGAAGCCGAGCCATCCCTGCGCATCCCGGAGTGCGGCGGGCAGCTCGTCCTCGACGGCACGGACGACGGCGACGGCATCCCATTCCAAGCCCTTGGATCCGTGGATCGTCAAGAGCTGAACGACATCGTCCTCGGGCGGCTCCGTCCGGGGCGCGAACTCGTCGATGCGCTCGGCCCGGTCGAGCCAGGCGAGCAGGCTGGGCAGCGAGCCGCGCTCGTCGGTCTGCAAGAACCCGTGCAGCTCGTCGACGAACGCGCGGAGCTGATCGGAGGCCGTACGCGCGGGTCCGCGCGACTCGTTCGCCGCGAGCTCGATGTCCAGGCGGAGCTCGTTCTCGATGAGTCGCACGAGCTCGGGGATCGGAAGCCCCGCGGCCCGGCGCAGACCCGCGAAGACGGCTCCGGCGTCGCGCAGCCGCTCCCGGGCGGCGGGGGTGAACCCGGCCAGCCACCCGTGGTCGGGCTTCTGCCGCGCGACGAAATCGAGCGCCGCGACGAGCGAACCGCCCTCGTCGCCGGCAGAGGCGCGGATGATCTCGGCGAGCTCGGTCGGCAGCGGCTGCAGGGCGGTGTCATGCCGCACCAGCCGCGCCGCGACCTGCGCGAGTTCGCGGAGGTCCGCGAGCCCCACGGACCACCGCGGGCCGGCGAGCAGCCGGATGAGCGCGGAGCCGGACCGCGGATCGCTGATGACCCGCAGCGCGGAGACGACGTCGACGACCTCCGGGGTCGAGAGCAGTCCGCCGAGCCCCAGGATGCGGTGAGGGATGCCGCGACGCCCGAGCGCGTCCGCGAAGCGCAGCATGTGCTTCTTGCTGCGCAGCAGGACCGCGCCCGTCGTCGCCCGTCCGGCGCGGTGACGCTCGCTCCGGACGTCCGCGAACCACGCCGCGACGGCATCCGCCTCGGCGTCGAGGTCGTCCTCCACCACGATGTCGACCCGCCCCGCCGGCGCCCCCGGACGGGGCCGGAGGGAACCCACCTCGACGGGCGCGTCCAGCGGAGCGAGCACCGCACCCGCGGCGCGCAGGACGTCGACGCCGTTGCGCCAACTGGTGAGGAGCGCGTAGCTGCGACCGGCGGCATCCGGGTCGAAAGAACGGGCGAAGTCGCCCAGGTTCCCCGCACTCGCCCCGCGCCAGCCGTAGATCGACTGGTGCGGGTCGCCGACGGCCATGACGGCGGTGCCCCGGAAGAGGGTCGCGAGCAGGTCGGTCTGCACGACCGACGTGTCCTGATACTCGTCCAGCAGGACGACCCGGTACCGCTCGCGCAGCTCCGCGGCCACCGCCGGATGCGACCGGACCACCTGGAGCGCCCCGGCGACCTGATCGGAGAAGTCGATGAGCCCGCGGCGGCGCTTCTCGGCCTCGTACGTCCGCGCGAGGGCGACGAGCACGGACAGGCCCGACACCTTCTCGGCCACCGTCCGCACCTCGGCGTAGACGGAGGTCCCGGCGCGCTGGCTGGGACGCTCGAGGACGTCCTGGAAGGCCGTCGAGAACGCGTCGAGGTCGTCCAGCTCGACGAGGTTGTCGACGCTGTCGCGGGCGATCCGCAGCGCCGCGTCGATGATGGTCGACGGACGCTCGGCGCGATCGGGCAGACGGGGGTCGTCGGAGGAGAGCACGACCTGCCGCATGAGCAGCCACGCCGCCGACTCGCTCATCACGACCGCCTCGGCATCACGACCGATGCGGACGGCGTTCTCGCGGACGATGGCGTCGGCGAAGCTGTTGTACGTCGACACCGCCGGCCGCTCGAGCAGGGCGTCCGCGCCGTCACCGCCGGGCGACTCGGGTGCGAGGGCGTCGAGCGCCGCACGCCGAGCGGACTCGGGAGCACCGGACCGCTCGAGCTCGCCGAACACCGCGAGCCGCCCCTCGGCGTGGAGCCGACCGAGGTGCGGGAGCAGGCCGCGCCGCTCGAACTCCCCGAGGCGACGCAGCCGCGAACCGATCCGTTCCGCGAGTTCGCCGGCGGCCTTGCGCGTGAAGGTGAGCCCCAGCACCTCGTCCCGGCGCACGAGACCGTTCGCGACGAGCCAGACGACACGACCGGCCATCGTCTCGGTCTTGCCGCTGCCGGCGCCCGCGACCACGAGCGCCGGGGCCAGCGGCGCGGAGATGACGGCCGACTGCTCCGCCGTCGGCGGGAACTGCCCGAGGGCCGCCGCAACGGCCTCGGGACTCAGGAGTGCGGGGGTCACGCCGAGCTCACCGGTCCGATCGTGTGGATGCGGCAGAGTCCGCGGGTGTGGTCGTCACGGCAGTGCTCCTCGAACGGGGCGACGAACGATGTGCCGCGCATGATACGCACCGCCTCGTCGACGCGTCCCAGGAACGCGGCCCGCGTCTCGTCGTCGAAAGGCTCCTGCCTCGGCTCGGCGTACGGGCCGTGACGGGTGCCCTTCAGGACGAGGAGTTTCGCACCCCCGGGCTCCGCTCCCGCCGCCGCGGGGATCGCACCGCGCTCGAACGCCAGCTGGTAGGCCGCGAGCTGCGGGTTCTCGAGGGCGGCGCGCTCACCCGTCGCCTCGCTGCGCCCCGTCTTCAGGTCGACGATCACGACGCGTCCGTCCCGGGTGCGTTCGACGCGGTCGATGTACCCCGAGAGGATCGCCGGGTGCGCGGCATCCGGCACCGGGAGCTCGACCTCGAAGTGCGGTTCGGCGCCGACGAGCGTCGTGCCCGCCCGCTCGGTGTCGCGCAGGTACGCGGCGAGCCGGGTCACGAGGTCCCGCGCGCGACGGCGCTCCGCCTCATCGATCCAGGGCGCCTCGAACTCCAGCTGAGACCAGCCGTCCTCGACGTACGACCACAGCGCCTCCTCGTCCGCCGTCGCGACGTGCTCGAGCGCGCCGTGCAGCAGCGTCCCGAGCCCGGCGACGGCCGTGCCGGGATCCCCGCCGAGGTCGCCGATCGCCCAGTCGAGCTGGCACTGCTCGAGGGCATGGATGCGGGAGGGCGACACGCGCAGCGGCGCGACGTCGAGATCCCGCAGCGGCGCGGTGCTGGTGGGTTCCGCGAGGCCGTACCACTGCGCCGGATGCGCGCCCGGCACACCCGCCGCGGCGAGGAGCGCGAGCTGGCCCGCGGCATCCTCCCGGTCGGACTCCGACGACCGCGGGTCGGTGAGCCGGCGGCGGTGCGCGGCGACGAGTCCCCGCAGCGTGAGGGGGTGCTCCGCCGAGCGCGGCGCCGGAGAGGCGGGCGGGAGGAGGTCGAACAGGACGCTCGGACCGGTGTCGTCGTCGTCGACGGCGGTGACGATCAACCGGGAGCGGGCGCGCGATACGGCGCGGGCGAAGAGCCGCAGCTCGTCGTGCAGCACCGCGCGACGTCGGTCGGCGGTGTCGAGGTCGGTGTCCTCCTCGGCCAACCGCGCCGTCTCGAGGAGGCTCCCTCGCAGCCGTAGGTTCGGCCAGACGCCGTCCTGCACGCCGGCGACGACGACGGTGTCGAACTCGAGGCCGAGCGCCGCGGCAGGCGTCGAGATCTGCACGCCGCTGGCGACGGTGCCGGTGCGGAGGCGATCCTCCGCGACCTCGGAGTGCAGCAGCGCGCGCAGGTGGTCGATCGGCGCGGTCCCGTCCTCCCGCTCGCCGTGCCGCTTGGCCGCTTCGAAGAGCGCCACGACGGCGTCGAGGTCGCGACGGGCCTGGTCGGCCAGCGGTCCCTGGCCGTCGGCCAGCGTGCGCAGCTGCCGCTCCAGCCCGCGCTGCTCCCACACGGTCCACAGCAGCTCGTGCGCCGTCGCGCCGGCCCGGATCTGCTCGGCGACCTCGGCCAGCGTGCGCGACAGTCGTGCGGCGCGCCGGGCCTCCGGGGTGTCCACCACGTCGAATTCCACGGGATGACGCACCCCCGACGCGAGCAGCTCGCGCGCGGACCGCTCGCCGCCGCGGCGCAGCTCCGCGTGCCGCAGCGCCGCCCGGAGCCGGCGGAGTTCGACGGGGTCGAGACCGCCGCCGACGAGCACGTCGAGCACCTCGTCGTCGCTGCGTGACTCCGCGGAGACGGCCGCGAGGTCGACCGCCCGAAGGAGATCCCGGACGATGGGCGTCTCGGCGAGGGCGCGCGCAGGCCCCACCGCCGCGGTCGGGACGTCGCGCGCCGACAGCTCCGCCTCGAGCGCCGTCACCTGTCGGGAGTCGTGCGCGATGACCGCCAGCTGCTCCCAGGGGACGCCGTCGTGGACATGCCTTTCGCGCAGCAGGCGTGCGATGAGGTCGACCTCCTCCGCTTCGGAGCGGAGTGCGAAGGCGCGCAGGCTCTCGTCGGGTTCGACCCCGACGGGCGGATGCCGGTGGGCGACCAGTCCCGCGGCGCCGATGCGCGAGGTGACCTGGGCGACGAGGTCCCGCTGGGCGGGCGTGCCGCGGTGGATGCGGTCCAGGACGTGCGTCCGCGTCGCGAGACGGGCGAAGTTCTCGGGGCGCGCGCCGCGGAAGGATCCCGAACCCACGTCGGGGTCTCCGAAGGCGAGCACGGCGATCCCCCGCCGTCGGCACGCCTCGAGCAGTTCCACGCCGCCGAGGGTCAGCTCCTGCGCGTCGTCCACGAGGATCGCCCGCAGTCCCGCCACCGCGCCGAGCGCCGGCGAGCCGGCGGGGGCGTTGCGGAGGAGACCCACCGCCTCGCGCACGAGCCCCGCCGCGTCGCGGTGGGCGCCGCGCATGCGCGCGCGGACCGAGCGGTACTCCCGCGCGAACGAGGCGAGCGACGCCCAGACCGGACGGTCCGTCGCCGCCGCGCGCGCGGCGAGTTCCTCGGGCTCGATGCCGAGCGTCGTCATCTCGGCGAGGAAGGCACGGATCTCGGCCCGGAGCCCCGGAGTGCCGCGGATGTCGGCGGGCAGCCATTCCGGCCAGCGCGACGGGCCGTCGGCCTCGTCCTCGGCGTCGCCCGCCAGCAGATCGCCGATGATCCGGTCCTCGTCGGGCCCGGTGAGCAGCTGCGGCGGTTCGTCGCCCGCGTGGACGGCGTGCGACCGGACCACCTGGTAGGCGAAGGCGGGGACGGATCGCGCGAGCGGACCGCTCGTGGCGACGCGCACGCCGACCGCGAGCCGGTCGCGCAACGCGGTCGCGGCCGTCCGTGTCGGGGTGAGCACGACGACCTCGTCGGGACGCATCCCGTCGTCGATGAGTGCGACGACGCGGGAGACGAGCGTCGCCGTCTTGCCCGATCCCGGCGCACCGATCACGACACCGGATGCCGCCGGTTCGAGACCCACGACGGCCTGCTGCGCCGTGTCGAGGGCGAACGGCAGGTCGGGCATGGGCTCCACGCTAACCGGAGCGACGGACACCCGCCCCGCAGCGCCCCGCGTGGCGCCGACGGGCCGTTCGCCGACAGCGAGCGGCCCGCGCGTCCGGGCCGGGAGCCGGTGTCGTAGGCTCGAGACGCGCCCGGAGACCCGGGCCGGGAAAGGCAGGCATCACCGTGGAGATCCGCATCGGCATCGCGAACTCGCGCGAGCTCGGCTTCGACTCGAACGAGACGGCCGACGCCGTGAAGCAGACCGTCACCGCCGCTCTCGACAGCGGCGCGACCTACGTGACCCTCACCGATTCCAAGGGCGCCACCTACGTCATCCCCACGGCCGGCATCGCGTTCGTCGAGGTCGGGACCGACCAGTCGCGTCGCGTGGGCTTCGTCGCCTGACATGCTCGTCGTCCTGGCGCTGGTCTTCGGGGCGATCGCGGGGACGGCCGTCCACTTCGCCCTGCCGCAGCGCGCGCTCCGCGGCGTCGCGATCGGGCCGCTGCTCGGCGCCGCCCTCGGCACCGCGACGTGGACCGCACTCACGTGGGCGGGTCTCGGGCCGGATGCGGCGTGGATCTGGCTCGCCAGCATCCTCGTGCCGATCCTGCTCACCGCGGCGGTCCTCGTGCTCCTCACCCGCACGCGGGCGGCGCGGGACGCCCGGACCCGTCACGAGCTCGGCATCGCCTGATCCCGGCGCACACCCGCCGCCCTCCGCGGCTCGCCGCCGGTCTCAGGCGTCGAGGCCGATGCTCGTCATCCGGCGCGAGTGGGCCCCCAGCAGCTGGGTGAACACCGGCTCAACCTGCTTCTCGTCGTCGACGTCGAGCGCTCCCGGGCGCTCGGTCGTGCTCGACCGCAGCGCGCCGCGCGCGACCAGGAGGGTGTCGCCGACGAGGCGCCTCCCCCACAGGCTCAGCAGGGAGCGCAGTTCGTCGTCGTCCGAGATCGCGTCGGTGATGATGCCCACGAGCGGGGCGCGGTCGGCATCCGCTCGGAGGATCGCGGCCGCACGGCGTCCGGTCTCGCCGTAGCTGCCGGACAGGGACAGATAGAAGTCGTCGAGCAGGCCCGCCGTCAGGTGGACCGACAGCATCGTCTCGAGGGGCCGCGCGCCGTGGGTGGCCCGGCGGAAGGCGTCGAGGGGCTCGCGGAACGGCAGCATCAGCTCGAGCGGGTCGTCGCCGCGGTCCCGGATGAGGGCGACGAGTGCCTGGTGCTTGAACAGCGCGGCGCCGGCCCCGCGGGAGAGCGACTCCTTGTGCCCGAGCTCGGGGCTGCGCTCGATGAGCGAGCTGAGGGTCTCGACGTAGCCGAGCTGCAGGTAGGCCGCCTGACCGAGATAGGTGGCGAGGTCGGGAGCGAGCTGCTCGAAATCGACGCGCCGGACGTCGCTCGCCTCGTCGCGCGAACGCAGCCGCAGGGTGCGCCCGGGGGGCCGCCGTCGCTGCCAGAACCACCTCACCACGGCACCAGCCTACGGGGCGCGGCGGCCCCCTCCGGTAGGGTGGTGGGGTCCCGGCGTCGGATCGGGACCCCGCGCCTGGGGCTGAGTGAAGGGCGTGGACCCCTCATCACGGCGGCATCTCACCGCCAGACAGGCACGGAAAGCATGACCACGTTCGCAGAGCTCGGCGTCGACCAGGACATCGTCGACACCCTCGCCGCCAAGGGCATCGTCGACACGTTCCCCATCCAGGAGCAGACGATCCCGCTCGGCCTCCCCGGCCAGGACATCATCGGCCAGGCCAAGACCGGCACCGGCAAGACCTTCGGCTTCGGCATCCCCGTCGTCCAGCGACTCGGCCTGAACCCCGAGCCCGGCGTCAAGGCTCTCATCGTCGTCCCGACGCGCGAGCTGGCCGTCCAGGTCTACGAGGACATGGACATGCTGACCTCCGGCCGCGCCACCAGCGTCGTCGCCATTTACGGCGGCAAGGCCTACGAGGGTCAGATCGATCAGCTCAAGGCCGGCGCGCAGATCGTCGTCGGCACCCCCGGTCGCCTCATCGACCTCAACAACCAGCGACTCCTCGACCTCTCGAACGCGACCGAGGTCGTCCTCGACGAGGCCGACAAGATGCTCGACCTCGGCTTCCTCCCCGACATCGAGAAGATCTTCCAGAAGGTCGCGCCCGTCCGCCACACCATGCTCTACTCGGCGACGATGCCCGGGCCGATCGTCGCCCTCGCGCGCCGGTTCATGTCGAACCCGATCCACATCCGCGCGAGCGACCCCGACGAGGGCCTCACGCAGGCCAACATCAAGCACCTCGTGTACCGCGCGCACTCGCTCGACAAGGACGAGGTCATCGCCCGCATCCTGCAGGCCGAGGGCCGCGGCAAGACCGTCATCTTCACGCGCACCAAGCGCGCTGCGCAGCGCCTCGTCGACGAACTGAACGACCGCGGCTTCAGCGCCGGGGCGGTCCACGGCGACATGAGCCAGGAGGCGCGCGAGCGCTCGATGGCCGCGTTCAAGGCCGGCAAGCGGGACGTCCTCATCGCCACCGACGTCGCCGCCCGCGGCATCGACGTCGACGACGTCACCCACGTCATCAACCACACGATCCCCGACGACGAGCAGACCTACCTGCACCGCGCCGGCCGCACCGGCCGCGCCGGCAAGACCGGCATCGCGGTGACCTTCGTCGACTGGGACGACCTGCACAAGTGGGCCCTCATCAACCGCGCGCTCGACTTCGGCCAGCCCGAGCCGCTCGAGACGTACTCGTCGAGCCCGCACCTGTTCGAGGACCTCGACATCCCGGCCGGCACGAAGGGCCGCATCACCGCGGCGCCCAAGGCGGCCCCCGCACGGTCGAGCGCCGCTCCCACCCGCGCGGCGGACGCCGCCGCCGACGCGTCCGGCGAAGCGGGCACCCGTCGTCGCCGCCGCCGGCGTTCCGGCAGCGGCGAGGCGAAGGTCGGCTCCACCTTCACCGAAGGGGCGGATGCCGCGGCATCCGACTCGTCCTCGGCGTCCGCCGACAGCGCGGACCGCGCAGTCGACGGTGCCGGCACGCACGACGGCGCCGGCAAGGAGCACCACGACGGCAAGCCCGCACCGGCGCGCCGGCGGCGCCGCCGTCGGGGCGGATCGGGCGCAGGCGCGCCCGTCGCGGGGGCCTGATTCCGCTCGTCGCGCTACGGCGTGACGAGCGAGCTGCCCGACCCGAGGGCGACGATCCTCGCGATCGCGTCCTCGGACGTCGTGTTCTCCCCCGGCACGTTCGGCTTCCCCCGGCCGTGGTAGTCGCTCGAGCCGGTCGCGATGAGGTCGTGCGCGGCGACGAGGCGCCGGAGTTCCCCGAGCGCGGGTTCGACGTTCTCGCGATGGCCGAGCTCGAAGCCCGCGAGGCCCGCGTCGAGCATGTCCCGAACGAGCCGGTCGGGCAGGAGGCCGGCGCGGCCCGCCGGGTGCGCGATCACCGGCACTCCCCCGGCGCCGGCGACGGCCGCCACCGCCGCAACCGGGTCGGGCGCGTACAGGGCGACGTAGTAGTCGCTCCGAGGGGACAGGATGCCGCTGAACGCCTCGCCGCGGTCGCGGACGTGGCCGCGGGCCACCAGGGCGTCGGCGATGTGGGGCCTGCCCACCGTCGCCCCCTCGGCGGTCTGCGCCTCGATGTCCTCCCACGTGAGGTCGTAGTCGCGGCCGATCCGTTCGGCCATCGTGCGCGCACGGGAGAGCCGGGAACGCCGGATGCGGTCGGTCAGGGCGCGCAGGCCCGCGTCGTCCGGGTCGATGAGGTAGGCCAGGACGTGCACGCTCCGCCATTCGTGCCGCGCCGAGAGCTCCATGCCCGGCAGGAACGACATGCCGAGCGACACGGCCGCGTCGGCGGCCTCCGCCCATCCCGATGTCGTGTCGTGGTCCGTCAGCGCGGCGGTGCGGATCCCGTGGCGGTGCGCCGCGGCCATGACCGCCGCGGGCGGCTCGGTGCCGTCGGAGTGATCCGAGTGCAGGTGCAGGTCGCCGGGTCCGAACGGGCCGGACGGAGCGGAGGACCCTGCGGACATGGACACGAGCGTACCGCGCGCAGAAACTCCCCAGCCTCCCCGCCTAATCTCGTGGTGTGCTGCGACTGACGGGGATCCTCTTCACGATCGCCACCGCCATCGTCGCCGCCGTCCTGACCTGGCCGCAGTTCTTCCGCCTCGAGCAGACCTTCCCGATCGCACAGCTCGTGTCGCTGCGCCCGGTGCTCGCCGTCGGCTTCGCGGTTCTCGCGCTCGTCGGCCTGCTGATCTGCCTCGGGCGCCGCACCCGCGGATTCGGCGCCGGACTCGCGATGATCGGCCTCCTCGCGAGCGGGGCGAACGTCGGCATCCTCGTCGTCCGCGGCGTCGGGACGACGGGCCTGCCCGAGAAGACGGCGGACAGCATCCGCGTCATGACGTGGAACACCGCGGGTCCCGCCACCGACGTCGATGCGATCGTCACGACCGCCATCGCGATGGACGTCGACATCGTCGCACTCCCCGAGACGAACGACGACACCGGCGAGGCGATCGCGATCGCGATGCGCGAGCGCGGCAACCCCATGTGGGTGCACGAGGAGAACTACCAGGGGTGGGACGCGACCTACACGACCCTGCTCATCTCCCCCGACCTCGGCGACTACGCCGTCGTCGAGTCCGACGCATCCGGCACCACCAACACCTCGGTCGTCCCCAGCGTCGTCGCGATGCCCGTCGACGGCGACGGTCCGATCGTCGTCGCCGTCCACGCCGTCGCCCCTCGCCAGGGCGACATGGACCACTGGCGCAGCGACCTGCGCTGGCTCGCCGACCAGTGCGCCAGCGACGACGTCATCATGGCCGGCGACTTCAACGCGACGGTCGACCACATGAGCCGGCTCGGGACCGACGGCGGCACGATGGGCCGCTGCCGCGACGCGGCGACGGCGACGGGCAACGGCGCCGTGGGGACGTGGGACACCGCGTGGCCGGCGCTGGTCGGCGCGCCGATCGACCACGTGATGACGACGGATGCCTGGCGGCCGACCGGGTCGGTGGTCGTCACCTCGCTCGACGGTTCGGGCGGCGATCACCGTCCGGTCATCGTGCAGGTGGAGCGGGCGGGCTGACGTCCCGCGCGGTCGGTGGGAGACTGGGAGGATGACCACCGACGATCGCGACACCATCGCACCGGAGACCACCGAGACCGCGGCCGCAGCGACCACCAATCGCAAGCAGCCCTTTCCCGCCGGCTTCCTCGACTCCATCTCGACGGGCTGGGCCGAGCGTCCCGCGTCGCTGCCCGAGCAGCGCGCCGAGGCACCGTACGCCGCAGCGCGCCGCGCCGCGGTCTCCGCCGCGTTCCCGGGCTCGCGCCTGGTCGTCCCCGCAGGCTCGTACAAGCAGCGCTCGAACGACACCGACTACCCCTTCCGCGCGCACTCCGCGTTCTCGCACCTGACGGGGTGGGGCGCCGACGCCGTCCCCGACTCGGTGCTCGTGTTCGAACCGACCGGGGACGGCCACGACGTCACGCTGTACCTGCGCGAGCGCGCCGATCGGACGACGACCGAGTTCTACTCCGACGCCGCGATCGGCGAGTTCTGGATCGGCCCGCGCCCCGCGCTCGACGCGGTCGCGGCGGACCTCGGCATCCCCACAGCGCACATCGATGCCTTCCAGAGCACGGCGGAGGACCGCACGGTCGAGGTCGACGACGAGCTCACCCGGTTCGTGTCCGAGCTGCGCCTCGTGAAGGACCCCTACGAGATCGCCCAGATGCGCCTCGCGGTCGAGGCGACCGGCCGGGGGTTCGACGACATCGTCGCCGAGCTCCCCCGCATCATCGACACGCCCCGCGGCGAGCGTGCCATCGAGGGCGTCTTCCACCTCCGCGCGCGCACCGACGGCAACGGCGAGGGGTACGACACGATCGCCGCTTCGGGTCCGCACGCCTGCTACCTGCACTGGACCCGCAACGACGGCGCGGTCGTCCCCGGCGACCTCGTGCTGATCGACGCGGGCGTCGAGGTCGACAGCCTCTACACGGCCGATATCACCCGCACCCTCCCGGTCTCGGGGACGTTCTCCGCCGTGCAGCGGCGGATCTACGACGCGGTCCTCGAGGCGGCGGATGCGGCCTTCGCCGCGGCACGCCCCGGGGTGAAGTTCCGCGCCGTCCACGAGGCGGCGATGGCCGTCATCGCCGCTCGCACGGCCGAGTGGGGCCTGCTCCCCGTGACCGCCGAGGAGGCGCTCCACGCCGACAAGGGCGGGCAGCACCGCCGGTACATGGTGCATGGCACGAGCCACCACCTGGGCATCGATGTGCACGACTGCGCGCAGGCGCGGCGGGAGATGTACTACGACGGCGAACTCGAGCCCGGCATGGTCTTCACGATCGAGCCCGGGCTCTACTTCCAGATCGACGACCTCACGGTCCCCGAGGAGTACCGGGGCATCGGGGTGCGGATCGAGGACGACATCCTCATGACCGAGAACGGCCCGGTGAACCTGTCAGCGGACATCCCGCGCACCGCGGACGAGATCGAAGCGTGGATCGCCCGCGCCCGCTCCTGAGGACGCCTCGATGTCCGCCGTCGGGTACACCCCGCCGCCCTCGTTCACGACCCGTCCGCAGCTGACGGGGACGTTCGGCATGGCCGCGTCGACGCACGCCACGGCGACGGCGACGACCATGGCGGTGCTCGAGCGGGGCGGGAACGCGTTCGACGCCGCGTGCGCGGGCGGGTTCGTGCTGCACATCGTGGAGCCGCACCTGAACGGTCCCGGCGGCGACCTCGTCGGTCTCTTCCAACCGGCGGATGCCGCGACCCCCACGGTCCTCATGGGCCAGGGCGCGGCGCCCGCCGGCGCGACGATCGCGCACTTCCGCGCCGAGGGCCTCGACCTCGTGCCGGGCGCGGGCGGACTCGCCGCGGCCGTGCCCGCCGCCGTCGACGCGTGGCTGCTGCTGCTCCGGGACCACGGCACGTGGCCGCTGGCCGACGTCCTGTCGTTCGCGATCGGGTACGCCGAGGACGGCCATCCGCTTCTCCCCGCGGTATCGGCGACCATCGGTCGGGTCGCCGACCTGTTCCGGGAGCACTGGCCGGCCTCCGCCGACCTGTGGATGCCCGGCGGCGCCCCCGCCGCCGCCGGCGCCCTGCATCGCAACCCGGCGTACGCCGCGGTCCTCCGACGCCTCGTCGAGGCGGGCTCGGGCGACGACCGGATTGCGGCGATCGACGCGGCACGCACCGAATGGCGCCGGATCCTCGGCGACGCGTGCGACGAGCTCGCCCGCCCGCACCGGCACTCCAGCGGCACCGACCACGCCGCGGTGCTCACCCGCGCGGACCTCGTCGACCCGCCGGCGGGGTGCGAGGAGCCCCTCTCCATCCCGTTCCGCGGTCGCACGGTGTTCAAGGCGGGGGCGTGGACGCAGGGCCCCGCACTCCTCGAGGCGCTCCGGATCCTCGACCCGCTCCCCGACGACCGCCTCGATCCCGCGACCACGGCGGGCGCGCACACCGTCGTCGAGACGCTCAAGCTCGTCCTCGCCGACCGCGACGCCCACCTCGGCGACGGAGCGGATGCCGCGGCCCTCCTCGCGGACGACGTCGTCGCCGCGCGGCGGGCCGACCTCGGTGATCGGGCCTCGTCGCAGTGGCGCCCCGCGCGCCTGGCGGCTCGGGACCCGTGGTGCCCGCCGCTCCGACGCGACGGCGCCGCCGCCGCGGGCACGGGCGAACCGACCGTCGCCCGTTCGGGAGCGACCCGCGGGGACACCTGCCACATCGACGTCGCGGACCGCTGGGGCAACGTCGTCGCCGTCACGCCGTCGGGCGGGTGGCTGCAGTCGTCCCCCGTCATCCCCTCGCTCGGCTTCTGCCTCGGGACACGCCTGCAGATGACGTGGCTCGACGAGGACTCGCCCGCGGCGCTCCGGCCCGGCACGCGGCCGCGCACGACGCTGTCGCCGACCCTCGTGCACGACGGCGACACCCGCATCGCGATGGGGACGCCCGGCGGTGACCAGCAGGACCAGTGGCAGCTGCCGATGCTCCTGCGCATGTTCGTCGGCGGGTACACCGCGCAGCAGGCGATCGACGCCCCCACCCTCCACTCGACGGGCATGGTCGACTCGTTCTGGCCGCGCACGTGGGATCCGACGGGAGTCGTCGCGGAGGACCGTCTCGGCGACGAGGTCCTCGGCGGCCTCGCCGACCGGGGCCATCGGGTCACGCGCGCGGGCGACTGGTCGCTCGGACGGCTCTCGGCCGTCGGGGTCGACCGGGCCACCGGCATCCTGTGGGCGGCGGCGAACCCCCGCGGTGTGCAGGGTTACGCCGCGGGGCGCTGAACCCGCTCGCGCAGCCACGGGAGCGCGGCAGACGCGGTCGCCGCACCCACCTCGTCCGCCGGCAGAGCGCGGCCGGCGACCTCGAACGAGTGCCGGGCACCCTCGAACCAGAGGATGTCCGCCTCCCGGCATGAGGCGACCGCAGCCTCCAGGTCGGCGAGCGGCTGCAGGAACGGGTCCTTCGTCCCCGACAGGAACAGCTGGGGCGCGGCGACGGCCGGCAGGTGCGCCGTGCGGGCGTTCTCGGGCTTCCCCGGCGGGTGCAGCGGATAGCCGAGGTACACGAGCGCGTCGGGGGCGATCCGACCCTCCGCCGCGGCCATCGACGCCATCCGCCCACCGTAGGACTTGCCCGCCGCCACGAACGGGATGCCGGGGGTCAGGCGACGGCAGAACTCCTCGACGGCGGCCCACGTCTCGATCGCGTGCGCGGCGGGCCCCGGCATCCGTCGTCCCGCCTGACGGTACGGGAAGTCGAACCGCATCGTCGTGAACCCGGCGGCGGACCACGCGCCTGCCGCGCCGGCGAGGAAAGGGTGATCGTGCCCCGCGCCCGCGCCGTGGGCGAGCGCGACGATCGCCGTAGGCTCGGGGGCGGCGTCGATCACCACGGCCACTTCGACCCCGCCCGCGGGCAGGGTGACCGGGATCATCGCGGCGCGTCGGGAGCGGGAGGCTGCGCCGGTGCGCCGCCCTGCTGCGGCGTCGTCTGCGGCGGCGTCACGGGCGGGACGGGCGCCGGGTCGACGCGCTCGCCGTACCGGGGCGGCTCGGCCGGGTCCACGTGTTCGCCCGGCGCGGGTGCCGGGTCGGGGTCGACGCGCTCCCCCGCCCCGGGGACGGGAGCGGCCGGGTCGACACGCTCGCCGTAGCGCGGGGGCGCCGTCATGTCGGTCGGCGGTACCGGCGGGGCGGTCGGGGCCGCCGCGGCGCCGAGCAGTTCTTTGGCGCGGCCGAAGCTGCGAGGCAGCACCGTCACGTCGTAGTGGTCGGCGATGACCTGGGTCACCGAGGTGAAGTCGCGACGACGGCGCAGGATCGAGTAGCTGATGATGCTCATGAGCATGCCGAGCGCGATGCCGACGAGCATCACACCGACGAACAGCTGCAGCGCGACGCCGGGGCTGCCGAGCACGAAGATCGCGGCGAACAGCAGGCCGAGCAGGACGCCGTTGATCGCGCCGGACCGCGCCGCGGTCGCGTATCCCAACCGACCGGTGACGCGCTCGACCGAGCGCAGCCCGCGTCCGACGATGGCGATGTCCTGCGCCGGGACGTCCGCGCCGATGAGGGTCGACACCGACTTCTGCGCCGCCTCGTACGACGAGTACTCCGCGACCGTCGCACCGTGTTCCTTCGGGGCCCCACCCATCATGCTCATGGCCTCAGTCTCCCACGCGAGCCTTTGCGTGGGCGCAGGGAGCGCGAGGGATCCGCCGACTACGCTGGTCGGGTGAGTACGCAACGGGTCTTCGTCGCGCGCCTGACCGGGTGCGCCGTCTTCGACCCCGCGGGCGACCGGCTGGGGAAGGTCCGCGATGTGGTCGTGATCTACCGCAAGGACGACCCCCCGAGAGTGGTCGGGCTCGTGGTCGAGATCCCCGGCCGACGCAACGTGTTCCTGTCCATCGGACGGGTCACCTCGATCGCCAGCGGCCAGGTCATCACGACCGGCCTCATCAACGTCCGCCGCTTCGAGCAGCGCGGCGGCGAGGTGCGTGTCATGACGGAGCTCATCGGCCGCAACGTGCACCTCACCGACGGGTCGGGCTCCGCCGTGATCGAGGATGTCGCCATCGAGCGCGACCGCCTGGGCGACTGGCAGGTGGGGCAGTTGTTCCTGCGCCGCCCCAAGACCAGCGCGTCGCCGTTCGCCAAGGGGCCGACGACCTTCGCGCAGTGGAACGACGTGCGCGACGAGCAGGTCGCGGGACAGACGCAGTCCGCCGAGCTCCTGGTCGCCTCGTACTCCGAGCTCAAGCCCGCCGACCTCGCCAACACGCTCCTCGACCTCCCCGAGGAGCGCCTGCTCGAGGTGGCGGAGGAGCTCCCCGACGACCGTCTCGCCGACGCCCTCGAGGAGATGCCCGAGGACGAGCAGGTGCACATCCTCGAAGCCCTCGGCGACGAGCGCGCCGCCGACATCCTCGACGCGATGGAACCGGACGATGCGGCCGACGTGCTGGGTCAGCTGTCGGATGCCCGCGCCGGACAACTGCTGGACCTCATGGAGCCCGAGGAGGCCGAGGACGTCCGCGCCCTCCTCGAGCACGGCCCCGACACCGCGGGCGGTCTCATGACCAGCGAGCCGATCGTGCTGTCCGCCGACGCGACCGTCGCCGAGGCGCTCGCCCTCATCCGCCGGCACGAGCTGCACCCCGCCCTCGCGGCCGCCGTCTTCGTGACCCTGCCGCCTTACGAGACCCCGACGGGGCGTCTGCTGGGTGTCGTGCACTTCCAGCGGATGCTGCGCTACCCGCCGCACGAGCGGCTGGGCGCCATCATCGACGACACCGTCGAGCCCGTCACCGTCTCGGCCAGCGCCGCCGAGGTCGCCCGTCTCCTCGCGAGCTACAACCTCGTCTCGCTGCCCGTCGTCGATCAGGCCCGCCACCTCGTCGGCACGGTCACGGTCGACGACGTGATCGACTACCTGCTGCCCGACGACTGGCGATCGCAGGACGCGCCGCGACAGGGTCCGGAGGTGCGGCGATGATGGCACGCGCGCCGAAGTCCGGGTTCGAGGCGCCCCGCGGGCGGCGCACGAGCGTGCTCAGCCGCACCCCGCAGCCCTCCCGCGACCGCTTCGGTCGGTTCACGGAGTGGATCGCCCGGGCGATGGGGACCCCCGCGTTCCTGCTCATCCTGACGCTCTTCTGCGTCGCCTGGATCGTTTGGAACACCGCCGCGCCCGAGGGCCTGCGCTTCGACGATGCGGCGCTCGGGTTCACCGCCCTGACGCTCATGCTGTCGCTCCAGGCCTCGTACGCCGCTCCCCTCATCCTCCTCGCGCAGAACCGCCAGGACGACCGGGACCGCGTGCAGATCGAGCAGGACCGACAGCGGGCCGAGCGGAACCTCGCCGACACCGAGTACCTCGCCCGCGAGGTCGTGGCCCTCCGGATGGCGCTCACCGACATGCAGGACGAGATGATCAGCCGCGATGTGCTCCGCCAGGAGCTCAAGGCGCTCATCGAGCGTCTCGACGAGCGCGACCGGCCGGGCGACGACGCCCGCTCCTCGTGAGCACTCCCGCGACGGCCGACGACGTCCGCCGGGCCGTGTCCGCCGTCGTCGACCCGGAGCTGCGGCGCCCGATCGGCGAGCTCGACATGGTCCGGGAGATCGCCCTCGACGAGGGGACCGCGCACGTCGGCATCGCCCTGACGATCGTCGGATGCCCCGCCGCGGACCGCATCGAGCGGGACGTGCGGGATGCCGCGGCATCCGTCCCGGGCGTCGTCGACGTCCGCGTCGACGTGGGCGTCATGACGGCGGCGGAGCGCTCGGCCCTCGTCGAGCGGATCCGCGGCGCGCGTCGCATGCCGTTCACCGCCGACGCGCTGACCCGTGTCATCGCTGTCACGAGCGGCAAGGGCGGTGTGGGCAAGTCCACCCTCACGGCGAACCTCGCCGTCGCCCTGGCGACGCGAGGGTTGGCCGTCGGGCTGATCGACGCGGACGTGCACGGCTTCTCGATCCCGGGGCTCCTCGGCCTCGTCGGCGAGGACGGCCGCCCGCCGCAGCCGACCCGCCTCGACGACCTCATGCTGCCGCCGGTCGCCCACGGCGTGAAGACGATCTCGATCGGGATGTTCCTCCCGGAGGGCTCCTCCCCCGCCGTCGCCTGGCGCGGGCCGATGTTGCACCGCACGGTGCAGCAGTTCCTCACCGACGTGCACTTCGGCGACCTCGACGTGCTCCTCATCGACATGCCCCCGGGGACCGGGGACGTCGCGATCTCGGTGGGTCAGCTCCTTCCGCACGCCGAGGTCCTCGTGGTGACGACGCCGCAGGCGGCCGCGGCCGACGTCGCCGTCCGCAGCGGCGTCGTGGCCCGTCAGACGGGCCAGCGCATCGTCGGCGTCATCGAGAACATGGCGGCGTTCGCCCTACCCGACGGCACCCTCGTCGACGTGTTCGGCGCCGGCGGCGGGGCGGCGGTCGCCGCCGAACTCTCGACCGACGACGCCGCGGTGCCGCTCCTCGGCTCGATCCCGCTGAGCCCTGCCCTCCGCCGCGGCGGCGATGAGGGCGAACCGGTCGTCCTCGCCGATCCCGGTGATCCCGCGGCGCGTGCGATCTCGGCGGTCGCCGACGCCCTCGTCTCGACGCGCTCCTCGCTCGCCGGTCGCGCCCTCCCCGTCTCCCCCGCCTGAGGAGAGACGGATGCCGCCGGTCAGGTGGCTTCGGAGTCGAACGGGACGACGCCCGCATCGACCGCATCGACCGCCGTCGTGACCTCGGGTGCCGGAGGCGCCGCGACCGCGGTCATCGCCGCCGCCCCGGCGGCGACGGGCTTCACGGGCGCGTCGTCGATGAGCGCCTCGCGGATGATGCGCCGGGGGTCGTACTGCCGCGGATCGAGCTTGCGCCACTCGATCTCGTCGAAGTCGTCCCCCATCTCCTCCTTGACGCGTGTCCGCGCGCCGTCCAGCCAGTCGCGGACGCGGCGCGTCAGACGTGCGAGGGAGGCCGCGTAACCGGGCAGGCGCTCGGGCCCCAGCAGGAGTGCGGCGATGAGCGCGATGAGGAGGATCTTCTCCAGATCGAGCCCGTTCGACATGCTTCCCAGGTTACCCGTGCGCCTGAGGGTTGCGGCATGCGGGCCCGCCTAGGCTGGGCGGAGGAGGTTCACCACATGGGAGATCACGAGGCGGTCCGCAGGTTCGCTGCCGAGGCGACGGTCGAACCCGATGCCATCGCCCGGGCGCGAGCGCACGCCCTCGAGATCGGCGCGAATCCGATCAGTCCCGAGGTGGGCGCGCAGTGCGCGGTGATCGCCGCGGCGAGCCGCGCGCTGAACATCGTCGAGATCGGCACCGGCGGCGGCGTCTCGGGGCTGTGGCTGCTGCACGGGTCCCCCCGCGCGACACTCACGACGATCGACAAGGAGCCCGAGCACCTCGCCGTGGCGCGGAAGGCGTTCACCGACGCCCGCGTCCCCGCCGCCCGCGCGCGCTTCATCACGGGCCGCGCCGCCGAGGTCCTGCCGCGGATGAACGAGGCCTCCTACGACATCGTCCTCATCGACGCGGACCCGGACGGCGTCATCGAGTACGTCGAGCACGGCCTCCGGCTCGCCCGGGCGGGCGGAACGGTGCTCGTCCCGCGGGTCCTGGCCGGCGGCGCCGTCGCCGACCCGGTCCGTCGCGGCCCCCTCGAGACGGCGTATCGCTCGCTGATCCAGGAGACCCAGGCCTCCCCGGCGGTCCTCGGGGCCCTCTCGATCGCCGGCGAGGGACTCCTGCAGCTGACGACCGTCGCCGACGCGGGCTGACCCCGGCGCACGCCGGATACGCCGAAAGGCCGGTCCCCACGGGGACCGGCCTTTCGCATCGAGTCGGGGTCAGGCGGCACCGACGACCCCGCTGAGAACACTGTGGAGTTCCTTCGCCTCGTCGTCGTTCACCGAGACGACCAGTCGACCGCCCCCCTCGAGTGGAACACGCACGATGATGAGGCGGCCTTCCTTGACGGCCTCCATAGGTCCGTCTCCGGTGCGCGGCTTCATGGCTGCCATTGTGGGGCTCCCTTTCGTCTTCGGCCTTCCCCATTAGTCTACCCAATGGGCTGATCGCCTTCGGCGCGCGCGCCTCTCAGCGGACGCTTATCGTCACGGAATCCGGTAGAACGTGTCGCCGAGCGCGAGCATCTCGTGGATCCACAGCCACTGCCCGCCGAGGCACAGCACCAGCATCCCGATCCGCCACCATCGTGAGGGCGGGACCGCCACGGCGGCGGCCACGGGCGTGAGGGGCAGCAGCAGCCGGAACACGCTCGACTGCGGGAAGAACACCGCGAGCAGGTAGACGAGGTAACTCGCGCCCCACAGCCGGATCTCGGGCCCGAGACGGCGCACCTGGGGTGCCCGCACGAGGAGCGCGGCGGCCCCCACGACCAGGACGGCGAGGGCGATCGGTCCGAGCATCGGCGGCAGCCCCCAGATGCCGAACCAGAGCGAGGATGCCTGCACGAAACCGGCGAAGGGGACGAACTGCTCCTCGGAGCCGACCCAGCTGCGCCGCCAGGCGAGCTCGGTCTCGAGGTACGCGGAGGGATCCCCCGTCGCGACACCGGCGATGACCTGCCAGGCGAATCCCACGATCGTCGCGAGGGCGCCCAGGGCGATGATGTGGACGATGTGCGGGGTCGGCAGCGGATCGACGCGCCGCCGGATCCACCGATGGATCCCATAGAGGCCCAGCAGCAGGGCGAACGCGAGCACCCCCGGCCGGGTGAAGCCCATCAGGACGACGAGCGGATAGATCCAGCCGAACCGCCGGCGCTGGAGCGCCCACAGCGCGAGGAACAACCAGACCAGCAGGAGCGACTCGGCGTACCCCATCTGGAACAGGGCGGCGAGCGGACCGTTGGCGAAGAGCACCACCGCCCAGAGCGACGCCGTCTCGCCGAGGCGTCCGCGCAGCAGCACGAAGAGCACCACGGATGCCGCGTACCCCGCCACGAGCGCCAGCACCACCGCTCCCGCCGGGTAGCCGCCGAGGACGGCGCCCAGCGTCCGGGCGAGCACGGGGAACAGCGGCATGAACGCCCACGCGTTCTCGGTCACCTGCCCGGTGCCGTTCACCGGGAGCTCGGACGGGTAGCCGCGATCGGCGATCACCCAGTACCACTGGGCGTCCCATCCCATCGCGAGCGACGGGATGGTGGCGTCCGCGCCGAAGCGCGAGGTGGGTCCGGAGAGGCTCGCCGCGGCCCAGAAGAACAGGGTCGTGACGAGGCGTGCCGAGAGGTAGACGGCGGCGACGGTGCCGGCGACGGAGGCTGCGGACCTCAGTCGCCGCTCAGCCATGCCCGCAGGCCCCGCTCGACGTCCTCGATCTGCGCGATCGGCACGCGCTCGTCGTCGTGATGGGCCAGGTGCGGATCGCCCGGGCCGTAGTTGACCGCGGGAACGCCCATCGCCGAGAACCGCGCGACGTCGGTCCAGCCGTACTTCGGCTTCGGCACCGCGCCGACGGCCGCGACGAACTCCCGCGCGAGCGGCGCGTCGAGCCCTGGCCGGGCCCCCTCGGACAGGTCCACGATCTCGACCTCGAATCCCGCCAGGACGTCGCGCACGTGCGCCTCGGCGGCGGCGGCATCCCGGCTCGGAGCGAAGCGGAAGTTGACGTCGACCTCGCAGGCGTCGGGGATGACGTTGCCGGCGATGCCGCCGCGGATCGCGACGGCGTTGAGGCCCTCACGGTAGAGCAGTCCGTCGACCTCGATCTCGCGTGGCCGGTACTCCGCGAGCCGGGCGAGGATCGGAGCGGCCTTGTGGATCGCGTTCTCGCCGACCCACGCACGGGCGCTGTGCGCGCGCACGCCGGAGGTGCGCACGACCGCGCGGAGGGTGCCGTTGCAGCCGCCCTCCACCTGCCCGTCGGAGGGTTCGCCGAGGATCGCGAAGTCGGCCGCGAAGAGGTCAGGACGGGATGCCGCGAGCCGGTTCAACCCGTTGAGGTCGGCGGCGACCTCCTCGTGGTCGTACCACATCCAGGTGATGTCGACACGGGGATCGGTGAGCTCGGCGGCCAGTTTCAGCTGGACGGCGACACCGGCCTTCATGTCGACGGTGCCGCGGCCCCAGAGGTACGGCTCGCCGTCGACCTCGATGTCGCGGGTCGGGACGTTACCGTTGATGGGGACCGTGTCGATGTGCCCGGCGATCGCGACACGCTGCGCGCGCCCGAGGCGGGTCCGCGCGACGATCGTGTCGCCGGCGCGGTGGACCTCGAGGTGCGGCAGCTCCGAGACGGCCTCGAAGATCGCGTCCGCGAGGACGGTCTCGTCGTCC
Source organism: Microbacterium sp. NPDC064942 (assembly GCF_049545525.1). Classification (NCBI taxonomy): domain Bacteria; kingdom Bacillati; phylum Actinomycetota; class Actinomycetes; order Micrococcales; family Microbacteriaceae; genus Microbacterium; species Microbacterium sp. NPDC064942. Next base: position 661,663 of record NZ_JBMWDR010000001.1, on the reverse strand, counting down.
GACACGCTCGGGATGTCGCAGATGGTCCGTGTCAGGTCGACAGCGGTGGAGCGGAGGTCGAGCCGGGGCATGACGTCGAGTCTAACGACGGCCCGATAGCCTGGAATCATGAGTGACGCACGGTGGGTCTGGGGCATCGGTCTGGCGACGACGAGCGAGGACGGTACCGTCCTCGACACCTGGTACCCCGCACCGGCTGTCGGCCGGGCACCCGCCGAGGTGGACACGACCGACCTCGCCGCCCACGCCGGCGACGACGAGCGGCGCGCCGTCACCGTCGGTGTCGTCGTCGTCGAGATCGACCTCGACGCGCCTCCCGCGGGCACCTCCGACGCCTACCTCCGCCTGCACGCGCTCTCGCACCGCCTCGTCGCCCCGAACGAGCTCGACCTCACCGGCATCTTCGGGCACCTGCCGAACGTCGCGTGGACGAACGCCGGACCGATGCACCCGCAGGATCTCACCCGTCTGCGCCCGACGCTGCAGCGCGCCGGCATCCAGGTCGCCGGGATCGACAAGTTCCCGCGGCTCACCGACTACGTCGTCCCCTCGGGCGTGCGCATCGCCGACGCCTCGCGCGTCCGGCTCGGGGCGCACCTCGCGCCGGGGACCACGGTGATGCACGAGGGGTTCGTCAACTTCAACGCCGGGACGCTCGGTGCCTCGATGGTCGAGGGACGCATCTCGCAGGGTGTCGTGGTCGGCGACGGCAGCGACATCGGCGGCGGCGCGTCGATCATGGGCACGCTCTCGGGCGGCGGCAGCCACCGGGTCTCGATCGGTCGCCGCACCCTGCTGGGCGCGAACGCCGGCATCGGAATCTCCCTCGGCGACGACTGCATCGTCGAAGCGGGTCTCTACCTGACCGGCGGGACCAAGGTCGTCCTCGTGGGCGAGACGCCGCGGGCCGACGGCACTGTCCCGACGGCGAAGGCCGCCGAACTGTCGGGGCGGAGCGGCATCCTCTTCCGGCGCAACTCGCTCACGGGCGCCGTCGAGGCCGTGCGCCGCGAGGGCGTCGGGGTCACCCTCAACGCCGACCTGCACGCCTGAGGGGTCAGCCCTTCAGGACGGCGGCCCGCGCCTCGCGGTGCTCCTCCTCGCTGATGATGCCGCGCGCCCGGAGACCGTCGAGTTCGATCAGGCGCTGCTCGATGGTCGGCACGGCAGGGGTCGGCGCGGCAGGCGGTGTCGCGACCGCCGGCTCGGATGCCGCGGGCGCGAGCGCGTCGCTGCGCAGCACCTTGGCGGCGATCTGCGCATCCACGGTCAGCGGGTCGATCCCCGCGTCGCTCAGGATGCGGTACTTCCGCGCGCGGATGACGAGCCCGAAGACCGCCCCGACGATGCCGAGCACCAGGACCAGGCCGAAGACGGCCGAGAACCCCGACGCCATCCCGTCCATGCCGGTGGGATCCATGAACCCGCCGTCGTCCATGCCCGGCGGCACGCCGATCACCCCGTCATCGATGTACCCGCTGTCGTCGACGAAACCCGAATCGTCGAAGGTCAGTCCTACCCCCGGCATCCACCCCATGGGCACACCCTAGCGGGGTGCGGGGTGTGCGTCAGCGGGAAACCGGGTAGTCCCGCTCCGTCGCTCCCGTGTAGAGCTGCTGCGGGCGACCGATCTTGGTCTGCGGGTCGTTCTGCATCTCGCGCCAGTGCGCGAGCCAGCCGGGAAGCCGACCGATCGCGAACAGGGGCGTGAACATCCGTGTCGGGAAGCCCATCGCCTTGTAGATGACGCCGGTGTAGAAGTCGACGTTCGGGTAGAGGCGACGCTCCTTGAAGTAGTCGTCGTTGAGCGCGATCTCCTCGAGCTCGTTGGCGAGGGCGAGGAGCGGGTCCTCGACGCCGAGTTCGCGGAGGACCTCGTCGGCGGATTCCTTGACGAGCTTCGCGCGCGGGTCGTAATTCTTGTAGACGCGGTGCCCGAAGCCCATGAGCTTGACGCCGTCTTCCTTGTTCTTCACCCGCTCGACGAAGCGCTGCACGCTCTCGCCCGAGTCACGGATGCGCGCGAGCATGTCGAGGACGGCCTCGTTCGCGCCGCCGTGGAGCGGCCCGTAGAGCGCGTTGATGCCGGCCGAGATCGACGAGAACTGGTTGGCCCCGGTCGACCCGACGAGCCGCACGGTCGAGGTCGACGCGTTCTGCTCGTGGTCCTCGTGCAGGATGAGCAGCCGCTCGAGCGCCCGCGACATGACCGGGTTGATCTCGTAGGGCTCGGCGTTGTTGCCGAAGTTCAGCTTGAGGAAGTTGTCGACGAAGCTCAGCGAGTTGTCGGGGTAGAGGAACGCGTGCCCGATGCTCTTCTTGTGCGCGTACGCCGCGATCACGGGGAGCTTCGCGAGCATGCGGATCGTGTTGAGCTCGACGTGCTCCGGGTTGTGCGGGTCGCTCTGGCCCTCGTAGTAGGTCGAGAGCGCGGCCGTTGCGGCCGAGAGGACCGACATCGGGTGCGCGGTATGCGGCAGAGCTGAGAAGAAGTGCTTGAGGTCCTCGTGCAGGAGCGTGTGGCGCCGGATCTTCTCGTCCCAGCCGGCCAGCTCGTCCGCCGTGGGAAGCTCGCCGTAGATGAGGAGCCAGGCGACCTCGAGGTAGGTGCTGTGCTGTGCGAGCTGCTCGATCGGGTATCCGCGGTACCGCAGGATGCCCTGGTCACCGTCGATGTACGTGATCGCGGACTTCGTCGAGGCGGTGTTCACGAAGCCGTAGTCGAGCGAGGTGTGCCCGGTCTGCTTCGTGAACGTCGAGAAGTCGACGCTCGGTACCCCTTCGCTTCCGGCGACGAGCGGGAGCTCCGCGGTTGTGTCACCGATGGTCACGGTGGCCTTCTGAGGGGTGTCCGCGTTGGTCACGAAGCCTCCTTGCGGTCGTCGGGAGCGGTCTCTACAGCCTAACGGGGAGATGGCACCTCTCCTGACGCGCCCAACGGATCGCGGCATCCGTGAGAGGAAACCTACGAAACGCTACGATCCCGCGGATGCCGTCAGTCGCCGCGCCGCGGCGGCGATGCGCTCGTCGGTCGCGGTGAGCGAGAAGCGCACGTGCTGCGGGTGATGCGCGCCGTAGAAGTGGCCGGGACCGGCCAGGATGCCGAGCTCGGCGAGCCGGCCGAGCGACGTCCAGGCGTCTTCCCCCGCCGTCGCCCAGAGGTACAGGCCGCCCTCGCTGTGGTCGATCCGGAACCCGGCCGCCTCGACGGCGGGCTTCAGCACGTCGCGCCGCGCACGGTACAGCGCGCGCTGGTGCTCGACGTGCGCGTCGTCCTCGAGGGCGGCGACCATCGCGTCCTGCACGGGACCCGGGACCATGAGCCCGAGGTGCTTGCGCGCCGTCACGAGCCCCGCCACCAGATCCGTGTCGCCCGCCAGGAACGCGGCGCGGTACCCGGCGAGGTTGGACTGCTTGCTGAGCGAGTAGACCGACAGGAGCGCGGTGAGGTCGCCCTCGGTGACGCGCGGATCGAGGACGCTCGGCACCGCGGCATCCGCCCACGGTCCGTCCCAGCCCAGCTCGGCGTAGCACTCGTCCGAGGCCAGGACGGCACCCAGCTCGCGCGCGCGACGCACGGCGCGGCGGAGCTCGTCGACGCCCAGCACGCGGCCGTCGGGGTTGCCGGGAGAGTTGAGCCACACCAGGCGGGTCGTCTCGGGCCATTCGCCCGGATCGTCCGAGGCGAGCGCGGTCGCGCCGACGAGGCGGGCACCGACCTCGTACGACGGGTAGGCGGCGCGGGGGTGCACGACGGTGTCGCCGGGGCCGAGCCCGAGGAGCAGCGGCAGGAGCGCGACGAGCTCCTTCGAGCCGACCGTGGGGATCACGTGCGCGGGAGTCAGGCCGGGGACGCCGCGGCGCCGCGCGTACCAGGCGGCGATCGCTTCGCGCAGCGCCGGGGTGCCGACGGTCTGCGGGTAGGCGTGCGCATCGGTCGCACGCCGCAGGGCGTCCGCCACGACGCCGGGCGTCGGGTCGACCGGAGAGCCGATGGAGAGGTCGACGATGCCGTCAGGATGCTGCCGTGCGCGCGCGGCGTACGGTGCGACGGCGTCCCACGGGTAGTCGGCGAGATCGCGGACGCTCATGGACGGTCAGTGCGCCTGCGGCGGAAGACCCGCGATGACGGGGTGGTCCTTCGCGATCACACCGACCTTCGCGGCACCTCCGGGCGAGCCGATGTCCTGGAAGAACTCGACGTTGGCGGTGTAGTAGTCCTGCCACTCGGCGGGGAGGTCGTCCTCGTAGTAGATCGCCTCGACCGGGCAGACCGGCTCGCACGCACCGCAGTCGACGCACTCGTCGGGGTGGATGTAGAGCGACCGTTCGCCCTCGTAGATGCAGTCGACGGGGCACTCGTCGATGCAGGCACGGTCTTTGACATCCACGCACGGGAGAGCGATCACATACGTCACACGACGAGTCTAGTTCGTGGAACGGAGCCGGGATGCCGACGGCCACGCCACGACCAGCGCGGCCACGAGCGGCACCAGGAAAGTCCAGATCAGGCCGGGTGTGATCGCCGCGTCCTCGGGCGGGGCGGGCACGACGACCGAGCCGCCGGGTCCCTCGTTGGCGAACAGCAGGGTCGCGACCATCGCACCGAGGCCGCAGGCCAGAGCCGACGCGCGCTCCCCCGTGAGGATGCGGACGGCGACCAGCAGGGCGATGAAACCGAGCGAGGCGACCAGCAGGCCGACGGGGACCACACCCCACACCGCCGCCTGACCGATGGTGCCGGCCACGCCGTAGACGACGCCGATGACGGCGGCGAGGATCCACGTGGCGACGCGGGCGAGCAGGGCGTTCACCACCACAGTCTAGGCGCGCACCCTGGGACGATCACGCCGCCCAGCCCCACAGGCGCAGGAGCGCCGCCGTGGCGGCGGCCGCGACCACGACCACGAGGAACGGCACACGGATCACGAGCAGGCCCGCGGCCACGAGGACGGCGGGCAGCCGCGCATCGACGACCACCGCCTGGCCTGCACCGAGGGTCTGCACGACGACGAGAGCGGCGAGCAGGGCGACGGTGAGCAGATCGATCGTCCGCGACGGACGCGGCGCGTCGAACCACGCCGGCGGCACGAGATACCCCACGGTCTTCAGCGCGACGCAGACGATCGAGGCGAGCAGGATGGCGTGCCACAGGGTCAAGACGCGGCCTCCGTGGTGGTCTCGCGGGCGCCGAGCCAGTTCGTCCAGCCGACGACGAGTGCGACGACCGCGGCGACGAGGACGGGAAGCCCCGGCATGAGCAGCGGGGTCGACATCGCCGCGACGACGGCCGCCGCCGCCCCCACCGCGATCGCCTGACGCCGGCGCAGACGCGGCCAGAGCAGTGCGAGGAACGCAGCCGCGGCCGCGGCATCCAATCCGTAGGTCCGGACGTCGCCGAGGACGTCTCCCAGCACCGCTCCCGCGAGTGTCGTGAGGTTCCAGCCGAGGTAGATGCCGATGCCGGTCACCCAGAAGCCGATGCGGCGGGCACCGGCATCCGTCTGCGCCAGCGCGACCGCCGTCGATTCGTCGATGCTGAAATGGGATGCCGCGGCACGCCGCCAGAAGCCCGTACCCACGACCGGCGACATGCGCAGTCCGTAGGCGACGTTGCGCATGCCGAGCAGCCCCGCCGACGCGATCGCCGCGCCCGGGAGGCCTCCCCCGCCGATCACACCGACGAAGGCGAACTGCGATCCACCGGTGAACATGAACAGGCTGAGGACGCAGGTCTGCCACACGTCCAGACCCGAGGCGACCGCGAGGGCGCCGAAAGACACCCCATAGGCGCTGGTCGCGAGGACCACCCCGAGGGAGTCGCGCCACGCCCGTCGGGTGGGCTGCTCCTCCCCCGTCACCGCGTCAGGAACCGGCGTCCTGGCGCTTCAGGCGCGAGGCGGCGCGGCCGCGCTCGGTCGCGTCGAGCACGACCTTGCGGATGCGCACCTTCTCGGGCGTGACCTCGACGCATTCGTCATCGCGGGCGAACTCGAGGCTCTCCTCGAGGGTGAGCACGCGCGGCGGCGTCATCGACTCGAAGGAGTCCGAGGTCGACGAACGCATGTTCGTGAGCTTCTTCTCCTTCGTGATGTTGACGTCCATGTCGTCGGCGCGCGAGTTCTCGCCGATGACCATGCCCTCGTAGACCTCCTCGGTGGGCTGCACGAAGAACGACATGCGCTCCTGGAGAGCGATCATCGCGAACGGCGTGACGACGCCGGCGCGGTCGGCGACGATCGAGCCGTTCTGACGGGTCGAGATCGCGCCCGCCCACTCGTCGTAGCCGTGCGAGATCGCGTTCGCGATACCCGTGCCGCGCGTGATGGTCAGGAACTCGCTGCGGAAGCCGATGAGACCGCGCGAGGGGACGATGAACTCCATGCGCACCCAGCCGGTGCCGTGGTTGGTCATCGTCTCCATACGGCCCTTGCGGCCGGCCATCAGCTGGGTGATGGCACCGAGGTGCTCCTCGGGCGCGTCGATCGTGAGGTGCTCGAACGGTTCGGTGAGCTTGCCGTTCTCGTCGCGCCGGGTGACCACCTGCGGCTTGCCGACGGTGAGCTCGAAGCCCTCGCGGCGCATGTTCTCGACGAGGATCGCCAGCGCGAGCTCACCACGGCCCTGGACCTCCCACGCGTCGGGCTGGCCGATGTCGACGACCTTCAGCGACACGTTGCCGATGAGCTCGCGGTCGAGGCGGTCCTTCACCATGCGGGCGGTGAGCTTGTGCCCCTTGACCTTGCCCATGAGCGGCGAGGTGTTGGTGCCGATCGTCATCGAGATGGCGGGGTCGTCGACCGTGATGGCCGGGAGGGGACGGATGTCCTCGGGGTCGGCGATGGTCTCACCGATCGTGATGTTCTCGAAGCCCGCGATCGCGACGATGTCGCCGGGGCCGGCGGACTCGGCGGGGTAGCGCTCGAGCGCACGGGTCATGAGCAGCTCGGTGATGCGGGCGTTGCTCGTCGTGCCGTCCGCGCGCACCCAGGCGACGGTCTGCCCCTTCTTGAGCGTGCCGTTGAAGACGCGCAGGAGGGCGAGACGGCCGAGGAACGGCGAGGAGTCGAGGTTCGTGACCCACGCCTGCAGCGGAGCCTCGTCGTCGTACGACGGAGCGGGGACGTGCTCGAGGATCGCCTCGAACAGCGGCTCGAGGTCGTCGTTGTCGGGCAGCGAGCCGTTGTCGGGGCGCGTGCGCGAGGCGGCGCCGGCGCGGCCCGAGGCGTAGACGACGGGGACGTCGAGCAGCGCGTCGACGTCGAGGTCGGGCACGTCGTCCTGCAGGTCGGAGGCGAGACCCAGCAGCAGGTCGTGCGCCTCCTCCTCCACCTCCGCGATGCGGGCGTCGGGGCGGTCGGTCTTGTTGACCAGGAGGATGACGGGGAGCTTGGCCTCGAGCGCCTTGCGCAGGACGAACCGGGTCTGCGGGAGCGGGCCCTCGGAGGCATCCACCAGCAGGACGACGCCGTCCACCATCGACAGGCCGCGCTCGACCTCGCCGCCGAAGTCGGCGTGACCGGGGGTGTCGATGACGTTGATCGTGATCGGCTGCTCGGTGTGGATGCCGTTGTACGTGATCGCCGTGTTCTTGGCGAGGATCGTGATCCCCTTCTCGCGCTCGAGGTCGTTCGAGTCCATCGCGCGTTCTTCGACGTGCGCGTGCTCGCCGAACGAGCCGGTCTGGCGGAGCATGGCGTCGACGAGGGTCGTCTTGCCGTGGTCGACGTGCGCGACGATCGCGACGTTACGGAGGTCAGGACGGAGGGCGTGCGCCATGAAGGGAGTTCCTTGCAGAGAGGGATGATGCCGGGATGCCGGCAGTCCACTTTACCGCAGCCCGCGACACGCCGACGGGGCGAGGACCTTTCGGTCCCCGCCCCGCCGGTGATCAGGTGATGCAGGTGAGTGATGCTCAGATCACTCGGTGTAGCCGACCATCGTCCAGTCGGTGCTCTTGAACGTGGCGGTGCCGTAGTTCGCGAGACCCTGGTCGGTGGCTTCCACCTCGGGGTACGGGTAGATCGGAACGCTCGGCAGGAAGTCGGCGATCACTTCGTTGATCTGCTTGGCGATCTCGAGACGCTTGGTCTCGTCGAGCTCCGCGTTGGCCTGCTCCCACAGGTCGGCGAGACGGTCGTCCGTCACACGGGCATAGTTCTGCGGCGAGTCGGCCGGCGTGTAGATGGTTTCCGCCGACGAGATCGGGAACAGCGTGCCCTGCCAACCGAACGTCACGGCCTGGAAGTCCCCGGCCTCGATGTTCGTGAAGTAGTTCTCGCTGGGGACCTCGTTGAGGGTGACCTTGACGCCGATCTTGGCCAGGGCGTCCTGGACGCCCAGCGCGCGGTTGATGTTCGACTGCGTGCCCGCGGGGACCGTGATGGCGAACTCGAGCGGCTTGCCGTCCTTCGTCCAGGAGTCGCCCTCCTTGGTCCAACCGGCGTCCTCGAGGGTCTGCTCGGCCTTAGCGGGGTCGCTGCCGATCTTCTCGCCGAAGACGTCGCTGTAGCCGGCCTGGCCGGGCATGAAGATCCAGTCGCCGAGCGTGGTCGCCGGGGCGCCCAGGGGCTCGTTGGCGACGCGGGCGATCAGCTCGCGGTCCATCGCCATACCGATGGCCTTGCGGACGTTGACGTCGTCGAACGGCGCCGCGGTCGCGTTGAAGGTCAGGTGCGACCAGGTGACACCGCCGGAGCGGCCGACGACGGATCCTGCCTTGGCACTGGCGGTCTCCAGGGCGTCGGGCGTCTGGATCTCGATCGCGTCGATCTCGTCGTTGGAGTAGGCCTGCGGCAGGGTCTCCTGCGCGATGACCTTGAAGGTGATGCTGTCGAGCTTCGGCTTGTTGGCACCCCACCAGTTCGGGTTGGGAACCAGCTTGAAGATCTTGGCGCTGTTGTCGATCGAGTCGACGACGTACGGGCCCGCGGAGGGGACGGCCTCGGACGCGAAGCCGCTGTTGAAGGCCTCCTTGTCCTTGGCGATGTCCGCCGGGAGCACCGGGGTCAGGAACAGGCTCGGCCAGTCGGCGTAGGCACCCTTGAAGGTGACCGTGTACTCGAAGTCGCTGACGACCTCGGCCTTATCGATCGCGTCGAACACCGACGACGGGACCGTCTCGTAGCCGTCGGCGGCGCCGCCGGCGGCGGCGTACGTGGCGACGTAGTCCTCGGCGGTGATCGGCTTCCCGTCGGGCCACACGGCGTTCTCGTTGAGCTTGACGGTGACGACCTGCGGGTCCTCGCTCGTCAGCTCGATGGAGGTGGCGTAGTCAGGGTTCGCCGTCCAGCTGCCGTCGTCCGCGATGGTCCACATCGCCGACAGGGTGGGCTCGAGCAGCTTCTGGACGTCGACGTTGGCCGCGAGTGCGTGGTTCGGGTTCCAGCTGCCCTCGTCCGTCGGGCTGCTCGTGACGGAGAGGTTGAGCGTGCCACCGTCGGTGAGGTCGCCGTAGTCCACCGTCTCGTAGCCGACCAGGGGGAGCGATTCGGGCGACGCCGAGGAGGACGGCGACGGCGACGACGTGGTCCCGCCAGCACAGGCGGTGAGCATGAGAGCTCCCGCGCTGAGCACAGCAAGACCCGCAAGTGCTGTCTTACGGATCATGTGCATCTACTTTCTTCTTGGGTCCGCCGGAAAAGACGGAGTTCAGGGGTCAGGTGACGACGAGGACGTTCTTCTCGACGTGGTGGCAGGCCACCTCGACGCGGCCGCGCCGCGCCAGATCGGGGTACTCGCCGAGGCAGAGCCGCTGGTCCTCCTCGGGCAGAAGACGGAACAGCGGGCAGCGGGTGCGGAAGCGGCATCCCTGGATCTCCACGGCCGGGCTCGGCAGGTCGCCGTCGAGCAGCACGCGTTCCCGGGTGCGCTCGATGTGCGGGTCCGGGATCGGCGCCGCCGACATGAGGGCCTGGGTGTACGGATGCCGCGGGTTGCTGAAGACCTCGGCGATCGGTCCGGACTCGACGATCCGGCCGAGGTACATGACCGAGACGTCGTCGGCCAGCTGGCGGACGACCGCGAGGTCGTGGGCGACGAACACCATCGACAGGCCCAACCGGTCGCGAAGGTCCTGCAGGAGGTTGATCACACCGGCCTGGATCGACACGTCGAGGGCCGAGACCGGTTCGTCGAGGACGAGCACCTTCGGGTTCGTCGCCAGGGCGCGGGCGATGCCGATGCGCTGACGCTGACCGCCGGAGAACTCGTGCGGGTAGCGGTCCGCCATCGCGGGGTCGAGGCCTACGAGCTCGAGGAGTTCGACGACGCGCTCGTCGCGCTGGGCCTTGGGGACGTCGTGCACGAGCAGCGGCTCGGCGATGACCTCTCCGATCGGCAGGCGCGGGTCGACGGCGGCCGCCGGGTCCTGGAACACGATCTGGATGTCGCGGCGCAGCTCCCGACGTCCCTTGCGGGTCAGCGAGGCGACGTCCTTGCCGTCGAAGGTGATCCGCCCGCCCTGCGGGGCGGTGAGCTCCATCATCTCGAGGATGGTGGTGGTCTTGCCGCACCCCGACTCGCCCACGAGGGCGAGCACGCGCCCCTCGCGGAGGTCGAAGGAGACACCGTCCACGGCCTTGACGTCACCCACGCGACGGCGGAACACGCCGCCGCGGTAGAGCGGGAAGTGCCGCTTGAGGTCGCGCACCTCGACGATGGGAGCCTCCGTCGTCTCGGCGACGACCTCGGCCGGCAGCGGCTCGGGCCGCGGGAAGATGTCGGAGCGCCGGAGGACACCCTCGGCGAGTTCGTCCGAGCGATGGCACGCGGCGAGCTGCCCGACGGCCTTCCCGGCGGGGACGAGCTCGGGCTCGACCTCGTGGCACACCGCGATCGCGGCGGGGCAGCGTGCGGCGAAGGGGCAGCCCTTCGGGAGCGAGGCGAGAGATGGCGGGCGACCCTCGAGCGGGACGAGGCGTTCGGTGCCTGCGGTGCGGATGTTGGGCACCGATCGGAGCAGACCCACCGTGTACGGCATGACGGGCTCGCGGAAGATCGTCTCGACGCTGCCGTACTCGACCATCTTCCCGGCGTACATGACGCCGACGTTGTCGGCGTGACCGGCCACGACACCGAGGTCGTGAGTGATGAGCGAGACGGCGGCACCCGTGATCCGCTTCGCCTCCTCGAGCACTTCGAGGATCTGCGCCTGGATCGTCACGTCGAGCGCGGTCGTCGGCTCGTCGGCGATGATGAGGCGCGGGTTGTTGGCGATCGCGATGGCGATCATCGCGCGCTGCCGCATCCCACCCGAGTACTCGTGCGGGAACGCCTTGGCGCGGCGCGGGGCGTCGGGGATGCCGACGATCTTGAGGAGCTCGACGGCGCGCGCGGCGGCGGCCTGCTTGCTGAGCGCCGATTCGTGCAGTCGCAGCGCTTCGGCGATCTGATCGCCGACGGTGTAGACGGGGGTCAGCGCCGACAGCGGGTCCTGGAAGATGATCGCCAGTTCGCGGCCGCGGATGCGGGAGAGCCGCCGGTCGTCGAGCGACAGCAGGTTCTGCCCCTGGAAGAGGATCTCGCCCTCGATCTGAGCCGTGTCGGGCAGGAGGCCCATCACCGCGAGCGAGGAGACCGACTTGCCCGAGCCGGACTCGCCCACGATCCCGAGGAACTCGCCCTCGTGGATCGAGTAGCTGACGTCGCGGACGGCGCGCACGGGTGACCCGTCGCGCTGCGGGAACGTGACGGAGAGGTTCTTGACCTCGAGGATCGGGCGGCCGCGTTCGCGGGCGCTCGTGTCGATCGAGTGCAGCAGTTCGTCAACCACGGTTGGCTCCGGAAGTGGGGTCGATGGCGTCGCGCAGAGCGTCGCCGACGAGGCTCAGGCTCAGGAGCAGGACGACGAGGGTCGCCGCGGGGAAGACGAACAGCCAGGGTCGGGTGGCCGCAGCGGTGTTTCCGGCGGCGATGAGGGTTCCGAGCGAGACTTCGGGCGCCTGCACGCCGAAGCCGAAGAAGCTGAGGCTCGTCTCGGCCAGGATCATGGCGCCGACACCCAGCGTGGCGTCGATGATGAGGAGGGAGGCGACGTTCGGGACGACGTGGCGGGTGACGACCGACCACGTGCCGAAGCCCATGTATCGCGCGGCCTTCACGAACTCGCGCTCACGCAGCGAGCGCGTCTGCGAACGGATCACCTGCGCCATGATCATCCAGCCGAACAGGGCCAGGAAGAAGGTCATGACGATCCAGCCGGACTCCCGGAAGAACGGGAAGAGCAGCACGAGGATGAAGAAGGCGGGCAGCACGAGCAACAGGTCGATGAACCACGCGATGACCTTGTCGCTCCATCCGCCGACGTACCCGGCGATCGCTCCCACGAAGCCCGCGATGAGCGTGGCCAGCGGACCCGCGACGAAACCGACGATCAGGGAGATGCGCAGGCCGGCCATCGTCTGGGCGAACAGATCGTAGCCGAGCGTATCCGTACCGAACGGGTGCGCGGCGCTCGGCGCCTGGTTGAGGGAGAAGTAATCGCGCGTGGTGTGCGAGATCGGCCAGACGAGCGGACCGACGACCGCCCACAGGACGATCGCGACGAGGACGATCGTGCCGATCCAGAACTGCTTCGACGAGCGCAGGCGCTGCCAGATCAAGCGCGAACGCGTGAGCGGCTTGCGGGTCTTCTGATCCGCGGAGACCGAGAGCTCGGCGACCTCGGCGGACTGTTCGAGAGGGATGACCATGATTACCTCCGCACGCGCGGGTCGAGGGCGGCGTACAAGACTTCTGAGAGGGTCGACGAGCAGAGGATCAGGACCGCGACGAACATCGTCGATCCCGCCACCGCGTTGATGTCGTCCTGCTGCACGGCTTGGATCGTGAGTTCGCCCATCCCGTGCCAGCCGAACATGATCTCGAGCATCGTCGCCCCGGCGACCAGGGTGCCGAAGCTGTAGGCGAAGAACGTGGACATGGGGATGAGCGCGACGCGCACACCGTGACGCACGAGCGCGGACCCGCGGGTGCGACCCTTCGAACGTGCGGTGCGGATGTAGTCCGCGCCGAGGACGTCGAGCATCGCGCTGCGCTGGTACCGGCTGTACGAGGCTGCGGCGCCCAGGATCAGCACGAGGGTCGGCAGCAGCAGGTGCGAGAGGCGGTCCCCCAGCTGAGGCCAGAACTCGTTCGGGATGCCCGGCGAGTACTGACCGGTGAACCGGATGATCTGGGACCCCGCCGCCTGGTTGAAGTAGGTGGCGAGGATCATGAGGAGGATCGCCATGACGACGGTGGGGGTCGCGAACAGCAGGTAGGACGCCGCCGTGACGATGCGGTCGCTCGTGCGGTACTGGCGCACGGCGCCCCAGACGCCGAGGATCACGCCCAGGATGGCGCCGATGATCGAGCCCACCAGCAGCAGCTGCAGGCTCACCCCGGCGCGGACGAAGATCTCCTCGACGACCGGCTGATTGCCCGTCGTGAGGCCGAGCGAACCCTGGGTGAAGAGATTGCCGAGCCACCGGAAGAGGCGGAGCAGGAGCGGGTCCTCGGGGTTCACACCCCAGCGGTCCAGGATGCCGTCGATCGTCGACTGCGGAACCGGAGGGTTCCGCTGCAGGAACCGTCGCTCAGGGACGAGTCCGATGCTCGCGAGCACGTACGCCAGCGACGTGGCGACGAGGGTGAGGATCGCGTAGTTCAGGATTCTCCTGATCAAGTACAGCGTCACGCGTCTCGGGTGTCCTCTCCGGCCGTTCCGGCGTCGAGGACGCCTTGCCTAACGGGGCTTCGCTGCCCCGCCCGCACAACGCTAACAAACATGCCCACAGATCCATCGAAACGGTGAACAGTTCGTTTCACGATCTTTACTTCACGGATGCACAAGTGTCACAGAGGCGATCGTGAGGGCCGCGAGGGCGACTCCCACGAGGAGCGCGGGGACGTCCCAGCGCGAGGTCGCGACACGCTCGGAGGGCGTCGCCGCCTCACGCAGCGCTTCCATGACCAGCGCCGCATCCGCCGACGGCTCGGGCGTCCGCGTCATCCGTCGACGCGGGGGGAACGGTCCGCCCCAGCAGTCGATGCGCCGGCCGCCGACGAGGACGACACGCAGCTGTGCGGACTGCACGACCTCCTCGACCGAGGACCACGGCAGATCGTGGATCCGGAGCGCGTTGATCACCACGGCACCCTCGCGATCGGCCCTCACCTGCGACCGCCAGAAGAGCAGCCACGCCCCCCAGCCGATCAGCAGGAGCGGGGCGGTCCACTTCGCCAGGAAGAGCCAGCTCCCCCGCACCGCCGCATCCCCCAGGAAGAAGGCGAGCATCGCGACGACCACCCAGAAGGACAAGAGGGTCGAGGAGGCACGGAACACCCGAGGGCGGAGGAAGCGAGCATCGCGCCCGCCTCCCCCGCCCTCGGTGTGGTTCGTCACGCACGCCCCCCGAGCGGGATATCCGCACCGGGGATCGCGTCGAGAAGACGACGGGTGTACTCCTGCGTCGGCGAGGCGAAGATCTCGTCCACCGTGCCCTGCTCGACGACACGGCCCTGCTCCATGACGCACACGAGGTCCGCCGCGACCCGGACGACGGCGAGGTCGTGGGTGATGAACAGGTAGGTCAGGTCAAGCTCGGACTGCAGCTCCGCCAGCAGGCGCAGGATCTGGTCCTGCACGAGCACGTCGAGCGCCGACACCGCCTCGTCGAGGACGACGATCGACGGCTTGAGGGCGAGGGCTCGCGCGATCGCGATGCGCTGACGCTGACCGCCCGAGAGCTCGTTCGGGTAGCGCCACGCGACCTCGCGCGGAAGCGACACCTGCTCGAGCAGCTCGAACACGCGGTCGCGTCGGGACTTCTCGTCACCCACGCCGTGTACGCGAAGCGGCTCGGCGATCAGCGCACCGATGCTGCGGAGCGGGTCGAGCGACCCGTACGGGTCCTGGAAGACCGGCTGCATGCGACTGCGGAGGGCGAAGACCTCCTTGCGGTTCATGCCCGAGGTGTCCGCACCGTCGACGATCACGGCGCCGCTCGTCGGCTGCTCGAGCTGGAGCACCATCTTCGCCACGGTCGACTTGCCCGACCCCGACTCCCCCACGAGGGCGAGCGTCTTACCCCGCGGGATCTGGAAGGAGACACCGTCCACCGCACGGAACGGCTCGCTGCGGAAGCCCCCCGAGCGGATCTTGTACTCCTTGACGAGATCGCGCACCTCCACGACGGGCTTCGCGTCGACGACCTCGCCGAGGTGCTCCACGCCGCGCCGCTCGGCCACGGCCTGGATGCGCTGCGACGCGAGGCTCGGGGCAGCGGCCACCAACCGCTGGGTGTAGGGGTGCTGGGGGTTCTCGAGGATGACCCGGCTCGGGCCCGCCTCGACGATCTCACCCTGGTTCATCACGACGATCCGGTCGGCGCGCTCCGCCGCGAGTCCGAGGTCGTGCGTGATGAAGAGGACGGAGGTGCCCTTCTCACGGGTGAGCGAGGCGAGGTGATCGAGGATGACCCGCTGCACCGTCACGTCGAGCGCGCTGGTGGGCTCGTCGGCGATCAGGAGCTTCGGGTCGGCGGCGAGACCGATGCCGATGAGGGCGCGCTGCCGCATCCCACCCGAGAACTGATGCGGGAACTGGTGCATGCGCCGTTCCGCATCGGCGAGCCCGGCCTGCTTGAGCACCTCGATCGCGCGCTGACGCGCCTGCCTGCGGCTGGAGGCGAGACCGTTGGCGCGCACGGCCTCCTCGACCTGGAAGCCGATCGACCAGACCGGGTTGAGGTTCGACATCGGGTCCTGCGGGACGTAGCCGATGTCGCGACCACGGATCGCCTCCATGTCGCGACGGCTCGCCTTCGTCAGGTCGACCCCGTCGAGCAGGATCGATCCGCTCGTCACCTTGCCGGTGCCCGGAAGCAGGTCGATGACGGCAGCGGCCGTCGTCGACTTACCCGAACCGGACTCGCCCACGATGGCGACGGTCTCTCCCGGGAAGACGTCGAGGTCGACCCCGTGGAGGACCTCGCGCTCCTTCTTGCCGTTCGAGAAGGCGACCTTCAGGTCGCGGATCTGGAGAAGGGGTTGCGACACGGCGCTCTCCTTGTGGCTGCCGCGCAGCGAAGCGCGGCTGGACGGGTTCTCGGTGGCGCTCATCGCTGGGCCCTGGACTTCGGGTCGACCGCATCGCGCAGGAGCTCGCCGAGCGTGATGAACGCCAGGACCGAGACCGTCAGCGCGAGCGACGGCCAGAACAGCGCCAGCGGCGCGGTGCGGATCGAGGACTGCGCCTGGCTGATGTCGGCGCCCCACGACACACCGCCGAGACCGACACCCAGGAACGACAGCGTCGCCTCGGCGACGATCGCGGTGCCGAGGCCCAGGGTCGTCACGACGATGACGGGCGCCATCGAGTTCGGGATGACGTGCGTGAGCAGGGTGCGGAAACGCGAAAGCCCGATCGAAAGGGAGGCCATCACGTAATCGGACTGCTTCACCCGCAGCACCTCGGCACGCGCGATACGCGCCGTGCTCGCCCACGAGAACCCGCCGATCGCGAGTGCGAGGACGAAGACGTTCTTGTGCTCGGCGAGCACCGACATCACCACGACCGCCGCGACGATGTAGGGGATCGTGAAGAAGATGTCGCCGACGCGCGAGAGGAGTGAGTCGAGGAATCCGCCGTAGAAGCCCGCGAGGGCGCCCATGATGAGGCCGATGACAGTGGAGATGACCGTCGCCAGGATACCGACCGACATCGAGATACTCGTGCCGTGCACGACGCGCGACCAGATGTCGCAGCCCAGGAGGTTGAAGCCGAGCGGATGCCCCGGCTCGGGGCCGGCGTTGCTCTTGCCCAGCACGCATGCACCGCCGGACGGGCCGACGGACGTGAACAGGGTCGGGGCGACCGCCATGACGACGATGATGAGGCAGAACACCACCGAGATCCAGAACGTCGGACGGCGACGGAGGTCACGCCAGGCATCCAGCCAGAGGTTGCTCTTCTTCTCGCTCAGGCGGAGCTGGTCGACCACGACCGTCTCGGTGCGGGCGGGCGCCACGTAGTGGGTGGTGTTACTTGACATAGCGGATCCTCGGGTCGAGCAGGCCGTACAGGAGATCGACGACCAGGTTCACCAGCACGTAGATGACGACGAAGATCGTGACGAAGGACACGACCGTTGGGGTCTCGTGGCGGATGATCGCGTTGAACAGGGTGTTCCCGACGCCGGGCACGTTGAAGATGCCCTCGGTCACGGTGGCTCCCACCATGAGGACGCCGAACTGCGTTGCCGTGTCGGTCACCATCGGGATCATCGAGTTGCGCAGGACGTGCACCGGGATGACACGGCGACGCGACAGGCCCTTCGAGTAGGCGGTCCGCACCCAGTCCTGGCCGAGCGACTCGATCATCGAGGCGCGCGTGAGGCGCATGCTCGAGGCGTAGATGCTGAGGCCGAGGACGATCGCCGGCAACCAGAGGTCGCCCCAGTCGTTCTGTCCGCCGACGGTCGGCTTGAACCAGCCGAGCTGCACGCCGAGGAAGTACTGGGCGAGGAAGCAGAGCACGAAGATCGGGATGGCGATGAAGATCAGCGCCGTCACGAGGGCGCCGTTGTCGAAGATCGAGCCCTTCCACACCGCCGACAGGGCGCCGATGATGAGCGCGAGCACGAACGCGATCGCGACGGACATGATCGCCAGGCGCATCGTGATCGGGACGGTGCGGGCGAGGACGTCGTTCACGCTCTGCCCGGAGAACGTCGTCCCGAAGTCGAAGCGCAGGATACCGCCGAGATAGTTCGCGTACTGGACGATGAACGGCTCATTGAGCTTGTACTGGTCGCGGATCGCCTCGATGACGGCCTGCGGCGGCTGCTTGTCGCCGAAGAGTGCGGCGACGGGGTCGCCGGGGAGTCCGAAGACCATGTAATAGATCAACAGGGTCGCGCCGATGAAGACCGGAATGACCTGAAGGATCCGTCGGAGGATGTAATAGGCCACCCTCGGCCCCCTTCCAGGGAAAAGACGTATCAGTGCTGACGCACGAAGAAGGGCCCCGCTGCGCGGTGCCCCTGTTCACCCAATCCTCAGCCCGTCGGCTGTGAGAACGGTGAGATGGTCGGGTCACGCCGCGAGGCGGTGACGGGTGACCGTCACCGCCTCGCGTGAGGTGATGCTGTGTGCGGGTTACTTGGTGATCTCGTAGTAGAGCGGCACCGAGTTCCAGCCGAACTCGACGTTCTCGACGCCGTCGGCCCAGCCGCCGTTCACGTTCGAGTACCAGAGCGGGATGGCCGGAAGGTCCTCGAACAGGACCGACTGCGCCTCGAGGAGCGTGGCGTTGCGCGCCGCCTCATCCGTCTCGCTGATGCCCTTGGCGATCAGGTCGTCGAACTTCGCGTCCGAGTACTTGCCGTCGTTCGAGCCGGCACCGGTCGCGTAGAGCGGGCCGAGGAAGTTGTACAGACCGGGGTAGTCGGCCTGCCAGCCGGAGCGGAACGCGTCGACCTTCTCGTTGTCGCGGGCGTCGAGGTAGGTGGCGAAGTCCGGGAAGGGCTGGCCCACGGCGGTGATGCCGAGCGTGCCCGAGATCGAGTTCGCGACCGCGTCGACCCACGTCTGGTGGCCGCCGTCGGCGTTGTACGAGATCGTGAAGTCCTCGCCGTTGTAGGGCTTGATCGCGTTCGCCTGGTCCCACAGCTCCTTGGCGAGCTCGGGGTCGTACTCGAGGACCTCGTTACCGGGGACCGAGTCGCTCCAGCCGTCGATGACGGGCGAGGTGAAGTCCTTCGCAGGCGTGCGGGTGTCCTTGAAGATGACCTTCGTGATCTCTTCGCGGTTGATCGCGTGCGAGATCGCGGCGCGGCGGAGCTTGCCCTCTTCGTCCGTCTGGAAGCCGTCGAGCCACTCCGGGATCGTCAGCGACTGGAAGATGGCGGCGGGCTGGTTGACCGCGCGACCGTCGAGGTCGGACTCGTAGGTCTCGAGCGCGCTCTCGGGGATCGCGTCGAGCACATCGAGGTTGCCGGCCTGCAGGTCCTGGTAGGCACCCTCCTGGTTCGCGTAGAAGACGATGTCGAGGCCACCGTTCTTCGCCTTGCGGGGACCGTCGTAGTCCTCGTTCGGGACCAGGTCGATGCGGACGTCGTGCTGCCACGCGCCCTCCTTGGCCAGCTTGTAGGGGCCGTTGCCGATCGGGTTCTCACCGAAGGCCTTCATGTCGTCGAACGCGACGGACGGGAGCGGCGCGAAGGCCGAGTAGCCCAGGCGCTGCGCGAAGTCGGCGGCCGGCTTGTTCAGCGTGATGGTGAAGGTGTGGTCGTCGACCTTCTTGAGACCCGACAGCTCCGAGTCCTCGTCGTAGCTGAAGCCCTCGATGTCCTCGAAGAAGTACGACGAGTTCTGCTTGTTGGAAGCCAGCGCACCGTAGTTCCACGCCTTGATGAAGCTGTCGGCAGTGACCTCTTCACCGTTCGTGAACGTCAGGCCCTTGCGGATCTTGACGGTGAGCTGCGTGGGCGAGTCCGTGGTGATCGACTCGGCGGCGTCATTGACGACCGAACCATCAGCCGCGTAGGAGATGAGGCCCGCGAAGATCGAGTCGATGACCTTGCCACCACCGGTCTCATTGGTGTTGGTGGGGATGAGCGGGTTCTGGGGCTCGGAGCCGTTGGTCGTGATGACCGCATCCGTCGAACCGCCGGTGCCCTCGTTCCCGTTGCCGCTGCCGCCGGTGTTGCTGGCGCAGCCGGCGAGAACCAGGCTGGTGGCGCCGAGCAGGGCGAGGCCCGCGACGCCGATCTTGTTGCGCTTCAAAGTGTCCTCCATGAGACCTAATGAAAGCCCGGGTCGAGGCTTCGCGACCCAGGCGTGATGAGAAGCACACTAAGCAGCTTGAGCGCAATGCGACAAATCTCTCACAGGACCGTTACACAGCCTTTACTTGAGGAGCCGTCGATGAAGCAGTCTGATCGGTGGGCCCATCGGCATCCCACTCATACGAAGTCGTGCCATTCTGACCGGATGGCAGCGTTCACGGACCTCCCCACGGATTCCTCCCCGCGGCGGCGGGCACGCCTGTGGTGGGAGATCGCCATCGTCCTCTCGCTCTCGCTGGGGCGCTCCGCGGTGTACTCCGTGCTCTCGCTGATCGAGGCGCTGACCCGTGCACCCCTGAGTGACCAGCAGACCTCGCTCAACCCGGGCGCCGCGCCGTCGGAGGTGTGGGATGTCATCTCGCAGTTCCTGTCGGCGCTGTTCGGTTTCGCCCCGGTCGCGCTCGCGATCTATCTGCTCTGGGAGCCCGCCCGGTCGGGCTTCGCGAAGATCGGCCTGACGTTCGAGAGGTTCGGCCGGGGCCTTGGCGGCGGCGTGCTGCTCGTGCTCGTGATCGGCGTCCCGGGCCTCGTGCTCTACGCCGTCGGGCGCGAACTCGGGATCACCGTGCAGGTGGATGCCTCGCCGCTGGACTCGTCCTGGTGGACCGTGCCGCTGCTGCTGCTCGCCGCCCTGCGGGCTGGGCTGCTCGAGGAGGTCATCATGGTCGGCTACCTGTTCGACCGCCTGCGCCTGCTCGGCTGGAACACCTGGACGATCATCCTGTCCACCGCGGTGCTGCGCGGCTCGTACCACGCATATCAGGGGTTTGGTCCCCTGATCGGCAACATGGCCATGGGCGTCGTGTTCGGCTGGGTGTACTCCCGCTGGGGCCGCGTCATGCCGCTCGTCGTCGCGCACGTGCTCATCGACATCATCGCCTTCGTCGGGTACCCGCTCGCCGCCGCGTGGTGGCCCGGGGTGTTCGGCCCGCCCGGCGGCTGACGCGCGGCATCGCGGGCCTGGGTCTTCTTCCCGCGAGACTGCACGGGCGGGCCGAGACGGCGGAGTGGCGCCGCTGTCTCGCGCGTCGGGTGCAGTCTCGGGGGGGATCGGTGAGGCGGGGCGGTTCCTCCACCGCGGGCGCGGCGGGCGGGGTGTCCACGGGGTGGAGCGCAAGCGGGGCGGTGCCGGGGGCGGGTCTGGAGCATCGGGGGTATGCCCGCGATCGCCCGCCCCCTGCCCTTCGTCCGTCCCGCGCCCGTCGCCTGCCCCGTGCCGCTCCTGCGGGCGCGGGACGTTCCGCACGCCGCGCGCGTCGCGGCTCGCGGTGAGCTCGTGTCCGTCGTGCGCGGGGTGTACGCGCCGACGGGGTTGTGGCGGAGGCTCGCTCCGTGGGACAGGTACCTCGCGCGCATCCACGCGACACTCCTCACGCACCCGGGGCTGGTGCTGAGCCACGAGTCGGCCGCGGCGATCTGGGGGATGCCGGTGCTCGGCGACCCCGGCGTGGTCCACGCTCTCGGCGACCCGACCCGCACCTCGCGCCTGCACGCCGGCCTCCGGATGCACACGACGACGGGAGCGCGGGACGTCGTCGACCTGGGCGGGTTCGCCGCGGTCGCACCCGCGGACTGCGCCGTCGACCTCGCGCGGGCTCGGCACGTGGTGGTGGGGCTCATCGCGGCGGACGCCGCGCTGCGGCTGGACCCGGCGGCATCCGTCGAGTCGCTCGTCGAACAGAACGAGCATCGACCGAGTTCGCGGGGGCGCCGCATCGCCCGGTGGCCCCTGCATCGTGCCCGGGCGGAGGCGGAGTCGACGCTCGAGTCCGCGAGCCGGGCGATCGTCGAGCTGCTCGGCTACGAGGAACCCGAGCTGCAGACCGAGTGGAGCGGGCAGGGCGCGACCGACCGCACCGACTTCTGGTGGCCGGGAGCGGGAGTCGCCGGCGAGGCGGACGGCGACCTCACGTACGACGGCCGATTCGGCGACCCCGGATCGTTGTTGCGCGCGCGCCGCGAGCGGGACCACCGCCTTCGGTCAAGAGGCATCCGATCGGTCGTGCACTGGGGATGGTCCGATGTCGCCGACCCCGATGCGCTGGACGGCATCCTGCGCGGCGCGGGCGTCCCGCGCGTCGCGCTTCCCGACCCGTACCGCCTCGCGACCGCCCGGACCGCCCTCGGCTCTCGCTACCCCGCCGCGAGACTGCACTCGCGCGCCGAGACCGGGGTCTGAACCCGCTGTCTCGACGGCCGTGTGCAGTCTCGCGGAAATGGGGCGCGGGGGTCAGGCGAAGGCCTCGATCGGCGGGCACGCGCAGACGAGGTTGCGGTCGCCGTAGGCGTTGTCGATGCGGCGGACGGGCGGCCAATACTTCGTGCGCACGACGCCGGGCACGGGGTACACGGCGGTCTCGCGCGGGTACGGGTGCGCCCACTCGCTGGTGATGACGGATGCCGCGGAGTGCGGCGCGTTCACCAGCGGGTTGTCGTTCGCCGGCCACTCCCCCGCGGCCACCGCATCCGCTTCGGCCCGGATCGCGATCATGGCCTCGACGAACCGGTCGAGCTCGGCGAGGTCCTCGGACTCGGTCGGCTCGACCATGAGCGTCCCCGCCACCGGGAACGACATCGTCGGCGCGTGGAAGCCGTAGTCGATGAGCCGCTTCGCGACGTCGTCGACCGTGATGCCGGTGGCCTCCTTGAGCGGGCGCAGGTCGAGGATGCACTCGTGCGCGACGAGTCCGCCCTCCCCCGCGTACAGCACCGGGTAGTGCCCCTCCAGCCGCCGCGCGACGTAGTTCGCCGCCAGCACCGCCGCGGCGGTCGCCTGCCGGAGCCCCTCGGCGCCCATCATGCGGACGTACGCCCACGAGATCGGCAGGATGGATGCCGAGCCGTAGGGCGCGGCCGACACGGGACCGCCGTCGAAGACGTGCCCGCCGGCGTGCTCGGCGCGCTGCGCCATCGGGTGCGAGGGCAGGAAGGGCGCGAGGTGCGCCTTCGCCGCCACCGGACCGACGCCGGGCCCGCCGCCGCCGTGCGGGATGGCGAACGTCTTGTGCAGGTTCAGGTGCGAGACGTCGCCGCCGAGGTCGCCGAACCGGGCGAACCCGAGCAGCGCGTTGAGGTTCGCGCCGTCGACATACACCTGACCGCCGGCGTCGTGCACCGCGCCGGTGATGTCCATGACGTCGTGCTCGTACACGCCGTGCGTCGACGGATACGTGATCATGAGCGCCGCGAGGCTGTCTGCGTGCGCCTCGACCTTGGCACGAAGATCCGACAAGTCGACGTTGCCGGCCTCGTCGCACGCGATGACGACGACCCGCATCCCGGCCAGGACGGCGGATGCCGCATTGGTGCCATGCGCGGACGACGGGATGAGGCAGACGTCGCGGTGCACGTCGCCGCGGGAGTGGTGGTAGCCGCGGATCGCGAGCAGGCCCGCGAGTTCGCCCTGCGAGCCGGCGTTCGGCTGCAGCGAGACCGCGTCGTACCCGGTGACCTCCGCCAGCCACGCCTCGAGCTGCTCGATCATGACGAGGTAGCCGGCGACGTCGTCCGCCGGGGCGAACGGGTGCACCCGCGCGAACTCGGGCCATGACACGGCCGCCATCTCGGTCGCCGCGTTGAGCTTCATCGTGCACGAGCCGAGCGGGATCATGCCCCGGTCGAGCGCGTAGTCGCGGTCGGCGAGCTGCTTGAGGTAGCGCATCATGGCGGTCTCGGAGCGGTGCGTCGTGAACACCGGATGCGTCAGGTAGTCGTCCGTGCGGCGGAGCGCCTCGGGCAGGTGGGCGTTCCGGTCGCGCAGCGGCACGAACACCTTCGACGAGTCGACGCCGAAGACGGATGCCACGGCCTGCAGGTCGGCGACGGTCGTCGTCTCGTCGACGGAGACCCCGACCGAATCGCTGTCGCGGAACCAGAGCTGGTAGCCCCGGCGCCGCGCGTCGGCGATGACGTCTTCGGCGCGCCCGGGCGTGCGGACCACGAGGGTGTCGAAGAAAGCGTCGTGGAGCACGTCGGCGCCGGCCTGGACGAGCCAGTCGCGCAGCAACGACGCCTTGGCGGTCGTCTCCTCGGCGATCCGCTTCAGGCCGTCGGGGCCGTGGTACACGGCGTACATCGACGCCATGACGGCCAGCAGCACCTGCGCGGTGCAGATGTTGGAGGTCGCCTTCTCGCGGCGGATGTGCTGCTCGCGGGTCTGCAGCGAGAGTCGGTACGCCGGCGCGCCCGACGCATCCATCGACACGCCGACGAGACGGCCGGGCAACTGACGCTCGAGCCCCGCGCGCACCGCCATGTAGCCGGCGTGCGGGCCGCCGAAGCCCATCGGCACGCCGAAGCGCTGCGTCGTGCCGACGGCGACGTCGGCGCCCATCGAGCCGGGCGAACGCAGCAGCGTCAGGGCGAGCAGGTCGGCCGCGACGACGACGAGCCCCTTGTGCGCCTGCACGGCGGCGATGACCTCGGACGGGTCCCAGACTCGCCCGGTCGCGCCCGGGTACTGGACGAACGCACCGAAGGCCTCGGGGACCTCCGCGAAATCGGTCTCGACGATCTCGACGCCGACGGCGGCCGCGCGGTGGTGCAGCAGCGCCTTGGTCTGCGGCAGGGCGTCCGCGTCGACGAGGAACACGTTCGATGCGGACTTCGAGGCCCGGCGGGCCACCAGCATCCCCTCGACGACCGCGGTCGACTCGTCGAGCATCGACGCGTTCGCCGTCGCGAGCCCGGTGAGGTCGGTCACCATCGTCTGGAAGTTGATGAGCGCCTCGAGCCGGCCCTGCGAGATCTCGGGCTGGTAGGGGGTGTACGCCGTGTACCAGGACGGGTTCTCCAGGACGTTCCGCTGGATGACGGACGGCGTCAGCGTGTCGTAGTAGCCGAGGCCGATCATCGCTCGCGCCGAGCGGTTCTGCGACGCGAGGTCGCGGAGCTCGGCGAGGGCCTCGGCCTCGGTCGCGGCGGGCGGGATGATGCTCTCGCGCTCGGCGACCTGGATCGCGTCGGGGACGGCGGTGCCCATGAGATCGTCGACGGACGGACGCCCGAGGACGCGGAGCATCTCGGCCTGCGCGGCCGAGTCGGTGCCGATGTGGCGATCGCGGAAGACCGAGCTCACGCCTCGCCGCCCGTCAGCGCGACGTAGGCGTCGCGGTCGAGGAGGTCGCCCGTGGGCGCGCCGTCCACGCGGATCTTGACGAGCCACGCGTCGAACGCGCCGGCGTTGACCGAGGACGGGTCGTCCACGACGGCGTCGTTGATCTCGACGACCTCGCCGGTCAGCGGGGCGTAGAGCTCGCCGACCGACTTCGTCGACTCGATCTCGCCGCAGGTCTCGCCCGCGGTGACGGTCGTGCCGACGGCGGGCAGCTCGACGAAGACGACGTCACCGAGCTTCTCGGCGGCGTAGTCGGTGATTCCGACGGTCGCGACGTCGCCGTCGAAGGCGATCCACTCGTGCTCGGCGGTGTAGGACAGGGCGGTCAGGTCGGTCATTTCTGTCTCCGGTAGAAGGGCAGGGCGGTGACGGTCGCGGGGATGCGGGTCCCCCGGACGTCGATGGTCAGGGCGGTGCCCTCAGCGGATGCCGAGGGGTGGACGAGCGCCATCGCGACGGGATGGCCGAGGGTCGGGCTGAGCGCTCCCGAGGTGATCTCGCCGACGGTGTCGTCGCCCGCGAGCACGGCGTAGCCGGCGCGGCCGGCGCGGCGGCCGTCGGCGACGAGCCCGACGAGGACGGGCGCCTCGCCGAGGTCGCGGGCGGCGAGGCCGTCCCTGCCGACGAAGTCCTCCTTGTCGGCGGCGACGACGCGGCCGAGCCCCGCCTGTGCCGGCACGATGTCGCGCGAGAGCTCGTGGCCGTAGAGCGGCATCCCCGCTTCGAGGCGCAGCGTGTCGCGCGCGGCGAGCCCGGCGGGGACGAGCCCCGCGTCGCGGCCTGCGTCGGTGACGGCCTGCCACAGGCCCTCGGCGACCTCGTTCGGCACCATGAGCTCGAAGCCGTCCTCACCGGTGTACCCGGTGCGCGCGACGAAGAGGCTGCGGCCCTGGAACGAGCCCCGCGCCCACGAGTAGTAGGTCATGTCCGCGAGCGCCGGTTCGACGCCCTCGACGCCCGCGGTCGACTCGAGGATGCCGCGGGCCGCCGGGCCCTGCACGGCGATGAGCGACATCCGGTCGGTGATGTCGTCGATGCGCGTGTCGCCCGCCGCGACGGCGGCGAACGCGGCCGCGACCTCGGCGCGGTTGCCGGCGTTGGAGATGACGAGGAACTCGTCGTCGGCGATGCGGTACACGATGACGTCGTCGACGATGCCGCCGTCGACCGCGAGGACGAGGGAGTACTTCGCCTTGCCGACCTTCATCGTCGACAGGCGGCCGGCCAGCGCGCGGTCGAGGAACGCCGCGGCATCCGGTCCATCGATGCGGAACTCGGCCATGTGCGAGATGTCGAAGATCCCCGCTGCACGGCGCACCGCGTGGTGCTCGGCGAGGTCCGACGTGTAGCGGACGGGCATGAGCCAGCCGCCGAAGTCGGTGAAGGACGCGCCGAGCCGCTCGTGCAGCTCGTGCAGCGGCGAACGCCGCGGCTCGGTCGTGGTGTCGGTCATGCCGTCTCCGCTCAACATTCCACGACGCTGACCGCGAGGCCGCCGAGCGCCGTCTCCTTGTACTTGCTGCTCATGTCGCGCCCCGTCTCGCGCATGGTCACGATGACCTCGTCGAGGGACACGCGATGGGTGCCGTCGCCCCACAGCGCCATCTTGGCCGCGTTGATCGCCTTGGCCGCCGCGATCGCGTTGCGTTCGATGCACGGGATCTGGACGAGACCGCCGATCGGGTCGCACGTGAGGCCGAGGTTGTGCTCCATCGCGATCTCGGCGGCGTTCTCGACCTGGCGCGGCGAGCCGCCGAGAACCTCGGCGAGACCCGCCGCCGCCATCGACGACGCCGAGCCGACCTCGCCCTGGCAGCCGACCTCGGCGCCCGAGATGGACGCGCGCGCCTTGTAGAGGACGCCGATCGCGGCGGCCGTCAACAGGAACGGCACGACCACCTCTTCGCGGGGGCGCGCCGGCGCGGCGTAGTGGGTCGCGTAGTGGAGCACGGCGGGGATGATGCCGGCCGCGCCGTTCGTGGGAGCCGTGACGATCCGTCCGCCGGACGCGTTCTCCTCGTTGACGGCGAGGGCCACGAAGTTCACCCACTCCTGCCAGAGCGCGGGATCGTCGCCGGTCGGGTCGTCGCGCCGCAGGCGCGCGTGCCAGGCCGGAGCCCGTCGCGGCACGCGCAGGCCGCCCGGCAGCATCCCCTCGCGCGCCGCCCCGGAGGCGACGCTGTCGACCATCACGTCGGCGAGGTGGAGGATGCCGGAGACGATGTCGTCGTCGGTGCGGGAGACCCGCTCGTTGCGCCGCTGGACCTCGGCCATCGAGAGGCCCTCGCGCTCGCAGTGGGCCAGGAGCTCCGCGGCAGTCTCGAACGGTAGGGGCACGGGCGCCGCATCCGCCGTGCCGGCAACCTCACCCTCGCGGACGATGAACCCGCCGCCGGTCGAGTAGTAGACGGCCTCGTCGAGGAGGACGTCGTCCGCGTCCCACGCCTGCAGCCGCAGTCCGTTCGTGTGCGCGGGCAGGATCGTCAGCGGGTGCAGGACGATGTCGTCCTCGCACAGCGGCACGTCGCCCGTGCCGCCCAGCCGGACGCGACGCGCCTCGGCGATCGCGGCGGTGCGCTCCTCGACCTCGGCCGGGAGGACCTCCTCCGGCTGCAGCCCCTCGAGTCCCAGCAGCACGGCGGTCAGCGTGCCGTGGCCACGACCCGTCGCCGCGAGGGAGCCGTACAGGTCGACCCGCACCCGCGCGGCACGGTCCGCGTCGATGCGCGAGACGAAATCGGCGGCCGCGCGCATCGGACCCACCGTGTGCGAGCTCGACGGCCCGATGCCCACGGTGAACAGGTCGAAGACGCCGATGCTCAGGGACATCGTGTCGACCCGGCGGAGGGGTGAGGTGAGGGGAACAACGGAACTCCTGACGGCGCAGCGGGATGCGGGTGAGTTCCTCCCCCTCTGTCATCGGCCTGAGAGATTTCGCGGGCGATGCCCGCTTGCCCCGTCGGCGGGCACCGGAAGGGTGCCGCTTTTCAGAGTGACCATGTCGGCTCGGTACGGGGGCCTGAGAGATTCCGGGGAGGGATTGCTCCTTCGGCAGCCACGAGGGCTTCTCCCGAGCAGACGCGATGGTCCGGTGTGCGGTTGTGAGCGCGAGCCTATCACCGGGGCCCGCGGCGCCGATACGGCCCGGTCAGTCCGTCGTGCAGGCGCCGGAGGAGACCGTCGCGTCGCCCGGCGAGACCTGGAGCGCGGGGCGCAGTTCGGCGGTCGTCATGGCGTACCCGCGGCTCGCGTCGTCCTGGCCGCGGGCGAAGACCACACCCGCCACTTCGCCGTCCTCGGTGAGGAGGGGACCCCCCGAGTTGCCCGGACGCACGTTCGCCTCGAGGGCGTAGATCTCGCGCGGCTGCGAGCTGTCCTCGTAGATGTCGGAGACGACGGCGCTGCCGACCGAGAGGACGTAGGCGGCACTGCTCGTGAAGGGACCGCCCAGCGGGTAGCCCTGGACCGCGACGGGGGTCCCCGCCGCGACCGGGTCGACGATCCCGAGCGGTGCCGCGTCGAGGCCGTCGACGCTGATGACGGCGAGGTCGTCGATGGGGTCGAAGTAGACGATGCGGCCCTCCTCGGCATCCCGTCCCGGCAGTTCGACCAGCGGCTCGTCGACACCGGCGACGACGTGGGCGTTCGTGACGACGAGATCGGGCGCGGCGACGAACCCCGACCCGGTGAGCGACGCACCGCACGCGTAGGCGTTGCCGCTGATGCGGGCGACGGATGCCGCGGCCCGCTCGAGCGCGGGATCGTCGAGCGAGACGGGGGGCGCCGTCGGCTCCACCTCGGGCGCCAGGAGCTCCCCGACGCGCGGGATGCCCTCGTCGACGATGAAGCCGCGGAACTCGGCGAGCGCGGAATCCACCGCCGGCGGGGTGAGGGCGTCGAGGGCGCCCAGGACGCGGGACGAAGCGACGGCGGGGGCGACCACCGGCATCCCGGAGCCGACGATCGCGCCGCTCGTGAGCAGCAGCACGACGGCGGCCGCGGCGGTGTTCACGACGCCGCCGAGGATGCGGTCGAGCGGGGCGAGCCGCGCGCGGTCGACGCCGCGGCGGAGGCGTCTGCCGACGGCCGTCCCGAGCGCGGCGAGGAGGGCCACGATGCCGAGGGCGATGATCGCCAGCACGAGGCTGCGGTACTCCCAGCCCGTGAAGGCGGGCGCGATGACGGGGGTGAGCCACACGGCGACGACGGCGCCGAGAACGATGCCGACGAGCGTGCCGGCGGTAGCCACGAGACCGCGCAGGAGTCCGCCGAACAGCGCGGCGATGAGCACGAGCACGACGATGATGTCGACGACGAGCACGGCGGGCCTCCCTTGACGAGTCCGCCCGGGAGAGCCGGCGGTTCCTCCCGATCAGCGTAGGCCGCCGCTGCTGGGAAATCGGTTCGTGTTGCGGTTCTGGTCATACCGACTCTAAGATCGACCTCGGCAGTTAAGGTCACCATGACAAGAACAACCTCCCCTCCCTCGATCGGCGTCGCCGTCTCGACCGTCATCTTCCGGTTGCGGCGCGAGGCCGACGACGCGCGCATCGAGCTCCCCCTCGTACGCCGCACCCGCGATCCCCACGAGGGTCAGTGGGCGCTCCCGGGCGGCTGGGTCGATCCCACGGAGAACCTCGAGGCCACCGCGTCGCGCACCCTCGCCGAGACGACGGGTCTCGCGCCCAGCTACCTCGAGCAGCTCTACGCGTTCGGCGACGTCGGCCGCTCCCCCGGGCGCGTCGTGTCGATCGTCTACTGGGCGCTCGTGCGCGAGGACATCGCCCGGGCGACCGAGCAGCACAACGTGGCGTGGTTCGACGCGACCGCCCTTCCGGCGCTCGCGTTCGACCACAACCACATCGTCGACTACGCCCTCTGGCGCCTGCGCAACAAGGTGGGCTACAGCCGCATCGCGCACGGCTTCCTGCCCGACCGGTTCACCCTCGCCGAACTCCGCGAGGTGTACGAGGCGATCCTCGGTCGCCGGCTCGACCCCGCCAACTTCCGGCGGCAGGTCGAGGGGTCGGGCACCCTCATCCCCACCGACGACTTCCGCACGGGCAGCCACCGGCCCGCGCGGCTGTACCGCTACAACCAGGACGTCGAGCTGGCCGATCGCGGCCCGCTCCCGCAGTGAAGGACCCGAACCGACATGAGCGCCACCCCCGTCACCCTCCAGCCCCGCCCCGTGGACCCCAGCCCCGTGGACCCCAGCGTCGACCACGAGATCCAGGCGATCGTCGCCGGTGAGCTGACGACCGAGACCTGCACCACCGACCTCGCCGCAGGCCCCTGGACCTTCGACACCCGCCCCGGGTACGGGCCGGGCTCGTCCATGGGCGACGTCATCCCGACCGGGGCTCCTCGCCAGGGCGAGCTCCCCGCCGAGTACCGCGAGGCCGGTGAGGAGGAGCTCGCCGCACGGATCGTCGCCGCCAAGGCGACGCTCGGCGACCGCGTCGTGGTGCTCGGGCACTTCTACCAGCGCGAAGAGGTCGTCACCCACGCGGACTACGTCGGCGACTCCTTCCAGCTGGCCAACGCGGCGCTCGAGCACCCCGAGGCGGAGGCGATCGTCTTCTGCGGCGTCCACTTCATGGCCGAGACCGCCGACCTCCTCTCCCGTCCCGAGCAGTCCGTCATCCTCCCGAACCTGGCCGCGGGCTGCTCGATGGCCGACATGGCCGACATCGACCAGGTCGAGGAGTGCTGGGAGCAGCTCGCCGACGTCTACGGCGACATGGACACCCCGGATGCCGAGGGGCTGCTCCCCGTCATCCCGGTGACCTACATGAACTCCTCCGCGGCGATCAAGGGCTTCGTCGGTCGTCACGGCGGCATCGTCTGCACGTCCTCGAACGCCCGCACGGTGCTGGAGTGGGCGTTCGGCCGCGGCCGGCGGGTCCTCTTCTTCCCCGACCAGCATCTGGGGCGCAACACCGCGAAGGCGATGGGGGTCCCGCTCGAGCGGATGCCGATGTGGAATCCGCGCAAGCCCCTCGGCGGCTCGACCGAGGCCGATCTCGAGGATGCCCGGGTCATCCTCTGGCACGGGTTCTGCTCGGTGCACCGCCGTTTCACCGTCGACCAGATCGCCCAGGCGCGCGCGGAGCACCCCGGCGTCCGCGTGATCGTCCACCCCGAGTGCCCGATGGACGTCGTCGACGCCGCCGACGAGGCGGGGTCCACGGACTACATCCGCAAGGCCATCGCCGCCGCGACCGAACCGACGACGTTCGCGATCGGCACGGAGATCAACCTCGTCCAGCGCCTCGCGGCCCAGTTCCCGCAGCACGAGATCTTCTGCCTCGACCCCGTCGTCTGCCCGTGCTCGACGATGTACCGCATCCACCCGGGATACCTCGCGTGGGTGCTCGAGGGCCTCGTGGCCGGCGAGGTGCGCAACCGCATCCAGGTCCCGTCGGACGTCGCGGTTCCTGCGCGGGTCGCGCTCGAGCGGATGCTGGCGGCCAAGCCGTGACCACGGTCGTCGTCGTCGGATCGGGGATCGCGGGCCTCACCGCGGCCCTGCACGCCGAGGCCGCCGGCTCCCGGGTCACCCTCGTGACGAAGGCGGCACTGACCGAGGCGAACACCCGGTACGCGCAGGGCGGCATCGCCGGTGCGCTCTCCCCCGCCGACCGCACCGCCGACCACGCGCGGGACACCCTCGTCGCGGGAGCCGGCCTCGCCGACCCGAGCGCGGTCGCCGTCCTGGTCGAGGAGGGTCCCGACCGCATCCGCGAACTGATCGCCGCCGGTGTCGACTTCGATCGCGACGAGTCGGGAACCCTGCGGGGCGGGCTCGAGGGCGCGCACTCCTTCCCCCGCATCCTGCACGCGGGCGGCGACGCGACCGGCGCCGAGATCGAGCGCGTTCTGGTCGCCCGGGTGCGTGCGAGCCGGGTGAGCGTCCGCGAGCACGCGTTCGTGACGGAGCTCGTGCGCAAGGACGGTCGGGTGGCAGGGGTGGAGCTCCACGGCGGCGAGCGGATCGAGGCGGATGCCGTGATCCTCGCCACGGGCGGAGCGGGCGAGCTCTTCGCACATTCCACGAACCCGACCGTCGCGACGGGGGACGGCATCGCGCTGGCGGCGCGCGCCGGCGCCGCGGTGCGCGACCTGGAGTTCGTGCAGTTCCACCCGACCGTGCTCGCCGTCGGCGAGGCGTTCCTCGTCTCGGAGGCCGTCCGCGGCGAGGGCGCCGTCCTCCGCGACGAGGCCGGCCGGCGCTTCGCCCTCGAGGCGCACCCCGACGGCGAACTCGGTCCGCGCGACGTCGTCACGCGGGCGATCGCCGCCGCGATGGCGCGTCAGGGCGGCCGGCCCGTCCTCCTCGACGCGACCGGCCTCCACAGCAGCGACCCCGACCGCCGCGCGGTGTTCCTCGCGGCGCGCTTCCCGACGATCGACGCCGCGGTCCGCGCGCGCGGCCTCGATTGGGCCCGCGAGCCGATCCCCGTCACCCCGGCGGCGCACTACCTCATGGGCGGGGTCGTGACCGATCTCGACGGCCGCACCGACGTCCCGGGTCTCTACGCGGTCGGCGAGGTCGCCCGCACCGGCGTGCACGGCGCCAACCGGCTCGCCTCGAACTCGCTGCTCGAGGGCGCCGTGTTCGGCGCTCGCGCCGGGGCTGCGGCGGCGACCGACGCGGGGCGCCCCTGGCCCGTGCCCACGGGAGCGCCGGCATCGCCCGTCGTCGAGCCGGCGACCGCCGGCATCCCGCATCCGCCGTTCTCGCGGCGTGCGCTGCAGGAACTGATGTGGGCGGATGCCGGGGTGTCCCGCGACGGCACGGGGCTGACGCGCGCGGCCCGCACGCTCGCCGCGTGGCGGGCGGCGGCGCCGGCACCGGCCACGGTCCGCGCTCACGAGGACGCGAACCTTCTGCAGGTCGCGCAGCTCGTCGTCGCCGCGGCGACCGCACGCACCGGATCCGTCGGGTCCCACCTGCGCACCGACGATCCCGCCGCCCTCGCCGCACCGACCGCCCGCACCGACCTGGAAGGCGCTGCCTGATGCTCTCCCCCGCCGTCATCGAGACGACCGTCCGCGCCGCCCTCGCCGAGGATGCGCCGTGGGGCGACCTCACGAGCGAGGCGCTCATCCCGGCCTCCGCCACCGCGACGGCGGAGCTCGTCGCGCGGGAGTCCGGCGTGTTCAGCGGCGGCGAGGTCTTCGCAGCGGCCTTCGCCCTGACCGATGCGCGCGTGGCCGTCGACGTGCGCGCCGCCGACGGGACCCGGTTCGCCCTCGGCGACGTCCTCGCGGTCGTCACCGGGCCCGCCCGCGCGGTGCTCACCGCGGAGCGCATCGGCCTGAACTTCGCCCAGCGGATGTCGGGGGTCGCCACCCTCACGGCGCGTTACGTCGACGCGGTCGCCGGCACCGGTGTGCGCATCGCCGACACGCGCAAGACGACCCCGGGCCTGCGGGCGTTCGAACGCCACGCGGTCCGCAGCGGCGGCGGCGCGAACCACCGGTACTCGCTGTCGGATGCCGTCATGGCCAAGGACAACCACCTCGCCGTCCTGGTGCGCTCCGGGATGTCGGTGACCGACGCCCTCCGCGACGCGAAGACGCGACTCCCCCACACGACGCACCTCGAGGTGGAGGTCGACCGCCTCGCCCAGATCGAGGCCGTGCTCGCCGCCGGGATCGGCACGATCATGCTCGACAACTTCTCGCTCGCCGACCTGCGGACCGGTGTCGCCCAGGTCGCCGGACGCGCGACGGTCGAGGCGTCGGGCGGCGTGTCGCTCGACACGGTCCGCGCGATCGCGGAGACCGGCGTGGACGTCATCTCCGTCGGCGCCCTCACCCATTCGGCGCGCGCGCTCGACCTGGGGCTCGACGTCCGCATCGACGAGGCCTGACGTGCTCTACCTCGACCACGCCGCCTCCGGCCCGGTGCGCGCCGAGGTGCGCGAGGCGATGCTGCCCTTCCTGGGCGACCGGTTCGGCAACCCGTCGAGCCACCACACCGTCGGGGAGGATGCCGCGGGTGCGCTGGAGGACGCGCGGCGGCGGGTGGCCGCGGTGCTCGGCATGCGTCCGGGGGACGTGGTCTTCACGTCCGGGGCGACGGAGGCGAACAACCTCGCGATCAAGGGGGTCGCCGTCGCCGCCCTCCTGCGACACGGACGGCCCGGCCACGTCGTCACCACCGCGATCGAGCACGAGTCCGTCCTCGCCTCGGTCGACCACCTCGAACGCGTCCACGGGGTGCGGGTGACCCGCCTGCCGGTGGACCAGCACGGCGTGCTGGACCCCGCGGTCCTCGCCGGCGCGCTGCAGGACGACACGGTCCTCGTGTCGGTCGGGTACGCCAACAACGAGATCGGCACGGTGCAGGATGCCGCAGCCCTCGCCGCCGTCGCGGCGGGCAGCCGCATCCCCCTCCACCTCGACGCGGTGCAGGCGGCGGGATGGCTCCCGCTGTCGGGGACCGGCGCCGACGCCCTGTCGCTCGCGGGACACAAGATCGGTGCGCCGCAGGGGATCGGCGTCCTCGCCATCCGGGGCCGCGTCCCCCTGGAGCCCGTCCTCCACGGCGGCGGTCAGGAACGCGATCGGCGCAGCGGCACGCAGAACGTCGCCGGCGCGGTCGGGTTCGCCCTCGCGCTCGAACTCGCCGAACGGGAGCGCGGCGCCGCGTCCGCCCGGGTCGGCGCCCTCCGGGACGCCTTCGTCACCCGCGTGCAAGCGCTCGTCCCCGAAGCGGTCCCCACGGGGCATCCGACCCGTCGCCTTCCCGGCACCGCGAGCTTCACGTTCGCGGGGGTGAGCGGCGAAGCCGTGCTCCTCGAACTCGAACGCCGCGGGGTGGTCTCCTCGAGCGGCTCGGCCTGCGCGGCGGGCAGCGACGAACCGTCGCACGTCCTCGTCGCCCTCGGGATCGCCCCCGAGGTCGCGCAGACGTCCGTGCGGTTCAGTTTCGGCCACCACGCCGCGGGCGACCCGACCCGGATCGCCGACGCGGTCGCGGCCTCCGTCGCGGCGGTACGATCGCGGTGATGAGCTCCCCGACCGTCACCGTCATCGTGCCCGGCCGCGATGTCGGCGCTTTCGTGGACGAAGCCCTCGCCTCCCTCCGCGCCCAGACCCGCAGCGACTTCCGCGCGATCCTCGTCGACGACGCCTCGCGGGACCGGACAGCCGAGGCCTTCGCCGCCACCGCGGCGGCGGACCCTCGCTTCCGCCTGGTGCGCCACGAGGTGGCCCGCGGCCTCGGCGCATCGCGCAACGAGGCGCTCGAGCTCGTCGACACCCCGCTCGTCGGCTTCTTCGACGCCGACGACGTGATGACCCCTCGCGCGCTCGAGATCCTCGTGGGGAGCCTCGAGGCCTCCGGCAGCGAGGTCGCCGTCGGCGCGTACGTCCGACTGCGAGCGGATGCCGCGGGTCACTACGCCCCCGGG
Organism: Microbacterium sp. NPDC064942; assembly: GCF_049545525.1. NCBI lineage: Bacteria > Bacillati > Actinomycetota > Actinomycetes > Micrococcales > Microbacteriaceae > Microbacterium > Microbacterium sp. NPDC064942. Next base: position 626,288 of record NZ_JBMWDR010000001.1, on the reverse strand, counting down.
GTCGTGCAGCCGTGGGTCGCCGCCTCGACCTCCCCCGCCCGGCGCGGCACGAGCCTGGCGGAACACCCCGACGTCTCGGGCAACATCGTCGCGTGGTCGAAGGTGAGCCGCCTGGACCTGTGGCGCCGCGAGGGCCTGCGGTTCACGGAGGACAAGGCCTACGAGGACCAGGTCGTCGCCCAGCAGCTCTACACCGCGGCCCGCGGCATCGACGTGATCCCCGACGTCGTCGTCCACTGGCGCGAGCGCGCCGACGGCACCTCGATCACGCAGCGCCGTCACGCGGTCCCCGTCCTGCAGGACTACCTCGACGGCATGAGCGGCGGCCTCGCGGTCCTCGATGCCGCCGGGCGCACCGCCGCCGCGCGTTCGCGGGTGCGCCTCATCCTCGGAATGGACGTCCCCGCCCTCGTGCGGGTCGCCGAACACCACCCCGATGACGCCTACCGGAAGCTCCTCGGCGCGTTCACCCGTGGACTCACCGAGCGCGCCGAGCGCGACGGCATCCCTCTCGACGAGGACTCCGCCGCGCTCCGGGCCGCCGCCCTCGCCTGGTGACGCGCGGGCGCGGTGCGGATCAGACCGCGCCCTCGATGCGCCCCGCCGCGATCTGCTGGGCGGCGAGCTCCGCGTAGAGACCGCCCAGAGCGAGGAGCTCGGCGTGCGTGCCGGACTCGACGATGCGCCCGCCGCTCACGACGTGGATGACGTCCGCGGCGACGACCGTCGAGAGCCGGTGCGCGATCGACAGGGTGGTGCGCCCCCGCGCCGCCTCGTCGATCGCCTCCTGCACGACGCGTTCCGAGACCGTGTCGAGCGCCGAGGTCGCCTCGTCGAGGAGCAGCACGGGCGGGTCTTTGAGCAGCACGCGCGCGATGGCGATCCGCTGCTTCTCCCCGCCCGAGAGCCGGTACCCGCGCTCGCCCACGATCGTGTCGTACCCGTCTTCGAAACCCGCGATGACGTGATGGATGTTGGCGGCGACGCACGCGGCCTCGATCTCGGCATCCGTCGCCTCCGGCCGGGCGTAGCGCAGGTTGTCGCGGATCGAGGCGTGGAAGAGGTATGTCTCCTGCGACACGATCCCGATCCGGTCGATGATCGAGGCGTGCGCGAGGGTGCGGACGTCGGCACCGGCGAACAGCACCGTGCCCGCCGCCGGTTCGTACAGGCGCGGGGCGAGGTAGAGGATCGTCGTCTTGCCGGCCCCCGACGGTCCGACGAACGCGACGTGCTGGCCCGGCTCGGCGACGAAGGACACGCCGTCGAGCGTCGCGGGGCTCTGCGGACCGGCATCCGGGTACCGGAAGGACACGTCGCGGAACTCGATCCGTCCGAGCGGACCCGGCGCCGCCGTCACGTCGATCGCGTCGGGGCGGTCGGTGATCGCGGGGCGCAGATCGAGGTACTCGAAGATGCGGGCGAACAGGGCGCGCGAGGTCTGGACGTCCAGCGCCACGCGCATGAGGCCCATGAGCGGCATCAGCAGGCGCGCCTGCACCGTCGTGAAGGCCACGACCGCACCGGCCGTGATCGCGGGGCCGTCGCCCGAGATGAACAGGCCCGCGACGAGGTAGATGACGGCGGGCACGGAGGACATGATGATCTGCACGACGGCGAAGAAGCCCTGACCGCTCATCGCCTGCCGCACCTGCAGGCCGATCTGCGTGCGGTTCTCGGCGGCGTACCGCTCGGACTCGGCGCGCTGGCGGTTGAACGACTTCGACAGCAGGATGCCGGAGACGCTCAGGGTCTCCTGCGTGATCGCGCTGAGCTCGGAGAGGGACTCCTGCGTCTGCCCCGCGATGCGCGCCCGCACCTGGCCCACCCGGCGCTGGACGAACACGAGGATCGGCATCATCACGACGGCGATGAGGGTCAACCGCCAGTCGATCAGCACCATCGCGACGAGCGCCGAGATCACCGTGACGGTGTTGCCGAGGATGCTCGTCACCGTGTTGGTGAGCACGCCCGAGACGCCGCCGACGTCGTTCTGCAGACGGGACTGGATGACGCCCGTCTTCGTGCGGGTGAAGAAGCCGAGGTCCATGGCCTGCAGGTGCTCGAACATCCGCACCCGCAGGTCCCCCGTGACGCGGTTGCCGACCGTCGAGGTGAGCCAGGTCTGCGCGATGCCGAGGCCCGCACCGAGCACGAACAGGGCGATCATCGAGAGGACGAGGACACCGAGCAAGCCGAGCCGCGGCGACGAACCGTCGACGGGGAAGAGCGCGTCGTCGAAGATCCGCTGCACGAGAAGGGGCGGGATGACGCCCACCGCCGCACCCGCGACGACGAGGACGGCCGTCACCGCGAGCCGGCGGCGGTACGGCCGGAACAGCGCGGCGACGCGGCGTCCGAGGTCGGGGACCTCGGGGGCCGACGCGTTGCGGCGGCGCTGGGCCTCCTCGTCGACCGCGCGGAACCCGCCCCGCCCGCCTCCGGGTCCGCCCATGCTCATGCCGTCACCATAACCCCGGGTCGGGGTCGCGGCGCCGGCGCGGGAATGCCCGACTCACAGCATCCGTTAAGCTGAACGGCTCGCCCGGGCCCGGCACCTCCGCCGCATCCCGCCCACTCGAAGGATCCCCGTGCCCCTTTCGGACACCGCTTCCACTCCCGTCGTCCCGACCGATTCGCGACCCGCCAGAACGGGTCCGGTCATCGCGCTGCTCGTCGTCGCCGCATTCGTCGTGATTCTGAACGAGACGACCATGTCGGTCGCACTGACCGACATCGTCGCGGACCTGGGCATCACCGTCGCCTCGGGTCAGTGGCTGACCACTGGCTTCCTGCTGACGATGGCTGTCGTCATCCCGTTGACCGGCTTCCTGCTCGAGCGCTTCCCGCTGCGCTCCGTCTTCTTCGCCGCGATGAGCCTGTTCGCCGCCGGCACGCTCATCGCCGCCCTCGCCCCCGGCTTCGGCTTCCTCCTCGTGGGCCGCATCGTGCAGGCCAGCGGCACCGCGATCATGCTGCCGCTCCTGTTCACGACGGTCCTCAACATCGTTCCCCCGTCGCACCGCGGACGGATGATGGGCCTCATCTCCGTCGTCATCGCGGTCGCGCCGGCGATCGGCCCGACCGTCTCCGGCGTGATCCTGTCGACGCTGACCTGGCACGCGATCTTCTGGGTCATGCTGCCGATCGCCCTCATCGCCCTGGCGCTCGGAGCGGTGTGGGTCAAGAACGTCACCACGACGCGACCCGATGCGCGCTTCGATCTGCTCTCGGTCCCCCTGTCGGCCTTCGGCTTCGGCGGGCTGATCTACGGCTTCAGCGCGATCGGCGAATCGGCATCCGGTCACACCCCTGTGCCCGTCTGGATCCCGCTCGCCGTCGGCGCCGCATCCCTCGTCCTCTTCGTCCTGCTCCAGCTGCACCTGCAGAAGACCGACAGCGCCCTCCTCGATCTCCGGACGTTCCGGACGCCGGCCTTCTCGCTCGCGATCGTGCTCGTCGTCATCGTCTTCATGGCGCTGTTCGGGTCGATCATCCTGCTCCCCATCTACCTCCAGCAGGTCCTCGGCCTGGACGTGCTCGGGGTGGGGCTCGTGCTGCTCCCCGGCGGCATCCTCATGGGCGCGATGGCGCCGTTCGTCGGCAACGCGTTCGACCGCTTCGGACCGACCCCCCTCGTGATCCCGGGGATGCTGCTGGCCGCCGCGGCCCTGTGGGGCATGACGTTCTTCGGTCCGGACACCGGCGTCGCCTTCGTCATCGCGGTGCACCTCACGCTGAGCCTGGGGCTGGGACTCACGTTCACCCCGCTCATGACGTCCGCGCTCGGCTCGCTCCCCCGCCGGTTCTACCCGTACGGTTCGGCGACGGTCGGCACGCTGCAGCAGGTCGCCGGCGCCGCCGGCACCGCCGTGTTCGTCGCGATCATGACCGTGGTCACGGCCGGCGCCATCGCCGACGGCAGCGACGAGGTCATCGCCAAGGCCGACGGCATCCACGCGGCGTTCCTCGTGGGTGCGATCGTCGCCACGGCGGCGGTCGCCCTCGCCCTGTTCGTCCGGAAGCCCGCGGAGGGCGACGTCGATCTCCCGGCCGCGGCGCACTGATCCCCGCCGCGCCTTGACGCCGCCGGGGCGGGAGCCGTCAGTCGATGCTGCAGCTGCCGCCGCCGCAGCACGCGGCGCCCTGATCGAGGATCTGGAGCGACGGCTTCTCGTCGGCGGCATCGGTCGTCGTGGGGACGGGCTGCAGGTTCGGGGTCGGCAGGTTCGACATCGCCATGTCGATCAGCCTACGCCGCATAAACGCGGGCGGGGCCGCGGTCAAGGGCCCGCCACCGGCGCGGGCCGCGGCGTAACGTGCGGGCCATGAGCAGCACCGACGGAACCCTCAGCGGAAAGCGTGTCGCGTTCGTCGCGACCGACGGATTCGAAGACAGCGAACTGACCTCGCCCTGGCAGGCGGTGACGGATGCCGGCGCCACCGCCGTGCTCGTCTCCCCCGACGCCGGGAGCATCACCGGTAAGAACGGGCACGAGCAGCGGGTCGATGTGACGACCGAGGAGGCGGAGGCCGCGGACTTCGACGCCCTCGTCCTCCCGGGCGGTGTCGTGAACGCGGACGACCTGCGCCTGGACGCGGCCGCCGTCCGCCTCGCGCGCGACTTCTTCGCGCAGCACAAGCCGGTCGGCGCGATCTGCCACGCCGCCTGGCTGCTGGTGGAGGCCGACGTCCTGGGCGGGCGCACCCTGACGAGCTACCCGAGCCTGCGCACCGACCTCGTCAACGCCGGGGCGACGTGGCAGGACGAGGAGGTGGTCGTCGACGCCGGCCTCGTGTCGAGCCGCACCCCCGACGACCTGCCGGCGTTCGACGCCAAGCTCGTCGAGGAGATCGCCGAAGGACGTCACGCGGCGCAGACCGTCTGACCCACCGGATGCCGCACCCCCGCAGGCGCGCGGGGTGCGGCATCCGTCGTCTCAGCTCTCGTCCGACCGGGTCCGGCGACGGGAGAGGACGATGCCGACGACGACGGCGATCACGGCGACCGCGATCACCGAGCCCACGACGACGGGAAGCAGCGCACCGTCGTCGCCCGGGAGGGCCTCACCGGCGACGTCGTCGGAGGTGATGGGGGCGCCGCCGCCGACCATGAACGGGATGGTCCCGCTGATGGGGTGCCCGTCGCTGGAGACGACACGCCACTCGACGACGTAGCCGGCGGCCGGCAGCTCCCCGTCGAGCGCCATCGTGAGGGTGTTGGTGTCGATGGTCGGATCGCCCTCCGCCCAGTCGCGCCCCGCCGCGTCGAAGACCGCGACCGTCGCCCCCTCGGTCATGATGGCGGCCGAGTACGTGAGGGTGATCTCCGCGGGCGCCTCGGCCAGATCGGCGCCGGCGGCCGGGGAGCTCCCGACGAGCTCGTCGTGCGCTGCGGCGGGGTTCGCGACGGTCAGGACCGCCGCCAGAGCGCCCACGATGCCGGCGAGAGCGGCGCGGACGGAGGCGGGGAGGGACGAGAGGACGCGCATGCCTCGATTCTCCCGCGTCCGGCCGTGCGGGAGGTCTGTGCGACCGGCGCTAGCGACCGGCCCCGTCCGGCGCAAGGCGGGCACGACGCGACGGGCTGCGGGGTAGCGTTCACGGACGACACGACGAGAGGACCGGCGATGACCGACGACACCGCAGGAGTCGACAAGCCCGAGGACCGTGGCGCGCCGAGTGCCGAGTACGGCGTCCGGGTGAGCGAGCACGACGGGGTGACGCGCATCGACATCGCCGACGACGCGGTCGCCCGCCCCGGGCCCGGACCGGGTCAACCCGAGGCCGACGAGGACTGACCCGCGCGCGTCAGAGCCCGAGGAGCTCGTGGGGCGTCGTCCCATAGCTCCGCAGGTGGTCACGGGTGAGCCCCGTCTCGGTGAACCCCCAGCGTGAGGCGACCTCGGCGACGGTCACCGTCCCGTCGAGGGGGGCGCGCAGAATGTCGGCGTGCGCGGCATCCAGCCGGACCGCCGCCAGGTGCTCTGCGGGGGTGCGTCCCGGAACGGAGTGGGTGCGGAACGCGCGGTCCAGCGCCGCCGAGCCGACACCCGCCGCAGCGGCGGCGTCGTCGATCGTGATCGGCAGCGAGGCGTGGTCCTCGAGGAAGGCCACCGCCATCCGGTAGGCGGCCTGCTGCTGCGCGATCGTCTCGCGCCGGACGCGGGCATCCTCGACGGCGGCGAACGTTTCGAGGGTGGTGACCGCGAGCGAGCGGAAGACGGACGCGCGGACGAGGTCGTTGCCGAGGAGGGACTCGGTGTCGAACGCCAGCGCTGCGGCGGAGCGCCACGCCCGGGAGAGAGCCGGAGTGGACGGGGCGGTACCGCCGAATCGCAGCGTCAGGGTGTCGTCGTTGTACACGGTCCGCGCAACGTCCGTCAGGACCTCGACGGGGAGCGCGACGACACGGACCCGGGCGTCCTGGAGCCGGCAATCCAGTGTCCCCGGCTGGAACAGCACGGGAGCCTCAGCGGTGCCCCGGACGCCGTCGACCTCCCATTCGTAGCGGTCGTCGCTCTGCACGACGATGACGGCCTCGAGCTCGCAGGACGCGCTGTAGCCGCCCTCCACGTGCAGCCGGCGGAGACCGAACCGCTCGTCGCCGGTGCTCGATTCCTCGAAGACGAGGTCGTCGGCGTCGAGCTGGACCTTGCCGTAGCTACGCCGGATGTAGGCCTCGGCCTCGCCGAGATCCGCGGAGCGGAAGTGCTCCTCGAGCACGGTCATGGGGTCTCCTCACACCGGTGCACGGGTCTCATCCTATGATCCCCTCGCATTCTCCGGGCCGGCGGGATCGATGTGCGCAAAACGGATATCCGTGCGCATAATGGATACACCGCCGCAGAAGGAGCACCGTGGGAAAGTTCATCTACAACGAACGCATCCGTGTCGATTTCGAGGACCGGGTGCTCGCCCACCTGCAGGTGGTCATCACAACCAAACTGCGCCGAGGCGAGTCGTTCACGTTCATGTGGCGCAACGACCAGAGCCTCGGCGACGGCCGACAGGTCGTCTGGCTCCACCCGGGCGCCGACCTGACCTTCCAATACTTCGGAAGCCGGCAGCCGAGCCTCAACCCCGCCTGGCTCGACGCGCTCAGCTACGTTGCGAATTCCCCCTCCGGCCTCTACCTCGTGCCCGAGCCGCAGGGAAGCGCCGCGGCCGGGGTAGGGTCATCGGAGCGGATCGGGTGATCCGGCGCCAGCTCGTCAGGAGAATCCGGCATGGGCGTTGAGGTCGATCCGAAGGTCCGCGACGAGACCATCGTCGCGAGCGACGCCGCAGGAGTGCAGAGCGCCGTCGCGCAGCTGAGTACCCGGATCGCCGTCCGCGACATCGGCTCCCCCCTCGCCCTCCGGCAGCGGATCGTCGGTGACGACCGCCTCCTGCTGACCTCGTTCGGCATCGACACCCACCTGCACGTCGAGTCCGCGATCACCGGCGCGGTCGCGATCGCCCGGCGCCGGGAGGGCGACCTCCGCACCGTCACCAACGGCGAGGAGGTCGACGCGGGCCGGCCGTTCCTGCTGCGGCCCGGGCGAGCCGAGTCGTGGTCGCGCGAGGTGACGGCCGACATCCTCAGCGTGGATCTGCCCGCCCTCGGCGCCTTCACCGGTCGCGACGAGTCCGCACTGCACTTCGGTGCGACCCACGCCCTCTCCCCCGAACTGCAACGGCACTGGGACCTCACGATCGACCACGTCACCCGTGTCTTCGACGATCCCGAGCTGCTGCACAACCCCCTCATCCGTCAGGCCGCCGTCGATGCGGTCTTCGCCGCGACGCAGCACGCGTTCGACATCCGATCGGTCGCGGACCGGCCCGACACCCGCGCCGGAACGGATGCCGTGGGTCGGGCGACCGCGTTCATCGACGCGCACCTGGCCGACCCCCTCAGCGTCGGCGACATCGCGCGGGCCGCGCGCCTCAGCGTGCGAGGGCTGCAGAACGCCTTCGCGCGCGTGCTCGACACCACACCGGCCGCGTACGTGCGCGGCGCACGCCTCGCCGCCGTCCGGGCGGAACTGGTCGCCGCCGAACCGCCGCAGACGACGGTCGCCGACGTCGCCCGGCGCTGGGGCTTCGCCCACCTGCCGCGCTTCGCGCAGCACTACCGCGCGGAGTTCGGCGAGCAGCCCAGCGAGACGCTGCGGCGCTCCCGCTGATCAGTCCCAGCCGAGGTAATCCTCGATCTGGAAGGCCGTCTCCCCCGGGTGGGTCATGGGGAAGAGATGGCCGGCACCGGGCAGCCGCACGACGCTCGTGCGGTCGGCCGCGGTCGCCTGCAGATCGTCGCCGTTCGCCGGCGGTGTGATCGCGTCGTCGGCGCCCTGGATGATGAGGATCGGAAGAGATGCCGCGAGGGTCGCCCAGTCCGCGACCGGGGTGGAGGCGAGGGCTCCGCTCTGCAGGTCCTCGACCTCGAGGTCGCGCGAGCGGGCGAACACGTCCCAGGCCAGCGCGGTGTCGATCCCGGGGCCGACGAGGGTGCGGACGGCATCCGCGTCGGGGGCCTCGACCGACGTGGCGAAGGCGGTCTGGAGGGCGCGGGCGGCGTCGTCCTCGAGCGGACGCGTCGACTCGACACCGAGGAGCAGGACTCCGCTGACCCGGCCGGGGTGGTCGAGGGCGACCGTCCGCGCGACCGCGCCGCCGAACGCGTGACCGCCGATCCACGCCGCGGCGATCCCGAGGTGGTCGAGGACGTCGATGACGTCCTGCGCCAGGTCGTGCATCGACACCGCAGCGGGGCCGGGGCGCCGCGAACCGATACGGACGATCCGGAACCCCTCCTCCTCGAGGATGCTCGCGAGCCCGCCGAGGTAGGCCACGTCGAGGCCCTGAGCGGGGATCAGGACGAGGGCGGGACCCTCCCCCTCGTCGATGAACGGGATGGCACGAGCCTCGGCGTCGAACACCTGGCGCTGGATCTGTGACATGGGAGAGGTCCTTCAGTTGTTGAAGCGGAACTCGACGACGTCGCCGTCCTGCATGACGTAGTCCTTGCCCTCGAGGCGCGCCTTGCCCTTGGCCCGCGCCTCCTGGACCGAGCCGGTCGCGACGAGATCCTCGAACGAGATGACTTCGGCCTTGATGAAGCCCTTCTCGAAGTCGGTGTGGATGACGCCGGCGGCCTGCGGCGCCTTCCATCCCTTGCCGATCGTCCAGGCGCGGGCCTCCTTGGGGCCGGCCGTCAGGTAGGTCTGCAGCCCGAGGGTGTCGAACCCGACCCGGGCGAGCTGGTCCAGGCCCGACTCGTCCTGCCCGGTCGAGGCGAGCAGTTCCGCAGCATCCTCCGGGTCGAGCTCGGCGAGCTCGGACTCGATCTTCGCGTCGAGGAAGACGGCCTGGGCGGGCGCGACCAGCGCGGCGAGTTCCGCCTTGCGGGCGGCATCCGTGAGGACGGCCTCGTCGACGTTGAAGACGAAGATGAACGGCTTGGCGCTGAGCAGGCCGAGTTCGCGGATGGGCGAGAGATCGATCCCGGATGCCGAGAGGAGCTCGCCGCGCTGCAGCGCCTCCTGCGCGGCCTTCGCCGTCTCGAGGACCGAGGGGTCGAGCTTCTTGCCGCGCACCTCCTTCTCGTAGCGCACGATCGCCTTCTCGAGGGTCTCGAGGTCGGCGAGCTGGAGCTCGGCGTTGATCGTCTCCATGTCGTTCTTCGGGTTCACGGCCCCGTCGACGTGGACGACGTCGTCGTCGGCGAACCCGCGGACGACCTGGGCGATCGCGTCGGCCTCGCGGATGTTGGCGAGGAACTTGTTGCCGAGGCCCTCGCCCTCGCTCGCACCGCGCACGATGCCGGCGATGTCGACGAACGACACCGTCGCGGGCAGGATGCGCTCGGACGAGAAGATCTCCGCGAGGGTGTCGAGCCGGGGGTCCGGCAGGTTCACCACGCCGACGTTCGGCTCGATCGTCGCGAACGGGTAGTTCGCCGCGAGCACGTCGTTCTTGGTGAGGGCGTTGAAGAGGGTGGACTTGCCGACGTTGGGCAGTCCGACGATTCCGATGGTGAGAGCCACGGGCATCCACTCTACGCGGCGGGCGCGCGGCGCCGCGCCCGCCGGTCCCGGTTCCCGGCGGCGCGCCTCCGCCGGGGCGGGCCTCCCGGCGGCGAAGGTGAGGGCATGCCCTTGGACTTCACCGCGATCGACTTCGAGACGGCGAATCCCTCCAACGCCTCGGCGTGCGCCGTGGGAGTGGCCCGGGTCCGGGGCGGTCGCGTTGTCGCCTCGGAGGGCTGGCTGATCCGCCCCCGGCCGGCCACGACCGCTTCTTCGAGGTCAACGTCGGCATCCACGGGATCCGCGAGTCCGATGTCGTGACGGCCCCCACCTGGACGGAGCAGCTGCCGCGCCTGCTCGATTTCGTGGGCGACGACATCCTCGTCGCCCACAACGCCGGCTTCGACATGCGGGTCCTCCGCACCGCATGCGAGGTCACCGGTCAGGTCGCACCGGAGGCCCGCTACCTCTGCAGCCTGCACGTCGCGCGCAAGACGTACGACCTCCCGTCGTACCGGCTCCCCTTCGTCGCCGCGGCCGCCGGCCACCTCGACTTCGCCCACCACGACACCACCGCCGACGCGCTCGCGTGCGCGCAGATCGTCATCGATGCGGCCGCCCGCGCCGGGGCGGGCGACCTCGTCGAGCTCGCGATGCTCCTGGGCGTCCGCATCCCGCAGATCCCCTCCGCCGTGCCCGCCACCGCCGCCTGAGACCCCTCGCCCGCGCGGCGCCGACGGATGTCGGGGGCGTGGGGCACCATGACGGACATGGATGCCGTCTTCTCCGTCGTACTCGCCGTGCTCTGCCTCCTCGCCGGGGCCGTCGCCGCGGGCGCGGTCGTCTCGGCCCGTGAGGCCGGGCGGCGGGGCGCACTCCAGGCGCAGGCCTCGGCGGCCGAGGCGGCTCGCGATGCCCTGCAGGTCCAGCTCGACCAGCAGCGTTCGCTCCACCGCGACGTGACGGCCCGCATTCACGCCGAGCAGGCCGCGCGCGACGAGCGGGAACGCCGCGAGCAGACGGTGCTGCGCGCGCTCGCCCCCGTGCAGGAGACCCTCGCCGCGATGCAGCAGAAGGTCGATCACCTCGAGCGCGACCGGCAGGAGCAGTTCGGGTCGCTGGCCGAGCAGCTGCGCCGCGCCCAGGAGTCCGACGAGGCGCTGCGGGCCACGACCGAGTCGCTCGCCGGCGCTCTGCGCTCCAACGGCGCGCGCGGTGTGTGGGGCGAGACGCACCTGCGCCGGATCGTCGAGTCCGCGGGTCTCACGCGCTACGTCGACTTCGACACGCAGACTTCGATCTCCACGGATGCCGGGGCCGGACGCCCCGACATGATCGTCCGGCTCCCCGGCGACAAGGCGTTGGCGGTCGACGCCAAGGCGCCGTTCGACGCCTACCTCGAGGCCAGCGCCATCCCCGTGACCGCCGTCGGCGAGGAGGCCGCACGGCGCAGCAGACTGCTCGCCCGGCACGTCGCCGCCGTGCGCGGCCACATCGACGCGCTGGCCAAGAAGAAGTACTGGGCCGGGATGCCGTCGAGCCCCGAGTTCGTCGTCTGCTTCATCCCGAGCGAGTCCCTGCTCGCCGCCGCCCTGGAGGAGGATCCGGCCCTCCTCGAGTACGCGTTCGGTCGGCGGGTCGCCCTCGCCTCCCCCGTGAACCTGTGGACGGTCCTCAAGACCGTCGCCTACACGTGGACGCAGCAGGACGTGTCCACCGAGGCGCGCCGGCTGTTCGATCTCGGCAACGAGCTGTACCACCGGCTCGGCTCGCTCGCCGGTCACGCCGACGACCTCCGGCGCGCGATCGAGCGCACCGTCGACAGCTACAACCGGTTCGCCGGGTCCCTCGAGACCCGCGTCCTGGTGAGCGCCCGACGGTTCCCGGGGATCGACGACACGCAGCTCGAGGAGCTGCCGTCGCCGACCACGATCGAGTCGACGACCCGCCGACTCACGGCTCCCGAACTGCTCGAGGATCGAGAGCAGGCGGCCGATCTCGGCGAGCTGCGCGGACGCCTCGCGAGCGACTGAGCGCTCAGGAGGGGAAGAAGGTCATGAGACCTACGACGCCGATGGACACGGCGAGGAACGCGCCGATGAGCCACCACGCGTTCACTTCGTGCCCGGGAGGCATGCGACGGCGCAGGAGGACGTCGGGACGGCGCGCCGGGTCGTCGGCCACGGCGATCGGTGCTGTCACGGGACGCACACCACCGGTCGCCTGACCCACGATCGGGATCTGGCCCGTCGGCGTGACGGGAAGGTGACCCGTGAGCGAGAGCTGGCCCGTGCGCGGGTCACTGGATGCGGTCGACATGTGAACTCCTGGGGGCGGTGGCGAGTGCCGGGGACAGCTGACACCATCGACCATTGTGCCAGAGGGGTCGTGCCGGGTCCTGGGTTGACGCTCAGCGCGCGTGTCCGCTACGAGGTCTCGGCGACCGACCGGATCACAGCCACTTCGAGGTGAGGTGCTCCGAGGAGATCCGCCGAAGCGTGCCCGAGGCCCCCCGCAGGACCACGCTCTCGGTGTAGACGAAGTCGCCCACCCGACGCACCCCCGCGACCAGTTCGCCGTTGGTGACACCGGTCGCGACGAAGAGGGTGTTGTTCCCGCGGACGAGGTCGTCCGCTTCGTACACGTGGTCGTCGAGCCGGAGACCCGCATCGATGCCCCGCTGCTTCTCGTCGTCGTCGCGCGCCCACAGCCGTCCCTGGATGTGACCCCCGAGCGCCTTGATCGCGCACGCCGTCACGATGCCTTCCGGGCTGCCGCCGATGCCGACGCACATGTCGGTGCGGGCGTTGTGCCGCGCGGCGTTGATGCCGCCGGCGACGTCGCCGTCGCTCATCAGTCGCGTGCCGGCGCCGGCCTCGCGGATCTCCTCGATGAGCTTCGCGTGGCGCGGCCGGTTCAAGACCGAGACGACGAGTTCGTCGACGGGCTTGTCGAGCGCCTTCGCGAGGCGGCGGATGTTCTCGGCGATCGGCAGACGGATGTCGACCACCCCGACGCCGGCGGGGCCGGTCACGATCTTGTCCATGTAGAAGACCGTCGAGGCGTCGAGCATCGCTCCGCGATCGGCCACGGCGATGACCGACAGGGCGTTGTTGCGCCCCTCTGCGGTGAGCGTTGTGCCGTCGATGGGGTCGACGGCGATGTCGCACTGCGGTCCGCGCCCGGTGCCGACACGCTCGCCGTTGAAGAGCATGGGGGCGTTGTCCTTCTCGCCCTCGCCGATGACGATGACGCCGTCGAAGTTCACCGTCGTGAGGAAGGCGCGCATGGCGTCGACGGCCGCGCCGTCCGCGAGCTCCTTCTTGCCGCGCCCGATGAACGGGACGGAGCGGATCGCGGCAGCCTCGGTCGCGCGGACCAGCTCCAGCGCGAGGTTGCGGTCGGGATGCAGCGGACTCATGTCGGCAGTCAGGCTCACCATGGGCTCAGCCTAGGCCCGGCCTCCCCCGTGCCCCGCGGATTCCGTAGTGACGGCCACGAAGGAATGCCGAATCTTTCCACCGGTGAAGAGAGCGGCCCCGCGCGATGCGCAGGCCGATCCCGAACCGGAGCGGATGCCGACCCTTCGATAGAGTTGGCCTGAATCCACACCCCTTCCCGAGGAGCTCACATGCCCGTCGCCACCCCTGACCAGTACGCCGACATGCTGGATCGCGCGAAGGCAGGCGGATTCGCCTACCCCGCGATCAACGTCTCGAGCTCGCAGACCATCAACGCGGTCCTCCAGGGCCTGACCGAGGCCGGCTCCGACGGCATCCTCCAGGTCACCACCGGCGGCGCCGACTACTTCGCCGGCCACACGGTCAAGGGCCGCGCCACCGGCGCCCTGGCCTTCGCCAAGTACGTCACCGAGGTCGCGAAGAACTACCCGATCACCGTCGCCCTCCACACCGACCACTGCCCGAAGGACGCCCTCCCCGGCTTCGTCCTCCCCCTCATCGAGGCCTCCGAGGCCGAGGTCAAGGCCGGTCGCAACCCGATCTTCCAGTCGCACATGTGGGACGGATCGGCCGTGCCGCTGGACGAGAACATCCAGATCGCGCAGGACCTTCTCCCGCGCATGAAGAACATCAACGCCATCCTCGAGATCGAGGTCGGTGTCGTCGGGGGCGAGGAGGACGGTGTCGCGCACGAGGGCTCGAACGACGCCCTGTACACGACCGTCGCCGACGTGACGAAGGCCGTCGAGGCGCTCGGCCTCGGCGAGAACGGCCGCTACATCTCGGCGCTGACCTTCGGCAACGTCCACGGCGTGTACAAGCCGGGCGGCGTGAAGCTCCGCCCCGAACTCCTGGGCGAGATCCAGGAGGGCATCGCCGCGCACTTCGGCACCGGCCCGAAGCCGCTCGACCTCGTCTTCCACGGCGGCAGCGGCTCGTCCGACGAGGAGATCGCCCTCGCGGTGAGCAACGGCGTCGTGAAGATGAACATCGACACCGACACCCAGTACGCCTTCACGCGCTCGGTCGCCGGTTACATGCTGTCGAACTACGAGGGCGTCCTGAAGCTCGACGGCGAGGTCGGCAACAAGAAGCTGTACGACCCGCGCGCCTGGGGCAAGGTCGCCGAGTCCGCGATGGCCGAGCGTGTCGTCGCCGCGACGCAGCAGCTCGGCTCGGCCGGCAAGTCGCTCGGCGTCTGAGCAGAGCGGCCCCCACGACGAAACCCCGGTCCGCACGGACCGGGGTTTCGTGTCGCCGGGCTCAGTACCGGGCGGTGCCCAGGACGTCACGCGGGTACAGGGCGTAGCGCACCCCGTCGACGGTGAAGGCGGTGTGCAGGTGGGGACCGGTCGAACACCCCGTGGAACCGACGGACCCGATCCGCTGTCCGGCGGCGACGGTCTGACCCGTCTTCACCGAGAAGGCGCTGAGGTGGGCGTACACCTGCTCGAGCCGCATCCCGTCGACCGTCGAGGTCACGACGACCTCTTTCTGCTTCGTGGTGTTGGGCGCCCAGGAGGGGCAGCCGGTCCGGATCCACACCTCGCGCACCGAGACGGTCCCGCCCCGCATCGCGTAGACGGGCGTCCCGGTGGGCGCGGCGATGTCGTCGCCGCTGTGGCCCGAGTAGGTCGTGAAGGTGCCCGAGGGGCGCAGCGGGTATGCCCACCCGTAGCGGCCGGGCACCGACGGCCCGGCTGCTGTCGCGTCGAGCTGGGCGGACATCGCCGCGCTCGTCCAGAGGTCGTCGCCGTCGCCGTCGACGAGCCGGAGCACCCCGTCGTTGCCGAGGATCGCGGCCCTCGCCTCGAGCCCGGCGGTCTGGGAGGACCACACCGAGACGCCGCGCTCGTCGAGCAGGAGCAGCTCCCCGTCGCCCGAGAAGAGGAGGCTGGCGTCGAAGGTGCCGGTCGTCCGCGCAGTCCTCACGAGGGCGTAGTCGCGCGTGAGCGCCACATTGCCGTCGCCGCGCAGCCCGAACGTGTAGCGACCGTCGGGTGAGGTGAGCATCACGCCTGGACGGAGGGTCGTCCCGGGGGTCATCACGGACCCGAGCGAGAGGGCCACGGTTTTGCCCGCCGAGGTCGTCGTGACGCTCCGATGATTCTTCTTGACGGCGGTCACGGAGACGCTGACCGAGCGGCCGGCGGCCCACGTCGGGACCTCCCAGCTCGTCCCGGTAGCGCCCTCGATCGCTCCGCCGTCGACCCGCCACTGCACCTTCAGCTGCTCGGGCGCCGGTCGCCACGAACCCGGGCTCACGGTGAGCGTCTTACCCGCCGCGGCCGTCCCGGTGATGGTCGGCTTCGGTGTCGACGTGAAGGGGGCGAGCACGCCGATCCCGGCGGAGGTGCGAACGGCCGGGGTGTAGCCCGCCTTCGTGCCGGTGACGCGCACCGCGACGGTGGTACCGGCATCCGCTCCGACCAGACGGTACGTGCGCGCCGTCGCTCCCGCGATCGGGGCGCCGCCGCGGAGCCACTGGTACGCGAGTGCGGTCCCCGCGGGAGCCCAGGTGCCGGGGGCCGCCGTCAGCGTGGCGCCGACGGTGCCCGCGCCCGAGATCGTGACGGCGGACGGCGGCGTCAGAAGGCGCGCCACGACCACCCCCGCGCTCGTGCGCACGAGGGACGTATACCCGGTCTTGGCGACGGTCACGCGGACCGACAGGGTCGCGCCGGCATCGGCGGTCGCGGGGGTGTACGTCGCCCCCGTGGCGCCGGGAAGCACGGCTCCCCCGCGCATCCACTGGTAGGCGACGGTGACGGGAGCGGGGCCGAACCCGACGACGGTCGCCGTGAGCTTCGCCCCGACGGCGGGGGTTCCGGTGACGGCCACCGTGCCCGCGGTCAGGGCCGCGGCGGTCGGCGCGGGGGTCGCGGCGACGGGGGTCGCTGCGGGAGTGGATGCCGCCGTGGCGGGCCCGCCGGCCAGAAGCAGACCGATCGTCGCGGCCAGAGCGACGGCGGTGGAGGCGATCCTCCGGGGTGTGCCGGTCACGATTCCCCTCCCGAGATGACGCACGCGAGGGAACACCCGCAGCAGCCGTAAAAGTACCAGGTACTAGGAACCGAGCGCGAGGCCCCGCACGAGGCCCGGGTCGCCGAAGATCGGGATCACGAGGCAGACGCTCACGATCACGAACGTGACGATGGCGCCGACGAGCGGGATCCACCAGCTCACGCGGCCCTTCGCGAGCGACCACCACGACAACCCCGCGGTGAGCACCCAGCCCACCGCGAAGACGGTCGCGCCGACCCCGCCCCACAGGGCACCCTGCGCCGTGTTGGTGAACTCGCCGTCGACGCCGGCGACCTCCATCCAGGTCTTCGCGAACGACGTGAAGTCGACGAGTTGGGGGATCGCACCGATGACGGTCACGAGGCCGTAGGCCAGGAGGGCCACGGTGATGATGCGGTCCGCCATCCGCGTCGGACGGGCCGCCACGGTCGTCGCCGGCGCGGTGGGCGGATGCGGCGGGTCGACGGGTGCCGCCGGTTCCGGCTCCGGCTGCCGGATCGCGGCGCGCTGCTGCTCGGGCGTCGCGTACTCCCCGTACTGCGGTCGCGGTCGGGGGTCGTCGCTCACGGGCGGGTCCGTCCCCCGAGGGCACGGTCATCGGTGCGGCCGGAGCGGTCCTGACGGAGTTCCTTCGGCAGCGAGAACATGAGGTCCTCCTCCGCCGTCTTCACCTCGGCGACATCCCGGTACCCCGCGCCGGCGAGGTCCTCGAGGACCTCGGTCACGAGCACCTCCGGGACCGACGCGCCCGAGGTGACACCGACGGTCTCGACGCCGTCGAGCCACTCCTGCTTGATCTCGTGGGCGTAGTCGACGCGGTACGCCGCCTTCGCCCCGTACTCGAGGGCGACCTCGACGAGCCGGACGCTGTTGGACGAGTTGGCCGAGCCCACGACGATGACGAGGTCGGCATCCTTCGCGACCTTCTTGATCGCGACCTGACGGTTCTGCGTCGCGTAGCAGATGTCGTCGGAGGGCGGGTCCTGGAGGTTGGGGAACCGCTCGCGGAGGCGGCGGACGGTGTCCATCGTCTCGTCGACCGACAGCGTCGTCTGCGAGAGCCACACGACCTTGTCGGGGTCCTTGACCTCGACGGTGTCGGCCTCCTCGGGCGAGTTCACGACGGTGACGTGATCGGGCGCCTCACCGGCGGTCCCCTCGACCTCTTCGTGACCGTCGTGCCCGATGAGGAGGATCTCGAAGTCGTCGCGTGCGAACCGCACGGCCTCGCGGTGCACCTTGGTGACGAGCGGGCAGGTCGCGTCGATGGCCTGCAGTCCGCGGTCGGCGGCGGCGTTCACGACCGCGGGCGAGACGCCGTGCGCGCTGAAGACGACGTGCGCGCCCTCGGGCACCTCGTCGACCTCGTCGACGAAGATCGCGCCCATCGACTCGAGCTCGGTCACGACGTGGATGTTGTGGACGATCTGCTTGCGCACGTAGACGGGCGCGCCGTAGCGCTCGAGCGCCTTCTCCACCGCGATGACGGCGCGGTCCACGCCCGCGCAGTAGCCGCGCGGAGCGGCGAGGAGGACGCGCTTGGAGCCCTGGACGGGGATGTCGACGAGCCGCCCGCGGGCTCCCGGGATTCGGGGCATCGGCAGCGAAACGGCAGGTGAGGTCACCCCTCGATTGTACGAAGCCCCGGCTGGGTGGGGGACGTGTGCAGCAAGATGGGTGTCCGTGACGACTTTCCAGACCGAGCCGGGCGCCGTCCCGCCGCCGGACGCCGTGCACCCGCGGGACTCCTCCCCCGACACGCCGACCTCGGTCTCCCGACTGAACGAGACCATCCGCGACTTCGTCCAGAAGTGGGGGTCGGTCTGGGTCGAGGGCGAGATCACGGCCTGGAACCTGCGGGGCGGTCACGTCTTCGGACGCCTGAAGGATGCCGCCGGCGACGGCATGCTCTCGTTCCGGATGTGGTCCTCGACGCTGCAGCGCACCCCCGACGACCTGAAGATCGGCGACCGCGTGATCGCCTGCGTCAAGGCGGACTACTTCACGAAGACCGGAGATTTCACCTTCACGGTCTCGTCGATGCGCCACACGGGTCTCGGCGACCAGCTCGAGCGGCTCGAACGCCTCCGCGCCACGCTCCGGGCCGAGGGACTGTTCGATCCCGCACGCAAGAAGCCCCTCCCCTTCCTCCCCCACGTGATCGGACTGATCACGGGCGAGCGCAGCGACGCCGAGAAGGACGTGCACCGCAACGCCGAGCTGCGCTGGCCGCACGTCGTCTTCCGCACCGTGTACGCCGCCGTCCAGGGCGACCGCTGCGTCCCCGAGACCCTCGCCGCCCTCCGCACCCTCGACGCCGATCCCGAGGTCGACGTCATCATCATCGCCCGCGGCGGCGGCGACCCGCAGTCGCTGCTGGGGTTCAGCGATGAGCGCCTGGTCCGCGCGGTGGCCGCAGCATCCACCCCCGTCGTCTCGGCGATCGGACATGAGAACGACCATCCGCTCCTCGACGAGGTCGCCGACCTGCGTGCGTCGACCCCGACCGACGCGGCCAAGCGCGTCGTGCCCGACGTGTCCGAGCAGCGCGCGCTCGTCCAGCAGCTCCGCAGCCGCGCCCGCACGCGGCTGACCCAGCGCGTCTCGCACGACATCGCGGCGCTCGCTCAGCTGCGCTCGCGTCCCGTGCTGCGCGACCCGGAGTCGATGCTCACCGGTCGAGCCCAGGAGGTCGTGGCGCTGTCGTCGCGCGGGCGTGACGTCATGCGACGGCGATGGGATGCCGCGGCCCGCACGACGGCGGAGCTGCGGGCGTCGCTGCGCGCCCTCTCCCCCGGTGCGACCCTCGACCGCGGGTACGCGATCGCGCACCTGCCGGGCGGCGCCATCGTCC
Source organism: Microbacterium sp. NPDC064942 (assembly GCF_049545525.1). NCBI lineage: Bacteria > Bacillati > Actinomycetota > Actinomycetes > Micrococcales > Microbacteriaceae > Microbacterium > Microbacterium sp. NPDC064942. Next base: position 606,936 of record NZ_JBMWDR010000001.1, on the reverse strand, counting down.
GCGACGCCGCGCAGGCCCCCGTCGGCACGGACGTCGTCGTCACCGTCGGTCGCGGCTCCTTCGCGGCGCGCTCGTCCGGCGAGGTGCCGGAGGCCGGGGCGGAAGGCCCGTCACCCGCGAACTAGGATGGAGGCCATGACGACCGACGCCGGGGATGTGTCGACCCTCTCCTTCGAGCAGGCCCGCGACGAACTCGTGCAGGTGGTCGCACAGCTGGAGCAAGGCTCCCCCACCCTCGAGGAGTCGCTCGCCCTCTGGACCCGCGGCGAGGCCCTCGCCGCGCGCTGCGAGGAATGGCTGCTCGGCGCGAAGCGACGCCTCGACGAGGCGCGTCCCGACGGCGGAACGGCGCCCTGATGGCCCGGCCCCGCATCGTCGCCGAGCTCGGCCGACCCGAGACGCCGGAGGAGACCGCCGCGCGCAAAGCCGCGGCCTCCGAGCGCTACCGCTCGAGCAAGACCTTCCGCAACCTCATCGCCGCGCTCATCGTGTGCGTCGGCATCATGGCCGTCGTCTACCTCGGGGTCCCCCGCGGCACCCCCGCCGACATCCCCGAGGCCGACGTCCCCGTCGCCGCCGCAGAGGCGGAGCGGACCGCCGGGCACGGTGTGATCGTCCCCAGCGCGCCCGACGAGTGGCGCGTGAACTCCGCGAAGGTCGAGGGCGGCGAATGGCGCGTCGTCTACGCGCCGTCGACCGGCTACGTCGAGGTGACGCAGGCCTTCGCCCCGCCGGAGGGCTGGGTCTCGCGGGAGCTGGGCGGCTACGCCCCGACCGGGACGACCACGATCGACGGCATCGAGTGGGACGTCTACGACCTCCCCAGCGCCGTCGACACCATCGACTACGCCCTCGCCACCACGGCGGGCACCGACACCGTCGTCATCGGCCTGGCCGCCTCCACGGACCGCGGCGCCGCCGAGACCGTCGCCGCGAGCCTGGGCGACCAGATCCGCACCCTGAGAGAGGAGCTCCGTTGAGCACGACGACCCCCGCAGACGTCTGGACGGCCATGCTGGAGGGCAACCGGAGATTCGTCGCCGGTGAGCCGCGGCATCCCCGGCAGGACGCCGAACGCCGTCACGAACTCGCACACGCGCAGCGTCCGACCGCTGCCCTGTTCGGCTGCTCCGACTCGCGACTGGCCGCCGAGATCATCTTCGACGAGGGCCTCGGCGACCTGTTCGTCATCCGCAACGCCGGCCAGGTCGTCTCCGACTCGGTCGTCGGCAGCCTCGAGTACGCCGTCGCCGTGCTGAACGTCCCGCTCATCGTCGTCCTCGGCCACGACGAGTGCGGCGCCGTGCGCGCGGCCATCGACTCGACCGCGGTGGATGCGCCCGCCCTGCCCGCGAACATCTGGCGACAGGTGGCCCCCATCGTCCCGGCCGTCCGACGCGTGCTCACCGCCCACGAGGGCGCCACGGCGCAGACGATGGATGCCGAAGAGGTCGGCCGCGAGCACCTCCGCGACACCGTCGCCGGCATCCTGCGCTCGTCCGAGCTCATCAGCGAGGCCGTCGCGGAGGGTCGCGTCGCGATCGTCGGCGCCAACTACCGCCTCGCCGACGGCACGGCGATCCCCGACGTCGTCGTGGGCGACGTCGCCTGAGCTCCCCACCCTGCACGACAGTCACTGAAACGAGGACGTGAACGACCATGACTGAGCCGACCGAGTACCGCATCGAGCACGACACGATGGGCGAGGTGCGTGTTCCGAAGGACGCGCTCTACGCGGCGCAGACCCAGCGCGCGGTGGAGAACTTCCCGATCTCGGGCTCCGGCCTCGAGTCGACGCAGATCGCGGCCCTGGCGCGCATCAAGAAGGCGGCCGCGCTTGCCAACAAGGAGCTCGGCACCCTCGATGGCGCCATCGCCGACGCGATCGCCTGGGCGGCGGACGAGGTCGTCACCGGCGCGTACGACGAGCACTTCCCGGTGGACACCTACCAGACCGGCTCGGGCACCTCCTCGAACATGAACATGAACGAGGTGCTCGCGACCCTCGCGACCCGCAAGCTCGGCGCGCCCGTTCACCCCAACGACCACGTCAACGCCTCGCAGTCGTCGAACGACGTGTTCCCCACGTCGGTCCACATCGCCGTCACGCAGGCGCTGATCGACGACCTCATCCCCGCCCTCGACCACCTGGCCGTGGCGCTCGAGGAGAAGGCCGAGACGTGGAAGAGCGTCGTCAAGAGCGGCCGCACCCACCTGATGGACGCCACCCCGGTCACGCTCGGCCAGGAGTTCGGCGGGTACGCGCGTCAGATGCGTCTCGGCATCGAGCGCGTGCAGTCGGTCCTCCCCCGCGTCGGCGAGGTCCCGCTCGGCGGCACCGCCGTCGGCACCGGCATCAACACGCCCCTCGGGTTCCCGCAGAAGGTCATCGCGTTACTCGCGGCCGAGACCGAACTGCCGATCACCGAGGCGAAGGACCACTTCGAGGCGCAGGCCAACCGCGACGGGCTCGTCGAGGCCTCGGGTGCCCTGCGCACCATCGCCGTCTCGCTGACGAAGATCAACAACGACATCCGCTGGATGGGATCGGGGCCGAACACCGGTCTCGGCGAGCTCCACATCCCCGACCTGCAGCCGGGCTCGTCGATCATGCCGGGCAAGGTCAACCCGGTCGTCCCGGAGGCGACCCTCATGGTCGCCGCCCGCGTCATCGGCAACGATGCGACGGTCGCCTGGGCCGGGGCATCCGGGTCCTTCGAACTGAACGTCGCGATCCCCGTCATGGGCACGGCCCTGCTCGAGTCGATCCGACTGCTCTCCAACGCGATGCGGGTCCTCGCCGACAAGACCGTGTCGGGTCTCGTGGCGAACGAGGAGCGCGCAGCGGTCTACGCCGGCATGTCGCCGTCGATCGTGACCCCGCTCAACAAGCTCATCGGCTACGAGGCCGCCGCGAAGATCGCGAAGCACTCGGTCGCCAAGGGGATCACGGTGCGCGACGCGGTGATCGAGCTCGGGTACGTCGAACGGGGCGAGCTCACCGAGCAGCAGCTCGACGAGAAGCTCGACCTCCTCTCGATGACCCACCCTGGTTGATAATCGGAGCGTGAACAGCGCCGCCGCACCACCGCGACGGGGCACGCCGGGACTCGGGATCCTTCTCGCGGTCGCCGCGGCGGGCCTCGTCGGCGCGGGTGCGGCGGCGTTCGTCGTCGTCCTGCTCACCGCCCCGCAGGCAGCCGGCTGGACCGCGCTCGTGTGGGGCGCGACCGCCGTCCCCGCCCTCGCGGGCGTGGGCGTTGTGGGCTGGGCCGTGCTCGAACGTCGGGGCGCGGCATCCCTTGCCTCGGGTGACACGGTCGAGGGTGCGTTCGAGAATCAGCGACGCCTGCTGGACGACGTGCGTCACGAGCTGAAGACGCCCATCACTATCGTGCGCGGTCACCTCGAGATGATGGATGCCGCCGACCCCGACGACGTCGAGGCGATCCGCTCCCTCGGGATGGCGGAGCTGGACCGCATGACACGCCTCATCGGCGACATCGACGTGCTGGCCGCGGTCGAGGGCGGGCAGGTGTCGACGGGGGACGTGGACCTGGCCGCCCTCACGCAGCGGGTCTTCGAGATGGTCGGGGTCATCGGCGATCACGCGTGGCGCGTCGAGCAGAGCGCGGACGGGGTCATCCGCGCCGACGGCGACCGCCTGCTGCAGGCATGGCTGCAGCTGGCCGACAACGCGACCAAGTACTCCCCCGCCGGCACCGCGATCGAGATCGGCAGCGCCGTTCACGCCGGCGGCGCGCAGCTCTGGGTGCGCGATCACGGCCCCGGCATCCCCCCGGCCGTCCGTCACCGCATCTTCCGCCGCTTCGACCGCGGCACCGGCAAGCGCCACGTCGGCGGTTCCGGACTGGGACTCGCGATCGTCGATGCGATCGCGAAGGCGCACGGCGGGCACTGCGCCGTGGCGGACACCCCCGGCGGCGGTGCTACGTTCACCCTGGAGATCCCGACCGGCACCCGGGGCGCCCTGCCGTCCCCGATCCGCGCCGGCGACGTCCTCCTGCAGCGAGAGGCCACTGAATGACCCGCATCCTGATCGTCGACGACGAACCGCACATCGTCTCGCTCGTCTCGCGCGCCGTGCACGCCGAGGGCTACGAGGCCGTGGGAGCCGACGACGGCCCCGAAGCCCTCGAGATCGCGCTGGCGGGCGAGGTCGACCTCATCGTCCTCGACGTCGGGCTGCCGACGATGGACGGTTTCGACGTCCTCCGCGAGCTGCGCGGCTCGGGCGACACGACACCGGTGATCATGCTGACGGCCCGCAGCGGCACGAGCGACACGATCGAGGGGTTGGATGCCGGGGCCAGCGACTACGTCCCCAAGCCGTTCGCGGTCGCCGAGCTCATGGCGCGGGTCCGCTCGCGCCTGCGCGACAGCGCCGCGAGCGCGCCGACCACCCTCACGCGCGGCGGGGTGACGCTCGACATCCTCGGCCGTCGCGCCACCGTCGACGGACGCGACGTCGAGCTGTCGTCCCGCGAGTTCGCCCTCGCCGAGCAGTTCCTGCGCAACCCCGGCGACGTCCTCACGCGCGAGGTGCTGCTGAGCCGTGTCTGGGGTCTCGACTTCGACCCGGGTTCGAACGTCGTCGACGTCTACGTGCGCTACCTCCGTGCGAAGCTCGGCGCCGACCACATCGTGACGGTCCGCGGCGAGGGCTACCGCTGGGAGTGAGCGACGGATACGGCGACGCCCCCGGCCGATCGGTCGGGGGCGTCGGCGGTACGGACGGGGTCAACTCAGCTCGCCGGCCTCCAACAGGTCGGTGACGAGTGCGGCGATCGCCGAGCGCTCCGACCGCACAAGGGTCACGTGGCCGAACAGGTCGTGGCCCTTCAGCGTCTCGATGACCGACGCGATGCCGTCGTGGCGGCCGACCCGCAGGTTGTCGCGCTGCCCCACGTCGTGGGTGAGGACGACGCGCGAGTTCTGGCCGATGCGGCTGAGGACCGTCAGCAGGACGTTGCGCTCGAGCGACTGGGCCTCGTCGACGATGACGAACGCATCGTGGAGCGACCGACCGCGGATGTGCGTGAGCGGCATGACCTCGAGCATCCCCCGCGCCACGACCTCCTCGAGGACGTTGCCGGTGACGACGGACCCGAGGGTGTCGAAGACCGCCTGCCCCCACGGGTTCATCTTCTCCTGCTGGTCGCCGGGCAGGTAACCGAGCTCCTGACCGCCCACCGCGAACAGCGGTCGGAAGACGATGATCTTCTTCTGCTGCTGCTTCTCGAGCACCGACTCCAGTCCCGCGCACAGGGCGAGCGCCGACTTGCCGGTGCCGGCTCGGCCGCCCAGCGAGACGATGCCGACCTCCGGGTCGAGCAGGAGGTCGATGGCGATGCGCTGCTCGGCGGAACGCCCGTGCAGGCCGAAGACGTCGCGATCCCCCCGGACGAGGCGGTAGGAGCCGTCGCCGGTGACCCGGCCGAGGGCGGAGCCGCGCTCGGAATGGATGACGAGACCGGTGTTGACGGGGAGCCCGCGCACGTCCTCGCTGACACCCACCTCGCTGTCGTAGAGGTCGCTGACCTCGTCGCCCGACAGGTCGATCGAGGCGATACCGGTCCATCCCGAGTCGACGGCCTGTTCGGCCAGGTACTCCTCGGCGTGCAGGCCGAGCGAGGCGGCCTTCACCCGCATCGGGAGGTCCTTCGAGACGACCGTGACCGCCTGACCCTCCTGGCTCAGGTGCATCGCGACGGAGAGGATGCGGGTGTCGTTGTCGCCCAGCCGCATCCCCGCGGGGAGGACGGTGGGGTCGGTGTTCGTGAGCTCCACGCGGAGCGTCCCGCCGGCGCCGACCGGCACGGGGAAGTCGAGTCGGCCGTGTTCGACCCGCAACTCGTCGAGGTGGCGGAGAGCCTGGCGGGCGAAGTAGCCGATCTCGGGATCGTGACGCTTGCGCTCGAGCTCCGTGACGACGACGACCGGCAGCACGACGGAATGCTCGGCGAAGCGGAACAGCGCGCGCGGATCGCTCAGCAGGACGGAGGTGTCCAGCACGTACGTGCGGAGATCCTGGTCCTGGGCCGCGTCCGCGGTCCCGTCCTGGTGCTGCTGCTTCTCAGGTGCTCGTGTGGCCACAACCCACTCCCGCCCCGGGTGGAACCCACCCGGCAGTCACGAGTCGACCTGGGGTCACGAGTCGTGAGAGGCCGACTCGAACAGGCGCTTTGCCCGTTGGGATGAACGTAGGCGCCCCGAGCGACACGGCGGCGCCGCGACACGCCGCCGGATGTGTCGGATGCGTGAACTCTCCGTGTCAGCCGAGCAGCGGCAGCACGGCGGCGGGCGGGGAGACGATCGGACCCGACTGGGAGGCGGCGAGAGCGCCCTCGAGGAGGTCGAAGGCGGCGTCGGAGGTGCCGGCGTGCGGGGAGACCCGGATGAGCCCGTCCCGCACGGTCGCGATGACACCCGCGTTGGCGAGTTCGGCGGCGATGACCCCCGCGCGCCCCGGCTCGGGGGCCCACGCCACGATCCCGGCGTGCCGGTCGCGATCGGTGAGGACCGGGATGCCGTGCGCGTCCGCGATCGCCATGACCCGTCGCGCGTTCTCGGCGACGAGCCCCGCGACGGCCGGGATGCCGGCATCCGTCATCTCGCGCAGGGCGGCGCTCAGGCGACCCGCCGCCTGCGGGTCCGGACGCGAGACGGCGTAGGCGGCGGCGCCCGCCCTGGGCGGACCCACCTCGAGGTCGCCGAATTCCGCGTCGGTTCCGGCGACACCCGCGAGCACCGGGGCGATGCGTTCCCGGGCGCGGTCCGAGAAGCGCGCGAAGCCCGTCCCGCGGCCGGCGCGGACCCACTTGTACCCGTGCGCTGCGACGACGTCGGCGGCCGCCCAGTCGACGTCGACGACGCCGAACCCCTGGATCGCGTCGACGATGAGCAGTCGGTCGCCCACGACCTCCCTGAGAGCGGGCAGGTCGGCGAGGTACCCGGTCCGGTAGTCGACGAGGCTGACGGCCACCGCCGTGACCTCGTCGGTGAGCGCCTCGCGCACGGCGTCGGGGGTCACGCACGCGATCGCGGGATCGAGCTCGCGGACCGTGAGGGCGCCCCGGATGTCGGCGGCGCGGCGGGCCGCGACGGGGATCGACGGGTACTCGTTCGGCGAGAGGACGACCGTCCCCGACAGGCCGAACAGCGCATGGAACAGGGCGTCCGTCGTGGACGGCGCGAGGGTGACCTCATCGACGTCCGCCGCGAGCACCTCGGCCACGAGCGCGCGGGCCTCATCGACGTGGCCGGCGACGAGGTCGATGCCGGAGGGACGGCCGGTGGCCGAAGCCTCCTCGTCGGCACGCGCGTCCTGCCGGACCGCGGTCGACAGGGGCCCGAAGGAGGCCCAGTTGAGGTAGCCGGGTTCGACGTCGAAACCGGACAGGTAGGACTCGAGATCGCTCACCGACCGATTTTCCCACGGATGCCGGGGGGGGCGCCTCAGCTGCCGAAGCGCCGATCGCGGTCGCCGAAGTCGCGGATCGCGCGCAGGAAGTCGACCTCGCGGAGGTCGGGCCCCAGGGCTTCGACGAAGTAGAACTCGCTGTGCGCCGACTGCCAGAGCAGGAAGTCGCTGAGCCGCTGCTCGCCGGAGGTCCGGATGACGAGATCGGGATCGGGCTGCCCGCCGGTGTAGAGGTGCTCGCCGATCTGTTCGGGTGTCAGGCTCTCGGCGAGCTCCTCGAGGGAGCCGCCCTTCTCCTGATGCTTCGAGATGATGCTGCGGACGGCATCCACGATCTCGCCGCGCCCGCCGTACCCGACGGCGAGGTTGACGTGCAGGCCGGTGTTCTCGCGGGTGCGATCCTCCGCCGTCCGGAGACCGTCCGCCAGTACGGGCGGCAGCACCTCGGCGCGTCCGACGTGCTTGACCCGCCAGCCCGGCTCGTGCGAGAGCGTCTCGGCGAGGTCCGCGATGATCTCGATCAGATCGGTGAGCTCCTGCGAATCCCGTTTGACGAGGTTGTCGGTGGAGAGCAGGTACAGCGACACGACCTGGATGCCGAGCTCGTCGCACCAGCGGAGGAACTCGTGCATCTTGGCGGCGCCCGCGCGATGGCCGTGCGAGACGGTGGTGTACCCGAGCTGACGCGCCCACCGACGGTTGCCGTCGATCATCATCGCGACGTGATGCGGCACGGTGCCCGCGTCGATCTCCCGACGCAGCCTCGAGCTGTACAGGCGGTACAGCAGACCCCGTCCTTGAGTCGAGGAGGCGCGGGTCACACGGCTACGCTACTCCGGCCCGCCGATCGCGGTGAGCAGGGGCGCGTATTCAGCCTCGCGCATGGCGGCGAGCGTAGGCTCGTCGCGTGACCCGACACGATGCCGACGGCGGCGCCGAGATGCCTCAGCTCCCCCTCCTCGAAGCCGGTGCGGTCGATGCCCGGGTGGAGGTCCGACCGACCTGGCGCGGCTGGATCCACGCCGGAACCTTCCCCGTCGCGATCGCCGCGGGCGTGGTCCTGATCGCGCTCGCACAGGGGGCTCCGGCGAAGTGGGCGGCGGCCGTGTTCATGGTCACGTCGCTTCTGCTGTTCGGCAATTCGGCGCTGTACCACCGGTTCGACTGGGGGCCGCGGACCAAAGTCGTCCTCAAGCGCATCGACCACGCGAACATCCTGCTGCTGATCGCGGGCACGTACACGCCGATCGCGACGCTCGCCCTCGCCCCCGGGCAGGGCACGCTGCTGCTCGTCCTGGTGTGGTCGGGTGCCCTTCTCGGCATCCTCTTCCGGGTGTTCTGGATCCACGCGCCCCGCTGGCTCTACGTCGCCCTCTACCTGCTGCTCGGCTGGGCCGCCGTCATGTACCTCGGCGACCTGCTGCGGGCGAGCGTGGCGATGATGGTGCTCGTGATCGTCGGTGGCCTGCTCTACACCGGCGGCGCGGTCGTGTACGCGATGAAGCGCCCGAACCCGTGGCCGGGGCACTTCGGGTTCCACGAGATCTTCCACGTCTGCACGGTGCTCGCGTTCCTGTGCCACTGGAGCGCGTGCCTGTTGATCTCGCTGGAGCCCCTCAGCCCTTCGCTGGGTCTTCCGGGCTGACGTCGCCCGGCGCGGCGCCGGGGGCGTCCCCGGGGCCCTCGCCGCGTGCGGCCGCTTCCTCCGCGTCGAGCATCTCGTTGACGTCGGAGCGGTACTGCGCGCGACGGATGCGGCGGAGCATGTCGATCGCGAGGAGCACGATGACCACGGCCACGATCGCGATCGCGATGAACCCGGCGACACCGGGGGTCACCGCCTCCGGCGGGGGCGTCGTCGGGGTGGGACTCGGCGAGACGGCGAGCCATCGCAGATCCGGCATGTGACCTCATTCCTCAGCCAGAGCGAATAGCCTGGAATCCCAGCCTAGAACGGATGCCGCATGACCCTGACCGACGTCGACCGAAAGCTGGCCGATCGGTACGGCCGCACGCGTTCCGCGGCGTCGCGTCGGTGGACCTGGGTGGTCATCGGGGTCATCGCTGTCGCCGCGACGGGGCTGCTGGGGTGGACGACCGTCTCGAACGCCGTCAACTCCGTCGACGCCGACACGACGGGCTTCACCCTCGTCGACGACCGCACCGTCGAGGTCCGTGTGCAGGTGACCGTGAATCCCGGCACGGCGGTCGCCTGCTCGCTGGAGGCGCAGGACGCCGAGCACGGGATCGTCGGCTTCTCAGTCGTGGAGGTCCCGGCATCCGAGGATCACTCCCGTATCATCACGGAGCGGATCCCGACCACCGCGCGCCCCACCACGGGTTTTGTCCGCTCCTGCTGGATCATCTAAGCTGAAGGTTCTCGCGCCCCGGTGACTTGCCGGGGCGTTTGGCTTACCCATCGACCGCACCGGGAGATCACGTGTCCGAGACGTTCCTGACCCAGGAGGCCTACGACCGCCTCGCCGCCGAGCTCGAGGAGCTCTCGACGACGGGCCGCGAGGAGATCGCCAAGCGCATCGAGGCCGCCCGCGAAGAGGGCGACCTCAAGGAGAACGGCGGCTACCACGCGGCCAAGGACGAGCAGGGCAAGCAGGAGGCCCGCATCCGGACCCTCCAGCAGCTGCTGAAGGACGCCAAGGTCGGCGTCGCCCCCGAGTCCGACGGCACCGTGCAGTCGGGCACCGTCGTCACCGCGATCGTCGCTGGCGGCGAAGAGGTGTTCCTGCTCGGCAACCGCGAGATCGGCGCGAACAGCGAGCTCGACGTCTACAGCGAGGCCTCCCCCCTGGGCGAGGCCATCATGGGCCTGCGCGAAGGCGAGAAGACGAGCTACACCGCTCCCAACGGGCGCGAGATCACGGTCGAGGTCGTCAAGGTCGAGACCTACTCGGGTCAGTGACGCGGGCAGGTCGATGACCCGGGTGCGCCGGCACGCTCAGTTGGGGACGACCGTCGGGGCGTAGCCGGCGTCCTGCAGGATCGCGAGGACCTGCGCGCGGTGCTCCTCGCCGCGCGTCTCGACGCTCAGCTGCAGGATGACCTCGCTGATCTGCAGTCCCTGTCCGTGGCGGGTGTGCAGGACCTCGATGACGTTCGCCCCGACCACCGACAGCAGCTCCGACACCCGCGCCAGCTGACCGGGACGGTCGGGCAGCGGGATCTGCAGCGTCATGTAGCGTCCGGATGCCGCGAGCCCGTGCGCGACGACGCGCTGCAGCAGCAGCGGGTCGATGTTGCCGCCCGAGAGGATCGCCGCGGTGGGACCCGACGCGGTCACCTTGCCGGTGAGGATCGCGGCGACGCCCACGGCGCCGGCGGGCTCGACGACCTGCTTCGCGCGTTCGATGAGCACGAGGATCGCCCGCGCGATGTCGTCGTCGCTGACGGTGACGACCTCGTCGATGAGGTCGCGGATGATGTCGAACGGGATCGCGCCGGGCCGCTTGACCGCGATGCCGTCGGCGATGGTCGGCGAGGTGCGCTCCGCGTCGATCGGGTGACCGGCGATGAGCGAGCCGGGGTAGCCCGCGGAGTTCTCGGCCTGCACGCCGATGATGCGGATCGTGCGGCCCTCCGCCGCGGCGCGGGCCTTCGCGGCGGCGGCGACTCCCGCCGCCAGTCCCCCGCCGCCGATGCCGACGACGATGGTCTCCAGGCCCGGGATCTCGTCCATGAGCTCGAGCCCGAGGGTGCCCTGGCCGATGATGATGTCGTGGTTGTCGTAGGGCGGGATGAAGACCGCACCGGTACGCTCGGCGAACTCCTGCGCGAGGCGCAGCGGGGTCTCGACCGTCGCGCCCTCGAGGATGACGTCGGCGCCGTACCCCCGCGTGGCGAGGAGCTTCGGGACGGGCACGCCGAGCGGCATGAAGATCGTCGCGGGGATGCCGAGGGTCTGCGCACCGAGTGCGACACCCTGCGCGTGGTTCCCCGCTGAGGCCGCGACGACGCCGCGCGAGCGCTCCTCCGCCGTCAGGCGCGACAGCCGGTAGGTCGCCCCGCGGATCTTGAACGACCCGGTGCGCTGCAGGTTCTCGAGCTTGAGGTGCACGGGCGCGCCCAGCACGCCCGAGAGGAACTCCGAGTCCTCGACGGGCGTCCGCGAGACGACGCCGGCGAGTTCGGTCGCGGCGGTCTCGAACTCGGCCAGGGTCGGGGCGGCGATCTTCGCCTGATCGGTCACGCGGTCATCCTCCTGCGTCGCGGCACGGTACTCCAGATGAGGTCGTCGGGACCGGGGTCCACCGGTTGCTCCCACCCGCGCCGCGAGAGGTAGAGCCAGACGACGTTGACGAAGGCGGCCAGCGGCACGGCGAACACCGCGCCGGCGATCCCCGCGACCATCGCCCCGCCGGCGACGGCGAGCACGACCGCGAGCGGGTGCACCTTGACCGCCGAGCCCATGAGCAGCGGCTGCAGGACGTGGCCTTCCAGCTGCTGCACGCCGAGGACGATGACGAGCATCCACAGGGCGATCCAGGGTCCGTTGTACACGAGCGCGAGGAACACGGCGAGTGCCCCGGTCAGGACGGCGCCGACGAACGGCACGAAGGCGCCCAGGAAGACGAGTACGCCGATGGGGGCCGCGAGCGGCACGCCGAGCAGCGCCGCACCGAGCCCGATGCCGATGGCGTCGATCGTCGCGACCAGAAGCTGGGTCCGCGCGTAGGTGATGACCGTGCGCCATCCCGCCCGGCCGGCCCCGTCGACCGCGGCGCGGGCGCGCGTCGGGAACAGCCGTACCGTCCACCGCCAGATCCCGCCGCCGTCCGCGAGGGTGCAGATGAGGATGAAGAGCGTCAGCAGGATGCCGGTGGCGACGTGGCCGAGGGTAGAGCCGATGGCGAGGGCCCCCGACCACAGCAGCTGGGCCTGCTCCTGAAGGATGCCGAAGGCCTGCCGCACGGCGTCGTCGATCTGCCCGCCCGTCAGATGCAGCGGGCCCTCGATGAGGTAGTCGCGGAACTGCGCGATGCCCTGGATGGTGCGGTCGCGGACGGATGCGGCATCCCGCGTGATCTGCCAGATGGCGACCCAGAGGAGCCCGACCACGACGGCGATCGTCACCAGCAGGGTCAGGATGAGGGCCAGCCAGCGCGGCAACCGCCGCTGCAGCAGCCACGAGAACAACGGCCACACGAGGGCTGTGATGAGGATCGCCGCCAGCAGCGGGATGATGAGCAGGCGCAGCTGGATGACGATCCACACGAGCACCGCGATCGCCGCGGCGAGGACGAGGAAACGCCAGGCGTAGGCGGTCGCGATCTTGAGACCCCGCGGAACCGTCTGGGACACCTCGGTGGAGACGGTGCGCGCGCGGAGCGCGTCGAAGAACCCGTTCCGGTGCTTGTCGTCGGTGCCGCTCACTGGGCCATCCTAGGACGTGCGCCCCGGGCGACGCGGCGCGTCAGAACTGGATCCGCGGCGGCTCGGCGATCGCCGCACCGTCGACAACTTCGAAGAACTCCCGCTCGCCGAATCCGAGCCGTCGGGCGAAGAGGTTGTTCGGGAAGACCTTGATCTTCGTGTTCAGCTCGCGGACGCCGCCGTTGTAGAACCGTCGGGACGCCTGGATCTTGTCCTCGGTGTCGACCACGGCCTGCTGCAGCTGCAGGAAGTTCTGGCTCGCTTGGAGCTGCGGGTAGGCCTCGGCGACGGCGAACAGCGACTTCAGCGCCTGCTGCATGTGGCCTTCGGCGACGCCCGCATCGGCGGGGGTGGTCGCGGTCAGGGTCTCGGCACGTGCCTGAGTGACGTTCTCGAAGACCGCCTTCTCGTGCGCCGCGTAGCCCTTGACGGTCTCGATCAGGTTGGGCAGGAGGTCCGCGCGGCGCTTGAGCTGCACCGTGATGTCGCTCCACGCCTCATCGACCCGCACGTTCAGGGCGACGAGCGAGTTGTAGGTGGCCCAGAGGTAGACGCCGACGATGACGAGGAGGGCGACGACGACGAGGACCGGGATGAGGATTTCCATGAGTCTCCGATCGATAGCCTGATCATCCTAACGAGGCCGACCCGGTGGATGCGGGCGCCCGGCCGTACTTCCCAGGCGTTGCACACGGGGTGCGACTTGTAGTGTCGGTGGGGTGACGGGTCTGCGCACGCATCGGTACCTCCGACTCGCCCTCGTCGGCATCGTCGTGGCCCTGGCGGCATCCGTCCTCATCGAACTGGCGCAGAGCGGCTGGCGGCCCCTCCCGTCCATCAGCGACTACTACTACTCCCCCGCGGGCGGCGTCTTCGTCGGCGCGCTGACCGCCGCCGGCGTCGCCCTGCTGGTCCTCTCTGGCCGCGACACGGAGTCCATGCTCCTCGACATCGCCGCCGTGTTCGCTCCGCTGATCGCCATCGTCCCCACCGGCTACCGCGGTGAGCCGTCCGTCCCGTCGGAGGTCCTGCCCACCGTCCGGAACGGGGTCGGCGTGTACCTGACGATGGTGACGATCCTCGTCGCCCTGGGCATCGTCCTGGCGGCACGCGGGGACCTGGCCTGGCGACGGGTGGCGATCGTCGGGGGCACCGCGTCCGCGGTCGTCATCGCTCTCGCGACCCTCGCATTCGCCCCGGGCCCTGCGGCTGTGTTCCCGTTTCCCGGTGGGATCAACCTTCACCTGGTCGCGACGGTCTGCTTCTTCGCGATGTTCGCGGCGATCCCCTGGGTGACGTCCTTCGGCGAGGATCCCCCTGCGGCGGGGTATCGCCGCGTCTACCTCGCGGTGTCCGTCGTCATCGCGGCGGCCCTCGTCACGACGGTCGGCGCGGCGATCGCGAACCCGGACACGATGGGCGTGCTGATCGGCGAAGCGGTCGCCCTGGGCGCGTTCGCCGTGTACTGGACGGCGCAGACCATCGAACGATGGCGGGATGCGGACCCGCCCAGCATCCTGCCGCGCTGACCGGATGGCCGTGCCCCCGCTGGGACTCGAACCCAGACTGAAGCGATTTTGAGTCTTCACGTTCCTCGACCGCGCCGTTTCGCAGAATTGACATTTGACGGGTTGTTTTTGCCCCGTAATGATCCCCGAAATGACCATTTGCCCCGCTGTCAAATCGCTGTCAGAAGCCGCTTTCGTAGCCTTTTGAGGCCACACCGCTGTCACACCACTGTCACGCTGGGTCCGGTCCACGGGCCGATCGTAGCTTGAGGCCGACGCACTCGCGGGCTAGGGAGGTAGGCAGGCGGGCGCTCCCATCGTCCACCACATGCGCGGCGCGACGAAGAGACTCGCGGTCTGGCTCAGCCGGCACGCCGGGCTGAGCGGCTCGCTCGCCGGGCAGGCGTTAGCTTGCGGAGACAGCCGGGGTTCGGCGGGCGGCAGACGCGAACGCTATCGCGCCGCTGACTGCGATCGCCAATCCGGTGGCGATGCCGTAGCCAGTTGCATCGTCGAAGTTCCCGGCGGCGATCGACGAGCTGGTTGCATCGAGAATCGGCGCGGCGATCGCAACGACCGTGACGAGCAGGCCAGTAAGCACCGCACCAGTAGACATCGCCCCGACGAACGCCGCAGCAAGTGTTAGCAGCGGCATGATGAGAAGGCTTCCGAAAGCGAACGTGGTCGGCAGCACCCCGACGTCAGCCAGCAGGGCCACGCTGGCGCCAGCCAGCCCGATAGCCATGACCGAAATCGTCCAGGTCGTTCGTTTCATGGCGTCAGACTAGCCAGCTACCACGAGCGGGGATAGAGGGAGCGAAGGATCGCCCTCGGCCGAAAGAATCTTTATCTCGACCCGCGATTCCGCCGCTGATACGTTTGCCCCAAAATCGAGGGGATTGAGATGGGGAATCGCAGAATGGGCGGGCGGCTGCTGCTCTCGGGAACATCGATTGCGGTCGTACTTCTGATGTTCGGAGCGGGAGGCGCCGCGGTGGCGGCGGAGAGTGCCGCGCCGGCGTCGGCGCTGGCGGAGGTCTCACCGCCGCCCCGGGATGAGCCTCTGAGCCCACGCGCCATTGCGTACCTTGACGGTGACATCGTGGCGCGTGGCGCACCCTGCGACGCGGGGATCATCTGCGGCACCATCAAGAACAGCGGCGTGACCTCGTTCTACGCCTACACAAACTACATCTCCTCCGTCGAGGTCTCGACGACGGCGAAGAAGCAGCTCGTGACCCCAGGAAACAGGGCACAGGGCGCTGGCCCGTCGCAGGACTGGGATGCGTACTGGGTCCCCGCTGGATACTGCGGCACGCTCTGGGGCGGGGTGTATTGGGATGCGAAGTCGACAATGAATCGAGTGGGTCAAACCAGCGGCCGCTACGACAAGGTCGACGATTGGGGCGGCCAAGTCAAGCTGGCGAAGGGGTACTGCCCGAGCTGATGTGACCTCACCAGCGCGGGTGCGACACCCTCACGGCATCTTCAACCGGTCCGGGGAGTGCGCTGTCCAGGCGAAGGTTCGCCTGGACAGCGTCGTGAAGACCGGTGACACGTCCGTGCTCCCCCTCGATGTCGTGAGTCTCCCCGACCTCGATCGATTCTTCGCCTCCAGCGTTGAGCCGTCCAAGCACCTCCTGTCGGTGGTTCCGCTCATGCGTGCCGCGATCGCTGGAAAGGCGCTGAGGCATAGCTTCAGCGCTCTCCCGGGACCGCGACAACGTCGGGACCATCCACCTCCACGACGGTGTTGAAGACGCCCCAACGGCGCAACCCGGTGTGCCGCTCGATCCCGGTGTACGCCAGTGAGGCTTCCTCGGCGCGTCGGAAGCTCAGAATTACATCGTTCATATGTGTCTCGTTGAAAACACCAGCGGATCGCAGCATCGCGAAGTCCGCGACCGACAGCCCCGTGACGGTACTGAATAGGTCCGGTTCGATCTTCGTGATGACGTCCTCGAGGGTGTGCTCACGAGCGTCCGTCAAGTACATGAAGGCTGGAATGCGAGTGGCGAACTTGAGCAGCTTCTCCTTCACCTGAACCCGCAAGGACTTGCGTTCCTTTTCGGCCTGGTCGAGCTCCCGCCGCTCGTCATCGGGGAGAGACCCGCCGTTCTCCTTCGCTTTGCCTTTGAGCTCTTTGACCTTTTCGGCCTGATTGATGATCGTCTCGATCACGTTCGACGGCAGACTCCGGAAGCCCTCGATCCGCATGATCGCGGCGAGAAGATCCTCCGATGCTTGGATTCGCTTCAACGTTGAGAGGTCCAGATTTACGAGCATGGCGCTCTGGAACATCTGTGCGAGCAGGCTAGCCGAAGTGCCGATCATGGCAATGTCGATCACAGCGCCGGCGTCCAACTGCTTCATATGCCCGTTCTTGTAGGCGAGCACGGGCAGGTAGTTGAGCAGCTCAGTCACTGCGTGGTCCTGGTTGGGCACGTCTGGGCTGAGTCGGGTTCCGTATGTCGTCACCTGACGAAGCGCGCGTGTGGGCGCAAAGTCGAAGACGTAACACATCGGCTTGAGGATCGCCTGCGCTGCCGGGTCATCGCCGTCGGGGTTGTTGAGGACCCACCCCGACTGCACTCGAAACGCCGCCTGGAAATATGTTTCGGGCGACCGCAGGTTGCGGAGCATCAAGATAGATGACCACTGCGGTACCGTCACGCCCGTGGTGAGCTTGCCGCACGTCAACGTGATGGTCTGCGTGTCCTGGCCGCCACCGATCGCCTCTTGAACTGGACGAAGCGCCTCAAGGCCGATACCTGCTTCCTCGCCGGCAACGCGCAAGATCTTGTACTTGTTCCAGGCTGAGGTGTTGGCCTCGTTCTCGAGCATGTTCGCCATCGCGTGCACAGACGCGACGTCCGGCATGAACCACACCGAGTGGCGCAGGTACTTCAGCAGTCTCGCGTCCGAGTATGGGAAGGGCGGGCGTGTACCGATCTTCAGGAGGTCTACATTCAACGGAAGGTAGTCGCCTCGGATGATGTCTAGCCACTTCTGTACATCGGCCGGGTGCCTGAACACCGCATCCGCTCCCCGACCGTCCGCCGCGAAGAAGCTGTTGAGATCGAGGCGAGAAGCGTCCGTGTGCGTTCCTCACGGGTGGCCGCCACGAACGGGTTCGTGCCGCACGCCTTGGGCGTCGCGCCAATCCTGCGCGCGGCGGCCTTCCAATAAGGCCCGTGCTTCGCTGCCGGCCCGGCGAGGACGTGCGCGATTTCGTGCAACAACGTGTCGCGGACGTGGACCTCGTCGGCGTGCTCAACGTAGTGGCGCGAGACGCTGATGCGAAGGTTCTTCCAGGAGCAGAGGCCCATGCGGGTCGTCGCCCGGTCGAACGCGAACGTCCAGTCCGAGATGCCGTGCTCGTCCATCAGGGTGCGGGCAAGGGTCTCGACTTCGTGCAGTTCCATGGAGTGGCTATGCGCAGCGTGGTCATGTCCATTGCCCGTCCGATCGGTACGCCGCCAGCTTCAGTCGCACCGCAGAGTGCATTTGGGCAACCGGGCGGCGCGACCGCTACCATCCCAAATGTGCGCAAATCGACCATCATCGTGACGTCGGTGACGGTTGCGTTGATGACGGCGATGATCGCCCCCATCTTCATTGAGCGCGCTATCTCCGACGCTGAGTACAAGGCTTCGGTTAGTGACGACGACGGAGACACGAGCGTGGAGGCGTTCTCGGAGCCGCACCGTATCGGCACGGCTCCCGGCACCATGACGACGACCTGCTCGACACCAAGCGAGGGGTACAGCGGGCCCTTCGAGCGCGCTCGCTTGTCCGCGACCGAGGATGAGGTCCAGGTACGGTTCGAGTTCGGTGACGGGTCGCTATTCGCGACAGGTGTGCCCAACTCGGTCAGCTACCCCGGCCCGGAACGCATGCTCGTTGTCATCGGCGATGTATACACCTACGTGATCATCAGCCTCAGTGACGACGGTTCGACTATTGAGTACTCCATACAAGACAGGCCAACGGGCGGAGAACGCCTCCCCGGCACCCTCCGGTTTGACGACGGCGATCTTGTTGTGACGTTGCCGCGCCCAGCGGACCTCGAAGGTCCCGCGGTCCGCTGGCATGTCGAGGCGCAAGGGCTCGAGTGTCCGCAGGCCGAGGACCTCGACGAGCGATACCTCGTCACGGACGTCTTCGCCCGCGACTGACCCGGCGGCCAAGTTCGCGGGTCAGATGCGTCTTCTCAGTCTTCGATCATCATCTGATCGATCAGAGTATCCGCGCGGGTTCCGACATCCCGGCGGCGCACCGATGAGTCCGCGCAGTGGTCGGACCGTAAGCGCTGGCGCGTCAGCAGAGGAGGTCGCTGAGGAGCTCTGTCGCGTCCTCATTCACCATTGCGGGCGCGTCAGCGTAGTGCTTGAGGTTCCCGGTCCCGGTGTGCCCGAGCATGGAGCCCGCTGCCTCCGCTCCCATTCGCTCACGGATGTATGTCGCCGCGGTCCGGCGCAGCACGTGAAAGGTGAATTCTTCAGCGGGGAATCCGATGCTCTCGAACAGGTCAGGGTGCGCGGCGGCGAACGTGCGCAATGTCCGTCCGACGTTCACAACCGGCACCGGGCTGCCTGAGCGAGACGCGACCAGAAGGCCAGCGGGGTTCGGCTTCATGGTGGCCCGACGCGCATCGAGAAGGGCCTTGAGGGCAGCTGTCATCCGCACCTCGCGTCGGCGCTTCGTCTTCGTCCAGTCCTGCCGGAAGGCCGGTCCCTTCGGCGGCTGCACGATGGTCCCGGAGAGGATGACGCGGTCCTCGCGCACGTCGCTTTCCCGGACCGCGAGCGCCTCGCCGCAGCGGCTTGCAGTCAGCAGTCCGAGGCGCAGCAGGAAGAGCAGGCGCTCCTTGTCGACTCGGAAGCTTGGCTGTCCCTGTCCCCACGCCTCAAGAGCGCTCCAGACCTCTGCGAACTGAGAGGTGCTCAGCGCATGCACGTCGCGCTTCGTGGGGAGGTCGCGGGTCGAGATGGCACCTGCCGCGGGGTTTGTCGGCACCGCTTCGTGAACCGCTGCGGTGTGCATGACTGCATGCAGCGCTCCGTAACTCTCCCACGCGGCCGCATTGCCGTGCTCGACCTTCACGCGGAAAACCTCGCGGCGGACCCATCCCAGGGTGACCTTGCGCAGCTGCATCTCACCGACGCCGCCGCTCCGCCGGGTGACCTTGCCGTCGCTCCCGCGTTCGCCGCGACCGAGCGTCAAGTTCAGGGCGCGGTTGCGATAGACCTGCATCGACTGCTCACTGACCGACGCCTCGCGCTCTGAGAGCCAGACTGCCGTCGCGTCGGCGATGGTCGAGCGCTTCGAGAGGGTGCGACCTGAACCCTGCGTGGTCGCGTCCCACACCCGCTTGACGGCTTTGCGTGCCTCCTTCTCGGTGAAACCCGTACCGTAAACCGTCTGCTTGAGGCCACCCAGGTCGCGCCCGTTGGCCTGAGCGGTCCAGCTCCCGCCGCGCTGACGGGTCGTAATCGTGCCGAGCTCGCCGGCCGGGATTCGGTTGCTCATCGGACGTCCTCGCGCGTGCGCATCCAGGCGACGATGTCCTGTTCGCGATACCGCACGCCCTTGGTGGAGCTCAGGCGGATGAACCTCGGGCCGGTGCCTCGAGCTCGCCACCCTTCGAGTGTTCGCTCGCTGACATCGAGGTGGGCGGCAGTAGTCCGGGCGTCCATCAGGACGCTCATGTTTGACGTGGTCATGAGCGCCCTATGCGCGAGCTCGCGAAAGGCGACGATCGAGGGCGATTTCGGACTCATCTGAGGCCCGTTCGCGATCGTGAAGTGGCTGTCACGGCTGGCCCCGAAACACCACACTGCTGTCACACCGCTGTCAAAGGGTGGATTCGGCGGCTCTCCGTGTGCCGGTCGAGAGTCCGAGATCCGCGGAAATACGCGGCTGGAGCGGGTGTCGAACGTGCCCCCGCTGGGACTCGAACCCAGACTGAAGCGATTTTAAGTCGCCTGCCTCTGCCATTGGGCTACGGGGGCCTCCCGTCAGCGTATCCCCGACACGACGCGACCCCCGCCGGCCGAGGCCGGAACGGGGGTCGCGGGAACGCTGTCGGTCAGCTCGCGGCGACCTTGCCGGTCTTCTCCGCGGCGACCGTCTTCGGGTCGATCGCGGGGGTCTCGGGGGCGGCCGGACGCGGACGCGCAGCGAACTCCTCGAAGACGTACCGGGGGTTCTGCAGCGTTTCCATCGAGACGTTGTCGCGGCCGAGCCAGAAGTTCTGCCACCAGTCGCCGACGACACGGAACTTGCGCTCGAAGGTCGGCATGGCGAGACCGTGGTACCCGCGGTGCGCGATCCAGGCGAAGAAGCCCTTGATGGCGATCTTGCCGGACTGGAAGACACCGTTGTAGAGACCCAGGCCCGCGACGGCGCCGAGGTTCTTGTGGAAGTACTCCTTCGGCTCCTCGCCGCGCAGGACGGCCACGATGTTCTTGGCGAGCAGCTTGCCCTGACGGACCGCGTGCTGGGCGTTGGGGACGCAGAACCCGCCGACACCGCCGCCGGAGAGGTCCGGGACGGCGGAGACATCACCGGCGGCCCAGGCGCCCTCGACGACCTCCTCGGGCGTGCCCACCCGCAGGTCGGCGCGCGTGCGCAGACGGCCCCGCTCCTCGACGGGCAGGTCGCTGCCGCGGACGACGGTGGGGTTCGCCATGACACCGGCGGTCCAGATGATCACATCGGTCGGGATGACCTGGCCCGTCGAGAGCTCGACGTTGCCGTCGACGGCGCCCTTGACCTGGGTGTCGAGGTGGACGTTGGCACCGCGCTTGGCGAGGTCCTTGAGGACCCACTCGCTCGTCTTGAGCGACACCTCGGGCATGATGCGCCCCATCGCCTCGATGAGGTGGAAGTGCGTCTCCTCGAACGAGATGGTCGGGTAGTCCTTCAGCAGCGCGCTCGCGAAGGCGCGCGTCTCGGCGCACACCTCGATGCCCGCGAAGCCGCCACCGACGACGACCACGGTGAGCAGACGGTCGCGCTCGGGCCCGGGAGGCAGGTTCGCGGCCCGGTCGAAGTTCGTGAGGATGCGGTCGCGGATCGCGACGGCCTCTTCGATCGTCTTCAGGCCGATCGCGTTCTCGGCGATGCCGGGGATCGGGAAGGTGCGCGAGACGGCGCCCGCGGTCACGACGATCTGGTCGTACTGCTCCTGCCACGGCTCGCCGACCTCGGGCGTGATCGTCGCCGTCTTGCTGGCGTGGTCGATGCCGGTGACCTTGGCGATGACGATGCGCGTGCGCTTCAGGTGGCGACGCAGACCGACCACGACGTGACGGGCCTCGATGCCGCCCGCCGCGACCTCGGGGAGGAACGGCTGGTACGTCATGTACGGAAGCGGGTCGACGATCGTGACCTCGGCCTCGCCCTTGCGGAGGTGCTTCTCGAGCTTCCACGCGGTGTAGAAACCGGCGTAGCCGCCTCCGACGACCAGGATCTTGGGCACAGTGGTAGTCACAGTCGGAAGAACTCCTTGATTCAACGGCTCGGCGGTCGCGGGGTGCGCGCCGATCGGATGCGCCGGGCAGCAGCGGTGACCCCGAGCACGATCAGTATAGTCCCCAGGCTGACCACGATCAGCGGCACCGTCCCGTAGCGCAGCGAATCGCTGCTGGGCAGGAGCGGCGATGCGGCCGAACTCGGCGGCTCGGCCTCGGGCAGCGGTGCCACCGTGTAGGGGGTCGGGGTCGGGCTCGTCTGCGGGGTCGATTCGGCCCGGCGGTAGAGCCGGATCCACTCGCGGAGGTCGCCCATCGGGTTCGCCGAGACCTTCGCGACCGGAGCGGAGACCGCCTTGGCGGCGTTGATGAGGCCGTACCCGTACAGCGGGTCGGGCACCTTCTTCGCGCGCTCGCTCGGCGTCGCGGTGGCGATGATCCGCTTGATCACGTTCGCGGCATCCAGGTCGGGGTGCGCGGACCGCACCAGGGCGGCGACTCCGGCGACGATGGGGGCCGCGCCGCTCGTGCCGTCCCAGATGACGAGGTCGCCGTTCGCGGAGACACCCAGCAGCTCCTCGCTCGGCGCGGAGATGCCGATGACGATGCCCTGCGTGGAGGCCGTCCGACTCGCGCGTCCCTCCCGGTCCACCCCGCCCACCGTCAGGACGCCCGGGATCGTCGCGGGGGCGCCGACCTCCTCGGTGCCGCTCTCGCGGTTGCCGGCGGCGACGACGACCACGACGTCGTGGTCGAATGCGTAGAGGAAGGCGTCGTCCCACGACCGGTCCCAATCGAGGGTGTTCGTCGTGAACGAGAGGTTGATGACGTCCGCGCCGTGATCGACCGCCCACCGGATCGCCTCGGCGACCTGATCGACGAACGGGACGCTCGCTGAGCTGCCGAAGCCGATCGAGAGCGACAGCAGGTCGGCCTCCGGGGCCACCCCGATCATGCCCTTGTCGGCCGCCGTCCCCCGGCCTGCGGCGAGGGAGGCGACCCAACTGCCGTGGTTGCGGTCGCTGTCTCCCACGGGCGTGCGGCCGTCGGCCTTCCCCACCCCCGAGAAGTCGGCTCCTCCGACGACGGCGCCGTCGAGTTCCTTCGGCCCTTTGCCGATGCCCGTGTCGATGACGGCGATCGTCGTCCCGGCGCCCTTGGTCGTCTTCCAGGCGTCGGAGATCCCGTACTCCTTCAGCCAGTACTCCATGTTCCGCACCGGATCGACCGGCGGGGGCGTCGGCGACGGGGCGGGCGCGGCCGCCGTGAGCACCGCCGTGACGGCGACGACGGCGGCGGCGAGAAGGGCGCGGACTCCCCTCATCCGGTCACCCTCGGCGTCGCGCAGGTGCACCGCTGCGGCGACCACGACCCGCGCGCGAGGGCGATGTCGCCGATGGGGTTCACTCCGGGACCGGCGGCGAGGGAGTGCGCGGCGAGGGCGTGCAGGCACTTCACGCGGGTCGGCATCCCGCCCGCGGACACGCCGGCGATCTCGGGGACGGCACCGTGCACCTCGCGGTCGGCGAGATAGGCGTCGTGGGCGCGGGCGTAGGACGCCGCGAGGTCCTCGTCGGCGGCGAGGTCGTCGTTCAGTTCCCGCATCACCTGGGTCGCCTCGAGGGCCGACATGGCGGCCGTCGCCCCCGGATGGGTCAGGTAGTAGAACGTCGGGAACGGGGTACCGTCGGGCAGCCGCGGTTCGGTGGCCACCACCGTCGGATTGCCGCAGACGCACCGCGCCGCGATGCCGATCACGCCGCGCATGGGGCGCCCCAGCTGCTCACGCATGGTGTCGTGATCGGCGGCAGACGC
This sequence comes from Microbacterium sp. NPDC064942, assembly GCF_049545525.1. Lineage (NCBI taxonomy): Bacteria > Bacillati > Actinomycetota > Actinomycetes > Micrococcales > Microbacteriaceae > Microbacterium > Microbacterium sp. NPDC064942. Next base: position 583,303 of record NZ_JBMWDR010000001.1, on the reverse strand, counting down.
GGGCGAGAGTGTCGGATAAGGCACCGGTCAAGGGTACCGGGCGACGCGCGTGAGAGCTGGGCGTCAGCCCGGGGCGACGGTCCCTGCGAGTCCCGCCTCGGTCACGGAGCGCAGGAACTGCGTCATCCAGTCGCGCTGCGTCTCCTGGACGTCGTCGCTGACGGGGCGCTGCGCGGGCTCGATCAGGTCGGTGGGGAGGTCGTCCGCGACGAGGTACACGACCTCGCCGGGCCGCCGGTAGTACAGCCGCTCGCGGGCCTGGGCGACGATGTAGGCCTCGTCGCGCCAGCGTTCGCGCTCGCTCGTCAGCTGGGTGATCTCGTCCTTCGTCGCCTGGACGTCGTGGGTGAGCGCCGCGATCTGCTGCCGCTGGTCGACGTAGGTGCCGATCGTCGGAACGAGGACGAACGCCGCGAGCACGACGAGCCCGAGCATGATCCCCATGAACCCCGACATCCGGATGCCGCCGACCCAGTCGCGGACGTCGACGCGTCGACCCGATCGGGGCGTGCGATCCTGGCCGCGCGGGGTCCGGGACGCACGGGAAGGGGGAGCCGATGGTCGGTCCACGGCTCCCCCTTCTCGTCGGTGTCTGTGCGGTGCGCGTCAGGCGGTGAAACGCGGGAACGCGGCGGCGCCGATGAACTCCGCAGCCTCGCCCAGGTCTTCCTCGATGCGCAGAAGCTGATTGTACTTCGCGACGCGCTCGCTCCGAGCGGGCGCGCCCGACTTGATCTGACCCGAGTTGACGGCGACGGCGAGGTCGGCGATCGTCGTGTCCTCGGTCTCACCCGAGCGGTGCGAGAGCATCGTGGTGTAGCCGGCGCGGTGCGCGACGTCGATCGCGTCGAGCGTCTCGCTGAGCGTGCCGATCTGGTTCACCTTGACCAGGAGCGAGTTCGCCGCTCCGCGCTTGATGCCGTCGGCCAGGCGCTGCGGGTTGGTGACGAAGAGGTCGTCGCCGACGAGCTGCACCTTCTTGCCCAGGCGCTCGGTGAGGGCGGTCCAGTTCTCCCAGTCGTCCTCGGCGAGGGCGTCCTCGATCGTCACGATGGGGAACGAGTCGACCAGGTCGGCGTAGTAGTCGGTGAGCTGCTCGGCGGTCCAGTCCTTGTTCTCGAGGCGGTAGACGCCGTCGTTGAAGAACTCGGTCGCGGCCACGTCGAGGCCCAGGGCGATCTGCGAACCGGGGGTGAAGCCGGCCTTCTCGATCGCCTTGACGAGGAAGTCGAGGCCCTCGCGGTTGCTGGGGAGGTCGGGGGCGAACCCGCCCTCGTCACCCAGGCCCGTCGCGTAGCCGGCGGCCTGCAGCTCCTTCTTCAGGACCTGGTAGACCTCGGCGCCCCAGCGCAGCGACTCGGAGAAGCTCTCGGCGCCGATCGGGGCGAGGAAGAACTCCTGCATGTCGATGCCGTTGTCGGCGTGCTCGCCGCCGTTGATGACGTTGAACAGCGGAACGGGCAGGACGCGCGCGTTCGGTCCGCCGAGGTAGCGGTACAGCGGGAGGTCGGCGCTGTCGGCGGCGGCCTTCGCGACGGCCAGCGAGACGCCGAGGATGGCGTTCGCACCGGTGCGCGACTTGTTCTCGGTGCCGTCGGTCTGGATCAGGACCTCGTCGATGAGGCGCTGCTCGCTGGCCTCGAGGCCCTCGATGGCGGGGCCGAGCTCGTCGATGACGGCGTTCACGGCCTTGAGGACGCCCTTGCCGCCGTACCGGCTCTTGTCGCCGTCACGGAGCTCGTACGCCTCGAAGGCGCCGGTGGATGCGCCGGAGGGGACGGCTGCGCGCTGGACGATGCCGTCGTCGAGCAGGACCTCCACCTCGACGGTCGGGTTGCCGCGCGAGTCCAGGATCTCGCGTGCGCCTACTGCCTCGATCAATGCCACGGGGGTTTCTCCTTGCTTGTGGAGGATGGAACGGGAGCGTCGTCGGTCCGCCCCCGAGTCTAGTGAGGCGCGGGATGCCGCACAGGACCCGCCGTCACACGACGAGCGCGATCGCGATGCCGTCCCACCCCTTGCGGTCGAGGGTCTGCAGCGCGGTGGCCTCGAACCGGGGGTCGTCGCGGAGCATCGCGAGACCGGCGCGGACGCCGTCGACCTGGGCCCCGGCATCCGTTTCCACCACATGCCCGGAGCGGACGACGTTGTCGACGACGACCACCGTGCCGGGGCGGCCGAGGCGCGCTGCCCAGTCGAGGTAGACGGTGTTCGACTCCTTGTCGGCGTCGATGAAGACGAGGTCGAACGGCTCGCCGCCCTCCAGGGCCGGCAGGACGTCCGCCCCGCGCCCCTCGCGCACCTCCACCCGCTCGGCGACCCCGGCGCGCTCGAGGTTGCGTCTGGCCACCGCGGCGTTGTGAGGCTCGGCCTCGATCGAGACGACGCGCCCCTCGGCGGGGAGCGCGCGGGCGAGCCAGATGGTCGAGTAGGCGCCGAGGGTCCCGATCTCGAGCACGCGCCGCGCCCCCGTCATGCGCGCGAGGAGGTGCAGCAGCTTTCCCGACAGCGGCGCGACCTCGATCTCGGGGAGCCCCTCCTCGGCGAGCGAGGCGATCGAGGCGGTGAGCGCGTCGTCGTGGGCGACGAGGGTCGAGGTCAGGTAGTCGTCGACATCGTTCCAGCGAGCGGGGACCGGATCGTACGGGTGTGGATGCGCCATGCCGCCACTCAATCGCCCCGGCGCGCCGGCGTCAACGCGGCGTAGGCGCTCAGCAGGCCCGCCGCGGTCGCGGCGTCGTCGACGGTGACCGTGAGGGTGCGGCCGTCGCGGCGGCGCACCAGGAGCCCCTCGCCCGCGCGCAGCACGACGCCTTGACGCCCGCCGCCGGGCCAGCGGATGCCCCACCCGCCGAACTCCCCGAACGGCGAGACCTGGACGACCTCCGCCGAGACGATGTCCTGCGTCGGGACGTGCACACGCGGCCATCCCGCCGCGGAGACGGCGGTCAGGCCGTCCGGGTCGACGCGCACGTGGAAGCGCAGGGTCGTGGCGACGACGACGAACAGCACGACGACGACCAGACCGGAGATGATCGCCGTGACGAGGTCGCCGAAGAAGACGACGGGCAGGACGGCGAGGCATCCGATCGCGAACGCGATCCACAGGGCCACGGCTCCCCCGCGCGCGAGGGTGATCCCCTGCATCCAGACGACCCGCTCCCCCGCGCGGACCGGCACCTCGACGGCCGGCATCGTCGGGGTCGGATGCCACGGGACGCGGGGTTGCACGGCCCACCCGATCGAGCCCGCCGCAGCGGCGGCGAGGAGCACGCCCGGCAGGAGCAGCACGGGAAGGGCGGCGTCCGCATCCGTCCGTCCGACCTGGATGCCGAGGGTCGCGACGCCGAGGCCACCGATCAGCACGGCGAGTCCGAACGCGACGGCTCCCAGGAGGCGGTAGGCGAAGCCGTGGTCGCCGCGGCGCAGCCCGCCCACGCTGGCTCCGAAGAGGGTCGCGGGGAGCCCGAGGCCGAGGATCGCGGTGACGAGCGGGACGGTCCAGGCGGGCGCGAAGCCGTCGGGCTGCCCCGTCCACCCCCAGTGGGTCGCGACGACCGCGGGCGCCGCCGGGAGGAGCAGCACCTGCGCGACGACCGCGACGAGGATCACGACGGCGGGGAGCACCAGGGCGACGAGGGTGAATCGGCGGCGGACGACGGTCAGGGTGTCAGTGGTCACGAGCAGCCTCCTTGACGAGAGCGGACAGGGTGTCGGGCGAGACGCCCAGGGCACGGGATTTGTCGACCAGGGCCGCGATCTCGGCTCGCAGGCCCGCGAGGGCGGCCCCGGCCGGGGTGACCACGGCGCCGCGGCCGCGGCGGAGGTCGATGAGGCCTTCGTCGCGGAGGTCCTGATAGGCGTGCAGCACCGTGTGGAGGTTCACCCGCAGAGCCTCGGCGACTTCGCGTGCGGCGGGGAGTCGCTCCCCTGCCCCGAGACGGCCGCCGGTGATCTCGGCGCGGAGCCCGGCCGCGATCTGCGCGAACAGCGGAACGGTGCTCTGTGGGTCGACCCGGATCAACATACGGTAATTATAGCGCAACTATAACTAGTTGAGTGTTCGACCCACTCCGGTACGCTCGCGCCGTGTCCTCCCCTGTTCTGGCGCGCCGCCTCGGTCTGGGCGACGCCGTCGTCATCGGTCTCGGCTCGATGATCGGCGCCGGCGTCTTCGCCGCCTTCCCGCCCGCGGCGGCCGTCGCCGGCCCCGGGCTGCTCGTCGGACTGGCGCTGGCCGCCGTCATCGCGTTCGGCAACGCGACCTCGACCGCGCAGCTCGCGGCCGTCCATCCGACCTCCGGCGGCGTGTACGCCTACGGGCGCGCGGAACTGGGGCCGTGGTGGGGCTTCCTCGCCGGCTGGGGCTTCGTCATCGGGAAGACGGCCAGTTGCGCCGCGATGGCGCTGACCTTCGCGGCCTACGTCGCGCCCGCGGGGTGGGAACGACCCGTCGCCGCCGGCGCCGCCCTCGCGCTCGGCACCGTGAACCTCTTCGGGATCACGCGGACGGCGCAGCTGACACGCGTGCTCGTCACGGTCGTCCTGATCGTGCTGACCGTCGTCGCCGTGGCGGGCTTCACGGCACCGAGCGCGCCCGGTCCCCTCTGGGGTGACGGGATCGCCGGGTCCGGCCCCCTCGGCATCCTGCAGGCGGCGGGCCTGCTGTTCTTCGCGTTCGCCGGCTACGCCCGCATCGCCACCCTCGGCGAGGAGGTGCGCGACCCCGCCCGCACGATCCCCCGGGCGGTCGTGCTCGCTTTCTGCGGCGCCCTCGTCGTGTACGCGGTCATCGGTGTCGTCGCCCTCCGCACCCTCGGACCCGACGGGCTCGCCGCGTCCACCGCGCCGCTCGTGGCCACCGTCGAGGCCGCAGGGTGGGATGCCGCGGCTCCGGTCGTCCGGATCGGTGCCGCCGCGGCATCCCTCGGCGCCCTGCTCGCCCTCATCGCCGGCGTCGGACGGACCACCTTCGCGATGGCGCGGGAGGGAGACCTTCCTCGGATCCTCGCCGCCGTGGACGCGCGTCACCGGGTGCCGCGGACCGCCGAGGTCGCGGTCGTCCTGATCGTCGTCGCCGTCATCGCGCTCGGCGACATCCGGGGCGCGATCGGCTTCTCGTCGTTCGGCGTGCTGCTCTACTACGCGGTCGCCAACCTCGCTGCGTTCCGCCAGCGGGGCACCGCCCGCCGGTACCCGCGATTCCTGCAGCTCGTCGGCGGCGTCGGGTGCGTCGTCCTCGTCGTCACCCTGCCGTGGCCGTCGGTGCCGATCGGGGTCGGGGTGCTGCTGGCGGGATGCGTCTACCGGTTGCTGCGTCTGCGCCGCCGCGCGTGATCGCGTCGCGCACGACGGGCAGGAGCGCCTCGGCCGTTCGCCGGTAGCCCAGCGCGCTCGGGTGGAACCGATCGAGGCTGAACATGCCGTCGGGGTCGATCCGGAAGAACGGACCGACCGCGCGACGCAGCGACACCACGCCGGCGCCCTCGGCGCGCGCCCGGTCGGCCTGGGCCGTGGCGAGCTGCTGCGACGCACGGGAGCCGATGCTGCGCAGCGGCTGCGGCACGGCGCGGAGGGCGCCCAGGTCGGGGCACGTGCCGACCACGACGGCGGTACCGACGGCGCGCAGTCGGCGGATCGCCTCCGCGAGGTGGGCCGCCGCCACGGCGACCGGCACCCGGTGCGTCACGTCGTTGCCGCCGACGATGATGACGGCGGCATCCGCACGGTAGTCCGCCGGGAGCGCGTCGATCTGGCCGGCGAGGTCGGCCGATTCCGCACCGACGACCGCCCCCGTCCGCAGCCGCACGGGCCGGTCGAGCTCCCCCGCGAGACCCTTCGCGAGGCGTCCCCCGAGCGTCTCCTTGCGGTGCTGAGCCCCGAGACCCGCCGCGATCGAGTCGCCGAGCAGCAGCAGCTCGAGCGGCGTGCCCCCGAGTCCGGCCCGCCAGACCCGGTCGGCGGTCGGGGCGGCGTCACCGAGCGGCTTGCCGATCCGCCGCCGCGCGATCGCCGCCTGTCGCGCGAGCGCGACCCGGGTGCCGAGGACGACGGCGCCGACGACCACGAGCGCGGCGGCAACGGCGACGGGGAACGGAGTCCGAGCTGAACGTGGCACCACCGCATCCCACACCGCCCCGGTGAACGACGGGCGACGTCGCGGTGACGTGCGCGATCAGGTGCTGGCGGGCGAACGGAGGGAGTCCACCGCGGCGGCGATCCGCTTCTCGCGCGTCTCCGACTTCTTCGCGTCGACGACGGAACGAGCGACCTCCTTGCGGCGCGACGGCGCGAGCGCATCGAACGCGGCGCGCACCTGCGGTTCCGCGTCGAGGGCGGCCGCGAGGTCGTCCGGAACGTCGACTTCCCGCTCGTCGGTGTCGAGATCGATGGTCGCCTCGACCGCGTCCCCGATCTCGACCCCCAGCTCGGCGCGCGCCGCCTTCGACATACCGATCAGGTTGCGCCCGCCCATCACACCGAGACGCAGGCGCGCGGTGCGCCCCGCGATCGTCACCCGGACCGCGGCCCGCTTGCCGCCGCCGAGGGCCTCGACCTGTTCGTCTGTCAACTCGATCGCGGTGGCGGGGCCGTTCTTCGGCAGCACGGTGCGGACGGTGAGCGTCATGCGCGGAACGCTAGCAGCGCCGCGCAGCGCTGTCAGCCGAGCGGACGCAGCTCGATCGACGCGGACGGGGCGCCTGCGGACACGGTGCCGAAGGACGTGTACCCGTCGGCGGCGGACCGCTCCAACAGCCCCTTGAGGTTCTTCGTCCGCTGCTCGAGGCGCACACGCGCGCCCTGCGCGATGAAGAACGCCTTGTGGCCGGCGAGCTCGGCGAGGGGGACGTCGCGGTCGGCGATGAGGACGACGGCAGCGGCTGCGGCATCCTCCCCCGCTCCGACGAGGTCCACGATCCGCTCGAACCCGATGGAGAAGCCCACCGCCGGCACGTCCTGGCCGAGGAAGCGGCCGATCATGCCGTCGTACCGGCCACCGCCGCCGAGCGAGTAGGAGACCGAGGGATGCGCGAGCTCGTAGATCGTGCCGGTGTAGTAGCCCATGCCGCGCACGAGGAACGGGTCGAAGTGCAGGGGCACGTCGGTGGTCCCCCGCGCGGCGGCGACCGCGTCGCCGATGCCGACCAGGTGGCCCACGATCTCGTCCGAGACATCCTCGGGGAGCGCCTTGCGGATCTGCGCCTCGCCGAAGGGCAGGTACTCGCGCGTCTGCGGACGGTTCAGGAACGCCTCGAACGCGGTGACGGCGTCTTCGTCGGCGCCGCGGTCCCGCAGCTCGGCGACCACCCCGGCCGGCCCCACCTTGTCGAGCTTGTCGATCGTGATGAGGACGCCGGCGCGGTCCGCCTCGGCGAACCCGAAGGCGGCGAGCATCGCGTCGAGGGCGCGGCGGTCGTTGATGCGGATCGTGCCGCCCTCGAGACCGAGCGCCTCGAGGACGTCGAGGCTCGCCGTCAGCAGCTCGACCTCGGCCCGGGCCGTCGCGTCGCCGATGATGTCGATGTCGCACTGCACGAACTGGCGGTACCGCCCCTTCTGGGGCCGCTCCGCGCGCCACACCGGCGCGATCTGGATCGCGCGGAATACGGAGGGCAGCTGTGCACGGTTGGTCGCGTAGAACCGCGCCAGCGGCACGGTGAGGTCGTAGCGCAGACCCAGGTCGGACAGGGCCGACGGGTCGTCGGCGGCCGCGCGGATGGCCTCGGCGTCGAGCCCGCGACGCAGGACGTTGAAGGCGAGCTTCTCGTTGTCGCCGCCGATCCCCGCATGGAGCCGCTCGTAGTCCTCGACGACGGGGGTCTCGATCTCGTCGAACCCGTGCGCCCGGTAGCGGTCGCGGATGACGGCGAGCACCCGCTCACGGCGGGCTTTGTCGGCGGGGAGGAAGTCGCGCATGCCGCGCGGCGGATTCACGGAGGGCACGGTCCTAGTCTCTCAGACCGCGCTCCCGCGGCCGCGCCCGCGAGCCCCGGGGCGACTCAGCGGGACTCGGCCGCGCGGACGTCCTCGGCGAGCGCGCGCAGACGCTGCCGCAGGGCGCGCTCGGCATCCCAGCCGGCCTCCATCGCCTGCGCGACCAGCGCCAGCAGCGCCTCGCCCAGCTCCGCCTCGTCGGCGGGCGACGGCGTCGGTGGCGGCGGTGGCGGTGTCACCCCGACCTGGGTGGCCTTCCCGAGCATCTTCTGCGCGAGGGCGAGCGAGGGCATGTGCATCGACACCCCGTCGAGGACGCTCGTGCGCGTGCGCTTCTCGGCCGCCTTCGCCGCGTTCCAGTGGATCAGCACCTCGTCGGGTGTCGTCGCGACGGCGTCGCCGAACACGTGCGGGTGGCGACGGATCATCTTCTCGGCGAGTGCCGCGGCGACGTCGTCGATGTCGAACGGATCCGTCTCGTCGCGCGAGGCGATCTCGGCGTGGAAGAGCACCTGCCACAGCAGGTCGCCGAGCTCCTCCTTGAGATCGGCGCGGGTGCCCGCTTCGACCGCGTCGACGAGCTCGGCGGCCTCCTCCTGCAGGTAGGGCACGAGGTCGGCGTGATCGATCCGCTGGGTCCAGACGCACCGGTCCCGCACGGCGCGCATCGTCTCCGCTGCCTCCCGCAGGTGGTCGCGGCGGGGTTCGCGGGGCTCGTCCGTCATGACGGACACGATACGAGGGATGCCGCGGGCCGGGGTGATCGCCAGCGGCGATGGCCCGGCGGACCGCCGCGCGTAGGGTGGGACGGTGACCCCCGCTCCCACCGCCTCGGGTCCCACCGCACCCGCGCAGGCGACCCACGTCTCCCTCCTGACACTCAGCACCTTCGTCGTCGGCTCCATGATCGGCGCGGGGGTGTTCTCCCTCCCGGCGACCTTCGCCGAGTCGACCGGAGTCGCGGGCACGCTGATCGCCTGGGCGATCGCCGGCGGCGGCATGTTCATGCTCGCGCTCGTCTTCCAACGGCTCGCGGTCCGCAGGCCCGACCTCGACGCGGGCATCTTCAGCTACGCGAAGGAGGGGTTCGGCAACTACGTCGGCTACTTCGCCGCGTTCGGCTACTGGGCGAGCGCCTGCGTGGGCAACGTCTTCTACTGGGTCTTCATCACCGGCACCCTGGGCGCCGTCTTCCCCGCGCTCGGCGAGGGCAACACGCCGCTCGCGGTGGCGATCTCCTCCGCCGGCATCTGGCTCTTCTACGTCCTCATCCGTCGGGGCGTCCGCGAGGCTGCGGCGCTCAACCGGATCGTCACGATCGCGAAGACGGTACCCATCGTCGTGTTCGTCGTGCTCTGCCTCACGGTCTTCGATCCCGCCGTGTTCGCCGCGAACTGGTCGGGCGACCCGGGCACCGGTCTCGGCGAGCAGATCCGGACGACGATGCTCGTGACGGTGTTCGTCTTCATCGGGATCGAGGGGGCGACCGTCAACTCGCGCCACGCGCGACGCCGATCGGATGTCGGACGCGCCACCGTGCTCGGCTTCCTGAGCGTGCTCGCCGTCTTCGCCTCGGTCACGGTGGTCTCGTACGGTGTCATCCCGCGTGCGGAGATCGCGGGGCTCCGCCAGCCGTCGATGGGCGGCGTGCTCGAGGCCGCCGTGGGCGGCTGGGGCGCCGCGTTCGTCGGGGTCGCGCTCGTCGTCGCGGTGCTCGGCGCCTACCTCGCCTGGACCCTCATGGCCGCCGAGGTGCTGCTGTCGGCGGCGCGCGCCGGCGACCTGCCCCGGTTCCTGCAGCGCACCAACGCCAAGGACACCCCCACCGGCGCCCTCACCCTCTCGTCCCTGCTCGCGCAGGCGATGCTCGTGGTCGTCCTGTTCGCGCAGAACGCCTTCGACGCGGCGCTCGAGCTCACGAGCGCGCTGGCTCTCATCCCGTTCTTCCTCTCCGCCGCGTTCGCGCTCAAGCTCGCCGTGCAGGACGGTCGCCGGGGTCGTCTCGGCGATGGGATTGTCGCGGTGCTCGCGACGCTCTACACGCTGTACCTGCTGTGGGCGGCGGGGGCGACCTATCTGCTGCTGTGCCTGGTCATCATCGTCCCCGGCACGATCCTGTTCGTCATCGGTCGTCGCCAGCAGCGGGCGCGGGTGTTCACACCCCTTGAGGCGGTCTTGTTCGCCCTGGCGACGATCGGCGCCGTGGTCGCCGTCGTGCTCATCGCGCAGGGCGTCATCGCCGTGTGAGGGTAGCGGGCACCGGCATCCACCGTCACGCGGAAAATGTCGCTCGCAATCCTCGCTAACGTGAAACGGTGCACGAACCGACCCCCACCGAAGCCATCGACCTCGTCGGACGTTACGAAGCCGAGCAGGAGATCCCCGAGCGGATGCGCGCCGATGTGCGCACGCTCGGCGCGCTGCTCGGGCGCGTGCTGCGCGAGAGCGGTTCGCCCGGCCTGTTCGAGGACGTCGAGCGACTGCGCGTCGCGACGATCCAGGCATACACCGACCCGACCCCCGAGGCGTTCGCGCGCGCGGCATCCATCGCGGACGCGTTCACTCTGGAGCGCGCCGAGGAGGTCGCCCGCGCCTTCACCTGCTACTTCCACCTCGTGAACCTCGCCGAGGAGCACCAGCGCGTGCGAGTCCTCCGCGAGCGGAGCGGTCGCGGCGACACCCGGGACGCAGGCGACTCGATCGTCTCGGCGTACCGGCGGCTGTCCGAGGAGATCGGGCAGGAGGGCGCCCTCGAACGACTGCAGGGCCTGCGTTTCCACCCCGTCTTCACGGCGCACCCGACCGAGGCGCGGCGCCGTGCGGTGTCGAACAGCATCCGTCGCCTCGCCGATCTGCTGCGCGAACGGGATGCCGCCGAGGCCGACAGCCCCGACCGCCGCCGTGCCGAGCGTCGCATGCTCGAAGAGGTCGACACCCTCTGGCGCACCGCGCCGCTGCGCGCCGAGAAGCCGTCGCCGACCGACGAGGTGCGCGCCGTCATGGCGATCTTCGACGAGACGCTGTACACGTCGATCCCGCACGTCTACCGCCGCATCGACGACGTCCTGCAGGGGGAGGATGCCGGGGCCCGCCCGCCCCTCGTGCGCCCCTTCATGCGCATCGGCTCCTGGGTCGGCGGCGACCGCGACGGCAACCCGTTCGTGACCGCCAAGACGACCCGCAAGGCCGCCGCGATCGCGAGCGAGCACGTCCTGCTGGGACTCGAGCACACCGCGAACCGGGTGGGCCGCACGCTGACTCTCGACGCCGGGTCCACCCCGCCCACGCCGGAGCTGCTCGCACTGTGGCAGCGGCTGAAGGATGCCGACGAGGAGGCGGCGGCCGAGATCGCGAAGCGCTCCCCCAACGAGCCCTACCGCCGCATCATGCTGCTGCTCGCCCGCAAGATCGCCGCGACGCGCACCCGCAACGCGGACCTCGCCTACCGCGATCCCGAACACCTGCTCGCCGACCTGCGGGTCCTGCAGGATTCCCTCGTCGCGGCGCGCGCTCCCCGTCAGGCCTACGGACACCTGCAGCACCTCCTCTGGCAGGTCGAGACCTTCGGGTTCCACCTCACCGAGCTCGAGGTGCGCCAGCACTCGGCCGTGCACGCCAAGGTGCTCGCCGAGCTCGAAGCGGGCGGTGCGCGCTCGGAGCTGACCGAGGAGGTGCTCGAGGTCTTCCGCACCATCGCGTTCCTGCAGGACCGGTACGGGCCGCGGGCCGCGGGCCGCTACATCGTCTCGTTCACGCAGTCCGCCGACGACCTCGCCGCCGTCCACACCCTCGCCCGGCACGCCGTGGGTCCCGACGGCACTCCCCCGGTGCTCGACGTCATCCCGCTGTTCGAGACGTTCGCGGACCTGCAGGCCGCCCCCGGGATCCTCGCCGAGATCGTCGACCACCCGGCGTTCGCGTCCCGGCTCGAGGCGACCGGTCGCAGGCTCGAGGTCATGCTCGGCTACTCCGATTCGTCGAAGGACGTCGGCCCCGTCGCCGCCAACCTCGCCCTGTACGAGGCGCAGGCGGAGATCTCGGCGTGGGCGGTCGAGCAGCGCATCGAATTGACCCTGTTCCACGGCCGCGGCGGCGCCCTCGGGCGCGGCGGCGGACCGGCGAACTCCGCGATCCTCGCGCAGCCGCCCCACTCCGTCGACGGCCGCTTCAAGCTCACCGAGCAGGGCGAGGTCATCTTCGCCCGCTACGGCGACCCCGCGATCGCGATGCGCCACATCGACCAGGTCGCCGCCGCGACCCTCCTCGCCTCGGCCCCCTCGATCGAGGACCGCAACCGGTCCGCGGCCGAGCGCTACGCCTCGGTCGCGGCGACGATGGACGCGGCCTCGCGCGAGCGGTTCTTCTCCCTCGTGAAGGCGCCCGGCTTCGCGCCGTGGTTCGCCCAGGTGACCCCCATGGAGGAGATCGGGCTGCTCGCGCTCGGCTCGCGTCCGGCGCGCCGCGGCCTGTCGGTGGAGTCCCTCGCCGACCTGCGGGCGATCCCGTGGGTGTTCGCGTGGACGCAGGCCCGCATCAACCTCGCCGGCTGGTTCGGTCTCGGGACGGCGCTGGACGCCGTCGGCGACGAGGCCACGCTGCGGGGCGCGTACGAGGAGTGGCCGCTGTTCCGGACCCTCATCGACAACGTCGCCATGAGCCTCGCCAAGACCGACGACCGCATCGCCCGTCACTATCTCGAGCTCGGCGACCGCGACGACCTCGCCGCCCTCGTCCGCGACGAGATGACCCTCACCCGCGACTGGGTCGTGCGCCTCACCGGCGGCACCGAGCTGCTGTCCAACCGTCCCGTGCTGGGGCGCGCGGTGAAGATGCGCAGCCCGTACGTCGACGCGCTCTCGCTCCTGCAGCTGCGCGCGCTGCGCGGACTCCGCGAGACGCAGGCGGGCGGCCAGGTCGACCCCGACCTGCAGCGGCTGCTGCTGCTGTCGGTCTCGGGCGTCGCCGCGGGACTGCAGAACACGGGGTGAGCCCCGGCATCCCTCGACACGGCGCGTCCCGCCCCTGACGGTCCACTGTCGCGGGCGGGACGCGCCGTCTCAGGCGTCCGCGGTCTCGGCGACCGGGAGCGGGAAGATCTGATCGAGCAGCTGCGCCGTCCAGGCGATGAGGTCGGCGTCGGCGAGCGGCTCACCCCCGGCGGTCGGCAACGGGACGACCATCGCCTCGCCGCCCGAGACGACCTTGGCCTTGGGGTGCAGGCGCTGCAGGCGCACGCGGATGGAGTCCGGGATGTGCGCCGGCGCGATGCGGAGGTTCGGTCCCATCGCGACGACGTCCGACAGGCCCGACTGCGCGGCGCGGCGACGCAGCCGCGCGATCGAGATGAGGCCCTCGACCTCGGCGGGCGGGGCGCCGTAGCGGTCGGTGAGCTCCTCGAGCACGAGGTCGATGGCGTCCTTCGCCGCGGTGACGGATGCCGCGGCCGACAGCTTCTGGTACGCCTCGAGGCGCAGCCGCTCGCTGTCGATGTACGACTCGGGGATGCGCGCCTGCACGGGGAGCTCGAGCCGGAGCTCGGTCGGCCCCTCGGTGTCCTCGCCGCGGAAGGTCGCGACCGCCTCGCCGATCATCCGCAGGTACAGGTCGAAGCCGACGCCGGCGATGTGACCCGCCTGCTCGGCGCCGAGGAGGTTGCCCGCGCCGCGGATCTCGAGGTCCTTGAGGGCGACCTGCATGCCCGAGCCGAGGTCGTTGTTGACGGCGATCGTCTCGAGGCGGTCGGCGGCGGTCTCGCTCAGCGGCTTGTTCTCGTCGTACAGGAAATAGGCGTACGCGCGCTCCCGGCCACGACCGACGCGGCCGCGCAACTGGTGCAGCTGTGACAGGCCGTACTTGTCGGCGCGGTCGATGATCATCGTGTTCGCGTTCGCGATGTCGAGACCGGTCTCGATGATCGTCGTCGAGACGAGCACGTCGGCGCGACGCTCCCAGAAGTCGTCGACGACCTGCTCGAGGGCGTGCTCGCCCATTTGACCGTGCGCGACGGCGATGCGCGCCTCGGGAACCAGCTCGGCGAGTTGCGCGGCGACCCGCTGGATCGAGGACACGCGGTTGTGGACGAAGAACACCTGTCCCTCGCGCAGCAGCTCGCGTCGGATGGCGGCGGCGATCTGCTTGTCGCTGCGGGGTCCCACGTAGGTGAGGATCGGATGCCGCTCCTCGGGCGGCGTCGCCAGCGTCGACATCTCGCGGATGCCGGTGACCGCCATCTCGAGCGTGCGCGGGATGGGCGTCGCGCTCATGGCGAGGATGTCGACGTTGGTCTTGAGCTTCTTCAGGGCGTCCTTGTGCTCGACGCCGAACCGCTGCTCCTCGTCGATGATCATGAGGCCGAGGTCCTTGAAGACGACCTTCTCGGTGAGGATGCGGTGGGTGCCGATGACCATGTCGATCGTGCCGTCGGCGAGCCCGGCGAGGGTGTCCTTCGCCTCCTTCGCCGTCTGGAAGCGCGAGAGCGGACGGACCTTGACGGGGAAGCCGGCGAAGCGCTCGGTGAACGTCTCGAGGTGCTGCTTGGCGAGGAGGGTCGTCGGCACGAGCATCGCGACCTGCTTGCCCTCCTGGATGGCCTTGAAGGCGGCACGGACGGCGACCTCGGTCTTGCCGAAGCCGACGTCGCCCGAGAGCAGGCGGTCCATCGGGATCGGCTTCTCCATGTCGGCTTTGATCTCGTCGATCGTCTGCAGCTGGTCCGGCGTCTCGGCGAACGGGAAGGCCTCTTCGAGCTCGCGCTGCCACGGGGTGTCGGGACCGAACGCGTACCCCTTCGACGCCATCCGGGCCGAGTACAGCTTCACGAGCTCGACGGCGATGTCGCGGACGGCACGGCGCGCCTTGCCCTTGGCGGCGGCCCAATCCGACCCGCCCATCTTCGAGAGCTGCGGCGCCTCGCCGCCGACGTACCGCGACAGCAGGTCGAGCTGGTCGGTCGGGACGAAGAGCTTGTCGCCCGGGTGTCCGCGCTTGGACGGCGCGTACTCGAGCACGAGGTACTCGCGCTTGCTCTTGACCGCGTTGCGACCGCCCGAGGACACCTCCCGCTGCACGAGCTCGACGAACCGGCCGATGCCGTGGGTCGAGTGGACGACGTGATCGCCGGGCTTCAGCTGAAGCGGGTCGACGACGTTGCGTCGACGAGACGCGAGCTTCTTGACGACGCGCGAGTCGGCGCCGATCGTGCGTCCGTAGAAGTCGCTCTCGGTGAAGACGGCGAGCTTGGCGTCGGCGAAGAGGAATCCTGCTTCGAGGGTCGCGACGGTCGCGACCGCGATCCCCGCATCGGGGACGTCGGTCACCGCGTCGACGGCGCGCGCGGCGAGTCCGCGTTCGGCGAGGACGTCGCGCGAGCGGTCGACGAGGCCGGTTCCGGATGCCGCGACCACGACGCGCCAGCCCGCGCTCAGCAGGTTGCCGATGTGCTCCGTCGCGCCGTCGATGTTGCCCTGGAACGAGGGGACGGCAGAGGCGGGGATCCGAACCGCCGCATCCGCACGCTCGACGAGGCCCTCGGCGGCAGCATCCGACGCCCCCGAATCGAAGGTGCTGAGCGTCCACCACACGCCCTGACGGGAGGCGGAGGCCTCGCGCAACTCGGGGAGGGTGAGGAAGTCGCCCGCGCCGAGGTCGACGGGGCTCTCGGCGCCGGCGGTCGCCGCGCTCCACGCGGCTTCGAGGAACTCGCGGTTCGTCTCGGCGAGCGTCATGGCGCGGGTGACGGCGCGCTCGGGGTCGACGACGGCCACCGCCGCGCCTTCGGGCAGGTAGTCCACGAGCGGAAGGACGGCGTCGGCGACGGCGGGCAGCAGCGACTCCATGCCCTCGACCGGGATGCCCTGGCTCATCTTCTCGAGCATGGTGCCGAGTCCCGGCATCCGATCCCGCAGTGCGGCGGCCCGCTCGCGGACGGCGTCGGTGAGGAGGAGCTCCCGGCTCGGGAGCAGGGTCACCTCGCGCACCTCGCCGGGCAGGGAGCGCTGATCGGCGACGGAGAAGGCGCGGATCTGATCGATCTCGTCGCCGAAGAAGTCCGCCCGGTAGGGGTGGTCGGCGACGGGCGGGAACACATCGAGGATGCCGCCGCGGACGGCGAACTCGCCTCGTCGCGAGACCATGTCGACCCGGTGGTAGGCGAGGTCGACGAGTCGGTGGACGATGTCGTCGAGCTCCTGCCCGCGGGATCCGAGCTCGAGCCGGACGACACCGGCATCCGTCAATCCCGCCGCGATCGGCTGCAGCGCGCCACGGACGGACGCAGTGACCACGAGGGGGGTGCGACCGCCCCAGTCGGCCGCATCGCGGAGGACGCTCAGCCGCCGGCCGACGGTCTCGGCGCTGGGGCTGAGACGCTCGTGCGGCAGGGTCTCCCATGCCGGGAGGTGCCGGACGACGGCGTCGGGCAGGAGGCACTGCAGGGCCGCGCCGATGCTCTCGGCGCGGCGCCCGGTAGGGGCGACGAGCAGCAGGACGGGAGGCCGTCCCGACGCGGCGCGTCGCTCGAGGAGTCCGGCGAGCAGCGGAGCGTCGAGGCCCGTCACGGCCGAGAAGTCGACGTCCGATCCGGCGCCGTCGAGGGCCTCCCGGAAGCTGTCAGCCTGTTCGAGGGCGCGCACGATCCCGGGAATTGTCACCGGGGAAGTCTACGCGGCGCGTCGGACACCGGGGTCGGCGAGGCGGGCGAGGTGCGTCATGGGATCGAACATGGGTTCCCCTTCGGTCGGGGCGAGAGGATTTTTAGTTCGAAAATACTACTTGCTTACCATCTGAACCAACCCTAGAATAGAACAAATGTTCCCCTTCGAAGACGACTTCGCAGCCACGCTGATGGCGATCGTCGATGACGTCGCGAGTGTGGCACGCGAGGTGGCGTCCGCGCAGATCGCGGAGTTGCGGATACTGGCCGCCGCGGGCCGGTTGGCCGAAGCGCAGACCGCGCAACGCAACGCTCGTGTGCAGGTGCACGACATGGCGTTGCGGTCGATCGCGGCGGAGGTCGGCGGAGTAATGCGAGTCACCGACCGGACCGTGCAGCGGCGGATCGGCGAGGCGCGGACGTTGATCGAAGGCTTCCCGGCGACTGTCGAGGCATGGGAGCAGGGACGGATCGTCCGCGGGCATGCGATCGCGATCGTCGAAACCGGAACGAGCCTGCCGGCGGAAATGTGGACCGAGTTCGAACAGGTCGCGATCAGCCGATGCGAGCGAGACACCCCGAACCGGGTGCGAGGCGAGCTCGAGATCCTCGCCCACCGGATGCACCCCCGCTCGTTCGCGGAACGGCACGAGCAGGCCGCCGCCGGGCGGTGCGTGCGGATCGTGCCGGGGCGAGACGGGATGAGCGACGTCGTCGCAACCGTCCCGACGGTGATCGCCGAAGGGATCCACGACCGGCTCACGCAGCAGGCGCGAGCGATCGTCGACACCCGCGACGAACGCGTCGCTGCGCGCGGGTGTGCGGGTGTCGCGTTCGGGGAAGCCGCCAGCGACGGCGACACTGACGGCGATCGCGACGATGACGCCGCCGCGATCATCGCCACCGACCAGCGGTCCACCGACCAGGTCCGCGCTGACGTGTTCGCGGACTTGCTCCTGGCGGGAGCACCCGCCCTCGATGACACCCGCGACACCACCGCCGGGCCGCTGGGCGCGATCCGCGCACGTGTGCAGGTACTCGTGCCCGCCGCCACCCTTACCGGAGAAGACGATGGGCCATGCGACCTCGCCGGGCGCTCCCCCATCGACCCCGCGACGGCGCGCACATTCGCCGGCGGCACCGGGATGTGGGAGCGCCTGTTCCACGACCCGACCACCGGGGTCACCGTGTCGACCGATTCGTACCGAGTCCCGTCGGGGATGCGCAGGTTCCTGCAAGCCCGGGATCAGCACTGCCGGTTCCCCGGATGCCGCGTCGCAGCCATCCGCTGCGAAGTCGATCACACCCACGACCACGCGCTCGGCGGACGAACCGAACTGTCGAACCTCGCCCACCTGTGCCAGAGGCATCACTCCATGAAGCAGTTCACCGCCTGGAGGGTCCGACAACTCAAGGGTGGCGTCCTCGAATGGACCTCACCCCTCGGCAGGACCTACCGCGAAGACGCCCCCACCCCGGCCGTCGCCTTCACCCCTGCCGCGCCACCACCCCACCCGCCCGCGGGACCCGCACCCTTTTGAGGTTCGCGCCGCGGCGAGCCGCCATCAGCGACGTCCCCGGGATTGCATCGCCGGTCGCGCTCACGGAACCTCAACGTCGATCGCGCGAGCTTCGCTCGCACGCTTGAGCCGCGCCAGGTGATACCGCCACCCCGCCTCGTGTTCCGACGGCAGCGAGTGCGGGGTCCCCACGCGCGAGAATCCCGATTCGGTCAGTCTCACCGACGTCGAATCACCATGACCGACGAGTTCGATCACGACGTCGAGAGAGCCTTCCCACCCACTTTCGGTCCAGCAGAAGCCGAGAAGGTGCGGTTGCGCACACTGCGTGATAGTTCCCTCCGCAGTGGCCTGACGCCCGTCCTCGACCCACGTTTCCACGAGCGGCGAACCGACAACCGCGTCGCAGCGCATTTCAGGCCACCATGCGCTCCGACCGACGGTGAGGCATCGCCAGACATCCTCCACAGACGCACGGATGTCCGTCGCCGCCGTCACCGAATCGCGAACCACGTGAACACACGTGACCGTCAGGCGCGCGGAGCGTGGTGACGCTGCTGCGCGGCGAGCAGCCCCTCCTCGACGAGCTGCTCCACGGCATCCGCCGCATCCGCGATCGCGATCGGGAGGTTCGGGCGTTCCGCGGCCCCGAACGGATCGAGCACCCAATCGGCGGGGTCCTGACGCCCCGGCGGACGCCCGATGCCGACCCGCACCCGCGGGAACTCCGGCGTGCCGAGCGCCTTCGCGACGTCACGGACGCCGTTGTGCCCGCCGTGACCGCCGCCGACCTTCAGTTTGAGGGAGTCGAAGGGGATGTCCAGCTCGTCGTGCACGATCACGACCCGCTCCGCCGGCACGCCGTAGAAAGCCGCGAGCGCCGACACCGGACCACCCGATACGTTCATGAACGAGTTGGGCTTGGCGAGCACCAGCTTCGGCCCCCCGGGCCGCAGCCACGTCTCGGCGACCCGCGCGTTCGCCTTGTGCGAGCGCAGCGTCTCGGAACGCCGCCGCGCGAGCTCGTCGATCACCATCTGCCCGACGTTGTGTCGCGTCGCCTCATAGCGCGGTCCCGGGTTCCCGAGCCCCACGATCAACCAGGTGTCGGCCATGACCGTCCCTTCCGACGACGAAGCCCGTCGCAGCAACAGCGGCGACGGGCTTCGAACGTGTTCGTCTTACTCGGCGGATTCCTCGGCGGCAGGCGCCTCGTCGCCCTCGACCTCGGCGCCCTCCGCCTCGTCCTCGACGGGAGCCGGCGGCAGCGCGACACCGACGACGAGCGTGTCGGCCTCGGTCACCAGCGTGGCACCGCGGGGCAGCGTCAGCTCACCGGCGGTGATGTGGGTGCCGTCCTCGAGGCCCTCGACCGAGACCTCGATGTTCTGCGGGATGTGGGTGGCCTCGACCTCGAGCGTGACGGTCGTGTTCTCGAGCGTCGCGATCGTGCCGGGGAACGGCTCGCCGACGACGGAGACGGGAACGTCGACCTGAATCTTCTCGCCCTTCTTCACGACGAGGAGGTCGATGTGCTCGATGATCTGGTGCACGGGGTCCTTCTGGACATCCTTGACCAGCGTGAGCTGCTGCTTGCCGGCGATCTCGAGCTCGAGCAGCGCGTTGGCGCGACGGATGAGCAGCGAGACCTGGTGGCCCGGAAGCGCGACGTGCACGGGGTCCGTGCCGTGGCCGTAGATGACAGCGGGGATCTTGCCGGACGCGCGCAGACGGCGGGCGAAGCCCTTACCGAACTGCTCGCGCAGCTCGGCGACGACCTTGGTGTCGGTCTCAGTCGACATGAGTGTTCTCCTTGCGGGCCATCACGGCCCAGTCAATCGGGGCCGGTACGGCCTCGTCTGTACCCGGGCCGATGCGGCCCAGACGTGGTCTGTGGTTCGACTCGAACGCATGCGCGTGAGGAAAGCCGCGAAGCCTGCTTCACCGCGTCGATCACGGATGCGCCGCATCCCTCGCCGAAGTTCGAGTCGAGTCTATCAGCGCGCCGGATACGATGGAATCCAGCCCCTCACCCCCGAGACACGGAGGACCCATGGACTACGGATGGATGTCGCACGCACTGCTCTGGTTCGTCGGAGCTCTGAGCGCGGCCACCGCCGTCTGCGTCGTCGGCGCCTTCTTCTCGATGGGTCGCAGCTACAAGGACTGACCGCGTCACATGCGATCGCCCCTCTCGGTCCAGCGGATACAGTGACCGGAGGGGACCGCCGGTCACCGGCACCCACCCCATTCCGCTCACACCTCACGTAGACCTGGAGCCCCGTATGTCGTCGACCCCCTCTCCCACCGGCCCCTCGACGGATCAGGATCAGGCTCCGCACGAGGCGACGCAGCAGCACGAGGGGGCTCCGCAGCCCGAAGAGGTCGACCGTCCCACCCACCCCGAGTCGGCGTCGACCGGCTCTGCGCAGGGTCCGGCGAACATCGGTGTCGTCGGTCTCGCGGTGATGGGCTCGAACCTGGCCCGCAACCTCGCGTCGCGTGAGGGCAACACGGTCGCGGTGTTCAACCGGTCGCGGTCGAAGACCGACGAGCTGCTCGAGGCGCACCCCGAGGCCGAGTTCGTGCCCGCGTTCACCTACGAGGAGTTCGCCGCGTCGCTGCAGAAGCCGCGCACCGCGATCATCATGGTCAAGGCTGGCAAGCCGACGGATGCCGTCATCGACGAGCTCATGCGCGTGTTCGAGCCCGGTGACATCATCATCGACGGCGGCAACAGCCTGTTCACCGACACGATCCGCCGCGAGAAGGCCGTCTCCGAGGCGGGCTACAACTTCGTCGGCATGGGTGTCTCCGGCGGCGAGGAGGGCGCCCTCAACGGTCCGTCCCTCATGCCCGGCGGCCCCGACGAGGCGTGGGTCACCCTCGGCCCCATCCTGAAGTCCATCGCCGCGGTCGCCGAGGGCGAGCCGTGCGTCACCCACATTGGCCACGACGGCGCCGGACACTTCGTCAAGATGGTGCACAACGGCATCGAGTACGCCGACATGCAGCTCATCGCCGAGGCGTACGACCTCATCCGCCGCGGCACCGGCAAGACACCCGCCGAGATCGCCGACATCTTCGCCGAGTGGAACACCGGCGAGCTCGAGTCCTACCTGATCGAGATCACCGCCGAGGTGCTCCGCCAGACGGATGCCGCCACCGGCAAGCCCCTCGTCGACGTCATCCTCGACCAGGCCGGCGCCAAGGGCACCGGAGCCTGGACCGTGCAGACCGCCCTCGACCTCGGCGTCCCCGTCTCCGGCATCGCCGAAGCCACCTTCGCCCGCTCGCTCTCCAGCCACCGCGAGCAGCGCGACGTGGCCGGCGGCCTGCCCGGCCCCTCCCCCGAGGACTTCACCGTCACCGACGCCGACGCGTTCATCGAGCAGGTGCGCCTGGCCCTCTACGCCTCGAAGATCGTCGCGTACAGCCAGGGCTTCGACGAGATCCGCGCCGGTGCCGCCCAGTACGGCTGGAACATCGACCTCGGCGCCGTCAGCAAGATCTGGCGCGGCGGCTGCATCATCCGCGCCCAGTTCCTCAACCGCATCGCCGACGCCTACGACGCCGAAGCGGACCTCCCCGTCCTCCTCACCGCCCCGTACTTCGTCGAAGCCCTCGGCCGCACGCAGGACGCCTGGCGCGAGGTCGTCCGCATCTCGGCATCCGCCGGCATCCCCGCCCCCGCCTTCAGCTCCTCCCTCGCCTACTACGACGGCCTGCGCGCCGACCGCCTGCCCGCCGCACTCATCCAGGGACAGCGCGACTTCTTCGGCGCCCACACCTACAAGCGCATCGACAAGGACGGCACCTTCCACACCCTCTGGTCCGGCGACCGCAGCGAAGTCGAAGCCGAGGACACCCACTGAGCCGCAGCGACACCGCGCTGCGTGTCCACCGGGCCGCCGCGCGCATCGTCCTCGCCGTCCTGACCGCCCTCTACGCATGGCTGGTCGGCTGGATGACGCTGCGTGCGGCGCCGTACGGTTCCGACATCGCGTCGGGACTGAACCGGCTGCTGGAGTGGTTCGCCGAGCGTCCCTCGACGGCCTGGATCACGTTCGACCGCGTCGAGTTCGGCGCGAACGTCGCGATGTTCGTCCCCCTCGGGGTGATCGCGGTGCTGTGGTTCGGCGTGCGCGGCTGGTGGCTGGCGCCCATCCTGGGGGCGCTCGCCAGTGCGGCGATCGAGACCCTGCAGGCGCTCCTGCTCGACTCCCGCGTCGCCGACGTCCGTGACGTGATCGCCAACACGCTGGGCGCCGTCATCGGGATGTGCCTCATGCTGCTGCTCGCCTTCCTGCTGTCGCCGCCGCATCCCCGGCGGCAGCAGGAATACCGAGCATGACCGAAGCCGGGGCATAGCGCGGTCATAGGAAGGTCATGAGAATGGAGTCATGACCATGCCTGCCCCTGTACTCCAGCGCCCCGACGGCTCCCCCCTGCGCGTCCTCGTCGTCGACGACGAGCAGATGCTGACCGACCTGCTCTCGATGGCCCTACGGATGGAGGGCTGGGAAGTGCGCACCGCGGGTTCCGGCTTCGACGCCCTCACCGCCGCGCGGGAGTTCGCCCCCGACGCGATGGTGCTCGACATCATGATGCCCGACCTCGACGGGATGTCGGTTCTGCAGCGTCTGCGCCAGGGCGGCGACGACGTGCCGGTGCTCTTCCTCACCGCGAAGGACTCCGTCAGCGACCGTGTCGCCGGGCTCACCGCCGGTGGTGACGACTATGT
The DNA here is from genome assembly GCF_049545525.1 of Microbacterium sp. NPDC064942. Lineage (NCBI taxonomy): Bacteria > Bacillati > Actinomycetota > Actinomycetes > Micrococcales > Microbacteriaceae > Microbacterium > Microbacterium sp. NPDC064942. The sequence continues at coordinate 560,454 of NZ_JBMWDR010000001.1, read as the reverse complement.
CACGAAGCCGTTCAGCCTCGAGGAGGTCGTCGCGCGGCTGCGGGGGCTGATGCGCCGTGCTGGGGCATCCGCCGGCGCCGCCGACCCGATCCTGCGCGTCGGCGACCTCACCCTCAACGAGGACTCGCACGAGGTCTTCCGCGGCGACGACGAGATCGAGCTCACCGCGACCGAGTTCGAGCTGCTGCGCTACCTCATGCGCAACCAGCGCCGCGTGCTCTCGAAGGCGCAGATCCTCGACCGCGTCTGGAACTACGACTTCGGCGGCCGCTCGAGCGTCGTCGAGCTCTACATCTCCTACCTGCGCAAGAAGATCGACGCCGGCAAGGGTCCGCTCATCCACACGGTCCGCGGCGTCGGCTACATGATCAAAGCGAGCCAGTGAGCACGACGTCCCGTCGTCGCCGTCGGCACCGCTGGAGCCTGCAGGCGCGGCTGATCACGGCGGTCGTGTCGTTCGTCTCGGTCATCCTCATCACCGTCGGACTCGGCACCGGTACGGTGCTCGAGTCGATCCTGCGTGAGAACCTCGACGCGAAGGTCACCGGGGTGCAGGACTCGATCGCACTCGACTACACCCACCGCGCCGACCAGATCCTCGAAGCGAGCCCCCGCCCGGAGCGGGGCACCCTGCTCGTCGTGAACAACCTCGCAGGCCCCACCGCCGCGTACGTCGATGCGGAGGGCGGCGTCCGGACCCTCGACACCCGCGACATCCAGATCAGCGCCCCGGACGGCAACGACTGGGCCGACGCCACGGTCGCGGGTCTCGGGGACTACCGGCTGCGGATCGGCCCGTACTCCAGCATCTTCGGGCTGCCGACCTCGGAGGTCACGAGCGTCAGCGCCCGCATCGTCACCACCGTCGCCCTCCTCACCACCGGCGGCCTGCTCGTGCTCGCCGCGGTCATCGCGCTCCTGATCCGCAGCGCCCTCACACCCCTGCGCTCCGTCGCATCGACCGCCTCTCGGGTCGCGGCGCAGCCCCTGGCGGAGGGTGCCGTCACGATCACCGAGCGCGTTCCCGACGAGGACACCGATACCCACACCGAAGTCGGTCAGGTGGGGCACGCCCTGAACACCCTGCTCGACCACGTGGAGACCTCCCTCGCCGCGCGCCAGCGCAACGAGGAGCGCATGCGCGCGTTCGTCGCGGACGCGAGCCACGAACTGCGCACTCCCCTCGCCTCGATCCGGGGGTATTCCGAGCTCTCGCTGCGCGGCATCCGTCACGCCGAAGCGAGCGGGAACACGGCCGCCGGTGTCGTCGCCGACACCACCCGGGAGTCGCTGGAACGCATCCAGGCGCAGTCGCTGCGCATGACGGCCCTCGTCGAGGATCTGCTGCTGCTCGCTCGCCTCGACGAGGGCACCGAGCTCGTCTACAGCGCCGTCGATCTCACCCGCCTCGCTGTGGAAGCCGTCTCGGACGCGCGGGTGGCCGGTACCGACCACGAGTGGGTGCTGGAGGTGCCCGACGAGCCCGTCATCGTCGCTGGCGACGCCGGACGGCTGCACCAGGTGGCGGCGAACCTGCTCGCCAACGCGCGGGTCCACACCCCCGCCGGCACCCGCGTGACGACGACCGTGGCGTCGGAGGACGGCGACGCGGTCCTGCGCATCCACGACGACGGGCCCGGCATCGACCCCACCGTCGTCGGCGACCTGTTCGAGCGGTTCTCGCGCGCCGACTCGTCCCGCGCGCGCCAGACCGGCGGCACGGGGCTCGGGCTCTCGATCGTCAAGGCGATCGTCGAGGGCCACGGCGGCCGTATCGCCGTGGCCTCCGATCCCGGCTCGACGACCTTCGAGGTGCGGATGCCCGCCCGCCCCGACTCCCCCGCTCAGTAACCGCTGAACGCGTCCGTCGTGATCGACTTGGCCCGCTCGAGGGCCGGGGTGAGGGTCGCGATCAGCGCCGGCGGGCCCGACACGTAGGCGTGACGGCGGTCGATGTCGGGAACCAGGCGCAACAGCCCGTCGGCGTCGAGACGCGAACCGCCCGCCCACGTCCAGCCCGCCGGGAGGTCCGCGGGTTCGTCGCGCGTGACGACGATGACCGGGATGCCGGCGGCCTCGAGGTCGTCCCGGAACGCGAGTTCGTCGCTGGCCGAGGCGACGTAGACGAACACGACATCGCGTCGCTCCTGCGTGAGGCGCAGGTGACGCAGCTGGGACACGAACGGCGTCACGCCGATGCCCGCCGCCACCATCAGCACGGGCGCGTCGGCGCGGCGCGGCAGGACGAAGTCGCCCCAGATCCCCGTGATCGCGAGCTCGTCGCCGGGTTCGACCGTGGCGAGCGCCTTCTTGTAGCTGGACTGCGATCCTTCGCGCATCGCGATCTTCACGAGCGGCAGCTCGGCCGGGGACGAGAGGATGCTGAACTCGCGCCGGGTCCCTCGGGAGTCGGGGTGCGCGTGGGGAACCTCGAGCTCGAGGTACTGCCCCGGGGCGAAGCGGACCGGGCGCTCGGCGCGGAAGCTGTACTCGCGCACGCTCGGTGTGAGCGGGGTGCGTTCGACGATCGTCAGCCGCACGGCCGTACGCATCGCGAAGACGAAGGCGACGAGGTTCCCGACGAGGAGAGCGCGCTCCTGGCCGAGGGTGATCTCGCCGAGGGAGATCGGCCACCCGGCGAGCACACCGACGACGGCCGTCACGACGAACTGCTGCCAGCGGCGCGGCGGCAAGGTGAGCGGCTCCGAGAGCATGAACGCGCCGAGGAACAGGAACGGCGATGACAGGACGATCGCCGAGAACGTCATCCCCGGGTCGAGGGCGAACCCCGCCGACTGGGCCTGCACGATCGTGCGCACCAGCGCGACCGCGACCGCGACGACGAGGAACAGGCCGATGACCCGCACCTTCTCGGTGCGCACGAGCACGACCAGCCCGAGGAGCAGCACCGGCAGGGCGAGCAGCGGGTTGCCCACCCACCACGCCGCCGACCCGAGATCGGGCGCCCAGATGCTGATGATCGTGAGGGCCATCGCGCCGACCGCGGCCGGGTTGAAGATGTGCCGGCCCTGCCAGGCGAGCACGTACTTGGATGCCGAGGCGAGAGCGCCTGCGACGGCGACGCCGACGAGCGGCAGCGGCTCGAGGGTGGGGCGCAGGACGAACACGAGGATCAGCGCCGTGATGAGGGCGGATTCGATCCGCCACGGTCGGCGGACGATGCGCTGGGCGACGGCGTCGACGAGGGCGATCGAGACGGCCAGCACGGCGAGCGTGACGACGAACTCCAGCGGGGCCACCGACACCCCGCCCGCGAGGGACACCGCCAGGGTGATCACGGCCAGCGCCGAGAGCGCGAAGAGCACGAGGCGGTACATGGACAACCTGCCGAGGACGCCGAACACGCGACTCCAGGCGGCACTGAGGGATGAGATCACGAGAACAACTCCGCTTCGCATCGGGGGGACCATTCGACGGAGCCGTCGGTGCGCATGCGCACCCATTCTGCGCCCCAGTCAGCCGCCAGGGCCGGACCGCCGTCGAAGAACAGCGCGGTGGCGACGGCGTCGGCTGTCATCGCGTCGGCGGCGACCGCCCACGTCGCCGCATACCGCCGCACCGGTGCGCCGGTGCGGGCGTCGAGCACGTGGTGGAGGCCGGCGCCCCAGGCACGTCGATTGACTGCGGACGCGCACAGCGCGGCATCCGTCACCGACCACACCCCGATGGCTCGGGTGGTGTCGTAGGGGTGCTCGAGGGCGACCCGCTGCGTGAGACCGGAGACGGCGAGGTCGCCGCCGGCGTCGATGACGATGCCCCCGCTCACCCGCGTGAGGAGTGCGCCGTGCACCAGATCGACGAGGCGCCCCTTGCCGAGCGCGCCGACGTCGAGCATCGCCGGCGGGGTGATGCGGAGGGTGCCGGCCTCGTGCCGGACGATCCCCCGCCAGTCTGTGGGAGCCGGGGCCGCGCCAGAGTCGACGAGGGAGATCGTGGCGTCATAGCCGCGCCGGGCGAGAGCGTCACCGACGAGCGGGTTCACCGCGCCGCCGGTGGCCGCATCGAGCTCCGCGTACGCGTCGAGCATCATGGCGGTGTCGGCAGGCGCCGTCGTCGTCTCGCCGCAGGCGAGCGCGGTCACCGTCGAATCCGACCGGAACCGCGACCACTCCCGGTCGAACGTCTCGATGATCCCGGTCACGGCCGCCCGGGTGTCGACGGCGAGCGGGTCATCGGTGTCGATCGTCCACCGGGTCCCGATGGCGTCGAACCGCCAGCGGGCGCCGCTCATCCCGCGGCTTCGGTGCGGATCTCCTGAACGGCGGCGTTGAAGCCGCCGCTGGTGAGAGAGGAGCCGGCGACACGGTCGACCTCGATGTCGTCGAGGCTCCTGCCGACGACCTCGTCCGCGATGCCGCCGATGAACAGCCCCTGATACTGCTGGCTCTCCCGCGCCTGCGGGTCTCCGGTGACCTCGACCTCGGTCACGACACCGTCCGCGAGGGTCAGGGTGACGCTGATCGTCTCCACCGACTCGGGGGTCTGGTACGAGCCGTCGGCGGTGTAGGTGCCGTCGGCGTAGTCGGCTCCGGGGGCGACGGGCTCGGCGGCCGCGTCCGGGCTCGCCGTCTCAGCGCCGCACCCGGCGAGGAGGACGAGACCGGCGACGGATGCCGCGGCGGCACCGACGCGGACGGGACGGGAGAGGGCGGGGCGGCTCATCGAAGGCTCCTCGGAGGTGGGGGCGAACGCACTCACGCTAACGGTCACGGCCGAGCGCAGGCTCTGCGCCGTCTATGCGGCAGCCGCGACGGGGCGGCGGACACCGAGCTTCAGCAGCTCGACGACCAGGAACACGACGACACCCGCCGCCAATGCGACACCCACCTGCAGCAGGCTGAGCGGGCGCGAGTCGAACAGTCCGTTCAGCAGCGGCAGGTAGGTGTAGGCGAGCTGGAGCACGAGCAGCGCCGCCGCCGACCAACCGACCACCGGGTTGCCGCGGAGAACGGCCGGCGTGAGGCTCGACCGGGAGAGGAACCGGCAGTTCAGGAGGAACCCGAGCTGCCCGAACGCGAGCACCGTGACCGCCATCGTGCGCGCGACCGGCAGCTCGGCCCCGGCAGCCAGCGCCCAGCCGAACACGGCGAGGGTCACCCCGCCGATGACGAGCGAGACGGCGAGGACGAACCCGAGTTCGCGTCGGGAGATGATCGACCCGCCCGAGGGGCGCGGCGGGCGCGTCATGATGCCGCGCTCGGCCGGCTCGTAGGCGAGGGCGAGCGAGAGGGTGACGCCGGTGACCATGTTCACCCAGAGCACCTGGACCGGCGACAGCGGCAGCGTGAAGCCGAACAGCACGGCCGCGAGCACGACGAGCGACTGAGCGCCGTTGGTGGGCAGCAGGAAGACGACCGACTTGCGGAGGTTGTCGTAGATCCGGCGACCCTCGCGCACGGCGCTGCGGATCGTGGCGAAGTTGTCGTCGGCGAGGACGATCTCCGCGGCTTCCTTCGTCGCCTCGGTGCCCTTGATGCCCATCGCGATCCCGACGTCGGCGCGGGTGAGCGCGGGCGCGTCGTTGACACCGTCGCCGGTCATCGCGACGACCTCGCCGTGCGACTGGAGGGCGCGGACGATGCGGATCTTGTGCTCGGGGCTCGTTCGGGCGTACACGTCGACGTCGCGGACGACCTCGGCGAGCTGCGCCTGGCTGAGCTCCTCCAGCTCGGGACCGGTGAGCACGCGGGAGCGCTCGTCGCTGACGAGCCCCATCTCGCGGCCGATCGCGACGGCGGTGCCGGCGTGATCGCCGGTGATCATCTTCACCCGGATGCCGGCGGCGTGACAGTCCGCGATGGCGTCGATCGCCTCGGGGCGGGGCGGATCGACGATGCCCCACAGCCCGAGGAACTCGAGGTCGACGAGGTCGCCGGCCTCGACGTGCGCGGCACGCGTGGCCTTGCGGGCCGCGGCGAGCACGCGGAGACCCTGCGCGCTGAGCGCGTCGACCTCACTCTCCCAGCGGACGCGGTCGAGCGGCTCGGAGCCGTCGGCGCCACGCTGCGTGAGCGCGCGTGCGAGGAGACGGTCGGGGGCACCCTTCACGAGGATCGCGCGGGCACCGTCATCGGACTCGTTGAGCGTCGCCATGAACTTGTGCGCGGAGTCGAACGGCACGACATCGCGGCGGGTGGTGCCGGCACTCGACGCGCCGCCCTTCATCGCGACGACCTTCAGGGCGCCCTCCGTCGGCTCGCCGACAAGGCTCCAGCGGTCGCCGTCCTTGACGAGGTGCGCGTCGTTGCAGAGCGTCGCCACGGCGAGCAGGGCGGCGAGGTCGCTGCTGGAGGCCTCGTCGCCGTCGGCGTCGACGATGCGCCCGTCGGGGTCGTAGCCGAGCCCGGTCGCCTCGTAATGCCCGATCGGGGTGACGAGCGTGCGCACGGTCATCTCGTTCTTCGTCAAGGTGCCGGTCTTGTCGGAGCAGATCGTGGACACCGAGCCCAGCGTCTCGACGGCGGGGAGCTTCCGGGTGATCGCGTGGCGACGCGCCATCTGCTGCACGCCGATGGCGAGAGTGATCGTGACGAGGGCCGGGAGCCCCTCGGGAATGGCCGCGACGGCGAACCCGATGGCCGCGGAGATGAGGTCGTCGAACGGCAGATCGTGCACGTAGCGGCCGATCAGCAGCATGACCGCGGCCATCCCGAGGATGACCAGGGTCAGCACCTTGCCGAATTTGCCGAGCTGCATCGACAGTGGGGTCTGCAGCGACCCGGCATCTTGCACCAACTCCTGGATGCGGCCGATTTCGGTCGCACCTCCCGTGTCGGTGACGATGCCGCGCCCTTGGCCGGCCGAGACGATGGTGCCCGAATAGGCCATCGACCGGCGATCGCCGATGCCGACGTGCGCCTCGACGGGTTCGGTCTGCTTCGACGAGGGCACCGACTCCCCCGTGAGGGCGGCCTCGTCGATGCGCAGCTGCACCGCCTGAGTCAAGCGCAGGTCGGCCGGCACCCGGTCGCCGGGCGCGAGGCGGACACTGTCGCCGGGGACCAGCTCGGCGGCGGGGATCGTGATCCAGGCGCCGTCGCGGCGGACCGTCGCCTCGCGCGACAGCATCCCGCGGATACCGGCGAGGGCCTTCTCTGCACGTCCCTCCTGCACGAAGCCGATCACCGCGTTGATGACGGCGACGGCGACGATCACCCAGAACTCAAGCCAATCCCCCATGACCGCCTTGATGGCGGCCGAGGCCAGCAGGATGTAGATCAGGATGTCGTTGAAGTGCGACAGGAAACGGCGCCAGGCGGGCGTCCGCGCAGCTTCGGGAAGCTCGTTGCGCCCGTGCTCGCCGAGCCGGGCGGCGGCGTCGTCGGAGGTCAGTCCGCCGGCGTCCGTGCGCAGCAGCGCTTCGACGTCGTCGATCGGGAGGGAGAACGGGGCGCCGATGCCCGCGCCGGAGTCGGAGTGCGACAAGGCCATCGAATGTCCGATCAGGAGGCGCCGTCGAACATGCTGGTCACCGAGCCGTCCTCGAAGACCTCCTTGATCGCCCGCGCGAGGAGCGGGGCGATGGGGAGGATCGTGAGCCCGGGGAAGCGCTTCTCGGGAGGCAGCGGCACCGTGTCGGTGACGACGACCTCGTCGATGGACGCGTCCTGCAGCCGCTCGGCGGCCGGGTCACTGAAAATCGCGTGCGTGGCGGCGACGATCACGCGCTCGGCCCCGCTGGCCTTCAGCGCCTGGGCGGCCTTCACGATCGTGCCGCCGGTGTCGATCATGTCGTCGACGAGGAGGCACACGCGCCCCTCAACCTGGCCGACGATCTCGTTGACGGTCACCTGGTTCGCCACGTTCGGGTCGCGCCGCTTGTGGATGATCGCGAGCGGGGCGCCAAGGCTGTCCGACCAGGTGTCGGCAACGCGGACGCGGCCGGTATCGGGGGACACGACCGTGAGCTTCGCGCGGTCCTCGGGCGACAGGGTGTTCTCGAAGTGCTCGAGCAGGACCGGCTTGGCGAACAGGTGGTCGACGGGGCCGTCGAAGAAGCCCTGGATCTGCGCCGCGTGCAGGTCGACGCTCATCACGCGGTCTGCGCCGGCGGTCTTGAACAGGTCGGCGACGAGGCGGGCGCTGATCGGCTCGCGGCCGCGGCCCTTCTTGTCCTGCCGCGAGTACGGGAAGTACGGCGCGACCACGGTGATCCGCTTCGCGGATGCGCGCTTGGCGGCATCCAGCATGATGAGGGTCTCCATGAGCCACTCGTTCACCGGCGGGCCGAACGACTGCACGAGGAAGAAGTCGCATCCGCGGATCGAGACCTCGAAGCGGGTCAGGATCTCGCCGGAGGCGAAGGTGCGGTGCTCGGTGGGGACGAGCTGCGTGCCGAGCGCCCCGGCCACCTCGGCAGAGAGATCCTCGTGCGAACGACCCGACGCGACGACGAGACGCTTCTTGGTCTTCGCGACCAGGCCGGGCGCGATGCCGCGCTCGGCGTCCAGGTCAACCGTCTGCTGCTTCTTGCGACCCATCGTCCGCCTTCTGTGCGGACCGGGCCCGGGCGGCGGCTTCCGCAGCTCCGGTTCCCGGTCGGTTGGTCTCGACCCAGCCCTCGATGTTGCGCTGGGGGGTGACGTTCAGGGCGAGAGCGCCGGCGGGCACATCCTTGCGGATCACCGCTCCGGCACCTGTCTTGGCGCCATCTCCGATCCTAACTGGCGCGACGAAGACGTTGTGCGAGCCGGAGTGCACCTCGTCGCCGATCTCGGTGCGGTGCTTGGTGATGTCGTCGTAGTTCGCGGTGATCGCGCCGGCACCGAGGTTCACGTTCCGGCCGATCGTGGTGTCGCCGATGTACGAGAGGTGAGGCACCTTGCTGCCCGCGCCGATCGTCGAGTTCTTCGTCTCGACGAACGTGCCGATCTTGCCGCGCTCCCCCAGCTCGGTGCCGGGCCGGACGTAGGCGAAGGGTCCCACGGTCGCGTCTGCGCCGATGACGGCGAGGGTCGCGTCGGTGCGGGTGACGGTCGCGCCGCGCCCGACCTCGCAGTCGACGAGGCTCGTGTCGGGGCCGACGGTCGCGCCCTCGGCGATGCTCGTCGCGCGCAGGATGTGGGTGTTGGGGAGGACGGTCACGTCGGGCGCGAGGGTCGCCGTGACGTCGATCCACGTCGTGGCGGGATCGAGGACGGTGACCCCCGCGAGCTGCCAGCGACGGACGGTCCGCGCGTTCAGCAGTCGGCCCACCTCGGACAGCTGCACGCGGTCGTTGACGCCGTACGTGACGGTCGGGTCCTTCGCGACGGATGCCGCGACCCGCCGCCCCGCGCGGCGCAGCAGCGCGACGGTGTCGGTGAGGTACTTCTCGTTCTGCGCGTTCACCGTCCCCACCTGCGGCAGGTGCTCGCGGAGCGCGGCGGCGGCGAAGACGTACATCCCCGCGTTGACCTCGCTGACGGCCGCTTCATCGGGCGAGGCATCCTTCTGCTCGACGATGCGCGCCACGCTGCCGTCGCTCTCGCGGATGATGCGGCCGTACCCGGTGGGGTCGTCGACGACGGCGGTCATGAGGGTCGCGTCGGCCTGCGCGGTGCGGTGCTCGGACACGAAGGCGCCGAGGGTGTCGGCGTCGGCGAGGGGGCAGTCTCCGCTCAGCACCAGGACGTCGCCCTCGAAGCCGACGAGGGCGTCGAGGGCGATCTCGACGGCGCGGCCGGTGCCGGGGATCTCGTCCTGGTCGACCACGACGACCTCGGGAGCGACACCGAGGACGGCCGCCGCGACCTGGTCGCGCTCGTGACGGACGACCACGACGACGTGCGCCGGGGCGAGGTCGCGCGCGGTGTCGAGCACGTGCCCGACGAGCGGACGGCCGCTGATGCGGTGCAGCACCTTCGGGAGTGAGGACTTCATCCGCGTCCCCTGCCCGGCGGCGAGGATGACGACGGCGAGGCGGGGGTCGAGCGCGTTCTCGGTCATGCTCCGCCGCCAGGACTCGAACCTAGACCTCACAGCTCCAAAGGCTGTCGTGCTGCCATTACACCACGGCGGACCGCGGCGCTCCGGGGTCCGGTGGCCGCCCGACAAGTCTGCCATGCGCGCGCGGGCGGCCGCCTCGGACACGGGCGCCGCAGGCGCTCTGCGATGATGGGGGGATGGCTCCCGAACACGACGAGGTCGACCGGATCGTGAGCGCCTGGATCGCGCAGCGACCCGATCTGGACTTCTCGCCGCTCGAGGTGCTCTCGCGGGTAGATCGGTTGTCGCGACACCTCGACCGCGCGCGTCGCGAGGCCTTCCAGCGCAGCGACCTGGAACCGTGGGAGTGGGACGTGCTCTCGGCCCTCCGCCGCGCGGGCGAGCCGTACACCCTCAGCCCCAAGCAGCTGCTGCAGCAGACGCTCGTCTCGAGCGGCACGATGACCAACCGCATCGACCGGCTCGTCGACCGTCGCCTCGTCGTGCGCGCGGCCGACCCCGGCGACGGCCGCGGTGTCTTAGTGACCCTCACCGAGGAAGGGCGGAATCGGGTGGATGCCGCGATCACCCGCCTCGTCGACGCCGAGGCCGAGCTCCTCGGCCAGCTCTCGCGCGCCGACCGGGACCGGCTCGCCGCGCTCCTGCGCAAGCTGAGCCTCGGATTCGACGTCTGATCCGCGATGGCGATGCGCGCGCCCCTTCCCGTCCGTGACGGGGTCGGTCCCACGCGTCTGCGCGTGCCGCGGACCGGGCCCTGGGCGACCATCGCGGACTACGTGACGGGCCGGTTCGCGCACATCGACCCCGAGATCCTCCTCAGCCGCTTCGACAGGGGCGACGTGGTCGCCTTCGACGGCACGCGGCTCACGCGGGAGACCCCGCTCGGGACCGAGGACTTCATCTGGTACTACCGGGAGCCGCCCGACGAGCCCGACATCCCGTACGAGGTGACGGTGCGCCACCTCGACGACGATCTGCTCGTCGTGGACAAGCCGCACTTCCTCCCGACGACGCCCGGCGGCGGCTTCCTGCGCAATTCGGCGCTCGTCCGACTGCGACAGCAGTTCGACAACCCGGATCTCACGCCCATCCACCGCCTCGACCGTGCCACCGCCGGTCTCGTCATGTTCTCCGTGCGCCCCGCGACCCGCGGCGCCTACCAGACCCTGTTCGCCGACCGGGCCGTCGACAAGGTCTACGAGGCCGTCACCGCCGTCCCCGCCAGCGGAATGCCGGAGCTCCCCCTCGTCATCCGTTCGCACCTCACGAGCTCCCGCGGGAGCCTGCGGGCGATCGTGCACGAGGACCGTGAGCCGAACGCCGAGACGCGCGTCGAGGCGATTCGGGTCATCGCCGACCGGGCGCACCTGCGGCTGCATCCCCGGACCGGGCGCATGCATCAGCTCCGGTCGCACCTCGCCGGGATCGGTCTCGGCATCCTCGGCGACCGGTTCTACCCCGACCTGCTCGCCGAGGCGCCCGACGACCCCGACCGCCCGCTGCAGCTGCTGGCACGCGAACTGCGCTTCGTCGACCCACTGTCGGGCCGTCCGCGCGAGTTCACGACCGGGCTCCGCCTGCGCGAGGCGCCGCCCGCCTGATCAGCCGAGCTGCTCGCTCAGCTCGAACCAGCGCTCCTCGGCCTCGGCGACCTCGGCCTCCATCGCGGTGATGCGCTGCATCTTCTCGCCGAGCCCGACGTAGTCGGCCTGGTCGTGATCGGCCAGAGCCGTGCGCGCCGACGCGATCTGATCGCTCAGTTTCGCGATGCGGCGCTCGAGGCTCGTGGCCTCCTTCTCGGCCATGCGTCGCTCGGCTCCGCTGAGAGCGGATGCCGGTGGTGCCGCGGCATCCGCCTGTCGTCCCGCGGTGGGCGCCGCGCCCGTCGCCTGCGGCTGAGCGGCCCGCAGGCGCAGGTACTCGTCGATCCCGCCGGGCAGGTGCCGGAGCGTGCCACCCATGACGGCGTACTGCTGATCGGTGACGCGCTCCGTGAAGTAGCGGTCGTGCGAGACGACGATGAGGGTGCCGGCCCACGAGTCGAGGAGGTCTTCGATGGCGGCGAGCATGTCGGTGTCGAGGTCGTTCGTCGGCTCGTCGAGGATGAGGACGTTCGGCTGGTCGAGGAGAATCAGGAGGAGCTGGAGTCGGCGCTTCTGACCACCCGACAGGTCTTTGACCGGCGTGGAGAGCTGAGCCGACGAGAAGCCCATGCGCTCGAGCAGCTGACCCGGCGTGAGCTCCTGCGCCTTCGACCCGGCCCCGAACGTGTACGTCGTCCGCAGGCGAGAGACGACGACGCGGACGGGCTCGTCGAGGTGCGGGTCGAGCTCGTCCATCCGCTGCGTGAGGGTGGCGACCTTGACCGTCTTGCCGTGCGTGACGCGTCCGGCGGTCGGCTGGACGGCACCGGAGACGAGGCCCAGGAGCGTCGACTTGCCGGCCCCGTTGACGCCCAGGATGCCGGTGCGCTCCCCCGGCGCGATGCGCCACTCGACGTCGCGCAGGATCTCGCGGCCGTCGTAGCTGACCCCCGCGTCGAGCAGGTCCACGACGTCCTTGCCGAGCCGTGCGACGGCCAGCGATTGCAGCGAGACACGATCGCGGATCTCGGGGACGTCGGCGATGAGCTCGTTGGCGGCGTCGATGCGGAACTTCGGTTTGCTCGTGCGCGCGGGGGCACCCCGGCGCAGCCAGGCGAGCTCCTTGCGGGCGAGGTTCTGCCGGCGCGCCTCGATCGAGGCGGCCTGCCGGTCGCGCTCGACGCGCTGCAGGATGTAGGCCGCGTAGCCGCCGTCGAAGGGCTCGACGATGCGGTCGTGCACCTCCCACGTCTTCGTGCAGACCTCGTCGAGGAACCACCGGTCGTGGGTGACGACCATGAGCGCCCCCGAGGCCGCCGACCACCGTCGCTTCAGGTGCTCGGCGAGCCAGGCGATGCCCTCGACGTCGAGATGGTTCGTGGGTTCGTCGAGCGCCAGGACGTCCCAGTCACCGGTGAGCAACTGCGCGAGGGCGACACGACGGCGCTGACCGCCCGAGAGCGTGCCGATGGCGGCATCCCAGTCGAGGTCCGAGAGGAGACCCGCGATGACGTCGCGCACGCGCGGGTCGCCGGCCCACTCGTGCTCGGGTCCGTCGCCGACCACCGCACGACCCACGGTGAGGTCGTCGGGCAGCACGTCGGTCTGCTCGAGCACACCGATCGTCACCCCGCCGCGCACCGTCACGCGGCCGGAGTCCGGCTCGCGCCGCCCCGCCAGCATCGCCATGAGACTCGATTTGCCGTCGCCGTTGCGGCCGACGATGCCGATGCGGTCGCCCTCGTCGACACCGAGCGAGACGCCGTCGAAGACGACCTTGGTCGGGTACTCCAGGTGCAGGGCCTCGGCCCCGAGAAGATGTGCCATCGCCTCCAGGCTACGCGGCGCGCGGTGGGTGCTTGCTCAGTACCAGAAGCTCAGTCGCGGCGTGGTGGTCGAGGCGAACACGCGGGCGAGGCGGTGCGGATCGTCGGTCTCGATGCGTCCCGCGCGCGCGAGCGTCACGGGCGAGACGCCGCCGAGCAGGATCGCCGACAGCTCTGCGACCCCCAGCGTCGCCCGCGGGATGCCGAGGGGCGCCTCGTCGACCACGTCGACGCCCGGCTCCGCCCCCGCCGACAGGACGAACGTGCCGTCGGCGATTCCGAGCGGATCGGTGACCTCGAGCGCCACCACGTCGTCGACGTCGTACCCGCGGGCCGCGAGCACCGTCGGGACGTCGAGGATGCGCAGGTAGTGGTGGTCCGCGATCGTGATGCGGGCGGCGCGCTGGTCGGCGATCATCCACCAGAGCGGCTCGTCGAGCGAGAGCTCGCTCGCCCGGACGGTGCCGATGAGATCGAGCGAGAGGAGGAAGCGCCAGAGCCCGGCGTAGGCGGCATCGGTCACCGCCAGGAGCTGGTGCACCGTGGCGTTCGAGGCGGACCAGTCGTCGTCGTTCTCGCTGACCGAGTACAGCGCGACACCCTCGACCTCGCCCTCCGGCGAGCGGTACTGCACGGCGCGGAGTCGCTCCGCCTTCTCGGCGTCGGGCCGCGTGCCGTACGTGCGGTCCCAGTGCCCGCCCGGCATCGCGATCTCGCCGGGCGAGGCGAACCGCGTGCGCTCGTGCAGCGCGGCGGCGGCATCCCTCGCCTGCTCGCGCGTGACGTAGTCGAACCGGCCCGGTGCGACGGGACCGATCCACCCGGCGCGGCGCGTCCGGATCTCCCACGAGGTCGCCGCCGCGGCGGGGGCGAACCCGAACCGGCCGTAGATGCCGGACTCGCTCACCGTCAGGCCCGCGATCGGCGCGCCCTGCGCCACGGCGGTGCGCAGCTCCCCCGCCATGACCCGCGAGAGCAGACGCCGGCGGCGGTGCGTGGGCGCGACGGTGACGGCGCTGATCGCGCACATCGGGATGGCGGCACCGCCTGGCAGGGTGAGCTCGGCGATCCACGACGCGAACGTCGTGACCGGCTCGTCGGGCTGGACGGCGCCGGGGTCGTACACACCGATCTTGCGACGGTAGCGGCTGCGCGCGAACGCCTCGCCGCGCTGCAGGTCGTTGCGTTCGCCGTCGAGGAAGCCGCGGGCCACGGCATCCGTCCACCTGTCCGACGCGGCACGGTCGTCGTCGCCGACGCGGTCGATGCGGAGGCCGTCGGCCTCGATCGCCGCGCGGAGGGTCTCGTCGAGCGGAGCGGAGTGGAAGGCGTCGCCGAGGGAGGTCATGCGTCCCAGGCTACGGGGAGCCGCCGACGCGCGTCAGAGGATCCGCGTGCCGGCGACGGGTCCCGTGACCGCGTGGGAGGTGTGCCCCTGCTCGGCCAGACGGGCCGCGATCCCGTCCGCGTGCGCCTCGTCGGCCGCGAGGAACGCGACCGTCGGGCCCGATCCCGACACGAGTCCGCCCAGGGCCCCGGCGGCCAGGCCCGCGTCGAGCACGTCGGCGAGAGCCGGACGCAGGTGGACGGCGGCCCACTGGAGGTCGTTGCGGATCGCGGCGGCCAGGGCCGCGGCATCCCCCGACCGCAGGGCGCGCAGCACCGCGGGATCGACCTCCGGCATGAGGCGTCCCGGGCGGATGTCAGCCGTCTCACGCAGCCGGTCGAGGGTGCCGTAGACCTCGGGTGTCGAGAGCCCGTCGCCGTCGGTGACGAGCACCCATGCGAAGCGGCCGCGGCCGAGCGCCGGGGCGAGCTCGTCGCCGCGCCCGGTGCCGACGGCGGTGCCGCCCAGCAGCGCGAAAGGCACGTCCGCGCCGAGTCGCGCGCCGAGCGCGTGGAGCTCAGCGGTCGACAGGCCGGCGTCGATCAGCTCGTTGACGGCGACGAGGGCGGCGGCGGCATCCGCCGACCCTCCGCCCATGCCGCCCGCCACCGGGACGCCCTTGTGGATCTGCAGACGGATGCCGCCCTCCCAGCCGACCGCCTCGGTCACGGCGCGCGCCGCGCGGAGCGCGAGGTTGCGCTCGTCGAGCGGGACACCCGACACGTCGACGTCGCCGGTCACGGTGAGGTGGAAGCCCTCGTCATGCGAGGCCCAGAGGTCCTCGAACAGCGACACCGCCTGGTAGACCGATGCGACCTCGTGGTAGCCGTCGTCACCGACGGCCCCCACGTCGAAGAAGAGGTTGAGCTTGCCCGGCGCGCGCACGTGCACGCGCCGGGCCGGGTCGATGCTCAGGCTCACGCGTTCGCCGAGTCGGCCCACAGGTCGACGTCGATCGCACCCGAGAGCGCGTCGATACGAGCGAGCTCGTCGTCGTCGAACGGGGCGCCCTCGGTCGCGGCGAGGTTCTGATCCAGCTGCTCGGGCCGCGAGGCTCCGATGAGCGCCGACGTCACGACATCGTCGCGGAGGATCCACTGGATCGCCATCTGTGCGAGCGTCTGGCCGCGCTGCTGAGCGATGTCGTTGAGCCCGCGCAGGGTGTCGAGCGCCTTCTGGTTGAGCTGCCCGTCGGGCAGCGAGAATCGGCTCTGCGCCCGGTCGGCCGTGCCGTCGCCGAGGTACTTGTCGGTCAGCAGGCCCTGCGCGAGCGGCGTGAACGCGATCGCGCCCATACCGGCGGCGCGCAGCGAGTCGGTCAGACCGTCCTCGACCCAACGGTTCAGGATCGAGTAGGAGGGCTGGTGGATGACCAGCGGCGTCCCGAGGTCCTTCGCGACGGCCACCGCCTCCTCGGTGCGCTCGGCGCTGTACGACGAGATCCCGACGTAGAGCGCCTTGCCCTGCCGGACGAGGGTGTCGAGGGCACCGATCGTCTCCTCGAGGGGAGTCACCGGGTCGGCGCGGTGCGAGTAGAAGATGTCGACGTAGTCGACGCCCATCCGCTTCAGCGACTGCTCGGCGCTCGCGATGAGGTACTTCCGCGAGCCGTTGTTGCCGTAGGGGCCCGGCCACATGTCGTATCCCGCCTTCGACGAGATGAGGATCTCGTCACGGTAGGGCGCGAAGTCCTCGCGCATCATGCGCCCGAAATTCGTCTCGGCGGACCCGAACGGCGGGCCGTAGTTGTTCGCCAGGTCGAAGTGGGTGACGCCCCGATCGAAGGCGTGGCGAAGCAGAGTACGCTGGTTGTCGAAGGGGATGTTGTCCCCGAAGTTCCACCACAGTCCCAGCGAGATCGCCGGCAGATACAGGCCGCTCGAGCCGACCTGGCGGAACGCCCCCGCATCGTAGCGGGAGGATGCCGCCTGATAGGGGCGGTGGGTGTCGCCGTTGCGCGACGAAGGGAAGCGGTCCGCGTAGTCGGTCATCCCCCCAGGCTATCGACGATGGGCACCCGAAACGTCGGTGAAACGACGGAGACTTAGTCTTGCCCGACCGGAGACGCACACAAAGGGAGAACATATGGCGCGACTGACTGCACTGCCGACCGAGGGTGGTTCCTGGACCGCTCTC
The DNA here is from genome assembly GCF_049545525.1 of Microbacterium sp. NPDC064942. Lineage (NCBI taxonomy): Bacteria > Bacillati > Actinomycetota > Actinomycetes > Micrococcales > Microbacteriaceae > Microbacterium > Microbacterium sp. NPDC064942. Next base: position 543,574 of record NZ_JBMWDR010000001.1, on the reverse strand, counting down.
CTCGAGCGCGAGGACATCGTCCTCATCGGAGGCATGCTGCACCTGCGCCATGACGACACCACCCCCGAGCAGGCCCGCATCGACGACCTGCTGCTGATCGCCGACACGCTGGCGGATGCCGGCATCCCGCACCTCCTCATCCGTCACTCGGGCTCCGTGCCGGGCCTCGTCGTCGACCTCGCCCACCGGGCTCGCGCCCTCGCCGCGCTCTCGGACCGTGCCGTCACCGAGCCGCTCTACGCGAAGGCGAAGGGCGGCACGCCGGTGCCGTTCGGCGAGCTCCGACTGCGCGCCTCGGGTCCCGCCTCGGTGCGGGTGTTCCGACCGCGCGTCGCCGGCGAGTTGCGCTACGGCGCCGGCTACGGCGTGCGCGTCGAGTTCTGGCGCTTCGGCGAGGAGCTCGTCGAAGCGCCCCACGCGAACGACCTCACGCGTCGCGTGTTCGCCGCCGAGGACGTCGAACCGGCCACGGTGGAGCGCTACGGGCGCACGTGGCAGACCCTGGACGGGATGTTCGACCCGCACCCGGGCGATGTCACGCATGAGATCGACATGGTGTTCTCCTGGGTCGACGGGTCGTCGTCGGAGTTCCAGCGTCAGCGCGCCGCGCAGCTCTCGGAGTACGTCGTCGGCGACGGCGACGACGGTCCCGCCCGCTACCGCCACGTCGACGAGCTGCGTTACGCACTGCGGAGCGTCCACATGTACGCGCCGTGGGTGCGTCGCATCTTCATCGCGACCGACTCCCCCGCCCCGGCGTGGCTGCTCGACCACCCCAAGGTGACGATCGTCCGCAGCGAGGAGTTCTTCGAGGACCCCGCCGTGCTCCCGACGCACAACTCGCACGCCGTCGAGGCGCAGCTGCATCGCATCGAGGGCCTGTCGGAGCACTTCCTCTACTCCAACGACGACATGTTCTTCGGGCGGCCGCTCTCCCCGGAGCTCTTCTTCTCCCCCGCCGGCGTCTCGTCGTTCGTCGAGTGCGACGTCCGCATCGGCACGGGCCCGCGCCGCGTCGCCCGCAGCGGGCACGACAACGCGCTGCGCCTGAACCGCGAACTGCTGCAGGAGCGCTTCGGCCGCACGATCGTCCGCGACCTCGAGCACTGCGCAGCGCCCCTGCGCCGCTCTGTGATGTTCGAGCTCGAGCGGGAGTTCCCCGAGGAGATCCGGCGGACGGCGGCATCCCGCTTCCGTTCCGCGACCGACGTCTCGGTGACCAACTGCCTGTACCACTACTACGCGCAGTTCACCGGCCGGGCGATCGCCTCGACGGCACCGCGGGTGCGGTACTTCCAAACCACGCAGGCGGCGTCGCTGCGGCGCATGGAGAAGCTCGCCGAGCGCGGCGACGTCGACATGTTCTGCCTCAACGACGGCGGCGACCACGAGGTGCCCGAGCCCGTCCGGGTGCGGGCCGTGACGGGGCTTCTCGAGCGCCTCTTCCCGATCCGTGCGCCGTGGGAGGACCCGGCCGTCAGTGCAGCGCCGGCACGCCCGGTCGAGCTGCACGCGTGACCGACCCGCTGACACCGGCTTCCCGCAGACGACGCTGAGCCTCGTCCGGGTCGATGTACTCGAGCGGCGCGGAGGCGTCGATCGGGACCACCGAGTGGACGACGGTGTCGTCGTAGACGTGCACCATGTTGTACGCCTGGGCGCCGTCCTGCGGCCGCGTGCCGCCGACCGGGACCGTGAGGTCCTGCGCGTAGCACGTCGATGAGGCGACCGAGACGGGGATGCCGGCGAAGGTCGCAAACGTCGAGTAGTGCAGGTGGCCGGCGATGATCGCGCGCACGTCCGTGCCGCGCACGACCTCGGCGAGCCGGCGCTGGTCGCGCAGCTCGACGCTCGCCGCGAGCGGCAGCACGCTCGGGACGGGCGGGTGGTGCATCGCCAGGACGGTGCCGAGCGGCGCCGGGGTGGCGAGGACGTTCCGCAGCCAGCGCAGCTGGGCGGCGGAGAGCTCGCCGTGGTGGTGGCCGGGCACGCTCGTGTCGAGCGTCACGATGCGGAGGCCGTCGAGCTCGTCGACGCGGTCGTAGGGCGCCGTCGGGTCGGTGGGGGTGTCGTCGAGCAGTCGGGAACGGAACGCGCCCCGGTCGTCGTGGTTGCCCATGACCCAGAGCAGGCGGGCGCCCAAGCGCTCGGCGAAGGGCTCGACGAGGGCGCGGATCGCGTCGTACGCGGCGGCCTCGCCGAGGTCGACGAGGTCGCCGGTGAAGACGACGGCGTCGGGGGCGATGCCGCTGGACTCGATGGCCCGGAGGGCGGCGGTGAGCGAGGCCTCGCCGTCGACGCTGTCGAAAAGGCGGGGGCCGGGACCGCGCAGGTGCGTGTCACTGAGGTGGAGCAGGATCCGTTCGGCGGCCGGATGCTCGGCGCGGCGCATGGTCACTTCTTCCGTCGGTGCGGAGGCTCGGGTACCCCCGCCTTGCTCCGAAATGTTACCGGCATGTTTCGGGAACGCGCGGTGAACGACGCGCGAAGACCTCGCGACCGGATGCCGCCGGCTCAGGCGCGGGCGATGCGGACGAAGTCCTCGATCGTGAGTTCCTCGCCGCGCGCGGTGGGTGCCACGCCGGCGCGCTCGAGCACGTCGCTGGCCGCCGCGGAGGAACCGCCGAGGACGCCGGAGAGGGCCTGGCGGAGCATCTTGCGACGCTGCTGGAACGCGGCGTCGACGATGGCGAAGGTGCGGAGTCGCTCCTCCTCGGTGCCGCGGGCATCGGAGTCGCGCTCGAATCCGACGAGGACGCTGTCGACGTTGGGGACGGGCCAGAACACCTGACGCGAGACGGTGCCGGCGAGACGCCAGGTGCCGTACCAGGCGGCCTTGACGCTCGGGGCGCCGTAGACCTTCGAGCCCGACGGCGCCGCGAGGCGTTCGCCGACCTCGGCCTGCACCATGACGACGCCGCGCTGAATGGTCGGGAAGTGCTCCATGAAGTGCAGGAGCACGGGAACGCTCACGTTGTACGGCAGGTTCGCGACCAGGACGTCGGGGTCGCCGGGGAGCTCGCTCACGCGCAGGGCGTCCTCGGCGACGACGGTGAGCGCACCGTCGGGCACGCCGTGCGCCGCCGCGGTGGCGGGCAGACGCTCGGCGAGGCGGTGGTCGATCTCGACGGCGGTCACCGGCGCGCCGGTCTCGAGGATCGCGAGGGTCAGCGACCCGAGGCCCGGCCCGACCTCGACGACGCGGTCGGCGGAGGTGACCCGCGCGGCGGTGACGATCTTGCGCACCGTGTTCGCATCGACGACGAAGTTCTGCCCGAGCTTCTTCGTCGGGGTGACGTCGAGGTCGGCGGCGAGGGCGCGGATCTCGGCGGCTCCGAGGAGGGTGACGGGCATGGGTTCCAGCCTACCGGCGCCCCGTCCCGCCCCTCAGCCGGCCGCGGCCCGAGCGGCGGCCGGCAGCGCCTCGACGATCCGGCCGATCGCGGCGTCGTCGTGCGCGGCCGTGACGAACCACGCCTCGAACGCCGACGGCGGCAGCGAGACACCGCCCTCGAGCATCGCGTGGAAGAAGCGACCGTAGGCGTCGGCATCCTGCGACGTCGCCGTCGCGTAGTCGGGCACGCCGTTCACGACGGACTCGCCGAAGAAGATGCTGAAGAGGGTGCCCGCCCACTGCACGACGTGGGGCACCCCGGCATCCGTCAGAGCAGCGGATGCCGCGTCCGCGACGGTGTGCGCGACGGCGTCGAGCGTGCGGTACACGGCGTCGTCGGCGTGCGAGAGGGTCGCGAGTCCCGCGGCGACGGCGACCGGGTTCCCCGACAGCGTGCCGGCCTGGTAGACGGGACCGGTCGGCGCGAGGAGGTCCATGATGTCGGCCCGCCCGGCGACGGCGGCGACGGGGAGCCCGCCGCCGATGACCTTGCCGAACGCGATGAGGTCGGGGACGACGTGCTCCCCCGCCGCATCCAGTACACCGGCGTAGCCCGAGCGCGATGACCGGAACCCGGTGAGCACCTCGTCGCTAATGAGGAGCGCACCGTTCCGGTGGGCGATCTCGGAGAGGAACGCCGTGAACCCGGATGCCGGGGGCACGACGCCCATGTTGGCGCCGGCGGCCTCGGTGATGATCGCGGCGATCCGGCCCTCGTGGGCGCGGAACACCTCCTCGACGGCGGCGCGGTCGTTGTAGCCGATGACGAGGGTCTGCGCCGCGATCGGAGCGGGAACACCCGCCGACCCTGGCAGCGCGAGGGTCGCGAGTCCGGATCCCGCCTGCGCGAGCAGGCCGTCGGAGTGCCCGTGGTAGTGGCCGGCGAACTTGATCAGCAGGTCGCGGCCGGTCGCGGCTCGTGCGAGACGGATCGCCGTCATGGTCGCCTCGGTGCCGGTCGAGACGAGGCGGATCCGCTCGGCGGCGGGGACGCGCGAGCGGATCTCCTCGGCGAGCTCTGTCTCGGCGGCCGTCGGCGCTCCGAACGAGAGCCCGCGCCGGGCGGCCTGCACCACCGCGTCGATCACGGCGGGGTGCGAGTGACCCAGGAGGGCGGGCCCCCAGCTGGCGACGAGGTCGACGTAGTCGCGGCCGTCGGCATCCGTCACGTAGGCGCCCTGCGCCGACACCATGAACCGCGGCGTCCCGCCGACCGACCCGTAGGCGCGGACCGGTGAGTCGACACCGCCGGGGATCACTCCGCGCGCGCGGTCGAACAGCTCCTGGTTGCGGCTCATGCGAGTTCCTTCCCGGCGCGCAGCCAGTGCGCGACCTCGACGGCCCAGTAGGTGAGGATGACGTCGGCGCCGGCGCGGCGGATGCCGACGAGGCTCTCACCGATGGCGCGCTCGCGGTCGATGAGACCGGCAGCGGACGCGTGCTCGATCATCGCGTACTCCCCCGACACCTGGTACGCCCAGACCGGGACGTTCGAGCGGTCGGAGACCCGGGCGAGCACGTCGAGGTACGGCATGGCGGGCTTGACCATGACGACGTCGGCACCCTCGGCGATGTCGACGAGCGCCTCCTCGACACCTTCGCGCGCGTTCGCGGGGTCCATCTGGTAGGTCCGGCGGTCGCCCTGGAGGGTCGACTCGACGGCGTCGCGGAAGGGACCGTAGAACGCCGAGGCGTACTTCGCGGAGTAGGCGAGGATCGCGACGTGCGCGAAGCCCGCGGCATCCAATCCCGCGCGGACCGCGGCGACCTGGCCGTCCATCATCCCCGACAGTCCCAGCACGTCGGCGCCGGCGCGGGCCTGCGCGACACCCATCTCGGCGTAGACCTCGAGGGTCGCGTCGTTGTCGACCGAGCCGTCCGCGGCCAGCAACCCGCAGTGCCCGTGATCGGTGAACTCGTCGAGGCAGAGGTCGGCCTGCACCGTGAGGCGTCCGGCGGCCGCGCGCGCGGCGACCGCGATCGCGCGGTTGAGGATCCCGTCCTGATCGGTGGCGCCGCTGCCGACCGCGTCGCGGACGGCGGGGACACCGAAGAGCATGATCCCGCCGAGGCCTGCGGCCGCCGCCTCGTCGACGACGTCGGCGATCGCGTCGAGCGGATGCTGCGACACCCCCGGCATGCTCGCGATCGGCTGCGCCTCGGTGATGCCCTCCTTGACGAAGACCGGCAGCACGAGCTGCGAGGGCACGAGGTGGTGCTCGGCGGCGATACGGCGCAGCGCCGGCGTGCCGCGCAGACGGCGCAGGCGACGGGTGGGGAACGAGGTCATGAGGACTCCTTGACGGGGAGGTGGGCATCGAGCTCGGCGATCAGCGCGTCGATGCTCTGGGTCTGTGCGGTGTGCCCGACCGTGAATCCGAGGACCGCCGCGTCGCGCGACGTCCCCGGTCCGATCGAGGCGACGAGGGTGGATGCCGGGAGCCGCCCGACCTGGCGGCGCAGCTCCCTGCCGACGCTCAGCGAGGTGAGCAGCACGACGTCGATGCCGCCGGAGCGGAGCGCGTCCGCGACCTGCGGTTCGAGGTCGACGCCGACGGTCCGGTAGGCGATGCAGACGTCGACGGCGAAGCCGCGCACCTCGAGCTCGTCGCTGACGACGGCCTGAGCGAGGTCGCTGCGCACGACGAGCGAACGCCCGGTCGCGGCGGGATCCCGGTCGGCGCACCACTGGGCGGCGAGGGCCGCGGCCGAGGACGCCCCGGCGGGGACGAAGTCCACCTCCCACCCGGCCTCGGTCAGGGCGCGCGCGGTGGCCCTGCCGACGGCGGCGATCCGGGTGGTGTCGGGGATCCGCACCCCGTGCTGCCGCAGCTGCTCGACGCTCGCCGCGCTGGTGACGAACAGCCAGGCGTACGCCCCGGCCGACAGCGCGGCGAAGGCGCGGTCGCGTGCGGCGGTGTCGCGTGGGGCGGCGGAGGAGATGAGCGGTGCGACGACGGCGTCCGCGCCACGGGCGTGCAGGTCGGCCGCGACGCGGTCACCCCAGGCCCCGCCCCGGGGGACGAGGACCCGGGTACCGCGGAGTCCTCCCGCGGTCATCGGGAGGTCCCCGCGAGGTCGGCGAGGTCGGCGGCACCGCCCTCGAGGAGCTCGGCGACGACGTCCGCCGCGGCCGCGTCGACGTCGACGTGCGGATCGAGGCGGCGCGAGGCGGCGACCGACCGCGAACCGTCCTCGGCGTAGACGTGCGCGACGAGCGTCACGACGTCGCCGTGATGCTCCGCGTCGATCGCGACGGGGGCGGCGCACCCCGCCTCGAGGCGGCGCAGAACGGCGCGCTCGAGGTGGGCGGCCAGGGCGGTGTCGGCGTGCTCGATGCGGCCGACGGCGTCCGCCACGACGGTGTCGCCGTCGCGGATCTCGACGGCGAGCGCCCCCTGGGCGGCCGAGGTCGGCCAGTCGAGCACCTCGGTGATGGCGCTGTCGCGGCCGATGCGACGGAGCCCCGCCTCGGCGAGGACGATCGCGTCGTACTGCCCGTCGGCGACCTTGCGGAGCCGGCTGTCGACGTTGCCGCGGATGCCCTCGACCACGAGGTCGGGGCGGCGCGCCCGCACCTGGGCGACACGACGCGGCGACCCGGTGCCGACGCGCGCGCCGGCCGGGAGCTCATCGAGGGCGAGGCCGTCGCGCGAGTGGAGGATGTCGCGCTGGGATGCCCGCACGGGGACGGCGCCCACGACGATGCCGGGGTACGGCGTGGTCGGCAGGTCCTTCATCGAGTGCACGAGGAAGTCGCACTCGTCCCGCAGGAGCGCGTCCCGCAGCGCCGTCGCGAACACGCCGGTGCCGCCCATCTGGGCGAGCGGCCCGGTGAGGACGTCGCCCTCACTGGTGATGGGCACGAGTTCGACGTCCCGCCCGGATGCCGCGGCCACCGCATCCGCCACATGCTGCGACTGGGTCGTCGCCAGCAGGCTCGCGCGGGTGCCGAGGCGCAGGGGGGCGCTCACGGTGCCACACCCGACAGCGCGGGCTGGAAGCCGAGTCGCTTGTTCTCGCAGCATCCCGGACGGCACACGTCGTACCAGGGACCGAGGTCGGTGACGGCGGGGCGCTCCGCGGCGGGGGTGCCCTTCAGGCGCTCCTCGACGAGGTCGACGAGACCCGCGACGTAGTCGGGGTGGGTGCTGGGGGTCGCGGTGCGGACCGCGACGAGTCCGAGCTCTTCCGCCGTCTCCATCGCCTCGGTGTCGAGGTCCCACATGACCTCCATGTGGTCGCTCACGAACCCGAGCGGCACGATGAGCACGGCCTTGCGGCCACGGCCCGGCAGCTCCTGCATCGCGTCGTTGATGTCGGGCTCGAGCCACGGCACCTGCGGCGGACCGGACCGGCTCTGGAAGACGAGCTGCCACGCGCCCGGGAACCCGAGCCGCGAGATGATCTCCTCGCCGACCGCGAGGTGCTGCGCGACGTACGCGCCGCCGGGGCCGAAGCCGCGCTCGGGCGGGCCGGAGCGGTCGGCGTCGGAGGTGGGGATGGAGTGCGTCGAGAACAGGATCTCCACCTCGTTCTCGAGGTCGGTGATCCCGCGCTCGGCGAGTTCGGCGATGCCCGCACGGATGCCGTCGACGAAGGGCGCGACGAACCCGGGATGATCGAAGAACTGGCGCACCTTGTCGATCTGGATGTCGGTCTGGTGTCCGGTGGCCTCGACGGCGTCCGCGAGGTCCTCGCGGTACTGCCGGCACGACGAGTACGAGCTGTACGCGCTCGTCGCGATCGCCAGGAGCTTCCGCCGGCCGTCCGCGACGGCCGCGTCGATCGCGTCGGTGACGTACGGCATCCAGTTGCGGTTGCCCCAGTAGACCGGCAGGTCGAGTCCCCGTGCGGAGAGCTCGGCGTCGAGGGCGGCCTTCAGCTCGCGGTTGTGCTCGTTGATGGGCGACACCCCGCCGAAGTGGCGGTAGTGGTGCGCGACCTCCTCGAGGCGTTCGTCGGGGATGCCGCGACCCGCCGTGACGTTCCGCAGGAACGGGATCACGTCGTCCTGGCCTTCGGGACCGCCGAAACCGAGGAGGAGGATGCCGTCGTAGGCGACGGGGACGGTGGCGTGGGGCTCACCGGCGCACGTGCCCTCGGTCGCGTTCGGGATGACGCAGCCGTCGGCGACGACCACTCCCGATGCGCGGGGCGGCTTGGGACGGAACTCCGCGCCCGGGGACCCGATGTTCTGCGCGCTCATGAGAGCACCTCCGCCAGTTCGTCGATCTCCACGCGCCGCCCGGTGTAGAACGGCACCTCCTCGCGTACGTGACGCCGTGCGTCGGTCGCCCGCAGCTCGCGCATCATGTCGACGAGGCTGATCGGGTCGTCGCTCTCGAGCGGCAGCAGCCATTCGTAGTCGCTCAGGCCGAACGTCGACACGGTGTTCGCCACGACGTCGCGGAAGGCGGCGCCCTTGCGGCCGTGCTCGGCGAGCATGCGCGAGCGCTCGTCCTCGGGCAGCAGGTACCACTCGTAGCTGCGGACGAACGGGTACACGCAGAGCCAGCCGCGGGGGTGCTCGCCGCGCAGGTAGCCGGGGACGTGCCGCTTGTTGAACTCCGCCTCGCGGTGCACGCCCATCGCGCTCCACACGTTCGTGAAGGCCGCGAGCACGGGGGTGCGGCGGAGCTCGCGGAGGGCTTTCTGGACGGCGGCCGGGTCCTCGCCGTGCAGCCACACCATGAGGTCGGCCTCGGCCCGCATCCCGGTGACGTCGTAGAACCCGCGGAGGGTCACCTCGGCGGCGGGCAACGCGTCGACGACCGCTCGCAGCGTGTCGATGTCCGCCGTGGAGGCGGCGGCGCGCGGACGGGGGCCGGCGAGGATCGCGAAGAGCGTGTAGCCGAGGCCGGGGGCTGACACATCGTCAGCGGACATGACGTACTCCTTCGGAGGGGGTGGGGTGGGACAGCAGTTCCGCCGCGAGGGCGCGAGCGTGAGGGATGACCGAGGCGAGGCCGGTGCCGGCGGCGACCGCCCCGATCAGACGGATGCCGCGCGAATCGGCGGCGGTGCGGACGGCGGCCTGCACCTCCGGCGTCACGACCGCATCCGACCAGGAGACCGGCACGACCTCCCGCACGTCAGCGGGGTTGACAGCGACGCCCGTGAGGGTGCGGACGGCCGCCGCGACCTCGGCGGGGGTGTCGAGCCCGCCGGCGCCGGCATCCCGAGCGGACAGCCGGACGACGTGGACGCCCGCGGGTACGGCGGCCGCGGCCCACTCCCACTTCGCGTCGACGTGGGTGAGGGCCTTCGCGGCCGAGGGCACGTCGGGCGCGGCGATGACACCGGACCCGACCGGGTGACGATCGAGCGCAGCCGCCGCGACGGCGGCGACGACCAGGCGGACGGGAGCGGCCTCGGGCGCCGTGACGCCGAGCAGGCCCGCGGCGGACACGGGGCCGGTCGCGAGGACCACCTCGCCCGCCGTCAGCGTCTCGCCGTCGAGGACGACCTCGGCGCCCTCCGACGTCGGCCGGATCCCGTGGACGGGCGCACCGGTGCGGATGACGGCGCCCGCGCGGAGGGCCGCGATCTCGAGCTCGGCGGCGAGGCGCCAGAGGCCGCCTTCGACGCCGCGCACAGCGGAGCCCGTCCGGGCCTGCGGCGCGAGGGTGTCGACGGCGGCGGTCAGCGACCCGAGCTCGCGGAATCGCTGCCAGAGGGCCGGGTTCAGCGCCGAGAGGGTGACCGCTCCCGCGCTCTGCGAGTAGACGCTCGCGCAGAGGGGTTCGACCAGACGGGCGGTGACGGCCGGTCCGAACCGGGCCGTCGCGAGCTCGGCCAGCGTCGGCTCGGTCCCCTCGAACATCCGCGGGTCGAGCGGGTGGTCGCGCTCCTGCGCCGCACGACGGGCACCGGCGCGACCGAGGACGCGGGTGACATCTGCCGCCGTGGCGTCCGCCGGCATCCCGATCACCGCCCGTCGGGGCAACGGTGCGCGTCCGACGCGCCCCATCCCCCGGCGGAACGCGACGTGCGCCCCGGCGGGCCGGGGCGGGGCGAACTGCACGGCCAGTCGGGCGTCGGCCGCAAGGTCGGCGACGCCGGTCGTGCGGGTCGCGAAGGACTCCGCGCCGAGGTCGAGCTCGACTCCCGCGACGACCCCGCGGCGCAGCATCCCGCCGACGGCGTCGCCGGCTTCGAGCACGACGACGTCGCGGCCGGCGCGGGCGAGCTCCCACGCCGTGGTCAGCGCGGCGACACCGCCGCCGACGATGACGACGTCGTGACGGCGGGGGGCTTCGGTCACGGCGCCCGCCAGTCGTGGACCGTCCGGACCACCGCCGAGATGGCGGCGGGGTCGGCCTCCATCGGCACGCCGTGCCCGAGGTTGAACACGTGTGCGCGCGCGGCGAGACCGGCCTCGAGCACGCGGTGCACACCCGCCGTCCGCACCGGCTCGGGCGCGAACAGCAGTGCGGGGTCGAGGTTGCCCTGGATCGTCAGGTCGCGGCCGATGCGGCGCCGCGCCTCGTCGAGCGGGACCCGGTAGTCGACGCCGAGCGCATCGATGTCGGGGGTCGCCATGTCGGCGAGGATCTCGCCCGTACCGACCCCGAAGTGCACGAGCGGCAGCCGGTCGACGCCCTCGGGCAGCGGCAGCGCCCGGGCGTGCGAGAGCGCGGCGACGGATGCCGGGAGCACCGACGCGCGGTAGTCGTCGGGGTTCAGCCCGCCCGCCCACGAGTCGAACAACTGCCCCGCGCTCGCGCCCGCCTCGATCTGGAGGGCGAGGAAGCGGCCGGTGACCTCGGCGAGCCACATCGTCAGGTCGTGCCACGCGGCCGGGTCCTCGTGGATGAGGCGTCGGGCGGCGAGGTGGTCCTTCGACGGGCCGCCCTCGACGAGGTAGGCCGCCAGGGTGAACGGCGCGCCGGCGAACCCGATGAGCGGCAGCGGCTCGCCGCGCTCCTCGGACAGGTCGGCGAGCATCGCGGTCGTGCGGCCCACGGCATCGGCGATGACCTCCCCGCGCTCGGTGACGAGGGCGGGGTCGATCGCGACGGTGCGCGCGATGTCGGCGGGCGTCCGCAGCGGCTGGGAGAAGACCGGACCGCGACCGGCGACGATCTCGACGTCGACGCCGATGAGGGCGAGCGGCACGATGATGTCGCTGAAGAAGATCGCCGCGTCCACGCCGTGACGGCGCACCGGCTGCATCGTGATCTCGCTCGCGAGCGCCGGGTCGAGGCACGCGTCGATCATCGATCCCTGCGACCGGAGCGCGCGGTACTCGGGGAGGGATCGCCCCGCCTGCCGCATGAACCAGACGGGGGTCGTCTGCGGACGATCGCCCAGCAGCGCCCGGACGAGACGGGACTCGCGGGTGCGCGCGGCGATGAGGGGGTGGCTGAGGCCGGGAATGATGGACTCCTCGAATCGGTTAATCGATATACTAATCCTGATCCAAGGGGGTTCTCCGCACCGTGCTCGTCTGCCTGACCGCGCATCAGCGCTCCACGCCGTTCGATTCCCTCGAGCGGCTCTCGACGGTCGGAGACGACCTCGCCGAGCGCCTGTCCGCGGTCCACGAGTCGGTCCGCGGGGCGGTCGTGCTCGCGACCTGCAACCGGTTCGAGGCGTACTTCGACCTCGCCGAGGAACCCGACCTCGCCTCGCCCGTCCCCGCGATGGATGCCGCGATGGAGGCGATCGCCGGCGCCGCCGACATGGACTACCGGTCCCTCCGCGAGAACGTCGACTTCGCCCACGGCAACCAGGTCGCCCACCACCTCTTCACGGTCGCGTCGGGACTCGACTCCGTCGCCGTCGGCGAGGACGAGATCGCCGGGCAGGTGCGACGCGCCCTCGAGGCCGCGCGCGGCCGCGGCCTGACGACCGCGCCGCTCGAGCACCTCTTCCAGCGCGCCACCGAGACCTCCCGCGCCGTCAAGAACACGACGCGGCTCGGTGAGTCCGGGCGTTCGCTCGTCCGTCTCGCTGTCGACCTCGTGAGCCCCCGCGTCGACTGGGCGACCGCCCGCGTCCTCCTCGTGGGCACGGGACGCTACGCCGCGGCGGCCCTCGCCGCCCTGCGAGCGGTCGGGGCCACCGACATCCGCGTGCACTCGCGGTCGGGGCGCCAGAAGTTCGCCAATCGCGAGCACCTCGTCCACGTCGGCGTCGACGATTACGCCGCCGAGGCCGCAGCCGCCGACATCGTCGTCACCTGCACGGCGACGACCGACACCTTCGCCCTCGACGCCTTCTCTCACGCGACCGCCCGCGCCGGGAGCACCCGCGCGCAGGTGATCATCGACCTGGGCCTGCCCCGCAACGTCGACCCCGAGGTGGCGCTGCTGCCCAGCGTCGAACTCCTCGACCTCGAGACCATCCGACTGCACGCCCCCGTCGACGAGGCCGAGACCGTCGGCCAGGCGCGCGAGATCGTCCAGGCCGCCGCCAAGCGGCACGCCGCCGCCCGGCGCGTGCACGAGGTGTCCCCCTCGGTCGTCGACCTCCGCCGGTTCGTGCACGGCGTGCTGGACGAGGAACTCACCCGCGCACGACGGCGCGGCGACTCGGCCGAGGTCGAGACGGCGCTCCGCCACTTCTCGGGCGTGCTGCTGCACCAGCTCATCGCACGCGGCCACACGCTCGCCTCCTCGGGCGCCGGTCCCGAGTGGGCCGAGGCGGTCCGCACCGTGCTGCCCGGGTCGCGCGAGGGCGCCTCACCGGACGAGGGCGAGCAGCCGTGAGCGCGAGCGTCACGCTGAAGGACATCGCGCGCGCCGCAGGCGTGTCGACGGCGGCCATCAGCCAGGCGCTCAACGATCGCGGCAGCATGCGACCCGAGACGCGGGAACGCATCAAGGCCATCGCCGCCGAACTCGGTTACGTCCCCAACCGCCACGCCGCGGCGCTGCGCAGCGGCCGGACGATGACGGTCGGGTTCGTCATGGGCGACGACCCCGACGACGACCGGCGCGGCGAGCTCCAGCGCGCGCGCAAGCTGACCTCGCTCGTCCGGGCCTCCGCGGCCCACGGTTTCACCGTGACCGTCCTCCCCGACTCGACCCCCGACCTCATCGCCGGCACGACGCTCGACGCGCTCTATGTGCCCGATGCGCGCGGCAACCGGGAACTCCTGCTCGCGGCCATCGCACGCGGCATCCCGATCGTCGCGGACGACCAGTTCGTCGACGGATCGCGCGGACTCAGCATCCGCACGGGGTACGACGCGGCCGTCCGGGCGGGACTCGACGACCTCGAACGCGCCGGCGCCCGCCGCATCGCCTTCCTCACCGAGGACGGCGGCGCCCCCCGCGACGAGATCGGACGCGCCGCGTACGAGATCTGGAGTTCGGTCCGCGGCCGCGAGCCGCTGGTGCGCGCCGTCGACGCCTCGCGGCGCACGCTGCCGCGCCTCATCACCGACGTCCTCGCCGACGGTGCGGACGCGATCTTCGCCGGAGCCGAGGACGGGCCCGACGTCTACCTGCAGCTCGAGGAGATGCGCCTCGTCATCCCCCGCGACGTCCAACTCGTCGCGCTCTGCACCACCGACTGCGCCGTCAACCGCCGCCTCGGCGTGACGCACGTCTGCATCCGTCCCGACCTCGCCGCCCAGGCGATGTTCGACACGCTCCCCGGCGCTCTGCTCGACGACGGCCCCCGGGTGGTCGATCTGCCGTGGGAACTCGTGCCGGGATCGACGACCCGTCCGCCGATGGCCGTCGCGCTGCCTCAGTCGGTGAAGGCGCCGTAGACCTCGAGCGTGTTCTGCGCGAGCTGTGCGCACAGTTCCTCGAGGGGCATACCGAGCTCGGCGGCCAGGAACCGCACCGTCACCGGCACGAGGTACGGGGCGTTGGGGCGACCGCGGTGCGGTGTCGGGGTGAGGAAGGGCGCATCCGTCTCGACGAGGATCCGCTCGCGCGGGGTCACGGCGAGGGCGTCCCGCAGGTTCTGCGCGTTCTTGAACGTGACGTTCCCGGCGAAGCTCAGCCAGTAGCCGCGGTCGGCGCAGTACCGGGCCATGTCGGCATCGCCCGAGAAGCAGTGGAAGACGGTGCGCTCCGGCGCGCCGACCCGCTCGAGGGTCTCGAGGACGGCCTCGTGCGCGTCGCGATCGTGGATCTGCATCGCGATCCCGTGCCGCTTCGCGATGTCGATGTGCGCCTCGAAGCTCGCGACCTGGGCGGGGATCCCGTCCTCGTCGGTCCGGAAGAAGTCCAGACCCGTCTCGCCGACCGCCCGCACGCGCGGCTGCGCGGCGAGCTCGTCGATGACGGCGATCGCCTCGTCCAGCCGCCCGGCGGCCGCGTACGCCGGCGCCTCGTTCGGGTGGATCGCGACGGCGGCCAGCACCGCGGGGTGGGATGCCGCGGCCCACGCCGACCAGCGCGAGGACTCGATGTCGCCCCCCGCCTGCACGACGCCCACGACGCCGACCTCCGCAGCGCGGGCGAGCTGCTCGTCCAGGCCGCGCGGCTCGTCGCCGTCCTCGATCTCGAGGTGCGCGTGGTTGTCGTAGACGGCGACCGGGAGGGGCTCCGGCGCATCCGGCCATCGAACGTCGCGCGCGGACTGCTCGCGCTGGCGGACGTAGGTGCTCGGGTCGTCCGTCATGCGCTCTGCTCGACGCGCGGGAACAGCGGCGCGAGCGAGCCGACGCGGGTACCCGCCGGCAGCTGCCCCCACGTGCCCGCCTCGCGCAGCGGCTGCGCCGTCAGCTCGCCCGGAGCGCCGAGCGCGCCCCAGAGGGTCGCCGTCGACTGCGGCATGACCGGCGAGAGCAGCACGGCGAGCGCGCGCAGTCCCTCGGCGGCCGTGTAGAGCACCGTCGAGAGCCGCTCCCGGTTCGCGTCGTCCTTCGCGAGCGCCCAGGGCTCGTTCTCGGTGATGTAGCCGTTGAGCTCGTCGACGATCGTCCAGATGGCCGAGATCGCCTCGTCGGGGCGGAACGCGGTCATCGCGGCATCGGCGGCGGTCGCGGCATCCGCCACCGTCCGCTGCACCCGGAGGTCCAGCTCGGTCGGCTCACCCGGAGTGGGCACGACACCGTCGAAGTAGCGCCCGATCATCGCGATCGTGCGCGAGGCGAGGTTGCCGAAACCGTTGGCGAGCTCGGCCTGGTAGCGCGCCGACAGGTCCTCCCACGAGAACGAGCCGTCCTGTCCGAACGCGATCGCGGAGAGGAAGTAGAACCGGTAGGCATCGGAACCGAAGACATCGGTGATCTCGGTCGGCGCGATGCCGGTGAGCTTCGACTTCGACATCTTCTCGCCGCCGACGAGAAGCCAGCCGTGGGCGAAGATCCCCTTCGGCACCTCGAGACCGGCGGCCATCAGCATGGCGGGCCAGATGACGGCGTGGAAACGGAGGATGTCCTTGCCGACCACGTGGTAGGCCGGCCACCGCCGCTCGAATTCCGTCGGGTCGTCGCCGTAGCCGACGGCCGTCGCGTAGTTCAAGAGCGCGTCGACCCATACGTAGATGACGTGCGACTCGTCCCACGGCACCCGGATGCCCCAGTCGAACGCGGACCGCGAGATGGAGAGGTCCTTCAGCCCCGACCGCACGAACGAGACGACCTCGTTGCGGGCGGAATCGGGACGCACGAAGTCGGGCTGGCTCCGGTACAGCTCGAGCAGCCGGTCCTGGAACTCGCTGAGCTTGAAGAAGTAGTTCTTCTCCTGCAGCAGCTCCAACGGCTTCGAGTGGATGGCGCACACCTTGAGGCCCTCGAAGGGACCCGTGCCGTCGACGATCTCGGCCTCGGGCTTGAACTCCTCGCAGCCGACGCAGTACAGCGCCTCGTACTCCCCCGCGTAGATGTAGCCGCGGTCGTACAGGGCCTGCACGAACTGCTGGACCCGCTCCTCGTGGCGCGGCTGCGTCGTGCGGATGAAGTCGTCGTTGGCGACGTCGAGGGTCCGCAGCAGCGGGAACCAGCTCTCGGTGACGAGCTTGTCCACCCACTCCTGCGGCGTCACGCCGTTGGCCGCGGCGGCGCGGAGCATCTTCTGACCGTGCTCGTCGGTGCCGGTGAGCATCCAGGTGTCGTCTCCCGCCTGGCGGTGCCAGCGCGCGAGCGCGTCGACGGCGACCGTCGTGTACCCGTGGCCGATGTGCGGCAGATCGCTCGGGTAGTAGATCGGCGTCGTGATGTAGAAGGACTGACCGGTGCTCACTCGACGATTCTAGGCGGCACCCCCGGGGCGCTCCTGCTCTGTGACGAGCACCGGCGCCCTCGCGCAGCCGCGCCGTCAGGCGCTCTCGCGCACGACGAGGGTCGTCGGCAGGACGGGGGGCTCCCGCGGCACCCCGGCGACGATGTCGAGCACCATGTCCACCATCGTCGAGCTGATCTGCGCCCAGGGCTGACGGATCGTCGTCAGCGGCGGCTGGTGCGTGGCGGCGAGGCCGGAGTCATCGAAGCCGGCGACGGCGACGTCCTCGGGCACCCGCCGGCCGGCACGCCGCAGCGCGGCGATCGCACCGACGGCCATGATGTCACTGGCCGCGAACACCGCGTCGACGTCGGGGGCCCGCTCCAGCAGCCGGGTCATGGCGGCATCCCCGCTCGCGCTTTCGTAGCTGCCGTGCTCGACGAGCTGCGGATCGAACCGCGGGCCGAGCTCCGCCTGGAACCCCTCGAGACGGAACTTGCCGCCCGGGGTGTCGGCGGGTCCGGCGATGAGCGCGATGCGGCGGTGCCCCTGGTCCATGAGATACCGGGTCATCATGCGCGCCGATCCCACCTCGTCGACGGCGACGTTCGGCACCGACGCCGCAGCACCGGTGGGGATGCCGGTGCACACCGTCGCGACGCCCGCCGACACCAGCGACGCGAGGAGGGCGTCGGAGGCGTGGGAGGAGACGAGCAGCACGCCGTCGACGTGGCCGGCCCGGACGTAGCGCTCCACGCCGGCCTGCTTGTCGGCACTGTCGGCGATGAGGAGCACCAGCGTCATAGACCGCTCGGCCAGCGCCTCGGTGGCACCGCGCAGCAGCAGCGAGAAGATCGGGTCGGAGAACAGCAGGTGCTGCGGTTCGGTGAGGAGGAACGCGATCGAGCCGGAGCGGCCGGTCGCAAGGCTCCGGGCGGCATGGTTGGCCGTGTACCCCGTCGTACGGATGGCCTCCTCCACCGCGGCGCGCGCTTCCGGCGACACCCAGTGGCCGCCGTTGATCACGCGCGAGACCGTGCCGTGGGACACGCCGGCGACCGCCGCGACGTCGCGGATCGTCGGTTTTCGGGAGCTCTCGGTGGATGCCACGAGAGCAGACTCTACATCGTTCCGGCGCTGTGATAACGTGATCGAACCGCGTACCCTGTGACCGGTCACAGTTGCATAACGAAACGCCTTGCGAGACGGCGTCGGAAGTAAGAATGGCCCCGCCGGCGACTCGCGCGGCCACAGCGCGTGGGCGCAGCGGGACACCTGTTCCCCTGGCCCCGTCACAAGAGAGAGGCACACCAATGAAGGTGAAGAAGAAGGGCGCCGTCGCCGTCGGAATGCTCGTCGCGACGAGCATCCTCGCGCTTGCCGGCTGCGCCGGCGGCACGACCGCAGAGCCGACCAGCAGCGACGACGCGGCCAGCGCCGGCGCGCTGACCGTCTGGGTCGACGCCGACCGCGCCCGCGCGCTCGAAGACGTCGCGAAGACGTTCGAGCAGGAGAAGGGCGTCAAGGTCAACCTGGTCGTCAAGGACTACGGCAAGATCCGCGACGAGTTCACGGCGCAGGTCCCCACCGGCAAGGGCCCCGACATCACGATCGGCGGCCACGACTGGATCGGCGCGTTCGTCAAGGACGGCATCGTCGCCCCGGTCGAGCTCGGCGACAAGACCGCCGACTTCGAGAAGGTCGCCATCCAGGCCGTGACCTACGACGGCAAGACCTACGGGCTGCCCTACGCGATCGAGAACATCGCGATCCTGCGCAACACCGCCCTCGCCGACTCCACGCCCGGCACCTACGACGAGATGATCGCCAAGGGCCAGGCGGCCGGCACCGAGTACCCGTTCGTCGTGGGCCTCGACCCGCAGGCCTCGGACCCGTACCACCTGTACCCGTTCCAGACGTCGTTCGGCAACTCGGTCTTCGCGCAGAACGCCGACGGCTCGTACGACGCGAGCCAGCTGACCATCGGCGACGAGGCGGGCCAGGCGTTCGCCGCGTGGCTGACCGCGCAGGGCGACACCGGCACGAAGGTGCTGAACCTCAACCTGTCCGGCGACCTCGCCAAGGAGGCGTTCAACGCCGGCAAGTCGCCCTACTTCCTGTCCGGCCCGTGGAACGTCGCGGACGCGCAGAAGGCGGGCATCGACGTGGCCGTTGACGCCATCCCCACCACCGGTGACTCCGCGGCGCAGCCGTTCGCCGGTGTGCAGACGTTCTTCCTGAGCGCGAAGAGCAACAACGCCCTCATCGCGAACGAGTTCCTCGTGAACTACATCGCGACCGCCGATGTGCAGACCGCGCTGTTCGAGGCCGGTGGACGCCCGCCGGCACTGACGGAGTCGTTCGAGGCCGCGCAGTCCGACCCGCTCATCGCGGGCTTCGCGCAGGTCGGCGCCAACGCCGTCCCGATGCCGAGCGTCCCGCAGATGGGCTCGGTATGGGACGACTGGGGCAAGACCGAGGCCGCCCTCCTCAAGGGCTCCTCCGACCCGGCCGGTGACTGGGTCAAGATGGCCGACTCCATCAAGAGCAAGCTCGGCTGAGCCTCACCATTCCGGGGCGGCGTCTGGACCAGGCGCCGCCCCGACTCTACGCTCCCCTTAAGGCCACGACTGGAGTCGACGATGACGGGATCCACACTCACCGATCCACCCCCCACCCGCGCACCCGAAGACCGCGCCGCCGCCCGCCGCCGCAAGCGCGCCGAGGCCTGGGCCGAAGCTGCCGGGGCCGGCTGGAAGGTCTGGCTCGTCAAGATCGTCTGCCTCGGCATCATCGACGCGATGGCCCTCTACGCCATCTTCGTGCTGCTGGGCGAGGGCAACCTCCTCGTCGCCGCGATCATCGCCCTCGGCGTCATCGCGATCAACGTGGTCTATCTCGTGCCGGGCATGCTGCCGGCCAAGTACCTGACGCCGGGGCTCGTGTTCCTGTTCGTCTTCCAGATCTTCGTGGTGCTCTACTGCATCTACATCGCCTTCACCAACTACGGCTCGGGGCACATCTCCACGAAGGACGACGCCGTCAACGCGCTGCTGATCCAGAACCAGCAGCGCGTCGAGGACTCCGCGGCCTACCCCGTGTCGATCCTCGAGCAGAACGGCCAGTTCTTCCTGCTCGCGACGACCCCCGACGGCGACGCCGAGATCGGCGGCACAGAGCGTCCGCTCGAGCCGGCGCCCGACGCAGAGTTCTCCGGCGACCGCGCGGTGTCCGTGCCCGGATACACGACTCTCGACTTCAGCCAGATCGTCGCGAACCAGGCCGTGATCACCGCGATCGCCGTCCCCTTCTCCGACGACCCCAACGACGGCACCCTGCAGACCCGCGACGGCTCGACGGCATACCAGTTCGTCTCGACGCTGGAGTGGGACCCGGATGCCGACACGATGACGAACACCGACACCGGCGTCGTCTACCACGACAACGGCAACGGCTCGTTCGAATCCGACGACGGTCAGACCCTCGCCACGGGCTGGCAGGTGTGGGTCGGCATGGACAACTTCGTCCGCGCCTTCACGACCGACTCGATCCGCGGGCCGTTCTTCGCCGTGCTGGTGTGGACGTTCGTGTTCGCGATTCTGTCGGTCGCCACGACCTTCGCGCTCGGCCTGTTCCTCGCGATCGTCTTCAACGATCCGCGGATGAAGAGCAAGAAGTACTACCGCGTGATCATGATCCTCCCCTACGCGTTCCCGGCGTTCCTGTCGGCGCTCGTGTGGCAGGGCATGTTCAATCAGGACTTCGGCTTCATCAACCAGACGCTGCTGGGCGGAGCATCCATCCCCTGGCTGCAGGATCCGTTCCTGGCGAAGGTCTCGATCCTCATCGTCAACCTGTGGCTGGGCTTCCCGTACATGTTCCTCGTCACGACGGGCGCCATCCAGGCGATCCCCGAGGACATCCAGGAGGCCGGCCGCGTTGACGGCGCGGGCGTGTGGCAGATCTTCCGCCACATCAAGTTCCCGCTGCTGCTGGTGTCGGTGGCGCCGCTGCTGATCTCGTCGTTCGCGTTCAACTTCAACAACTTCAACCTGATCTACATGCTCACCGGCGGGGGCCCGCGGTTCGCGGATGCCTCCATCAACGTCGGCGCGAGCGACATCCTCATCTCGATGGTCTACAAGGTGGCCTTCGTCGGCGCGGATCGCGACTACGGCCTGGCGAGCGCCTTCTCGATCATCATCTTCGTGCTGGTGGCGGCGATCTCGTACCTCAGCTTCCGTCAGACCAAGGTTCTCGAGGAGCTGAACTGACATGACCACCATTCCTGAGACCCTGACCGTCCCCGGCGCTGTTCCCGGCGTCGGCAGCAGCGGCGGCGCCGGCAGCGCCGGCGACCCCGGGGCGAAGGAGCCGCGGCGCCCCTTCGGCCGCTGGTTCCGCGAGACCGGCTGGCGCCACATCATCGGCATCGTCATGCTCGTGTTCGCGGGGTTCCCCCTCGTCTACGTGCTGTCGGCCTCTCTCAACCCCGGCGGCACGCTGCTGACGGCCAACAACCTGTTCGCGAACGTCGATCTGGGCGCCTACATCGCCCTGTTCCAGGACCCGCTGCGCCCGTACGGCAACTGGTTCGTGAACACGATCTTCATCGGCCTCACGACCTCGTTCTTCACCGTCGTGCTGTGCGCCCTGGCGGCGTACGCGTTCTCACGCCTGCGCTTCACGGGGCGCCGGTTCGGCCTGCTGACGCTGCTGCTGGTGCAGATGTTCCCGCAGCTGCTCGCCGTCGTCGCGATCTTCCTGCTGATGAGCGCGATCGGCGACATCTTCCCGGCGCTCGGCCTGAACTCGCAGCTCGGCCTGATCATGGTGTATCTGGGCGGTGCGCTGGGCGTGAACACGTTCCTCATGTACGGGTTCTTCAACACCGTCCCGGCATCCATCGACGAGGCGGCCAAGATCGACGGCGCCGGCCACGCGCGTATCTTCTTCACGATCATCCTGCGGCTGGTCGCGCCGGTGCTCGCCGTCATCGGTCTGCTGAGCTTCATCGGCACGACCAACGACTTCCTGATCGCGTCGATCATCCTCGTCGACCCGGACAAGCAGACCCTCGCGGTCGGCCTGTACCAGTTCGTCTCGCAGGAGACGGCGCGCAACTGGAGCGTCTTCGCGGCCGGTGCCGTGCTCGCGGCGATCCTGCCGATGGCGCTGTTCCTGTCGCTGCAGCGGTTCATCGTGGGCGGCCTGACGGCCGGTTCGGTGAAGTAGTCGGATGCCGGGGCGCCGCGCCGCCGCGGCGGCGATGATCGCCGTGCTCGCGGCATCCGCCCTCGCCGCGTGCACGGCGCCCGTCGCCGTCGACCGCGAGAAGCCCGCGGATGCCGGCGTGCAGCTCTTCCAGCGGCCGTGGACGTCGATCGCCGAGGAGTGCGAGTCGACGATCGGACCGGCCGGGTTCGCGTGGGTGCTGACCTCTCCCCCGCAGGAGCACATCGAGGGCGCGCAGTGGTGGACGAGCTACCAGCCGGTCTCGTACCGGGTGGACTCGAAGCTCGGCACCGAGGCGGAATTCGCCGACATGGTGTCGCGGTGCGCCGCCGTGGGTGTCGCAGTGATCGCGGATGCCGTCGTCAACCACATGGCGGGCATCGACGCCGGCACGGGCGTCGCCGGGACGGCGTTCACCCACTATGACTACCCGGGCCTGTACGACGAGGGCGACTTCCACCACTGCGGCCTGACCGCGGATGACGACATCGCCGACTACAGCTCGCGCGAGCAGGTGCAGACGTGCGAGCTGTCGAACCTCGCCGACCTCGACACCGGGTCGGCTACCGTGCGCGAGACGATCGCCCGCTCCCTCCGGCATCTGCGGGACCTCGGTGTGGCCGGTTTCCGCATCGACGCCGCCAAGCACATGGCCGCCGGCGACGTGCAGGCGATCGTCGACCTGCTGCCGGAGGACACCGTCATCATGAGCGAGGTCATCCGCGGTTCGGGGTCGGAGCCCGTGCAGCCCGAGGAGTACACCGGCGCCGGGAAGGTGTTCGAGTTCCAGTACGCGCGGGACCTCGGGCCCGGGCTGAAGGCGGGCGTCATCACCGACCCCGC
This sequence comes from Microbacterium sp. NPDC064942, assembly GCF_049545525.1. Classification (NCBI taxonomy): domain Bacteria; kingdom Bacillati; phylum Actinomycetota; class Actinomycetes; order Micrococcales; family Microbacteriaceae; genus Microbacterium; species Microbacterium sp. NPDC064942. The sequence continues at coordinate 520,969 of NZ_JBMWDR010000001.1, read as the reverse complement.
GCTCGGTGTCGGGCCGGCCTCCGCGCGGCCGCTGCACGTGCCCAGCGCGGATGCCGTCGTGTTCGTCGACAACCACGACACCGAGCGTGGCGAGGCCTCCGTCACCTACCGTGACGGCGGCCTCTATCTCATCGCGAACGCGCTCATGCTCGCCGACGATTACGGCACGCCGGTGGTCTACTCGGGCTACGCCTTCAGCGACCGTGACGCGGGCGCCCCGCAGGACGCCGACGGCCGGGTCATCGGCTGGGACTGCGCCGGCGTCACCGGCCCGAAGGTGCAGTACGCCGATGGCGAGGGCGTCTGCACCGAAGCGTGGACCGCGATCGCGGGGCTGCTGGAGCTGCGCCGGGTCGCGGCCGACGCGCCCCGGCTGCCCGGTGTCGGCGACGGCGACGTCTACGGCTTCGAACGCGACGGGCGCGCGCTGCTGCTGGTGAACCCCTCCGAGGCGGATGCCGCGGCCACCGTCCCGGTCGGACTGCCCGACGGCCGGTACTGCGACGTGATCTCCGGCGGCGCGGGCGGTGGGATCTCGGCCGGCGCGTGCGGCGGCACGACCGTCGCGGTGAGCGGCGGAACGGTCACCGCAGACGTCCCCGCGGAGGGCGCGATCGCTCTCCACATCGGTGCGCGTCTGTAATAGGATCGAGGCACAACTCAAGGGCTCTGTCATGGCTCCCGCTGTGCAACCACGTCGCATCCGTGCCGACGTCGGTGTCGGCGTCTCCTGGAGGTCATCATGACAACCCCTGCCCTGCGTCCCCACCACGACGGCTCCCCGCTGTACGTGTCGCATCCCGCGCCGGTCCTCGGCGACGAGGTCGATGTCCGCATCCGCATTCCCGACGGGTACGGTCCGGTCATCCGCGTGCTCGTGCGCTCCAATCCCGATCACGAGCCGGCGTGGGTCGACGCGGTCCGTGACGGCGCCGCCGACGGCTGGGAATGGTGGACCGCCCGCATCACCGTCGCCAACCCCCGGCACGGCTACCGATTCCACCTGGTCCACGCCGACGGCCGCGTCGAAGTGCTGAACCAGGGCGGCCTCAGCGACATCGATGCCCTCGACGGGCAGGACTTCGCCCTCGTCGCGGGCAACCCGCCGCCGTCGTGGCTCGCCGACGCCATCATGTACCAGATCTTCCCCGACCGCTTCGCCCGGTCGGCGGCGGCCGACGAGCGCCCCGCGCCGGCGTGGGCGCTCCCCGCCGCATGGGACGAACCGCTCGACCCGGTGCACCCCGGGCGCGGGCGGCAGTTCTATGGCGGCGACCTCGACGGCGTCGTCGAGAAGCTCGACCATCTCGTCGACCTGGGTGTCACCGTGCTGTACCACACGCCGGTCTTCCCGGCGGAGTCCAACCACCGCTACGACGCGTCGAGCTTCGACCGGATCGATCCCGTCCTCGGCGGCGACGACGCGTACCGCCGGATGATCGAGGCGGCGCACGCCCGCGGCATCCGCGTCATCGGCGATCTCACGACGAATCACTCGGGCATCGCCCACGAGTGGTTCCGCACCGCCCACGGCAATCCGGATGCGCCGGAGAGCGCGTTCTACTACTTCTCCGACGACGACAACACGACGTACGAGACGTGGCTCGATGCGCCGACACTGCCGAAGTTCAACTGGAACTCCGACGAACTGCGCCGCCGTTTCATCGACGGGCCCGACTCGGTCGTCGCACGGTGGCTGAAGCCGCCGTACTCGATCGACGGCTGGCGCATCGACGTCGCGAACATGACCGGGAGGCTCGGCGCGGAGGACCTCAACGCCGAGGTGCGTCAGGCGCTGCGGCGGACGATGATCGATGTCGCTCCCGACACGCTGCTCGTGGCGGAGTCGACCAACGACGCCGCGACCGACCTGCAGGGCGACGCCTGGCACGGCGGCATGACCTACCCGGCGTTCACGCGCGGGGTGTGGGCGTGGCTGGGCGAGGCGCGCCGCATTCCGCACTACGGCTGGGACGGCGAGGAGACGGACGACATGTGGTTCTTCGGCATCCCCACCGGGATGCCGCGGTACACCGCCCGGCAGTTCGTCGCACAGCTGCAGCGGTTCACGAGCCAGATCCCGTGGCGCGTGCAGCTGGGAACGATGTCGGCACTCGACACGCACGACACGGCGCGGTTCGCGACGTACGCCGCGGACGGCGCCGTGCCGGTCGCTCTGGGTCTGTCGGTGAGCCTGCCGGGACTGCCCGTCGTCTACGCCGGGGACGAGTTCGGCCTGGACGCCGTGGACGGCGAGATGAGTCGCGCGCCGATGCCGTGGGACCGTGCCGCCGAGCCCGCGCACGCCGCGCGCATCGCGCTATACCGCGACATGCTGCGGCTGCGCCGTGAGCATCCGGTGCTGGCGACGGGGGGCCTGCGGTGGCTGTACGTCGACGACGCGGCGGCGGTGTTCGTCCGCGAGAGCGCCGAGGAGAGCGTGCTGGTGCTCGCCTCGCGCGGCGCGGCCGACGCCACGATCCCGGCGGTGCTGCTGCCGGGCGCCGAGGCGGCGACGGCGCTGTACGGCGATGCGACGGTGACCGTGACGGATGCCGGCGACGTGCGCGTCCGGGCCGCGGACACCGCGTTCGCGGCCTGGGCGCTGCCTGGTGTGACGGCGCCGCCGTCGCGCGCGGCGGAGGCGGAGGCGACCCCGGAGGCCTTCGCCCAGCTCGGCGGGCCCGCCCGGTAACCGCTCAGCGCGCGGCGAGCACCGCCTGGTACAGGTCGCGCGCGCTCAGCCCCGTCGCTGCGGCGACCTCGGCGGCGGCATCCTTCAAGCGGATGCCGTCGCCGACGAGCTGCTGCACCTGGGCGAGTGCGTCGTCCTCGCTGACCGCGCGGACGCTCGCCCCCTCCACGACGACGACGATCTCGCCGCGGACGCCGGCGGCGGCCCACTCCGCCAGCTCGCCGAGCGGGCCTCGCACGACCTCCTCGTGCAGCTTCGTCAGCTCGCGGCAGACGGCGGCGCGACGGTCCGCACCGAACGCCTCCGCCATCGCGGCGAGTGTCTCGGCCAGGCGCGACGGCGCCTCGAAGAAGACCATCGTGCGGGCCTCGGAGGCGAGCGCGCCGAAAACCGTCCGCCGCTCCCCCGGCTTGCGCGGGGCGAACCCCTCGAACGTGAACCGGTCGGTCGGCAGCCCCGCGAGGGCGAGCGCCGTGATGACCGCGCTGGGACCGGGGAGGGCCGTCACGTCGACGCCCTGCTCGACCGCCGCGGCCACGACCGCGTACCCGGGGTCGCTGACCGTCGGCATGCCAGCGTCGCTGAGCAGCAGGACGTCCTCGTCGGCGGCGAGCGCGACGAGTTCCGCGGCGCGCTGCTTCTCGTTGTGGTCGTGCAAGGCCACCAGGCGGGGGCGGTTGGCGATCCCGAGCGCCTGCAGCAGGCGCTGCGTCGTCCGGGTGTCCTCGGCGGCGACGATGGTCGCCTCCTCGAGGGCGGTGCGCAGCCGCCCCGTCGCGTCGCCCAGGTTGCCGATGGGGGTCGCGGCGAGGATCAGCACCGCCCCAGCATAGGCTGGTCGCCGTGAGCTCGACCGCGGAACCGCTCCTGCCCGCGGTCCCCGCGCGGCAGCCGTTCGGCGCCCGTCTCGACGACGCCCGGTGGCGACTCGCGGCCGACGCGATGCTCCGCCGCCGACTCGCGTGGCTCGCCCCGCTGGCGGTCACCCTGCTCGCCGGCATCCTGCGCTTCTGGAACCTCGCCCACCCGCACGCGATCGTCTTCGACGAGACGTATTACGTGAAGGATGCCTGGAGTCAGTGGAACCTCGGGTACGCGGCCACCTGGCCAGACGGCGCCGACGCCCGGTTCACGGACGGCGAGACGGACATCTTCCTCGATGCGCCGAGCTTCGTCGTCCATCCCCCCCTCGGCAAATTCCTCATCGGGGCGGGGATGGCCCTGTTCGGCCCGACCTCGTCGTTCGGGTGGCGGTTCGCCGTCGCCGTGGCCGGCACCCTCGCCGTCCTCGTCCTCTACCTCATCGCCTGGCAGCTGACCCGCTCGGTCCTCTTCAGCTCGGTCGCCGGCGGCCTGATGGCGATCGACGGGCTCGCGATCGTGATGAGCCGGGTGGCGATCCTCGACATGCTGCTCACCCTCTTCGTGCTGCTCTCGGTCTGGTTCGTGCTGATCGATCGCCGACGTCACCTCGACCGGCTCGCCGAGGCGATGCGACGACGGGATGCCGCGGGCCGCGCGCCGTGGTGGGGCCCCGTGCGGTGGGGGCGGCCGTGGCTGTTCGCCGCGGGGATCGCCGGCGGCGCGGCGTGCGGCGTCAAGTGGTCGGGCGCGTGGGTGCTGGCGGCGCTCGGACTCTACGTCGTCGTGAGCGACGCGCTCGCGCGGCGACGGCTCGGCATCCACTTCTGGCCGGCGGATGCCGTGCGCCAGGGAGCCGCGGCCTTCGTGATCCTCGTGCCGGTGGCGGTCCTCGTGTACCTCGCCTCGTGGACCACGTGGCTCACGACCGACGGCGGCTACGAGCGGCACGCCGTCGACGCGAACCCGGCCCGTGGGTTCTGGTCGTGGGTGCCGCTGCCGCTGCAGAACCTCTGGCACTACCACCGGACGATCTACACGGCGACGGCGGAGATCACCTCGTCGCACCCCTACGCGAGTCCGGCGTGGCAGTGGCCCCTGCTGCTGCGGCCGACGTCGATGTACGCGAACAGCACCGCCGACGGCGTCGCCGGGTGCGCAAGTGCACGCGGCTGCATCGAGATCCTCTACTCGATGCCGAACCCGCTGCTGTGGTGGCTCGGGGTGCTCGCCGCGCTGTGGCTCGCCGTGCACGGCGTCCGCACGCGCGACTGGCGCGCGGGGATCGTCCTCGTCGGCATCGCCGCGACCTACGTGCCGTGGCTGTTCTACCCGAACCGGACGATCTTCCAGTTCTACACGGTGCTGATCCTCCCCTTCCTGGTCCTCGCGCTCACCTTCGCGCTGCGGGAGATCGCCGGGTCGCCGCACGCCGACCCCGACCGGCGGGCGGTCGGGCGCCGCACGGTGCTCGTCATCCTCGGCGTCATCGTCGCGGTCTCGGCGTTCTGGTACCCGCTGTGGTCCGCGATGCGCATCCCGTACGAGTTCTACTGGGTGCACAACTGGTTGCCGGGATGGGTCTGAGCACCACCCGTCAGTAGGCTGGGGGCGTGTTCCGCTACCCCACCCCGACGCTCGCCGCCGAAGCGGGGTACGCCATCGCGGGCGACCGCTTCGCGATCCTCCTCGGTTCCGGTGTCGCCGAGGGTGTCATCGCCCGGCTGTGGAACGCCGCCGCCGCCGACACCGCCGTCCTCGAGGACGTACTGAGCGTGCTCGTCGCGGGCGGCATCCACGACCTGCCCGACTTCGCCGTCGCGGAGTTCCCCGACGACGGCGCGGATGCGGTCCGCGTCGCCGTGCGCGGTGCCGCGATCGTCGAGACCTCCGACCGCACGCGCGTCTCGGGCGCGGATGCGCGCACGTGGATCGAGACGGCGCTGGCGGGGGCCGTCGGCATCCGTCTGGCGCTCGGATCCGGACGCACCGGCGGTGACCTGCTGCCCCTGGGTCTCGGCGTCACGCGCGCCGACGAGCTGTCGTGGGGACGCCCCTTCCCCGCCGGGCGCGAGCCCGACGCCGACGTGACCCCGGCCGCCGCGGGCGAGGCGCCCCGCGGGACGGCGGCGCCCGTGACGGTCGCGATCCCGACCGTCGCCCCCGCCGCGCCCGCCCCCTCCGCCGCACCCGCGCGCGGCGAGGAGATCGACGTCCTGCAGACGATCTCGGTCGACCGCAGCCTGTTCGCGCGTCCGTTCGACGACGACGAGGAGCTGGAGCTCCCCGACTTCCTCCGCGAGGACGAGCGGCCGGCCGCCGTCGCCGACGCGCCCGACGACCGGACGCTGTTCGGGTCGCGACGCGGATCCGCTGCGACCGCGTACGCGCTGCGACTGCCGGGAGGGCGCAGCGTGCCGCTCGACCGTCCCGTCGTGCTCGGCCGCAGCCCGCGACCCGCACGCCACCCGGGGGCCCGGATCGAACCGGTACCCTCGCCGCGCAAGGAGATCTCGGGGACGCACCTCGAAGCGGTCCTGGACGGCGACACGCTCGTGGTGCGCGACCTGGACTCGACGAACGGCACGATCGTCCGGCCGCCGACGGGCGCTGCGGCGCTCCTGCGCGGCGGGGCAGCGTCGCGGGTGCCCCTCGGGACCGAACTCGACCTGGGTGACGGCGTGACGGCCGTGTTCGACACCGCCGGACCACTGACGGCGGGATGACGCACGGCGTGTCCAGCAGGCTCCCCTCCACCCCGCCCGGACTGTCGGGCTTCACCTACGTGCGGCCGCTCGGCGCGGGCGGCTTCGCGGACGTGTTCCTGTTCGAGCAGAACCTGCCCCGCCGTCCCGTCGCCGTGAAGGTGCTGCTGGAGGACGTCGTCGACGAGAACGTGCTGCGCATGTTCAACGCCGAGGCCGACGTCATGGCCCGCCTGAGCGCGCACCCCTCGATCCTCACGATCCACGAGGCCTCCGTCTCGGCCGACGGCCGTCCCTACCTCGTCATGGAGTACTGCCCCACGTCGCTGACGCACCGGTACCGCCGCGAGGAGATCCCGGTCGCGGAGGTGCTGCAGCTCGGCGTGAAGATCGGGTCCGCCCTCGAGACCGCCCACCGGGCGGGCCTGCTGCACCGCGACATCAAACCCTCCAACATCCTCGTGACGGCGTTCGGGTCCCCCGTGCTCTCCGACTTCGGCATCGCGGCCGCCGTCGAGGGCAGGCCCGACACCGAGGAGGTCTTCGCGATGTCCGTGCCGTGGTCGGCGCCCGAGGTCGTCGACGAGCGGGTCTCCGGCTCCATCGCCGCCGAGGTGTGGAGTCTCGGGGCGACGGTCTACTCGCTCCTGGCCGGCCGCAGCCCGTTCGAGCGTCCCGGCCGCGGGCAGAACACCCGGGAGCAGTTGAAGGCCCGCATCCGCAAGGCGGTCTACACGCCGGTGGGCCGCGCCGACATGCCGCCCGAGCTCGACGCCGTGCTCGCGCGCGCCCTCAGCCGCGACCCCGCCGCCCGCCACCCCTCAGCGGCGGCCTTCGCGCACGACCTGCAGATGATCCAGCACCGGATGGGGCTCCCGCACACCCCGCTCGAGGTCGCGGTCGACGAGTGGGCGTCCGCGGGCGCCCACGTGGATTTCGCCGACGACCGCCCCCGCGGTCCCGTGCGGCCGACCGTCGCCCACGCGTCCGCGCGTCCCCAGCGCCGACGCACCGCCTCGCCGCGACGCCCGGACGAGGGCACGGTGCTCGCGGGCGCCGAACCGGCCCCGCGGATGCGCCGCGGAACCGTCGTCGCCCTGGCGATCGGCGGGATCGTGCTGGCCGGCGCCGGCGCCGGCGCGACCTTCCTCCTGCTCGGCGGGGCCGGCTGAATGTCCTCACCCCAGCCCGACCGGCCTCGCGTGCGCCGATCGACGTGGATCGGCGCCGGTGCGGTCGCCGCGATCGTCGCGGTGGTCGGCACGCTCGCCGCCGTGTGGCCCGGCTACGACGCCCAGCAGACGCCGGTCGAGGACCCGACGGTCTGGGCTCTCCAGACCGGCGCCGGCAGCGGCTACGCACGGGTGAACCTCGACCTCGCCGAGGTCGACACCGTCAAACAGGTCGTCAACGGCACCCAGGTCGCGCAGACCGCCGACCGGTTGTTCGTCTTCAGCGAGGGCGGCTCAGCGTTCTCCGACGTCGATCTCGCCCAGCCCGCCGACCTGACCGGTGAGGACGAGGACGCCTCCTCGCCGACACCCGCCGGCACGGTCGAGATCGTCTCCGCGGGCGACGCCCTCGTCTACCGCACGGAGGGCGGCGGCGTGTTCGGGGCGACGCTGTCGGGAGGCGGCGCCGCCTCGCCGATCGACCCGTACGCCGAGGTGGAAAGAGAGCCCGGCGAGCAGGCGCCGCGCTTCGCGGCATCCGCCGTCGCGGTCGACGCCGACGGTGTCGTCTACGCCTACTCGGCGGCCGAGAGCGTGGTCGTGCGCGCCGAGGCGGCGACCGGTCGCATCCTGGGGCAGGACCCGACCCCGATCTCGCCCGTCGACGCACAGGTGAGCGCCGTCGACGGCCGCTGGGTGCTGTACGACGTCGCGACCGGCGAGGTCGCCGTGCAGGACCGCGACGACCTCGCCGACACGACGCCCGTGAGCGGCGCGGTGCTGCAGCGCGCCACGACCTCGGGGGACGCCGTCGTCATCGCCGACCCCGGCGGCGTCACGCGGATCCCCCTCGGCGCGGGCGATCCCGAGCGCGTGCTGGACTCCCCCGGCCTCGGCACACCGGCCGTCCCCGTGGCCTCGGACGGCGTCGTGCACGCCGCGTGGCTCGGAGACGGCGCCGCCGGCGGCACGCTGTGGTCGAGCAGCCGTCCGGCCGAGACGACGCCGCTCGACTACGCCGGCGCCGACATCGGCGACGGGGTCGACCCGGTCTTCATCGGCAACGGCTCGCGCCTGGCCCTGAACGATCGCGGCTCGGGGTGGGTGTGGCGTCTTCCCGACGGCGCGCTCATCCCGTCGTCGCAGCAGTGGCGGGTCGAGGACACCAGCGAGGCCGCGCCGCAGAACGACGATCCCGTCGAGCGGGTGCTCGACCCGAAACCTCCCGTCGCCGTCGACGACGCGTTCGGGGTGCGCGCCGGCTCGGTCGCCCTGCTCCCCGTTCTGCTGAACGATCACGACCCCAACGAGGACGTCCTCAGCATCGACGTCGGCGGCATCGAGGGGGTCGACGCGGCGTTCGGCTCCGTCGCCGTCACCGGCGCCGAGCAGCAGCTGGCGTTCCGCGTCGCGCCCGACGCGACCGGGACCACGAGCTTCCGCTACCGCGTCACCGACGGCACGTCCGCCGGGGGTCGGCTCTCCGAGTACGCGACCGTCACCCTGCGGATCGTCGCGGAGGAGGACAACGCGGCGCCGGTCTGGTGCGGGGTGGAAGGATGCCTCGCCACCTGGCCCGCCCCGTCCGTGGCTCCCGGCGGCACGGTGTCGGCCGACCTGCTGCGCGGCTGGGTCGACCCCGACGGCGACCCCGTCTACCTCGCCGGGATCGAGGGCGCTCCCTCGGTCGGGACGGCCACGACCTCGCCCGAGGGCGAGTTCACCTACCAGCATCCCGATCCGAGTGCGACGGAGGCCGCCAGCATCCCGGTGTCGGTCGTCGTCTCGGACGCGCGCGGCGCGACGACGACGCAGACCGTCACGGTCCGCGTGACCCCGGCACCCGAGCTGCGCGCGGAGTCGTTCGCGGCGACGGGTGTCGTGGGCGAGCCGCTCGACATCGACCTCTCCCCCCACGTGAGCGGCGCCTCGGGCGCGCTGACGATCGGCTCGCTCGTCGCCCTCGACACCGCGCGCACGACCGTGACCCCGAACGCGTCGGCGTTGCGGATGACCTTCGACGCCCGCGAGGCGGGGTCCTACGTCGTCCAGTACTCCGTCCGCGACGGCGCGGGCGAAGCCTCCGCCCTGGCTCGCATCACGGTCCGCGACCCCGACGACACCGTCGTGACGACGCCCCCGTTGACGGCGTTCGTCCGCCCGGGCGAGGACACCACGATCGACGTCGCGTCGGCGGCATCCAATCCCGCCGGCGTCGTCCTGCTGCTCGAGGACATCCGCCCCGACAGCGACCCGACCGCCGCGCTCAGCGTCGACCTCGTCGGCCAGAGCCTGCTGCGGGTGAGCGGCACGACCGACGACGGCGGCCCGGGCCGCCTCGGCGTCGTGCGCTACGGGCTCACCGACGGCCGCGACGGCGGCGCTCCGCTGGCCGAGGGCGAGGTCACCGTCATCCTGCTGCCGGCGGGATCCGCCGAACCGCCCATCGCCGTCGACGACACGGTGACGGTGCGTGGCGGCACGCAGATCGACATCCCGGTGCTGGAGAACGACCGCGCCCCCGCCGGCGCGCTCATCGCGATCGATCCGTCGTCGATCGTGAACGAGACCGGCGGCGGCCTCGCCTTCGCCTCGGGACGGATGCTGCGCTACCTGGCGCCCCGCGAGGCGGGCACCTACGCGCTGACCTACACGATCTACCGCCTCGGCTTCCCCGAGGTGGTCGACACCGCACGGGTCACGGTGACGGTCACCGGCGGAGACGACAACCGCGACCCCGTTCCCCGCACCCTCGAGGAAAGGGTCGTCGCGGGCCAAACGGTCGCGATCGCGTTCGACCGATACGGGGTCGACCCCGACGGCGACGACGTCGCGCTCGACGCCATCACGACCCAGCCCACCGAAGGCTCGGCGACGATCTCGGCCGACGGCCGCTCGATCGTCTACACGAGCCGCGACGGCGCCGCGGGGCAGGTGCGGTTCCAGTACCGGGTGAGGGATGCCCGGGGTCGCACGGGTACCGGCGAGGTGCGCATCGGGGTCATCGCCCAGCAGAGCGACCCGAGCCCCGTCACGTTCAGCGACTACGTCCAGGTGCAGGCCGGAGCCGACAGCACCGTCGTCATCCGCCCGGCCGACAACGACGTGGACCCGTTCGGGAGCACGCTCGACCTGACCGGCGTCACGCCGAACGCGCCCGAGGACAGTCCCGAGTACGCCGCGCTTTCCGAGCGCATCGCGGTCGCCGACGACGGCGCCGTGACCGTCGTGGCCGGGACGGCCCTCGGAACCTTCTCGTACTCGTACGAGGTGTCCAACGCCGACGGCGACACCGCGATCGGGCTGCTCGTGGTGAAGGTCGTCCGCGACCCCGTCCCCGATCATCCCGTGATCTCCGACACCGTCCTCTCCATCGAGGACCGCGACGGTTTCACCCGTGGCGTCGACGTCCTGAGCGGCCGGGTCGCCTGGAATGCGGGAGACCCGTCGGGACTGTCGCTGCGGCTGTGGGGCGAGCAGCGGGACCTCCGCGTGTCGGGCTGGCGGATCTCGGGGCCGCTCCCCGAGCGCACCCGGCTGATCCCCTTCACCGTCGCAGGGACCGCGTACGACGGCACAGAGGTCACGACGTACGGCTTCCTGCGGGTGCCCGGGACGGACGACATCCGGGTGGCCCTGCGCGCGGACGTCGACCCGCTGCGCGTGCGCGAGGGCGAGAGCGTCGATACGGACGTCGCCGACTTCGTGGCGCTGCCGGACGACGCCGTCCTCGTCGTGGACGCCGACGGCACGAAGGCCGGCGGGGCGCGCGCGGACGCCTCCTGCCGCGTCGTGTCGGGCACCGTCGTGCGGTACACGGCCGGGCGCGGCGCACCCTGGCGGGATTCCTGCATCGTCGCGGCCCGCGTGGCCGGCCAGGACCAGCCGACGTATCTCACGCTCCCCGTCGAGGTCGAGGCGGAGATCCCGCAGCCGTCGCTGCGCAGCGCCTCGCTCGCCGTCCGTCCCGGCCAGACCCAGACGTACGACCTCACCCGGATGGTGCGGTGGGCGGGCGTCGCCGACGAGGACGCCCTCGTCTTCGACGTCGCCTACGGCGGGGACCAGTTCGAGGTGGCCGCCGACGGCGCCGTCGTCTCGGTGACGGCCCTCGACGAGGCGCGTCCCGGCCGCGAGGAGCAGGTGCGCGTCTCGCTCCCGAGCCACCCCGACGCGAGCCCCGCGAGCCTCGTGCTCACCGTCGGCCCGTCCCCCTCGGCGCTCCCGCGCGGCGGGTCGGCGGTGCAGGCCTGCTCGCAGTCCGACGGGCGCTCCTCGTGCACGATCGAGGTGATCGGCGCCGACGGCGAGGTGAACCCGCTCCCGGGCACGCCCCTGCGCGTGGTCGCGGCGTCGAGCGCCGGCAACTGCGACGGGGTGAGCTTCGCGCCCGCGGGCGACCGCGCGGTGCGGGCGAGCTGGCGATCGGAAGCCGAGGGGGCGGCGCGCTGCGCCGGGACCTTCGTCGTCGAGGACGCCCAGGGCCGCCAGTCCAGCGGCGAGCGCAACGGGTCGGTCGTGCTCGACCTGCGGGGACTGCCCGCCGACCCCACCCGACTGGAATGGACCGCCTACACGGCGGATTCGGTGACCCTGCGGGTGACCTCGGATGCCGCCTCCTACCCGGCCGTCGAGGGGTACCGGATCACGACGGGCGGCCGCGACGTCGCCTCGTGCCCGGCCTCGGGCAGGTGCGAGCCCATCGCCGCGCCCGTGGGCGAGCAGCGGGTCTACGAGGTCCGGGCGGTCAACGCCGTGGGCACCTCCCGCGGGACGGTCCGCACCGAGGCGTGGTCGTACCGCCCCCCGGCGCGGCCGACCGGAGCGAGCTTCGACCCCGTGCCGAACGGCCGCGACGGCGGACGCGCGACCGTCACGATCACGGGACTCGACGACACGACCGGGAGCGTGCGACTGCAGGGCGGCGTCGCCGGCAGCGCCACCCAGCCGGTGCGGGACGGCACGGCGGTCTTCACGGGCTACCGGATCGGCTCGAACGAGGCGCAGACCCTGACGGCGACCCCGCTCACGGAGTTCGAACTGCCCCGCGTCGCCGGCGGGTCGAGCGAGGGGCGCTCCCTCGACCTGCGCGCCCACGGCGTCGGAGCCCCGACCGTGACGCTCACCCAGACGACGACCTCCGACTCCATGACCGTCACGGCGCAGGTCACCGCCGAGGGCGACGGCACCGAGCCGCTGTTCGGGTTCAGCGACGAGTCGGCCGCGGCCTGCACCCCCGACAGCCGCGAGTCCCGCCGGACCTTCCCGGCGGAGCCCTTCCGCTCCAAGACGGTCTACGCCTGCGTCACGAGCACCTATCAGGGCCGCGACGGCTTCGGGGTGACCACGGGCGAGATCACCGCCCGACCGACGGGAAACGTCAGCGCACCGGGTGAGCTCACCTACACCGTGTCGCCCACCCCGACCGGCGACCAGGGATCGGGGTTCACGTATGCGGCGAGCGCCCACAGCGATCCGGGCGCGCCGCCGTTCGAGGACGCGCGCCTGCGGTACCTCCGCAACGGGCAGGTGGTCGACGCGTTCGCCCCGCGTCTGAACGAGCCCGGCGACCGGTGGACCGCGCAGTGGTGCGACACCTTCGTCGGCATCGAGGTCGAGTGCTCCGACTCGACCCCCATCGTGCCCGCCCGCGGCAGCGCCGACTGGCCCGTGTTCGTCGCCACGAGCGACCTGCCGTCGTGCCGGTCCGACGAGGACACCCCGGACTGGTTCCCGAGCGGCATCGGCGGAGACGTGGCATCCGTCCGCAAGGATGTCACCGAGGGAGAACTCGGACCGCTGCGGGTCGAGTACACGATCCGGTGGACCGGCGCCCTGCGCGAACTCGACCAGCTGACGGTGGGCGTCGACTGCGAGCAGATCCCGCCGCCCGCCGAACCTCCCCCCACGGACCCGGATCCCACCGACCCCACCGAGACCACGCCGCCGGGCACGGAGGGACCATGACCTCCCCCGCCACGCGACCCGAGAGGACCGAGATGACGATCACCCAGGAGCAGAGCGCCTGGTTCGCCGACACCTTCACGAAGCTCGTCGACAACGTCGAGCAGGTCGTGCTCGGCAAGCGCCACGTCATCGAGCTCGCCTTCACGGCGATGATCTCCGAGGGGCACCTGCTGCTCGAGGACTACCCGGGGACAGGCAAGACCTCGCTCGCCCGCGCGATGGGGCGCTCGGTGCAGGGCACGAGCTCCCGCATCCAGTTCACCCCCGACCTCCTCCCCGGCGACGTCACGGGGATCACCGTCTACGACCAGCGCCGCGGCGAGTTCGAGTTCCACCAGGGACCGATCTTCGCGAACGTCGTGCTGGCGGACGAAATCAACCGCGCGTCGCCCAAGACACAGTCGGCGCTGCTCGAGGTGATGGAAGAGGGCCACGTCACCGTCGACGGCGTCACGCGCGGCGTCGGCGTCCCCTTCCTCGTCGTCGCCACCCAGAACCCTGTCGAGCAGGCCGGCACCTACCGGCTGCCCGAAGCGCAGCTCGACCGCTTCCTCATGAAGACCACGCTCGGTTACCCCGACCGCGCCGCGACCATCCGGATCCTCGACGAGTCCGGCGACGGCCCGCGCGAGGTCGGCCCCGTCATCACGCCGCAGGGCGTCGTCAGCATGGCCGACATCGCCCGCGGCGGCTACCTCAACCCCCTCGTCCTGGACTACATCGCGCGCATCGTCGAGGCCACCCGGCTCGCCCGCGAGGTGCGCCTGGGCGTGAGCGTGCGCGGCGCCCTCGCCCTCACGAAGGCGGCCCGCACGTGGGCGCTCGCGCACCGCCGGACCTACGTGACCCCGGACGACGTCAAGGCGCTCGCCGTCCCGGTGCTCGCGCACCGGTTGATCCTCGACCCCGAGGCGGAGTTCGACGGCGTCACCGCCGAGGCGGTCGTCGGCCAGGTGCTCCTGGACGTCGTGCCGCCCTCGCAGCAGGAGCGCGCCGACGACCGCGGTCAGCGAGAGAACGTGTGAGTTCGTCCACCGAGTCGCGACTGACCCGGACGTCGGCGGCGACCGGGTACACCCGCACGGGCTTCGAGGCCGGACGGGGCACCACCGTGCTCGCCGTCCGGAGCCTGCACGGGTGGCGCCGACTGCTCCGCGCGGCCGCCCGTGTGGGGCGCTCCGTCGCTGACACCGTCTCGCCCGCGGGCTGGGTCGTCGTCGCCGTGGCGGTGATCGGACTCGCCGCCGGCCTCGCCTTCGGGCTGCTCGAGTTCGCCGTCGCGGGCGGGGCGGCGGCGCTCCTGCTGCTCCTGTCGGTGCCGTTCCTGTTCGGCGCGCGCGCCTACGAGGTGACCCTGCGCCTCGCCCACGACCGCGTCGTGGCGGGCACACCCGTCGAAGGGCGGCTCGTCGTGGCGAACGTGGGCCGCCGGACAGCCCTGCCCGGTCGCGTCGACCTCCCCGTCGGCGACGGGCTCGTCGACGTCCACGTCCCCCTGCTGCGACCCCGGCACGAGATCGCCGAGACCGTCGTCATCCCGACGCGCCGACGGGGCATCGTGACGGTCGGCCCCGCGCGCACGGTCCGCGGGGACCCCCTCGGCATCCTCACCCGCGAAGCGACGTGGCAGGAGACGCACACGCTCTACGTGCACCCGGTGACGACGGCGCTGCGCAGCTCCGCGACCGGGCTCATCCGCGACCTGGAGGGAAGCCCCTCGCGGACGATCGTCGACGCCGACTTCTCCTTCCACGCGCTCCGCCCCTACGTCCCGGGCGACTCTCCCCGCCAGGTGCACTGGAAGTCGACCGCCAAGACGGGCGCCATGATGGTGCGCCAGTACGAGGAGACCCGCCGCTCCCGCATGATCCTCGTGGTCGGGCGCGGCGGCGACGAGTTCGCCGACGACGACGAGTTCGAGCTCGCGGTCAGCGCCGCGGCATCCATCGGCGTCCGCGGGATCCGCGACGGCCGCGACGTCGCCGTCGTCACCGGTGCCGAGATCCCCGAGTTCGCGCGCGGCCGGATGCGGACCTTCCGAACGCTCACGACGATCTCGACCCGGACCCTGCTCGACGACTTCGCCGGGCTCGACCGCGGCGTGAACCCGAGTCCGCTGCGCGAGGTCGCCACGCTCGCCTCGACGCGCCACGGCGACGCGTCGATCGCCTTCCTCGTCTGCGGATCGCCCCTCACCCCGACGCAGCTGCAGAGCGCCGCGCTCGCCTTCGGCCGCGAGGTGGCCGTCGTCGCCCTCGTGTGCGCGCCGACGGCCGAGCCCGGCATCCGGCGGCTCGGCAGCATGACCGTCATCTCCATCGGGCTGCTCGACGACCTGCGTCAGCTGCTCGCGAAGGGCGCGCAGTCGTGACCGCCCCCGTCGAGGTCGTCCCGCCGCGCCGGGCCCGACGGCGCCGGAACCCGTCGCGTGCGGGCTTCTTCGTCGGCCAGGCGCTCGTCCTCGATCTCGTCCTCGCCGTCGGGGCCGTCGCAACCTGGCCGATCTACCGCGGCACCGCCCTCGTCGTCGCCCTGGCCATCGGCATCGCCGCCGGTCACCTCGTGGCCGCCCTCGGCACCCGCTGGCGCTGGTCGGGCTGGTGGGTCGCCCTCGCCGCCCTCGACGCGTACATCGCGCTCGGGGTGCCGGTGGCCGCGGCGGTGTCGCTCGCCTCGCCCGACGCCGCCGTGGACGCCCTCATCGACGTCGCGACCGCCCCCGTCACGGGGTGGAAGGACCTGCTGACCCTCGAACTCCCGCTCGGGTCGTATCAGGCGACACTCGCCCCGGCCCTCTTCCTCTTCCTCGGCTGCACGGTAGCCGCGCTGTCGATCGCGTGGCGCAGTCGTCGGCGGTGGATGCCGGCGGTCGCCCTCGCGCTCCTGCCCACCGTCTTCGGGGTCGCCTTCGGCGCGCGCTCGCTCGCCTCGCCCGTGCGGGTCGGCCCGGTCGCGGTGCAGCCCGAGACCCTGCTCGGTGTCGCCGCGATCGTCACGGCGCTCGTCGCGGTGGTGTGGCGGTCCGGTCACGACCGACGCCGGGCCCTCGCCACGGCGGCCGCCGCCTCCGGGGTGGCGCGCGGCCCGGGCGGCCGCCGGCGCGGGCTCGCGGCGCGCGTCGGGACCGCGACGGGCATGGTCGTCGTGGCCGCGGCGGTCGCCGCACTGTGGGGGCCGTGGGCACTCGCGGACCAGCCGCGCGAGGTGGCGCGGAGCGTCGTCGACCCGGTGCTCGAGCTCGAACGCGCCCCGAGCCCGCTCGCCGCGTACCGCGCCTCGTTCGGCGATGACCGCTTCGACGAACCCCTCTTCACCGTCTCCCCCGCCGCCGGCGCCGAGCGGGTACGGCTCGCGACGCTCCCCTTCTACGACGGCCGGACGGTGCGCGCGGTCGACCCGCAGGCGGGCCTCACCGACCCGGCGACGGCGTTCACCCGCGTCCCGTCCCGGCTCGACCCGGCCGGCACCGGCGAGATCGCCGTGACGGTGCGCATCGACGCCGGCACGGGGATCTGGGTGCCGACCGTCGGCGACCTGCGCGCCGTGTCGTTCGACGGTCCCCGCGCGGCGGAGCTCGCGGACGGCTTCTTCCACAACGCCGCCACGGGTGCCGCGATCGAGATCGCAGGGAACGGTTTGCAGACCGGGGACGCCTACCGGCTCGCCGCATCCCCCTCCGAGGCGGCGGGACCGGTGGCATCTCTCACCCCGTCCCGCAGCGGGCCGTCCCTGCCGGCGGAGGTCGTCCCGGCCTCGCTGACGGAGTGGATGGAGAGCCAGGATGCCGGTACGGGCGGCGCGGCCCTCGAGACGCTCGTGGACCGCCTCCGCAGCCGCGGCTACTTGAGCCACGCGCTGCAGCTGCCGGGAGGCTCCGTCCCCGCCTGGATGCGGGAGCTCGGCGGGGCCGGCTTCCAGCCCTCCCGCGCCGGGCATTCGGCCGACCGCATCGGGACGCTGTTCACGCAGCTGCTCGAGCGCGAGGCGCAGGCGCCCGGCGGCACCGACGCCGACCTCGTGGCCGCCGTGGGCGACGACGAGCAGTTCGCGGTCGCGGCGATGCTCATCGCCGACCAGCTCGGGTTCGACGCCCGGGTCGTCGTGGGGACGCGGCTCGCTTCGGACGAGGACCTGCCCGTGTGCGACGAGGGACGGTGCCGGGGCGGCGATCTCGCCGCGTGGATCGAGGTGTCGGATGCCGCGGGAGGCTGGCTCCCCGTCGACGTGACCCCCCAGCACGAGAGCTTCCCGTCTCCCGATCTCGAGCAGCGGCGCGATCCCGAGAACCCGACCGAGGTGAGCCGGGAGGACGCCGAGCCGGTGCTCCCCGCCGACGCGTCGCCCTCCGACGGCGATCAGAGCGCCCCCGAGGCCGCTCCGCAGGAGCGAGACCTGTCGGCGCTGTGGGCCGCGGTGCGCGTGGGCGGCGTCTCGCTGCTCGCGGTGATCGTCCTCGTCGGCCCGCTCGTCACGATCCTCGCCGTCAAGGCGCTGCGGCGGCGCGGCCGCCGGCGCGGCGACGTCGCCGCGCGCTTCACCGGCGGCTGGGACGAGTACGTCGACACGGCGGTCGACCACGGGTACCCGGCCCCCGCCCATCTGACGCGCCAGGAGCTCGCGCGCCTGTTCGCCGGCGACGCGGAGGAGTCGGCGGGCACCCGCCTGGCGACGTGGGCCGACCGGTCGGTCTTCGACGTGGTGCCGCCGACGGCGGCCGAGAACGAGGAGTTCTGGCGGATCGTCGCGGCCGAACGCGCGCGCTTCGCGGCGGAGAAGGGCTTCTGGGCGCGGCTGCGCGCGCGCCTGTCGCTGCGTTCCTTGCTCCCGCGCGGACGGGCCGCGCGCCGATAGGGTGTGCGGTGCGGGATCGACGGAATCGATGACGGAGGGCCAGGACGGATGCAGAGCATGACCACGGAGATCCCTCTCGCGACGACGGCTGCCGAGGCGGCCGGAGCCGCCGCCGGTCTCGCCGTCGCGTCGCTGCTGGTGGCGTTCGTCCAGCTCGTCCTCGCCGCCGGTGTCTACGTGTGGACCGCCCTCGCGCTGAGCGCCGTCTTCCGGAAGGTCGACCGACCCGCCGCGCGCGCCTGGATCCCGGTGCTGAACCTCTGGACCCTGTTCGAGGTGGCCGGGATGAAGGGATGGTGGGCGGCGGTCCTCGTCGGCGGGGGCCTGCTCACCACGATCCTCGCCTCGGTCCTCAACGCGGTGTTCGTCGCCTCGGCGCAGAACGCCGCGTTCGGCGGCTCGGGCGGCGACGCCGCCGGGGCTCTCCTCGGCGCGACGGTGGTGCCCCTCGTCCTCGTGCTCCTCTTCGCGGCGGGAGCGATCATCCTCCTCGTCCGAATGATGGGCCCCCTGAACCGCGGGTTCGAGCGGGGCGGCGGGTTCGTCGTGCTGGGCGTCCTCCTGTTCCCCGTCTGGGCCTCGGTCATCGGGTGGGGCACGGCGCAGTGGCACGGCCTGCCACGTACCGGACTGCCGCCGACGCCGTTCGCGGGCGACGCGCAGCCGGCGACGGCCGCGGCATCCGTCCCGTCGGACACGACCGCGTTCGCGCCGCCCTCGACGACCCCGTTCCCCGCCGCCGCACCGGTCACGCCGTGGTCGCCGCCGCCGCTCGCGCCGGCCCCCTCCGCGGCTCCCGCCGCCACGCCGGCGGCGCCGCTGCCACCCGCCCCGGCGGCGACCGAGGTCGAGGAGCACACCGTGCTGGCGGCGCACCGACGCCCGAGCGCCTCGCTGCGGCTGCCGAACGGGCAGACGGTCCCGCTCACCGCCGATCTCGTCGTCCTCGGGCGCAATCCGACGCCCCCGGCGCAGGCGCCCGGTGCCCAGCCCGTCCCCGTCGACGACGCCACCCGCACGGTCTCGAAGACGCACGCGCTGCTGCGCCGCGGCGAGGATGGCTGGAGCATCACCGACCTGTCCTCGACCAACGGCGTGATCGTCGGCGACGGCGACGCCGAGATCGCGGTGGGCACGCCGGTCCCCGTCTCGGGGCGGTTCCTCCTCGGCGACGCGGAGCTGTTCCTCGACGTGGGAGCCCGATGACCTCCCCCCGCCCGCTGCACGTCGAGGTCATCAGCGGATCGCTCACCGACACCGGACTGCGGCGTCGGGTGAACGAGGACGCGCACCTCGCGAGCTTCCCCGTGTTCATCGTCGCCGACGGCATGGGCGGTCACGAGGCGGGTGACCGCGCCGCGGCCGCCGTCGTCGACGCCTTCCGGGGGTTCGTCGGCCGCGGCGACGTCGCGCCCGAGGAGGTCGCCGAGGCCGTCCACGCCGCCCACCGCGCCGTCGGCGCGATCGCCCGCGGCACCACCCGCGGCGCCGGGTCCACGCTCACCGGCGTCGTGGCCGTGCAGCAGGGCGGGGAGCCCCGGTGGCTCGTCGTCAACATCGGCGACTCCCGCGTGTACCGCCTGCTCTCCGAGCGCCTGGAGCAGGTGACCGTCGACCACTCCATCGCGCAGGAGATGGTGGATGCCGGGCGCCTGACCCGCGACGAGATGTCGACATTCGAGGGGCGCAACGTGATCACGCGCGCTGTCGGCGGCGAGCGCAGCCCCGCCGACTTCTGGCTGCTGCCGGTGGTCACCGGGGAGCGCATCCTCATCTGCTCCGACGGCCTCTCGGGCGAGATCACCGACGAGGCGATCCGGGCGGGCCTGCTGAGCGGCGCGTCCCCGGCGCAGACGACGGGGTCGCTCATCGCCCAGGCGCTCGCCCACGGCGGCCGCGACAACGTGACGGCGATCGTCGTCGACGTGGTGGGGGGCGGCATCCACCCCCGCCTCGAGGACACGACCGGCGGCCTCGTCACGAGCGAACCCGCGACCGGCACGATCGAGGTCGAGACGGTGCCGTCGCGGCGGAGACGCCATGACTGACCCGTTCGAGGACGAGACGCGCCTCGCGCCCCGCACGCGCCGCGAGCTGCGGGCCGAGCGCGACGACGACACCCGGCTCGTCGCACGTCGGGCCGAGACGGGTCCGGTCGCGGCACCGGAGGACACCGACGAGACGCTCCTCGCCGAGCGGCGCACCGACGAGGGCACCCGGGCGACGGCCCGACGCGTCGGGCCCACGACGACGGCGGGGACGTCCATCGCGCACGGCCGCGCCGACACGCCGCGGACCGCCTCGGCCCCGGGCACGCTCGTGTCGCAGCCGGTCTACGCGCCTCGGCGCGGCGAGCCCGCCGCACGCGTCGTGCGGACCCCGGTCGCGCCCCCGGTCTCCCCGGCGCCCGCACCGGCGCGCCGGTCGCGCGCAGGGCTGCTGCTGCTCGTCGGCCTCGTCGGCACGGCGGTCGTCGCCGGCGCCGTCTGGGGCATCGTCGTGCTCGTTCAAGGGGGAATGTGATGACGGAGGACATCGAGACGACGGCCGAGACGGAGGCCGCCGAGCTCGGGATCGAGTTCTGCGGGGAGTGGTTCCACCCGACGCCGGGTGAGACCTTCTCCATCGGTCGCGACGCGGACCTCGTCATCGACACGAACCCGTACCTGCACCGCCGGCTGCTGGAGATCGAGTCGTCGCAGGGCATGTGGTGGCTCACCAACACGGGCCGGTCCATCTCGGTCGCGCTCGCCACGGCCGACGGCGCCTACCAGGCGATGCTCGGTCCGGGAACGCGCGTGCCGCTCGTGTTCCCCGAGCTCGTCGTCATGTTCACGGCGGGCGCCTACACGTACGAGTTCACGATCCGCAACGGCGCCGCCCGCTTCACGGGACGCACGTCCCCGCTCGAGGGCGACAGCACCGACGGTGGCACGACGATCAGCGCGGTCCCGCTGACGGCCAGCCAGCGACTACTGCTCATCGCCCTGTGCGAGCCGATCCTGCGCGGCGGGATGATGGGATCGAGTCAGATCCCCACCTCGGCGAAGGCCGCCGAGCGCCTGGGCTGGCCGCTCACGACGTTCAACCGCAAGCTCGACAACGTGTGCGACAAGTTCGACCGCGAGGGGGTGCAGGGCCTGCGCGGCGGCGCCGGCAAGCTCGCCACGAACCGGCGCGCGCGCCTCGTCGAGCACGCCGTCCTCTCGCGCCTGGTCACGGCGGCCGACCTGCCGCTGCTGGACGCCCCGCAGACCGCCGACCGCTGAGCCGGGTCCGGCAGGCGGCGGGCGACCGCCGGCATCCGCCCGCGCGATAGCATCGAAGGCTGTGTCCGCACCCGCCCCCGTCCTCTCGTATCCCCCGGAGCTGCCCGTCAGCGCCGCGCGGGAGGAGATCACGCGCGCCATCGCGGAGAACCAGGTCGTCATCGTCGCCGGTGCCACCGGGTCGGGCAAGACGACGCAGCTGCCGAAGATGTGCCTCGAGCTCGGGCGCACGCGCATCGCCCACACGCAGCCCCGCCGCATCGCCGCCCGCTCGATCGCCGAACGCCTCGCCCACGAGGTGCAGGTGCCGCTTGGTGGGGCGATCGGCTACAAGGTCCGCTTCACGGACGAGGTGACCGACGCCACGCAGGTCACGCTCATGACCGACGGCATCCTGCTGGGCGAGATCCACCGCGACCGTCTGCTGCGCCGCTACGACACGATCATCGTCGACGAGGCGCACGAGCGTTCGCTCAATGTCGACTTCCTGCTGGGGTACCTCGCCCGCATCCTGCCCGAGCGTCCCGACCTGAAGGTGATCATCACCTCGGCGACGATCGACCCCGAGAGCTTCGCGGCGCACTTCGCCGCGACCGCACCGGACGGCGAGCGCGTGCCCGCCCCGATCATCGAGGTCTCGGGCCGCACCTACCCCGTCGAGATCCGTTACCGCCCGCACGACACCGCGTCCGAGGACGACGTCGACGGGCTGCTCGCGGCGCTCCGCGAGCTCGACCGCGAGCCCGACGGCGACGTGCTCGTCTTCCTCCCCGGCGAGGCCGAGATCCGCGACGCGATGGATGCCGTCCGCGGCCTCTACGCGAAGGACGCGCGTCCGACGGAGGTGCTGCCCCTGTTCGGCCGGCTCAGCTCCGCCGAGCAGCACCGCGTGTTCGAGCCGTCTTCGGTCGCCGGGGTGCGGCGGCGGATCATCCTCGCCACGAACGTCGCCGAGACGAGCCTCACGGTCCCCGGTATCCGCTACGTCGTCGACGCCGGCACGGCGCGCATCTCGCGCTACAGCGTGCGGTCGAAGATCCAGCGCCTGCCGATCGAGGCGATCTCGCAGGCCTCCGCGCAGCAGCGCTCGGGGCGCGCCGGCCGCACGTCGGCGGGCATCGCGATCCGCCTCTACGGCGAGGACGACTTCACCGCGCGGCCGGAGTTCACCGAGCCCGAGATCCTGCGCACCTCGCTCGCATCGGTGATCCTGCAGATGCTCTCGCTCGGGTTCGGCGACGTCACGGAGTTCCCGTTCCTCACGAAGCCCGACAGCCGCGGCGTGAAGGCCGCGGTCGAACTGCTCACCGAGCTCCGCGCCGTGACGGGGCGCACGGGCGCGATGCGACTGACGGGCCTCGGCCGGCGGATCGCCCGCCTGCCGATCGACCCCCGGTTCGCGCGGATGCTGCTGGAGGCCGAGAAGCTCGGCGTCTCGCGCGACGTCCTCGCGATCGTCGCGGGTCTGTCGATCCAGGACGTCCGCGAACGCCCCGAGGAGCGCCGGGAGGAGGCCGACCGGCTGCACGCCCGGTTCGTCGACCCGACGAGCGACTTCCTCACCCTGCTGAACCTCTGGAACCATCTCCGCGAGCAGCAGCGCGAGCTGGGTTCGAGCGCGTTCCGGCGCCTGTGCCGCAGCGAGCACCTCAACTACGTGCGGGTGCGGGAGTGGTTCGACGTGCACCGCCAGCTGAGCACGCTGTCGCGCTCGGGCGCCCCGAAGGACGCGCCCCGCCGCACCGCCGGCGCCGCCGACTCCGATGCGCTGCACCGCGCGATCCTCTCGGGGCTCCTGTCGCACATCGGCATCCTCGACACGCGCTCGGTCACGACCGATCCCGCCAAGAAGAACGCCCGCAAGCCCCTCCCGCAGTACCGGGGTGCCCGCGGCGCCTCGTTCGCGATCTTCCCCGGTTCGGGCCTGCGCAAAGCCTCACCCGACGCCGTCATGGCCGCCGAGCTCGTCGAGACCTCGCGCCTGTTCGGCCGGACCGTCGCAGCGATCGACCCCGCGTGGGCCGAGGACCTCGCCGGCGACCTCGCGCACCGCAGTCTCAGCGACCCGCACTGGTCGAAGGATGCCGGTGCCGCCGTCGCGGCCGAGAAGGTGACGCTCTTCGGGGTCGAGATCATCCCGCGCCGGCGCGTGCAGCTCGCCCGCCGCGACCGCGACCTGGCGCGCGAACTGTTCCTGCGCCACGCGCTCGTCGAGGGCGAGTGGAACAGCCAGCACCTCGACAAGCGGCTCACCGCGTTCGAGCGCCGCAACGGCGAGCTCCGCCGCCAGCTCGAGCGCATCGAGGAGCGGGAGCGTCGCCGCGACATCCTCGTCGGCGACGAGGCCGTGTACGCCTTCTACGACGCGCGCGTGCCGCACGACGTGTTCGACGTCCGCTCGTTCGAGGCGTGGTGGCGCGAGACGCAGCCGCGCACCCCGAAGCTGCTCGACATGACCGAGGCCGACCTCCTCGGCGAGTCCGCCCGCACCGACGAGCGCGAGTTCCCGGCGCGCTGGCGTCAGGGCGACCAGGTGCTGTCGGTCGCCTACCGGTTCGAGCCGGGCGCTGCCGATGACGGCGTCAGCATCGTCGTGCCGCTGGCCCTCCTCGCCCAGCTGCGCCCCGACGGTTTCGACTGGCAGGTACCCGGGATGCGGGACGAGCTCGTCACGGCGCTCATCAAGGCGCTCCCGAAGGCGATCCGGCGCCACGTCGTCCCGGCCGCGGACTGGGCGGCGACCCTCGGCGACGAGCTGCGCGGCTCGGGGCCGGAGGACACCGACGGACTCCCGACATCCACCCTGCGCGCGGCGCTCGCCGCACGCATCCAGCGCGTCGCGCACCAGCCGGTGACCGAGCGCGACTTCGACCTCGAGCGCGTGCCCGCCCACCTGACCGTCTCGTTCCGCGCCGTCGACCAGCGCGGGCG
The DNA here is from genome assembly GCF_049545525.1 of Microbacterium sp. NPDC064942. Taxonomy (NCBI): domain Bacteria; kingdom Bacillati; phylum Actinomycetota; class Actinomycetes; order Micrococcales; family Microbacteriaceae; genus Microbacterium; species Microbacterium sp. NPDC064942. The sequence continues at coordinate 496,518 of NZ_JBMWDR010000001.1, read as the reverse complement.
CACGGTGGGGTCGTCCCGCGATCTGCGCGAGCTGCAGGACCGCCTCGCCGGTCGCGCCCGCGAGTCGGTCGCCCGGTCGCTCAGCCCGAAGAGAGGGCCGCAGCCCTCGGCATCCCCCGCCGCGGCCGTCGCGGCCGCGAGCGCACCGATCGAACGCACGGGCATCACGACGTGGGACGTCGGCGACCTGCCGGCCGTCGTCGACACGAAGGTCGCCGGCGGTGTCGTCCGCGGCTACCCCGCCCTCGTCGATACGAAGGACGCCGTGTCGCTGCGGATCGAGGCGACCGCCGAGCGCGCGGCCGACCTCACCCGCGCGGGCGCGCGGCGCCTGCTGCTGCTCGCCGTCCCCTCCCCCACGGCCTATGTCATGGACCACCTGACCGCCCCCGAGAAGCTGGCCCTCGCGGCGTCGCCGTACCCCTCGGCGAAGGCGCTGATCGAGGACGCCCGGGTCGCCGTGGCCGACGCCGTCATGGGCGACGCCGTCCTCCGCACCGAGGCCGCGTTCACGGCCGCCCGCGACGCGTTCTCGAGCCGCGTCGTCGACGAGCTGTTCCAGACCGTGTCGCTCGCCGCCCGCATCCTCACCCTGCAGCGCGATGTCGAACGTGCCATCAAGAACCAGAACTCGATGACGCTGCTCGCCGCCCTCGGCGACGTGAAGGGTCAGCTCGCGGCGCTCCTGCACCCGGGCTTCCTCTCCCGCACCGGCACTGCCCGCCTCGCGCACCTGCCGCGTTACCTGCAGGGAGCGAAGGACCGCGTCGACGCCCTCTCCGACAACCCCGGCCGCGACCGCCAGCGGATGACCGAGTACGAGCGCGCCGCAGCCCTGTTCGCGGATGCCGGGGGCACCCTCCCGCTCCCCGCCGGCGCTCCCGCGCACCTGGTGCACGCGCGGTGGCTCCTCGAGGAGTTCCGCGTGAGCCTGTTCGCGCAGCGCCTCGGCACCGCCGAGCCGGTGTCGCTGCAGCGGATCTCGAAGGCGCTCGCGGAGCGCGGCTGAACTCAGCCGGCCCGCAGCAGGTCGCGGTAGAACTCGATCCCCCGCAGCCACGACCCCACGCGGATGCGCTCGTTGTGCGAGTGCAGGGCCTCCCGCTCGCCGCGCGTCAGGTGGAACGGCGTGAACCGGTACACGTGATCGCTGATCGCGGTGAACCACCGGCTGTCGCTGGCGCCGAGCTGGATGTAGGGCGTCGGGACGACGTCCTCCCCGAGCGCCGACGCGGTGGCGGCGACGAGGCGGTCCCATGCGGGCCCCGTCCACGGCGACACCGGCGAGGGCTCCGAGGCCGACGCGACCTCGACCTCGACGTGGCGGTCGGCGATGACACGACGGATGCGGGCGGCCGCCGACGCAGCCGTGTCGCCGGGCAGCAGCCTGACGTTCACGCTCGCCCGGGCGGAGGTGGCGAGGACGTTCGCCCCCGCGGCGCCGGCGAGCTCGGTCACCACCGCCGTCGTCCGCACGAGGGCGTTCAGCTCGGGACCGAGCCGCGGGAAGACCTTCGCGAGCAGCCGTCCCGTCACGCCGATGCTCGCGAAGACGGGCCGCAGCGGGCCGGTCGTGTGCGGGGCGACGGTCTCGAACATCGCGCGCACGGGCGGCACGAGACGCGTCGGAAACGGCCGGCGATGCAGCCGCAGCACCGCCCGCGCGAGCCGCGCGGTCGCGGGGTCGCGCGGCGGGGTCGAGGCGTGCCCGCCGAGCTCCCGCGCGGTGAGGTGCACGGTCATGACGCCGCGCTCGGCGACGCCGATCACGGCGGTGGGCACGTGCACCCCGGGGATCGCGCCCTCGACGACCGCGCCGCCCTCGTCGAGCACGAGCGAGGGCCGCACGCCGCGCTGCCGCAGGACCTCGACGATGGCCTGGGCGCCGTCGCCGGCGACCTCCTCGTTGTGGCCGAAGGCGAGGTAGACGTCCCGCTGCGGCGTGAACCCCTCGGTGACGAGGGCGTCGACGGCTTCGAGGATCGCGACGAGAGCACCCTTGTCGTCGACCGCGCCGCGCGCGTGGATCTCGGCGTCGTCGCCCGCCCCGACCGTCTCGGCGCCGAACGGGTCGCGGTCCCACTCGTCCGCGACGACCGGCACGACGTCGATGTGCGCCATGAGGACGAGGGGAGCCGCGGCATCCGCTCCGCGCCAGCGGTAGAGCAGCGAGTATCCGCCGACGACCTCGCGCTCGAGCGCGCCGTGGAGCGCGGGGTAGAGCCGCTCGACGGCGTCCCGGAAGCGGACGAACGGTGCACCGTCGGCATCCGGTTCCCCCGGCGGCATCGACACCGTCGGGATCCGCAGCAGCTCGCGGAACCGGTCGAGGGCGGCGGCGTCGGGACGGGTCACGATCCGACTCTAGATCCGGTGCGCACGCTGCGCCGATAGGCTCGGGCGATGACCTCTCTTCGCTGGGGAATCCTGGCCACCGGCGGCATCGCGCACGCCTTCACCTCGGACCTGAAGACGGCGGGGCGCACCGTCACCGCCGTCGGCTCGCGCCGGCTCGACTCCGCGCAGGCGTTCGCGGAGCAGTACGGGATCCCCCACGCCCACGGATCGTACGAGGATCTCGTCGCCGACCCCGAGGTGGACATCGTCTACATCGCGACCCCGCACAGCCACCACCTCGCGGGCGCCGCGCTCGCCCTCGAGCACGGCAAGCACGTCCTCATCGAGAAGCCCCTCACGCTCGACGCCGACCAGGCCGTCGCGATCCGCGACCTCGCCGCCGATCACGGTCTGCTCGCGATGGAGGCGATGTGGACCCGCTACCTCCCCCACATGGTGCGCCTGCGCGAGATCCTCGCCGACGGCGTGATCGGCGAGGTCCGCCTCGTGAGCGCCGACCACACCCAGAACATCACCGACGACCCGAGCCACCGTCTCAACGACCTCGCGCTCGGCGGGGGCGCGCTGCTCGACCTCGGCATCTACCCGGTTTCGTTCGCCTGGGACGTCCTCGGCGCACCGGCAGAGATCCGCGCCACGGCGCAGCTGGCCGCGACCGGGGCCGACACCGACGTCGCGATCGCGATGGTGCACGCGAACGGCGGCGTGTCCTCGCTCCTCACCTCCTCGCGCGCGGCGGGCGCCAACGCCGCCCAGGTCGTCGGGACGAAGGGGCGCATCGAGATCGACGGCGTTTTCTACGCGCCGACCACGTTCCGCGTGTTCGGGGCGGACGGGGCGCTCGTCGAGGAGTTCCGCACCGAGATCGACGGCCGCGGCATGCAGTTCCAGGCCCTCCACGCCGAGCAGCTCGTCGCGCAGGGGCGCACCGACGGCGACATCCTCCCGATCGACGAGAGCGTCGCGATCATGGGCACGCTCGACGAGATCCGCCGGCAGATCGGCGTCGTCTACCCGCGCGGCTGACGCCGCGGCTCAGGCCGGGTCGCCGAGCTCACGACGACGCCGGGCGAGTTCCGCGCGCAGCCGCTCCTCCTCGATCTCGCGCTCGAGGTCGGCGAGCTGCTGCTCGGTCGAGCGGGACTCGTGCGCGCGCACCGGCGGCGGGGCGGGTTCGCTCGCCCAGGGGGCGAACTGCGGCGGACGGCTGACCTCGCGCCGCGGGTACTCGCGCCCGATCGCGAACCACAGCACCGTCCCGAGGAACGGCAGCAGAATGACGACGAAGAGCCAGACCGTCTTGGGCATGTGCTTCACGAGGCTCTGATCGCGCGTGATGATGTCGACCAGCGCGAAGATCATCCCGGCCAGTACGACGAGCGAGACCAGATAGGGCATGCGCCCGAGCCTATGAGTCAGCGGTGAACGACCGCATCCCCTCCTCCGCGTCGGGAAGAGGGGATGCGGTGGGCCGGTGAGCGTACCGGTTCAGCCGGTGGTCAGGGCACCGATGAGGCCGCTCACGACCATGTAGAGACCCACGGCGCCGCCGCAGATCCACATCGTGATCCGCGCGGTCGTCGGACCGGGTCGGTCGAGGTCGCCCGTGGGCAGATTCTTCGCCATCTCAGTGGCCTGCCCGACGCTTGTTGTAGACGTCGAAGGCGACGGCGAACAGCAGCACGAGACCCTTCACGGCCTGCTGCCAGTCGATGCCGATGCCCATGATCGACATGCCGTTGTTCAGGACACCGATGATGAGACCACCGATGATCGCGCCGCCGATCGTGCCGACACCGCCCTGCACCGCCGCGCCGCCGATGAAGGCCGCCGAGATCGCCTCGAGCTCGAAGCCCTCACCCGCCTTGGGACCGGCGAGGTTGAGGCGCGCGGTGAAGATGAGGCCCGCCAGTGCGGCGAGGACACCCATGTTCACGAAGAGCCAGAAGTCCACCCGACGCGTCTTGATGCCCGACAGCTCCGCCGCGTGGCGGTTGCCGCCGATGGCGTAGATGTGACGGCCGAAGACCGTGCGGTTCATCACGATGCCGTAGACGAGCACGAGGACGGCGAGCACGATCAGGGTGACCGGGATGCCCTTGTACGAGGCCAGCGCGAGGGTGAACCAGCCGATGACGACCGCGACGAGCGCGAGCTTGGCGATGAACCAGATGAGCGGATCGACGTCCTGGTCGTACTTCTGGCGGCCGAGGCGCGTGCGGACCTGCTGCACCGCGAGGGCGACGATGGCGACCCCACCGATGACGAGGGTGAACAGGTCGGGGTCGGACTCGCCGAACAGCCCCGCGAGGAAGCCGTTGCCGAGCGCGCGGTACTCCGTCGGGAACGAGCCGATGTTCTGATTGCCGAGCACCACGAGCGCGAGGCCGCGGAAGATCAGCATGCCCGCGAGGGTCACGATGAAGGCGGGGATGCCGACGTACGCGACCCAGAAGCCCTGCCAGGCGCCGACGAGGGCACCGATCAGGAGCGACAAGATGATCGCGACGCCCCAGGGCAGTCCCATGTCGACCGCCAGCACACCCGACACGGCGCCGATGAAGGCCGCGACGGACCCGACGGACAGGTCGATGTGGCCGGCGATGATGATCATCACCATTCCGATCGCCAGCACGAGGATGTACCCGTTCTGGACGACCAGGTTCGACAGGTTCTGCGGACGCAGCAGGATGCCGTCGGTGAGGATCGCGAACAGGACGACGACCGCGATCAGGGCGATGAAGATGCCGTTGCGGCCGAGGTCGGACAGGACCGTCGCCAGCCAGTGGGTGACGCGGTTGTCGGACGGATGGATGCCGCCGCCGGCGGCGGTCTCCGTGGAAGTGGTGTTGGACATGTGTGTCTCCTGCCCCGTCAGCGGGGCTTCTCCATGGTCATGAGTTTGAGGACGTGTTCGGGGGTGGCCTCGCTGATCGGCACCTCACCGGTGATCCGACCCTCCGACAGCGCGTACACGCGGTCGGAGATGCCGAGGAGTTCGGGGAGCTCCGACGAGATGACGATGACGCCCTTCCCGGCGGCGGCGAGCTTGTTGATGATCGTGTAGATCTCGTACTTCGCTCCGACGTCGATGCCGCGGGTGGGCTCGTCGAGGATGAGCACCTCGGGATCGGAGTAGATCCACTTCGACAGGACGACCTTCTGCTGGTTGCCGCCCGAGAGCTTCCCGGTCTTGGCGAGCACGGTCGGCGCCTTGATGTTCATGCTCTTGCGGTACTGGTTGGCGACGGCGAACTCCTCGTTGTCGTCGACCAGCCCCGCCTTCTCGAGCTTCTTCAGCGACGCCATCGAGACGTTCCGCTTGATGTCGTCGATGAGGTTCAGTCCGTAGGTCTTGCGGTCCTCGGTGGCGTACGCGAGGCCGTTGGCGATGGCCTCCGACACCGTGCGGGTGCGGATCTCCTGGCCGCGCATGAAGACCTTGCCCGAGATGCGGGTGCCGTAGCTGTGGCCGAACAGGCTCATCGCGAACTCGGTGCGGCCGGCGCCCATGAGGCCGGCGATCCCGACGATCTCGCCCGCACGGACCGTGATCGACACGTCGTCGACGACGACACGGGTCGGGTCCTGCGGGTGGTGCGCGGTCCAGTTCTCGACACGCAGCAGCTCGTCGCCGATCTGCGGTTCGTGGTCGGGGTAGCGGTGCTCGAGGTCGCGACCCACCATGTCCTTGATGATGCGGTCCTCGGTGACGTCGGACTTCGCGATCGTCTCGATCGTCTTGCCGTCGCGGATGACCGTGACGGCGTCGGCGACCTTCTTGATCTCGTTCAGCTTGTGGCTGATGATGATCGACGTGATCCCCTCCTCGCGGAGGCTGAGGATCAGATCGAGCAGGTGATCGGAGTCCTCGTCGTTCAGCGCGGCGGTCGGCTCGTCGAGGATGAGGAGCTTGACCTCCTTCGAGAGCGCCTTGGCGATCTCGACGAGCTGCTGCTTGCCGACACCGAGCTGGTTGACCTTGGTGGTGGGGTTCTCGCGCAGTCCGACGCGCTTGAGGAGCTCCGCCGCCTCGAAGTTGGTCTTGTTCCAGTCGATGAGGCCGCCGGCGCCCGTGCGCTCGTTGTTGAGGAAGATGTTCTCGGCGATCGAGAGGTAGGGGCTGAGGGCGAGCTCCTGGTGGATGATGACGATGCCGCGCGCTTCGCTGTCGCGCAGGCTCTTGAACTCGACGACGTCGCCGGCGTAGTGGATCTCGCCGTCGTAGGTGCCGTGCGGGTAGACACCCGACAGCACCTTCATGAGCGTCGACTTGCCGGCGCCGTTCTCGCCGCAGATGGCGTGGATCTCGCCGCGCTGGACGGCGAAGTTGACGTTCGACAGCGCCTTCACGCCAGGGAACGTCTTGGTGATGCCGCGCATCTCGAGGATGGTCTCGGTCACGATCTCCGACTTCCGTGAGGGATGGATGGGGGTGCGTCGGCGGCGAGGCGAACCTCGCCGCCGACGCGGATGGTCAGTGGCGGACCCGGGTCAGAGACCCAGCTCCTCCGCCGTCCAGTAGCCCGTGTCGACGAGCGCCGACTGGACGTTGTCCTTGACGACCGGGACCGGGGCCAGCAGGTACGACGGGACGACCTTGACGTCGTTGTCGTACGTGGTGGTGTCGTTGGTCTCGGGCTCTTCGTCGTTGAGCACGGCGACGGCCATGTCCGCGGCGACCTTGGCCAGCTCGCGGGTGTCCTTGAAGATCGTCGCGTACTGCTCGCCGCTCAGGATGGCCTTGACCGAGTCGACCTCGGCGTCCTGACCGGAGATGATCGGCCACTCCTCACCGACGGAGTAGCCGGCGTCGGCGAGAGCCGAGATGATGCCGCGCGAGATGCCGTCGTAGGGCGACAGGACGGCGTCGACCTGCGTGCCGTCGCTGTAGTTGGCCGTGAGGATGTCCTCCATGCGGCTCTGCGCGGTCTCGCCGTCCCAGCGGAGCGTCGCTGCCTGCTCGATGCTCGTCTGGCCCGACTTGACGACGAGCGTGCCGTCCTCGATGTAGGGCTTCAGCACGTCCATCGCGCCGTTGAAGAAGAAGAACGCGTTGTTGTCGTCCAGCGAGCCGGCGAACAGCTCGATGTTGAACGGCCCCTTGGGCGCGTCGTCCAGCTTGTTGCCCTCGAGGTCGGTCAGGCCGAGACCGTTGAGGACGGTCCACGCCTGCTGGTTGCCGACGAGCTCGTTGTCGAACGTCGCGTAGTAGTCGACGTTCTCGGTGCCCTTGATGAGGCGGTCGTAGGCGATGACGGGGATGTCGGCATCCGCCGCGTTCTGCAGGGCCTCGGTCAGCGTCGTGCCGTCGATCGAGGCGACGATCAGCGCCTCGGCGCCCTTGGTGATCATGTTCTCGATCTGCGAGACCTGGGTGGGGATGTCGTCCTCGGCGTACTGCAGGTCGACCTTGTAGCCCTGGTCCTCCAGTGCCTTCTTGACGGCGTCGCCGTCCTGGATCCAGCGCTCGGAGCTCTTGGTCGGCATCGCGACGCCGATCAGGCCGCCGTCCCCGCCGCCCTCGTTGCCGCCGCCGCTGGTGCCACCGCCGTTGCCGCCGGCGCATGCCGTGAGTGCGAGGGCGCCGGCTGCGAGGCCGACGAAGATGATCCTCTTGAGTTTCACTGTGATTCCTTTCCCGTTGACTTCGGTGTCGTGGTGTTCGGTTGGTGCATGACCCCTGCCGGGGTCCTGTGGGTGGTGGCCGCGCCCGGTATCGGGCTACCGGCGGCCGTCGGTGATCGGTTCCCGCAGGTCGCGAGCGCGGCCGGAGAGGTCCGCGATCGTCTCGGGCGAGAGGGGCTCGGTGTGTCCGCCGACCGCGGCGAGCGCAGCGGTGCGGGCGACGCCTTCGAGCACCTGCGCGACACGGGCCGCCTCGCGGGCGGAGCCGGCCGCGCAGAAGGCGCCGAGACCTGCGACGAGGACGACGGAGGCGCCGTCGCCGCGGAGCGCCTCGACGAGCGCCGCCGGGTCGACGCGGGGCCCGGCGAGGACAGGCACCGTGCCGCCGAACTCGCGGGCGGACTGGGCGGTGACGCAGGGGATCTCCTGCCCGCGTGCCGCCCAGGCGGCCGCGTGGCCGGTCTCGAGGTGGACGAGGGCCATCGTGTCCGGGAGCTCGCGGAGCACCGTCGCGTAGAGCGCGACGTCGGCGGGGCGCGCGCCGCCCTCGCCGGGCGTCCCGGCCACGGGGATGCCGGCGAGGGTGAGGACCATCATCCGCTCGGGCGCGAGGTCGTCGTCCGCGTCCGCGGGTCGGGTGACGAAGAAATCCGCGTCGGGGACGCGCTCGCACAGCGTGGCCGAGACCAGGCCACGGCGGGACAGGTCGACCAGGAGGGATGCCACTCGCTCGCGGATGCGGGCGACGGCCACCTCGGTCTTCACCCCGCTCACGTAGCGCTCGTCCTTCGACGCCATTGCCGACTCCCTTGTCCTGCGCGGTCCGATTCACTCGGCCGGGTGACGGCCATGTGACCGTTCACATCGGAGACTATGCACCCAAGGCCGCGGTGATGTCAAACACGACGCGCCGAAGGGGTCAGAGTCGGGCGACCGCCGCCGTCGACGACCGGACGACGAGCTCCGGCGTGAGCATGGGAAGCGCTGCGGACCCCGCCTCGTCGAGCAGGATCTCGACGCACCGGCGGCCGAGTTCGGCGAAGTCCTGACGCACCGTCGTGAGCGGCGGCCAGAAGTGGCCCGCCTCGGGGATGTCGTCGAACCCGACGATGCTGATGTCGCGCGGACAGTCCAGGCCCTCGTCGCGCACGGCGTGCAGGAGCCCCAGCGCCATCTGGTCGTTGGAGGAGAAGATCGCCGTGAAGTCGCGGTATCGCAGCAACTCGCGCCCGGCGTAATAGCCGAAGTCGGCGGTCCAGTCCCCCAGGATCGGCGCGGTCGTGGCGATGTCCCACGCGCTGATCTCCTCGAGGAAGCCCGTCATGCGGGCCTCCGCCTCCATCCAGTCCTGCGGCCCCGCGAGGTGGTAGATCGAGCGATGGCCCAGTTCGATCAGGTGGCGTGTGGCCAATCGGGCGCCCGCGACCTGGTCGACGGCGACGGAGTGGCCCGCGTCGGGATCGGTGGACTGCAGCGTCACGAACGGCACGTCGACGGCGTGGGCGGCGATGGCCCGGATGACGCGCACCTGGGGCGCGATCACGACGAGGCCCTCGACGGACTGGGCCATGAGGTGCGAGATGCCGTCGGGGATGGACTGGGGGTCGCCGGGGTCGATGTTCGCCGTCGACACCCAGTAGCCCCGCGCCTGCGCGGCCGCTTCGATCGCGGCGATGGAGGAGGCCGGGCCGTACTGCGTCGCCGACGCCGCGAGCACGCCGATGGTCCGCGATCGGCTCGTCACCAGCGCACGGGCCGCGCGGTTCGGGCTGTACGAGAGGTCCCGCATCGCCGCCAGAACCCGGTCCCGCGTCTCCGGCCGGATGCTGGGGTGGTCGTTCAGGACGCGGGACACCGTCTGGTGCGAGACCTCCGCGAGGCGCGCGACATCGCGGATACTCGGTCTCCGGCCGGCGGCATCGTCGCTCATCGGGCCCCTCGCTGGATGTTCACGGTCACATCGATTCGACGCCATTATGCACGTCCCGACCTCCAGGGCACCCTACTCCCCTGTCGTGACGGGGCCTCGCGTGTGACAAGGCGGCCTGTCACATCGCACCCGCCGCCGCCTAAGCTGACCGCATGTCCGACCTCTCGCGCCACCTGCCCCTCAGCAACCGGGAGCGCACGGACGAGTCCGCGGTGACGGGCGACTGGAGAGTGGCGCTCGCCGACGTCGTCGTGCTCGCAGCGGGCCTCGCGCGATCTCAGGACGACGCCGACCGTTTCCTCGCCGAGGCCGCTCTGGGATCCTCCGCGGGGACACCGCTCCCCGAGGTGGCGGCGGAGATCCGCGGCGGCCGGCGCCGCCGCATCCGCTCCCTCGTCGACGCGACACGCGCCCTGCTCGTCCTCGCGGGCGATCGCCCGATCACGCTCCCGCCCACCCTGAGCGGGGCCGTCGCGCTGTATGCCGTCACACGCATGCCCTTCGAGCGGCGCGCCGCCGTCGCCGGGTCGACTCTCTCCGCGGACGACGCCGGGTGGGCGCTCGGGCGCGGTCCGGTGCGGACGGCGTCGGCCCGCGACATCCTCGACTTCGTCCTCGGCCTCAGCGACACGGTTCCCGGAACACCTCGCGGCCCCAAGCTGTAAGACTGGGGGGATGCCGGATTCCTCCACTCCTCGCGTCGCGGTCTACCTCGATTTCGACAACATCGTCATGAGTTGGTACGACCGGGTGCACGGTCGCAACAGCTACTCGCGGGACCGGCAGCGGATCGCCGCGGACCCCGACGAGAAAGAGATCGCCGACCGTCTCGCGGCGGCGATGATCGACGTCGGCGCGATCATGGACTACGCCGCCTCGTTCGGCACCCTCGTGCTCACCCGCGCCTACGCGGACTGGTCGTCGCCGGTGAACTCGCTCTACCGGCAGCAGCTCGTCGCCCGGGCGGTCGACCTCGTGCAGCTGTTTCCGGCGGCGGCGTACGCGAAGAACGGTGCCGACATCCGCCTCGCCGTCGACACCGTCGAGGACCTCTTCCGCCTCGAGGACCTCACCCACGTCGTCATCGTCGCCGGCGACAGCGACTACGTGCCGCTCGCGCAGCGGTGCAAGCGCCTCGGCCGCTATGTCGTCGCCGTCGGGGTCGCCGGCTCCACGGCCAAGTCGCTCGCCGCCGCGTGCGACCAGTTCGACGCGTACGACGCGCTCCCGGGTGTGACCCTCGCCCACCCCGAACCCGCACCCGAGGCCGCTCCCAGCGCGGGTCGGCGCCGACGCAAGACGGTCGACCCCGTCGAACAGCTCCTCTCCCGCGCACTGCGGCTCGAGCACGAGCGCACCGACGAGGAGTGGGTCCACCTCTCGGCCGTCAAGAACCTGCTCAAGCGCATGGACCCCTCCTTCAGCGAGAAGGCGCTCGGCCACCGCTCCTTCTCGGACTTCGTCAAGGACCACCCGAAGGTCGCCGAGCTCGACGAGACCACCAACATCGTCCGCGTCCGCCTCATCGACGCCGCCTGACCCGCCCGGGGCCGGTCGCGCGCCTCGCGCGGTAGGGTGTCCCCGTGGCTCGCCGGTCAACACCGCCCGGCTCGCAGTCCTCGCTGCGAGAAGCGAATCGTGCACGTCTGCTCGATTCGCTCAAGCGGCATGGGCGCCTGACGCAGATCGAGCTCGCGGGCGCGACCGGCCTCTCCCCCGCGACGGTGTCGAACATCGTCAAGGAGCTCACCGCGACGGGCGTCCTCCACACGTCCTTCACCTCGCGGAGCGGGCGGCGGGCGACCCTCGTCTCGCTCGCCCGCCAAGTCGGCCTCGTCGCCGGTGCGCACTTCTCCACCCGCAAGCTGCACGTCGCGATCGCGGATGCCACGCGGTCGGTCGTCGCGGAGACCTCGCTGCCGCTGGCTCCCGACCACCGGCACGACGCCGAGCTCGACCGGCTGAGCCTGCTCCTGGGCGACATGGTCGAAGGGCTCGGCGGCTCCCTCTCCGACCTCTTGGCCGTGGGCCTGGCGCTCCCGGCACCCGTCGATCCGCGCACCTCCGTCATCTCGACTCCGGGGCTGCTCCCGGGGTGGGACGGCGTCGACATCGCCCGCAGCCTGTCGGCCCGCATCGGCCGGCCCGTGCACGTCGACAGCGAGGCCAATCTCGGCGCGCTCGCCGAGGCGCGGGAGGGCGCTGCCCGCGGCGCCTCCTCCTCGGTCTACATCACCGTCGGGCACGCCATCAGCGCGGGACTGCTCGTCGACGGCGACCTCTTCCGCGGGGTGAGCGGCCGCACCGGCCAGATCGGCCACATGACGATCGACGAGAACGGTGCCCGCTGCCGCTGCGGCAACCGGGGCTGCCTCGAGACCGTGGCGGCCGGCCCGGCGCTGCTCGCGGGCTTCAGCGAAGCCGACGGCATCCATCGCCTCCGCGACCTCGTGACGGCGGCGGGCGACGGCGTCGCGGCGGCGCAGCGGACGATCGCGGATGCCGGGCGTCACATCGGCATCGCCGCGGCGAGCCTGTGCAACCTCATCGACCCCGAACGCATCGTCGTGGGCGGCGAGCTCGCGCGGGCAGGAGAGATCCTCCTCGCACCGCTGCGCCATTCGCTCGAGCGTTCCATCCTCGGCGGCGGAGTGCCCGAGATCGTGGCCTCCGACTTCGCGGAGTGGGCCGAGACCCGCGGGGCCATCGCGCTCGCGCTCGATCACGTCGCCGTCGACGCCGAACTGGTCGCGTTCCCCGCATGAGACGGCTCCTCGCCGCCCTCGTCGTCGTGGGTGCCACGGCCGCCGCACTCTCGGGATGCGCGCTCCCCGACACCGCGTCCGGCCGCACCACGATCGCCCTGCTCCTCCCCGACAAGAAGACCGCCCGCTACGAGACGTTCGACCGACCGGTGTTCGAGGAGCGCATCGCCGAATCGGGCGACGCGCAGGTGCTGTACACGAACGCGGATCAGGATGCCGCGCGGCAGCAGCAGCAGGCGGAGTCCGCGCTCGCGGCCGGTGCCGCCGTCCTCGTCCTCGACCCGGTCGACGGTCGCGCGGCGGCGTCGATCCTCGCGGCGGCGACCGCCGAGGGCGTGCCGGTCGTCTCTTACGACCGGATGATCGTCGGCGGCGGGAAGCCGGCGTACTACGTCTCCTTCGACAACGAGCGCGTCGGCGAGTTGCAGGCCGACGCCCTCGTGGCGGGCCTCGAGCGCGAGGGTCGCACGGACGGCGGCATCCTCATGGTCCACGGCTCACCGACCGACAGCAACGCCGCGCAGTTCCGCGCGGGCGCGCGCCGGGTCATCGCCGACGCGGGGCTCCGGATCCTCGCCGAGTACGACACTCCCGACTGGAGTCCCGACAAGGCGCAGGCCTGGGTGGCGGGGCAGATCGCCCAGTACGGCGACGAGATCGTCGCCGTGTACGCCGCCAACGACGGCACCGCGAGCGGCGCGATCGCGGCCCTCCGCGCCGCCGACGTCTCGCCCGTCCCGCTGGTGACCGGTCAGGACGCCGAGCTCACGGCGCTCCAGCGCATCGTCTCGGGCGACCAGTTCATGACCGTCTACAAAGCCCTGCGGACCCAGGCGACGATCGCCGCCGACGTCGCCCTGCAGCTCGCGAGCGGTGAGCGCCCGGCGGGCGACACGACCGTCGACGGCATCCCCGCGACCCTCCTCACCCCGGTCGCCGTCACCGTCGACGACATCGCCGACACCGTCGTCGCCGACGGGTTCTGGACCGTGCAGGACATCTGCACCCCCGCCTATGCCGAGGCCTGCGCTGCGGCGGGGCTGGAATGAGAGCACCCGCGTGAGCGTCTCCTCCCGTCGCACCGGCGACCACGTCCTCACGATGCGCGGCATCGACAAGCGCTTCGGCGCCGTGCGTGCGCTCAGCGGGGTGGACTTCCGCGTCCGCGAGGGCGAGGTGGTCGCCCTCGTCGGCGACAACGGCGCCGGCAAGTCGACGCTCGTGAAGGTCCTCGCCGGTGTGCACCCCGCCGATGCGGGCACGATCGAGCTCGACGGCGACGTCGTGCAGCTCTCCACCCCCGCCGACGCGCAGGACCTCGGGATCGCGACGGTGTTCCAGGACCTCGCCCTCTGCGAGAACCTCGACGTCGTCGCGAACCTGTGGCTCGGTCGTGAGCTCCTCGAACGCGGTCGCCTCGACGAGGTCGGCATGGAGGAGCGGACCTGGATGCTGCTGCGCGAGCTCGCCGCGAAGATCCCCTCCGTGCGGGTACCCGTCTCCACCCTGTCGGGGGGCCAACGGCAGACGGTCGCGATCGCGCGGTCGCTCATCGGCGAGCCGCGCATCGTCATCCTCGACGAACCGACCGCCGCCCTGGGTGTCGCCCAGACCGCGGAGGTGCTGAACCTGATCGAGCGCCTGCGCGACCGTGGTCACGGCGTGGTGCTCATCAGCCACAACCTGACCGACGTGCTCGCCGTCGCCGACCGCATCGTCGTGCTGCGCCTCGGGCGCAACAACGGCGAGTTCGACGCCGAGGAGGCCACGAGCGAGGTCCTCATCGCCGCGATCACGGGCGCCCTCGACGTCGCGAGGCCGGCGCCGCTCCCCGACGAGCCCCGCGCCCCCGTGATCCCGCTGTCCGGGGCGCGGCGCCGGACGGACGGCGACCGGTGAACCGCGACGCGGGGGTGATCGCCCTGACGCTCGCCCGGGTGCGGTCCGGCGACGTGGGGCGGATGCCGGTGGTCCTCGCCCTCGTCGTCATCGCGGTCGTGTTTCAGACGCTGAACCCGGTCTTCCTCACGAGCCGGCATCTCAGCGATCTGCTGATGCAGTGCGCGGCGATCGGCACGATCTCGCTGGGCATCGTGCTCGTGCTCCTCATCGGCGAGATCGACCTGTCGGTGGGTTCGATGTCGGGTGTGGCCGCCGCTATCCTCGCCGTGGGCGCGGTCCAACTGCAGTGGCCCCTCCCCCTCGCGATCGGTGCGGCGATCGCCGCGGGGTGCGTCGTGGGGGTCTGCTACGGGGTGCTCCGTACGAAGCTCGGCTTGCCGAGCTTCGTCGTCACGCTCGCGGGCCTGCTCGGTCTCCTCGGCGTCCAGCTCTGGGTGCTGGGCGACGCGGGGTCCATCAACCTTCCGTTCGATTCGTGGATCGTGCAGTTCGCCCAGCAGATGTACCTGCCGCACTGGCTGGCGTACCTCCTCGCCGTGGGGACCGCGCTCGCCTACACGGCGACCCTGCTGCGCCGCGCACGGCGCCGCGCCGCGGCGGAGCTCGAGAGCGAGCGGACGCTCACGATCGTCGTGCGCGGAGCGCTGCTGCTGATCGGTCTCGTCGGCGCGTCCTGGTATCTGGGACTCTCGCGCGGCGTCGGCGTCATGTTCGTGGTGTTCGTCGTCTTGGTCGTGGCCGCCCACCTCGCCCTCACCCGCACCCGGTGGGGGCGGTCGGTCTTCGCCGTGGGCGGATCGATCGAGGCCGCCCGACGCGCCGGCATCCGCGTCGACCGCGTCGTCGTCTCGGTGTTCGTGCTGTGCTCGGCCCTCGCCGCGACCGGCGGGGTGCTCGCGGCCGCGCGGCTCGCCGCCGCGAACCAGAGCACCGGAGCGGCCGACACGAACCTCAACGCGATCGCCGCCGCCATCATCGGCGGCGCGTCGCTCTTCGGCGGCCGCGGCTCGGCCTTCGCCGCGCTGCTCGGCGTCGTCGTCATCCAGGCGATCTCGGCGGGGCTGACGCTGGTGAACCTGAGCTCTGCCGTGCAGTTCATGGTCACCGGGGCGGTGCTGGTCTTCGCGGTCGCCCTCGACGCGGTGACACGTCGCTCGCGGCTCGGATCGGGCGCCGGATAGCGCGTCGCACGCACGGCACGGGGCGCGGTCGGTCCGCCGCCCATCGGGTCGTCGGCGGTGACGAAAGCGTTATGTTCACATCTTGACTTCATTTCGTGAACGCATCAAGATCATCGTCAAGCGCGATGCCGCGCTCGTTTGATTTCACTGTCGAAAGGCGAACGATGAAGAAGTCCCTGTCCGTCGCAGCAGTCCTGGGGGCCGCTGCACTCCTGCTCGCCGGCTGTTCGTCCGCGAGCACCCCGGCACCCGCGGGCTCGAGCGGCGGTGCCGAACCGGCCGAAGCCGGCCGTGCGTGCGTCATCCTCCCCGACGCGGCGTCCTCGCCCCGCTGGGAGAACTTCGACCGCAAGTACCTGGATGAGGGCCTCAAGGCCGCCGGCTTCGACGTCGACATCCAGAACGCGCAGGGCGACACCTCGAAGTACGCGACCATCGGCGACCAGCAGCTCACCCAGGGCTGCGGCGTGATGTTGCTCGTCGACTACAACGGCGCCGCCGTGGGTGTCGCCACGAAGGCGAAGTCCCAGGGCATCCCCGTCATCGCCTACGACCGCCCGTTCCAGGGCGCCGACTACTACGTGTCGTTCGACAACGTCGAGGTCGGCCGACTCGAGGGCCAGACCGTCCTGGACGGCCTGAAGGCGGCCGGCAAGGACCCGAAGACGGCCGCCGTCTACTACATGGGCGGCGACCCCACCGACGGCAACGCGGCGATGTTCAAGAAGGGCGCCGTCGAGGTCATGGAAGCAGCCGGCATCAAGCCGGTCGCGGAGCCCCCGGGAGTCTGGGACGGCGCGAAGACGCAGACCAACTTCGAGCAGGCGCTCACCGCCAACGGCGGCAAGGTCGACGGCGTCTGGGCCGCCAACGACACCAACGCGGACGGCGTCATCAAGGTGCTCCAGGACCGCGACCTCACGGGTGTCGCCGTCTCGGGTCAGGACGCGAACGTCGAGGGCCTGCGCAACATCCTCACCGGGTGGCAGACCGCCACGGTCTACAAGCCGGTCAAGGATGAGGCCGAGGCCGCGATCAAGGTCGCGACCGACCTCCTCCAGGGATCGACGCCGAGCGCCGACCAGAAGCTCGAGGACGGCACGCCGTACATCGCAGTGACGCCGCAGCTCGTCGGGCCCGACAAGGTCAAGGACGTCGTCGCCGCCGGTGACGCCTCGGCCTCGGACGTCTGCTCCGGCGAGATCGCCGGCGTCAGCCTCGCCGACAAGTGCGCCGAGTTCGGCGTCGAGTGATCTGACGAGGGTGGGGATGCCGCGACCCGCGGCATCCCCACCCTCCCTGTCTGCGCGACACCCCGACCTCTCAGGAGAACCCGCATGAGCGAACCCATCATCGAACTCCGGCGCGTGACGAAGTCCTTCGGCCCGGTCAGCGTCCTCAAGGGCGTCGACCTCACGGTCCGACCGGGCATGGTCACCGCCCTCGTCGGCGACAACGGCGCCGGCAAATCCACCCTCATCAAGGGCCTCGCCGGTGTGCAGCCCTACGACACCGGCGAGATCCTCGTCGACGGTCAGGAGCAGTCGCTCCGGACCCCGCGTGAAGCCGGTGCGCTGGGCATCGAGGTCGTCTACCAGGACCTCGCGCTCTGCGACAACCTCGACATCGTCCAGAACATGTTCCTCGGCCGCGAGGAGGTCATCGGCGGGACGTTCGACGAGGGCCGAATGGAGAAGGAGGCCTCCGACACCCTCCGCTCCCTCTCGGTGCGCACCGTCAAGAGCGTGCGGCAGAAGGTGTCGAGCCTGTCCGGCGGTCAGCGGCAGACCGTCGCGATCGCCCGCGCCGTGCTGAAGAAGGCGCGGGTGGTCATCCTCGACGAACCCACGGCCGCCCTCGGCGTCGCGCAGACCGAACAGGTCCTGAACCTCGTCCGCCGCCTCGCCGACCAGGGTGTCGCGGTGGTCCTCATCAGCCACAACCTGGCCGACGTCTTCGCGGTCGCCGACGACATCGCGGTCCTCTACCTCGGCCAGATGGTCGCGCAGGTCGCGACCACCGAGACCACCCGCGACGACATCGTCGGCTACATCACCGGAACCAAGGTCCCCCCGGGCGTGCAGCTCGTCGGGACGTCCACGATCCCCGTCGGAGGCGACGCATGAGCACCAGCACCCGGACCGCGGCGGCACCCGACCCCGTCGTGAGCGACCTCATCGGCAGCGGCGTCGAAGGCGGCGTCGGCGACCAGGTACGCGCCTGGCTGCAGCGGGTGCGCGGCGGCGAGATGGGCGCGCTCCCCGCCGTCGGCGGCCTCGTCCTCCTCGTCATCCTCTTCAGCATCCTCAGCCGGTTCTTCTTCACCCCGGTGAACTTCGCGAACCTCATGAGCCAGGCGGCATCCCTCGTCGTCCTCGGCATGGCGCTCGTGTTCGTGCTGCTGCTCGGCGAGATCGACCTGTCGGCCGGTGTCACCGGCGGCGTGGGCATCGCGTCCTTCGTCGTCCTCAACGTCAAACTCGACATCCCCTGGCCGATCGCGCTGGGGCTCGGCCTGCTCATCGGCCTGGCCACGGGAGCCCTGATCGGCTTCCTGGTGGCGAGGATCGGCATCCCGTCCTTCGTCGTCACGCTCGGCCTGTTCCTCGGGTATCAGGGCCTCGCCCTCCTCATCATCGGTGCGGGCGGTCTCTACCCGATCGAGGCTCCCGAGCTGCTGGCCCTGCAGAACGGCCGGCTCCCGGTCTGGGGCGGCTGGGTCATGCTCGGCGTCATGGTGCTCGTCTCGGGCGGACTGTCGTTCTGGGACCGGCGCCGCCGGACCCGGGCGGGCGTCCCCAACCGGCCGATCGCGCTCGTGTGGGCCAAGCTCGCGGTGCTCCTGATCCTCGGCGGAGCCGCGGTGTTCGTCCTGAACCTCAACCGGTCGCAGTCGATCATCCCCATCGAGGGGGTGCCGATCATCGTGCCGGTCGTCCTCACGATCCTGTTCATCGGCACGTTCGTGCTCGACCGCACCACGTTCGGACGGTACGTCTACGCGATCGGCGGCAACGCCGAGGCCGCGCGTCGCGCCGGCATCAAGGTCCGCTGGGTGAAGTGGTGGTGCTTCGTGATCGCCTCGGGCCTATCGGTCGTCTCGCTGCTGTTCAACCAGACGCGTGTCGGCTCGGTCGACGGCGCGGTCGGACGCGACATCGTCCTCTCGGGTGTCGCGGCGGCCGTCGTCGGCGGTGTGAGCCTGTTCGGTGGCCGCGGACGGCTGATCCACGCGGCGATCGGCGCGCTCGTCATCGCGATCATCATCAACGGGCTCGGCCTGCTGCAGATGGATGCCGGCTTCAACCTGCTGGTCACGGGCGGCGTCCTGATCCTCGCCGCCACCGTCGATGCGCTGTCGCGTCTGCGGACCGGAGGCGTCCGCACCTGACGCCTCCCCCGTACGAAGGAGGCCCCCGTCCGCGCGGACGGGGGCCTCTCTCGTCTCAGTGGCGCGCGGACCCCTCACCCCGCGTCGACCACAGCGCCCAGGCGACGAGGACGGGCTGGAACAGCAGCCGTGCCCAGCGCGCCTTGTCGCTGTCGAGGCGGAACCCGTCGCGCTTCCCCAGGGCCTGACCGATGTTGCCGGGGAAGATCGCGACGAAGAACGCCGCGAGGATCGCCCCGACGCGGCGCCGCTCCTTCGGGAGCGCGACGAGAGCCGCGCCCAGCATCATCTCGACGGCACCCGAGGCGACGACGACGCCGTCCTTGTCGATCGGCAGCACCTCGGTGACGAGGTCCGGCACCTGCGCCTGGAACTCCTTCCGAGCCCAGAACAGGTGGCTGAGGCCGGCGAACACCATGGCGCCGGCGAGTACCCAGCGTGCGAGAGTCTTCATCGTTTGAGTATCCCCCGGGTGAGGGATGCCGCGGCCCGGCGATACGCTCGACGGGTGACCTCCGCCGCGCCGTTCCCGTTCGCGCGCCTGTCCCGTCTCCCGGATCTCGAGGCCCCGGGGCTCGTCGCCGCCGACGCCGCCGACCGGCTGATCCTCGACGAGTCCGCCGACGCGCGCGCCGCCGCGGCCGCCGGGGAGATCGCGGTCATCGGCGACGCCTACGGCGCCCTGGCCCTCGGTGCGGCATGGGACGGGGGCACCGGCATCCGCGTCCACCAGGACGCCCTCGTGGGCGAACGCGCACTCGCCCGCAACGCCGCGGCGCTGGGCCTCGCCGGGCGGGTTTCGTCGCGCCCGTTGAGCGCGGAGCTCGTCTCGGGGGCGCGGGTCGTGCTGCTGCGCCTGCCGCGGTCCCTCGATGCGCTGGACGACATCGCCGCGCTCATCGCCGCCCACGCCCACCCGGACGTCGTCGTCTGGGCGGGCGGACGCCTGAAGCACATGAGCCTCGCGATGAACGAGGTCCTCGCCCGGTCCTTCGACCGGCTCGACGTGACGCCGGCGCGCCAGAAGTCGCGCGTGCTGGTCGCCCGCGGGCCGCACGACGGCCACGACCCCGTGCCGGCGGACGGCGGCGCCGACGGCCTCGCCCTCCGCGCGTTCGGCGGCGCGTTCGCGGGCGCGCGGCTCGACATCGGCACGCGGCTGCTGCTTGCGCACCTGCCGCAGGACCCGGCCGGCGGCAGCGCCTCCGACCCGCTCATCGACTTCGCGTGCGGCACGGGCGCCGTCGCCGCTCATTTCGCCCTCGCTCACCCCGGGCGGCACGTCTACGCGTCTGATCAGTCCGCCGCCGCGGTCGCCTCGGCGCGCGCGACGGCCGCGGCGAACGGCGTGGACGACCGCGTCGAGGTGGCGCGCGACGACCTGCTGCAGGCACGGGCGGATGCCTCGGCATCCTTCATCGCGCTGAACCCGCCCTTCCACAGCGGGGCCGCCGTGACCGACCGCCTCGCACCGCGGATGTTCGCCGACGCGGCGCGCGTCCTGCGGCCCGGCGGCGAGCTCTGGTGCGTCTGGAACTCCGGACTGCGCTACCGCAGCGCGCTCGAGCGGATCGTCGGTCCCACGCGGCAGGCGGCGCGCGACGCGAAGTTCACCGTGACGGTCTCGACGCGGCGCTGACCCACGGGATCACCGTCCGCCCGGCGGGCCGACGATGAGCAGCACGACGTAGAGCGCGACGACGGCGACGACGATCAGCGCCACGAGGACGCCGGCGTGGCGCAAGAACCACCGCAGCAGCCGGTCGATCGGCCGCCGGTCACGCGGATCGGCGGTCGCCTCGAGCCGCCAGTGCCCGTCGAGGCGCCCCGTTCGGCGCAGCCACATCTCCATCGGCAGGGTGGCGTAGGGGACGATCGCCGATCCCACCGCGAGCAGCGCCACGCCGAGGTGCCACCGATTGTTGAGGGCGACCAGGATGGCCGTCGCCCCGTAGGAGAGGAAGACGAACCCGTGGATGCCGCCGCCGATCGTGACGGCGACGGCCGGACCGCCGACCGCGCGGATGATGAGGCCGGCGATCAGCAGGGTCCAGGAGAACAGCTCGGCGATGGCGAGCACGCGATACAGGGAGGCAGGGGTGCGGAACACGCCTTCAGCCTAGCTGAAGGATCCCGCACCACCTGTGCGCGCGCTGTGACGGCTCGGCACGGTGACCACTCAGCGGCGCGTCGACCAGAGCGCCCACGCGACCAGGAGCGGCTGCAGGAACAGGCGAGCGAACCTCTTGGCGTCGGAGTCCAGCCCCGGCACGTCGCGTCCGGTGCGCCAATGGTGCACGTTGCCGGGGAAGACCGCGACGAACAGAGCGGCGACCGCGACGCCCACGCGCCGGCGCTCGCGCGGGAGCACGAGGAGCGCAACGCCGAGCAGCGACTCGACGACACCCGACACGACGACGATGGTGTCCTTGTCGGTGCGCAGCAGCCGAGTCGCCCAGTCCGGCACCGCGATGCGGAACCCGCGGCGGAGGACGGTGAGGTGACCGACGCCGGCGGCGACGAGGAGAGCGGCCAGCGCCGAGCGCGCCGCCGTGCGGAGCGGGTCCCGCGGTGCCGCGCGCGTCATTCGACGACGCCGGCGCGGATGCCGTCGAGCGACTCCGCGACCCTCGGATGCGCCTGTGCCAGCGCGCGGTCGAGGGCGGCGAGGCGTTCCTGCGCGTCCTGCAGGACCTTCGCGCCGCGGGGCGTCACGCTCAGGTCGCTGGCCGCGCCGGCCTGGGCTGTCGCGTCCGCCACGAGGCCGTCGTCGACGAGGGCGTGCACGGCGGCGTGCGCGGACTGGACGGTGATGCGGGAGCGGCGTGCGAGCTCCGAGAAGGAGATGCCGGGCTCGGCGCCGATGTGCCCGAGCAGACCGAACTTGCGGGTCGAGATGCCGAGGTCGCGCAGCTCCGCGGCGAGCTGCGCCTCCCACGAGGCGGAGACGGCGAGCAACGCGATCACCGGGCTGAAACGCGGAGCGTCCTCGGTCGGGGTATCTGCCACGCGAGCAGTCTATGAGTCAAGGGAGCGGCCGTCCGTGATTGGCGTGGCCGGGAGCGGTCCCGGCTGCCAATACAATCAGCGCTATGATGCGCGCGAACGCCCATCCCACCGCAGCCCTGGCCGCTGCGGCGATGGCGTTCGCCCTGGTGACTCCGGCAGCCCCGGTGGCGCAGGCATCCGCCGCGGCGCCGACCCCGGATCACCACCGGACGCATCTCAGCGTCTCGGCGACCCTGGCCGAGCTGGCCTCCCTCGATCGCGCCGGCGTGAGGGCGCTGCTGGACCGCACGCCCGGGCTCATCGCGACGCTGCTCACGCAGACCTCCGCTGCCGACGCCGCGATCTGGTGGGCCGAAATGGATGCCGCGCGCCGCGACGACCTCATCCGCACGGTGCCCGTGCTCGTCGGCTCGCTCGACGGCATCGACGCCGCCGACCGTGTCCGCGCCAACCGGTACGCGGCGCGGGCGCGCCTCGCGCGAGTCGACGAGCGGTTGCAGCAGGTGAGTCGCCGGGGCGCGGAGGGCGACGCGGCGCTGCTGGGCGACCTGCTGCTCGAGCGCCGGTACCTCACGAAGGTCGTTGCCGGGCAGGTGCGCCTCTACCTCTACTCCCCCGAGCGCGGCGCGATGATCGAGATGGCGGGCGATCCGTCGACCGCTGCCGGCATCCTGCTCGTCGTCCCGGGGACGAACGCGTCGGTGCGCAGCTTCATGGTGGACGACCCGGTCACCTCGTTCGCCGACTGGCAGGTCGCCAACGCCGACCCGGGCGCCCCCGTCGTGGCCTTCACGGTGCTCGCCGCCCCCATGCCGCAGATCTCCCTGAATCTCGCGTCGGGCCCGCAGAACAACACGATCGCCACGGCCGCGGGTGCGGACTACGCTCGCATCGTGAAGGGAATCGAGGTCGCTCTCCCCGGGCTCCCGACGCTCAGCTACGAGCACAGCGCCGGGTCGCAGGTCGGCAGTTCGGCCGAGATGCACGGTGCCCGTTTCGACGTGCGGTTCCTCGCCGGCGGCGTGGGGGCCACCGACGGCTACCGCCCGGTCTTCGGAACGACCTACTACGCGGCGCAGGCCGCGGAGGACGTCAACCGGTACTACGCGGGCTTCCAGGTGGGCGACATCGGCTACGGCGTCGGCCCTGAGGAGATCCCCGGGGTCATCGTGCTGGACCCCGGGTACACCGAGGAGCAGGCGACGGGCTCGGTCGGCGCGATGCTCATGCAGGGACTCGATCTGCACAACCGACTGTTCAGCGGCGACGGTCAGAGGAACGGAACCGTCCTCAAGGACGTGCGCCTGCTCCTGGCCTCGCTGGCCCGCGGAAGCAGCGGCTGATGCGCGCCCGGTCCGGCGCAGCGACGGTGCTGCTCGTGACCTTCCTCACCGGTCTCACCGCCTGCTCCGCGGGAGCGGGGCCGTCGTACGCGGACGTGCGCGCCCAGGCCGAGGACGCGGTCGCCGAGATCGTCGCCGTCCTCCCCGACGGCGCCGAGTTCGTCCCCGACGGCGGGGCGAGCGCGCAGTCGTGCGATTCGGAGGTCAGCCCGGGCGGCCCGTCGACGGGCGAGTTCGCGACGATCCACGGCGCCGTCGCGCTGCCGGAGGGGACGGATGCCGCCGCGACCGTCACGGAGCTCCCCGTCGCCCTCGGCGACGGCTGGGCGCTCGAACCGGCCGGCGTCGACCTCGACATCGCGACCGTGCGGCTCAGTCGGGCCGAGACGAACGTGTCGGTCGACGTCACGGAGTCGACGGTGCAGGGGCGCCCCGGACTCGACCTGCTCGCCGTGTCGGAGTGCGGCAGCGAGGGCTGACGCCGCTCAGGCGGGCGGCGGCGCCGTGGACCGCCCCGGTCCGCTCGCGGTCCCCTCGTGTACCGCTTGACGCGGCGGTGCGCAACCCCGGTACGACTTGCTCGACCCGCTCGCACAGTGGCGCTCCCAGGACAGGAGTCCTCGAGCAAGGGAGCAACTATGTCAGTCGGATATGGACCCACGGGTACCGGTGGCGCCGACGCCGGGTCGGGGAAGACCGAGACCGTGAAGGATGAGGCATCCGCCGTCACCGGCACCGCGACCGACGCGGCGAAGGATGTCGCACACACCGCCAAGGATGAGGCGGCGTCCGTGGCGGGCGAGGCGAAGTCGCAACTGAAGGACCTCTACGCGCAGAGCCGCACCGAGTTCTCGGACCAGGCGGCGCAGCAGCAGGAGCGAGTCGCGAGCGGGCTGAAGGCCGCAGGCGAGGAGCTCGGATCGATGGCCCGCAACGCGGAAGGCGGCGGCATCGCCACCGACCTCGTGCAGCAGGTCTCCGACCGCCTCACCGGCGCGGCTGCGTGGTTGGGTGACCGTGACCCCGCCGCCCTCCTCGACGAGGTGAAGCGGTTCGCGCGGCGCCGTCCCCTCGTCTTCATCGCCGGCGCGGCCGTCGTGGGGATCGTCGCCGGGCGACTCGTCCGGGCGATGGCGTCCCACGACGACAGCGGCCCGTCGACCTCGCGCACGGCGCTTGCACCCGCCCCGGCAGCGGCGGCGGTCCCGGCATCCGCGCCCGCCACACCCGTCGACGGACGGGACCCGGCCTACATCGACCCGATCGCGGCCGACACGACCGGTGAACTGCCGCCGTCGGACACGCCGCTCTACGACGAGTCAGCCGGCTTCCGCGGCGGCGCAGACGAGAGGGTCACGGATGAGCGACGCGACACCTTCTGAGCGCAAGGCCGCGTCGACCTCGCTCGGCGACCTGCTCGGCGAGGTGACACGCGATCTGTCGACGCTGATGCGGCAGGAGATCGCGCTCGCGAAGGCGGAGCTGAAGCAGTCGGCCACGACCTCCGCCAAGGGCGCCGGGCTTCTCGGCGGTGCCGGGTACGCGGCATCCATGGTCGTCCTCTTCCTGTCCCTCGCCTTGTGGGCCGCCCTCGCGACCCTCGTCGGGTGGGGCTGGTCGGGCGTGATCGTGGCGGTCCTGTGGGCGATCATCGCGGCGATCCTGTACGTGGTCGGCCGCAAGCAACTGAAAGAGGTGCAGGGCGCTCCGCAGACCGTCGAGACCCTGCAGGAGATCCCAGAGACATTCAAGAGAAACGAGGAGAACCGATGAGCGATTCACCTGACGCGATCCGCGCCGACATCGAGCGCACCCGCGCCGAACTCGGAACCGACGTCGACGCACTGGCTGACAAGGTCAACCCGTCGAAGATCGTCGACCGCCAGACGAGCAAGATCAAGGGCGCGGTCGGCTCCGTCCGCGACCGGATCATGGGCGCCGCCGACGACGCCGGCTCGTCCGCGCACAACCTCGCCGGGTCCGCGCACGGCGTCGCCCACGACGTGAAGGCCAAGGCGGAGGGCAATCCGCTCGCCGTCGGCCTGATCGCCTTCGGCGCGGGGCTGCTCGCCGCATCCCTCATCCCCGCCTCGGCGAAGGAGAAGGAGCTCGCCGAGACGGCCAAGGAGCAGGCGCAGCCGCTCGTCGACGAGCTCGGGGAGGTGGCGAAGGATGCCGCCAGCCACCTGAAGGAGCCGGCTCAGGATGCCGCGACCGCCGTCAAGGAGCGTGCCCAGGAGGCCGTGCAGACGGTGAAGGACGAGGGTTCCGACGCCGCCGGGACCGTGACCGACCGCGCCCAGGAGGCGCGGAGCAACATCAGCGAGCACTGAGAGGAGACATCATGAGCGATCCCATCGCGGACAAGCCGAGTCAAGCCGAGGGCGACATCGGCGACGACGACATCACGAAGGACGAGCAGGAGTCCGACGAACAGGACGACTGACTGCACGGGCCACCGCGCAGCGAACGACGAAGGCCCCCGGCATCCGCTCCTGCGAGCAGTGCCGGGGGCCTTCGTCAATGACTCAGAAGTCCCAGTCGTCGTCCTCGGTCGCGACGGCCTTGCCGATGACGTACGACGATCCCGACCCACTGAAGAAGTCGTGGTTCTCGTCGGCGTTCGGCGAAAGGGCCGACAGGATCGCCGGGTTCACGTTGGTGACCGTGGCGGGGAACATCGCCTCGTAGCCGAGGTTCATGAGCGCCTTGTTGGCGTTGTAGTGCAGGAATTTCTTGACGTCCTCGGTCTGGCCGATGCCGTCGTAGAGGTCCTGCGTGTACTGCACCTCGTTGTCGTAGAGCTCGTAGAGCAGCGAGAACGTGTAGTCCTTGAGCTCGTCGCGCTCGGCCTGGCCGAGGGTCTCGAGTCCGCGCTGGAACTTGTAGCCGATGTAGTAGCCGTGCACGGCCTCGTCGCGGATGATGAGGCGGATGATGTCGGCCGTGTTCGTCAGCTTCGCCTTCGACGACCAGTACAGCGGCAGGTAGAACCCCGAGTAGAAGAGGAAGGACTCGAGCAGGGTCGAGGCGACCTTGCGCTTGAGCGGCTCGTCGCCACGGTAGTAGTCCATGACGATGCGGGCCTTCTTCTGAAGGTTCTCGTTCTCGACGGACCAGCGGAACGCGTCGTCGATCTCGGGCGTCGAGGCGAGCGTCGAGAAGATCGACGAGTAGCTCTTCGCGTGCACCGACTCCATGAACGCGATGTTCGTGTAGACGGCCTCCTCGTGCGGGGTGATCGCGTCGGGGATCAGCGAGACGGCGCCGACGGTGCCCTGGATCGTGTCGAGCAGCGTCAGGCCGGTGAACACGCGCATCGTGGTCTGCTGCTCCTCGGGGGTGAGCGTCGCCCACGACTGGATGTCGTTGGACAGCGGCACCTTCTCGGGCAGCCAGAAGTTGTTCACGAGGCGGTTCCACACCTCGAGGTCCTTGTCGTCCTGGATGCGGTTCCAGTTGATCGCCTGGACCGAGCCGAGGAGCTTCAGGGGTTCGGGGGTCATGTCTTCTTCCTCTATCGAATCTCGGCCGGTCAGAGCATGCAGGAGACGCACTCGGTCATGTCGGTGCCTTCGAGCGCCATCTGACGGAGACGGATGTAGTAGATCGTCTTGATGCCCTTGCGCCAGGCGTAGATCTGCGCCTTGTTGATGTCGCGCGTGGTGGCGGTGTCCTTGAAGAACAGCGTCAGCGACAGGCCTTGGTCGACGTGCTGGGTGGCGGCGGCGTAGGTGTCGATGACCTTCTCGTAGCCGATCTCGTACGCGTCCTCGTAGTACTCGAGGTTGTCGTTCGTCATGAACGGCGCCGGGTAGTAGACGCGGCCGATCTTGCCTTCCTTGCGGATCTCGATCTTCGACGCGATCGGGTGGATCGAGCTCGTCGAGTTGTTGATGTACGAGATCGAGCCCGTCGGCGGGACGGCCTGCAGGTTCTGGTTGTAGATGCCGTGCTTCTGGATGGATGCCTTCAGCTCGAGCCAGTCCTGCTGGGTCGGGATGTGGATGCCCTCGAAGAGCTCCTCGACCCGGGCCGTCGCCGGCTTCCACTCCTGCTCGGTGTACTTGTCGAAGAACTCGCCCGAGGCGTACTTCGAGTCCCAGAAGCCGTCGAAGACCTGACCGCGCTCGATGGCGATCTTGTTCGAGGCCTGCAGCGCGTGGAACAGCACCGTGTAGAAGTAGATGTTCGTGAAGTCGACACCCTCCTCCGAGCCGTAGTGGACGTGCTCGCGGGCGAGGTAGCCGTGCAGGTTCATCTGGCCGAGGCCGATGGCGTGCGACTTGTCGTTGCCGTCCTCGATGGAGCGGACCGAGCGGATGTGGCTCTGGTCGCTGACCGCGCTGAGGGCACGGATGCTGGTCTCCACCGTTCCGGCGAGGTCGCGGCCGTCCATCGCGAGGGCGATGTTCATCGAGCCGAGGTTGCAGGAGATGTCCTTGCCGATCTGGTCGTACGAGAGGTCCTCGTTGAACGTCGTCGGCGTGTTGACCTGCAGGATCTCCGAGCAGAGGTTGGACATGTTGATCCGACCCTTGATCGGGTTGGCCTTGTTCACCGTGTCCTCGAACATGATGTACGGGTAGCCCGACTCGAACTGGATCTCGGCGAGGGTCTGGAAGAACTCGCGCGCCTTGATCTTGGTCTTCTTGATGCGCGCATCGTCGACCATCTCGCGGTACTTCTCGGTGACCGAGATGTCGCCGAAGGGCACGCCGTACACCCGCTCGACGTCGTACGGCGAGAAGAGGTACATGTCCTCGTCGTTCTTCGCGAGCTCGAACGTGATGTCGGGGACGACGACACCCAGCGACAGCGTCTTGATGCGGATCTTCTCGTCCGCGTTCTCGCGCTTGGTGTCGAGGAACTTCATGATGTCGGGGTGGTGGGCCGAGAGGTACACGGCACCGGCGCCCTGACGCGCACCCAGCTGGTTGGCGTAGCTGAAGCTGTCTTCGAGAAGCTTCATGACGGGGATGATGCCCGACGACTGGTTCTCGATCTGCTTGATCGGGGCGCCCGCCTCGCGGATGTTCGAGAGGAGCAGGGCCACGCCGCCGCCGCGCTTGGACAGCTGCAGCGCGGAGTTGATGCCGCGGGCGATCGACTCCATGTTGTCCTCGATGCGCAGGAGGAAGCAGGAGACGAGTTCGCCGCGCTGCGCCTTGCCGGCGTTGAGGAAGGTGGGGGTGGCGGGCTGGAAGCGGCCCGACAGGATCTCGTCGACGAGCTTCGTGGCGAGGTCCTGGTCACCGGCGGCGAGGGCGAGAGCGGTCATCACGACGCGGTCCTCGAAGCGCTCGAGGTAGCGCTTGCCGTCGAAGGTCTTGAGCGTGTAGCTCGTGTAGTACTTGAACGCGCCGAGGAACGTGTCGAAACGGAACTTCTGCGCGTAGGCGTGGTCGTTGAGCCACTGGATGAACTCGAACGGGTACGCGTCGATGACGGCGCCCTCGTAGTACTCCTTCTCGACCAGGTAGTCGAGCTTCTCCTTCAGCGAGTGGAAGAAGACGGTGTTCTGGTTCACGTGCTGCAGGAAGTACTCCCGCGCCGCGCGCTTGTCGGCGTCGAACTGGATCTTCCCGTCCTCGCCGTAGAGGTTCAGCATCGCGTTCAGGGCGTGGTAGTCCATGCCCTCGAAGCGCGCCTCCGTCTTGAAGGCCATATCGGTCACTGCAGCTTCCACCAGTCTTCCAATCCGCCGCTCACGCGGTCGACGTCCTCGGGCGTGCCGAATACTTCCAGCCGGTACAAGTGCGGCACCTGACACTTGCGGCTGATGATGTCCCCGGCGAGGCAGAACGACTCGCCGAAATTGCTGTTACCTGCGGAGATGACTCCGCGGAGCAGGCTCCGATTGCCCTCGTCGTTGAGGAAGCGGATGACCTGCTTGGGAACCGCGCCCTTCTCTTCTCCTCGACCCTGGCCGCCCCCGTACGTGGGGGTGACCAGGACGTAAGGCTCCTCGACGTGGAGCACGGGTTCGGAGGAGTGGAGCGGGATGCGGCGTGCCGGCATCCCGAGCTTCTCGATGAAACGTGCGGTGTTACCCGACACGCTCGAGAAGTAGACGAGCAGCGGCACGTTCGTCACGACGGCCGCGCTCATCGCTCAGACCAGGCGCGAGGCGAGCTCGTCGATCTTGTCGGGACGGAAGCCCGACCAGTGGTCCTCGTCGGTCACGACGACGGGGGCCTGCAGGTAGCCGAGCGACTTGACGTGCTCGAGCGCCGCCGGGTCCTCGGAGAGGTCGAGGACCTCGTAGTCGATGCCCTTGGAGTCCAGCGCGCGGTACGTCGCGTTGCACTGCACGCAGGACGGCTTCGTGTACACAGTGATCGCCATTCGTCGAACCTCTCTCGTCCTCCGGAACCCGTCGCGCGGGGTCCATCTCGTGTGAAATCTGGGGGTGAATCCATTGGCCGGAAGGCTGGGAGCCCGCCGGGAGCTCAATACTACATATGGGTACGGACACCGGGAAGCACCACAAGGGGTAGTAGTTACATCCGTGTAGTTTTTCCGCCGTCCTCCACAGGTACAACACAAGTTCTCCACCGTTTCATCCCCAATCCGGCAGGTCCGGAAGGGGGTCGAAAAGGCCAGGATTCCGGCCGAAACCCTCCCGGGTTCGGACGGTTGTCCACAGGTCGCACGCTAGAGCGGGCCACCGACATCCGATTCCGGGACCGGTCGGCGTGTCGGGCGTGTCGCGGCGTGTCGCACCGGCCCCGCACCCCCGTCGGACGTCGTCGGCGGTCGGTACGATGAAGGGGTGGCGGGATACTCGGAACTCCTGCGCGTCCCGGGTGTCGCGCGCATCATCGCGGCACAGTTGACGGCACGGTTCCCGAGCGGGATGACGAGCCTCGCCGTCCTCCTCCACGTCGAGCAGTCGACCGGGTCGTACGGCGCCGCCGGCATCGTCCTCGCCGCTCTGTCGATCGGCCAGGCGATCTCCGGCCCGGTGACCAGCCGGTGGATGGGTGTCTGGGGGATGCGGCGCGTCCTCACCCTCACCGCCGTCGTCTGCGCCGCCGCCGTGTTCGCCCTCGCCCTCAATCCGTTCGGGATGCCGGGGTTCATCGTGTTCGGCTTCATCGCCGGCATCGCCAACCCGCCCGTGCAGCCGGCCGTCCGCACGATCTACCCGAAGATCGTCACCTCGCGGCAGCTGACGCCCCTCTTCTCGCTGGATGCGAGCCTGCAGGAGATCATCTGGATCTTCGCGCCCGTCGTCATCACCCTCGTCGCGACCCAGGTCGGCAGCGTCCCCGCGCTCCTGCTGATCGTCGTCATCCTCATCGGTGGGTGCGCCTGGTTCATCGCCTCGCCCGAGGTGGGGCGCGTCCGCATCCCCCGCAGCCGCCGCGGCTTCGGTCGCGTCCTCGGCAAGCCCGTCGTGCTGCTCTCGACCGTGACCGGCTTCCTCCTCGTGGGGGCGTGCGCTGCGGTCGAGGCGGGCGTTGTCGCGACCTTCGGGCACGAGGGCATCGAGGCGGGTCTCGTGCTCGCCGTCTTCGCCGTCGGCAGCCTCGCGGGCGGCCTCGGGTTCGGGCACATCCCGATCGGCCGCTGGGCGATGGCCCGCCGCCTCACGATCGTGGCCGTCGGGGTCACTTTCGTCATCATCAGCCTGAACGCCTGGTGGATGGGCGCCTCGCTCTTCGTCGCGGGCCTCGGCATCGCCCCGGCCCTCGCCGTCATGTTCGCCATCACGAGCGCGAGCGTCCGCTTCAGCGAGACCGCCGAGGCCTACGGCTGGATCGGCACCGGCCAGCTCATCGGCGCCGCGGCCGGCTCGGCCGTCGCGGGGTTCCTCATCGACGGCATGGGGGCGGTCGGCGCCTTCTTCGCCGCGTCGGCGTTCGCCGTCGCGGGCGCGCTCGTGGCGGCGGTCTTCGTGCGCGGGTTCCCCGACCTCCGCGGCCGCGACGCGAGCCCGATCCCCGACACCGAGCCGGTCCCCCTCATCACCTGAGCGCGGTCAGCGGATCCGCCCGAGCAGGAACAGCAGGGCCCGACCGTAGGCGTCGGCGGGTTCGGGATGCCGGAAGCGGTGGGGCGCGGCATCCACGTCGATCTCGACCTCGTGCGTGTCGGGAAGGCGACGGAGCGCGCGGAACGTGCCGCGGAGCATCTCGCGCAACTGGGCCTCGGACGGCAACCACAGCGCATCCTCGAGCGCGACCGAGTCCAGCGCCCACTCGGTCGTGCCGTTGAAGGCGAGCAGGTCGCCGGTCGGATAGCTGCGCGCCTCGACCGTCATCTCGCTGACCGTGTAGACGTCGGCCTCGAACTCGGGCTCGTCGAGCTGGAACCGGTCTCCGGAGCGGGGACGCCAGATCAGGCCGCTCGCGCGCAGCTCGCGTGCCAGGTCGGTGGAGATCATCCCCCCATCCTGGCCCGGCGCCGCGGTGCGGGGCCCGTCCTAGGCTGAGAGCATGCCGTCACCCGTCACCCTCCCCCGCCTCGGTTGGGGCGACCCGCGCGCGCCGCGGCACGCCCTCCTCGTCCACGGTCTGGGCTCGAACGGCGCGCTCATGTGGCGCTACGCCGTCGCCCTCGCCGACGCCGGCTGGCACGTCGAGGCCGTCGACCTGCGCGGGCACGGCACCGCCCCGCGCGCGCTCGACTACTCGATCGCGGCGTACGCGACCGACCTCGTCCACACCCGTCCCACCGACGACGGGACGTGGGACCTCGTCCTCGGCCACTCCCTCGGCGGCGCCGCCGCGACCGTCGCTGCGGCCGACGCGCCGACGTGGACCCGCCATCTCGTGCTCGTCGACCCCGCCATCCACCTCTCCGACGAGGACCGTGAGAGCGTCCGCGCGAGCCAGGAGCAGGCGTTCGCCGACACCTCGATCGCCGCCGTCCGCGCCGCCCACCCCGGGTGGCTCGAGGTGGACGTCGAGCTGAAGGCGATCGCCGCCGCGCAGGCGAGCCGCTCGGCGGTCGAGGCGACGGGCACGCAGAACACCCCGTGGGATGTGCGGGAGGCGGCATCCCGTCTCACCGTGCCGACCCACGTCATCGCCGGCGATCCCGCGGTGTACTCCATCTTCACGGGGGCGCTCGCGGACGAGGTGCAGCAGAACCCGCTCGTGTCGATGGCCGTCGTGCCGGGCACGGGGCACTCGCCCCACCGCGATGCTCCGGATGCCGCCGCGCGGGCCCTGCTCGACGCGGTCGCCGCCTGGGGGCTGGGCGCATGAGCTTCGATCCGACTGCCCACCTGCCCGACGATCTGCTCGCGCGCATCCGCTCGCGCGCGGCCGCCGTCGACGCCGAGAACGTGTTCCCCGAGGAGGACCTCGCCGACCTCCGGGCGGCGGGTTACCTCGCGATCCTCGTGCCGACGGAGCTCGGCGGTGCGGGACTCGGCCTGCGTGAGGCATCCGTCCTGCAGCAGCGGCTCGCAGGCGCGGCCCCCGCCACGGCGCTCGCGATCAACATGCACCTCGTGTGGACCGGTGTCGCGAAGGTGATGTCCGACCGGGGCGACGACGCCCTGCGCTTCCTGCAGGAGGGCGCGGCCCGCGGCGAGGTCTTCGCCTTCGGCATCAGCGAGGCGGGCAACGACCTTGTGCTGTTCGGAAGCGACACGGATGCCGCGCCCCGGCCCGACGGCTCGTACGCCTTCACGGGCACCAAGATCTTCACGTCGCTCGCGCCGGTGTGGACGCACCTCGGGCTCCACGGCCTGGACGCGTCCGACCCCGACGACCCGCGGCTCGTGTTCGGCTTCGTCCCGCGCAGCGACGCCGTCGTCACGCGCGACGACTGGGACACGCTCGGGATGCGGGGCACCCAGTCGCGCACGACCGAGCTGCACGGTGCGGTCGCCCCCGCCGACCGCATCGTCCGGAAGCTGCCCGTCGGTCCGAGTCCCGACCCGCTCGTCGTCGGCATCTTCAGCGCTTTCGAGATCCTGCTGGCCTCGGTCTACACCGGCATCGCGCGGCGTGCCCTCGACCTCGCGGTCGAGACCGCGCGCGCCCGGACCTCGAAGAAGACGGGCCGTGCCTACAGCCAGGACCCCGACATCCGGTGGCGGGTCGCCGACATGGCCCTCGCCTACGACGCCCTGCCCGTGCAGGTCGAGACCCTCGCCGCCGACGTCGACGGCCTCGTCGACCACGGCGCGATGTGGTTCCCGAAGCTGTCGGCGATCAAGCACCGCGCGGCGGTGACGGCGAAGCAGGTCGTCGACGAGGCGATGCTCGTCGCGGGCGGCTCGTCGTTCTTCACCCGCAACGAACTGAGCCGGCTCTACCGCGACGTGCTGGCCGGTCTGTTCCACCCGTCCGACCCCGAGTCGGTGCACGGCGCGCTCGCGAACGCGTGGCTGGGTCCGCTCGAGCCGTGAGTCGCCCCGGCGCGTGAGGGGCGCCGTGGCAGGATGGCCGAATGGCCCGCATCCCGTACGGCTCGCTGAGCACCGCTGATCAGCAGCGGTATCGCGGGCTCCGCACCATGAAGGCGGTCGCGCTCGGCGCCCTGCTGTTCATGGCGATCGTCTTCGTCATCGCGTTCATCCTCGAGAAGGACCTCTCGGGCTGGGGGTACGTGCGCGCGGCGGCCGAGGGCGGCATGGTCGGCGCGCTCGCGGACTGGTTCGCGGTGACGGCGCTGTTCCGGCATCCGCTCGGCATCCCGATCCCGCACACGGCGATCATCCCGCGCCGGAAGGACGAGATCGGTCGCACGCTCGGCGAGTTCGTCGAGACCAACTTCCTCGAGGGCGGCGTCGTCCGCCAGAAGCTCGAGTCCACGCACATCGCGCGGACCGCGGGCACCTGGCTGCAGGACCCGGCCCACGCGAAGACTGTCGCGGCCGAGGCGTCGACGATGGCCAGCGGCATCCTCACGGCGCTGAGCGACGACGAGGTGCAGGACCTCATCAGCGACCTCGCTCACGAGCACCTGCTGAGCCCGTCGTGGGGTCCGTCGCTCGGGACGTGGCTCTCGCGGGTGGTGGACGCCGACGCCCACCGCGGCGCGGTCGACCTGGGCGTCGACAGCATCGCCCGCTGGCTCGACGCGAACCGCGAGGCGTTCGACGGCCTCGTCTCGCGCCGTCTGCCATCCTGGGTGCCGTCGGTGGCGATGCGGCTCGTGGACGACACCGTCTACCACGAGGCGACGAAGTTCGTCGCGGCCGTGCAGCGCGACCCTGAGCACCCGGCGCGCAAGGCGCTCGACCAGTACCTCGAGCGTCTCGCCGACAACCTGCAGCACGACCCCGAGACCATCGGCCGGCTCGAGGGCGCGAAGAGCGCCGTCTTCGACAGCCCGCGGGTGCGCGCCCTCGCCGCCGACGCATGGAACACCGCGAAGGCCGGCCTGCTGCGCTCCCTCGCCGACGAGGACAGCCCGCTCCGCCGTCGCGTGACCGCCGCACTCGGCGACCTCGGCGCCCGGCTCGCGACCGACACGGCCCTGCAGGAACGCGTCGACAAGCGCATCGCGGATGCCGCCGTCTTCCTCGTCGACCGCTACCGCCACGACATCGCCTCGATCATCACCGACACCGTGGAGCGGTGGGACGCCGACGAAACGAGTCAGAAGATCGAGCTGCAGGTCGGCCGCGACCTGCAGTACATCCGCCTCAACGGCACGATCGTGGGCGCCCTCGCCGGTCTCGTGATCTTCACCGTCGCCCACCTGCTGCTCCCCTGACCATGGCGCTCTCCGCAGACCCGCTCTGGCCGCGCGCCGGGGACTGGCCGGCCCCGGACGGGCGGGTGGATGCCGCGATCCTCGGCCTGCCCGCCTTCCGAACGTCGCTCTCGCCCACCGGGGCGCACGCGACACCCGCCGCCGTGCGCGAGGCGCTGCGCCGATTCAGCCCGACCCTGCTCGGGCCTCCCCCCGTCGACCTGAACGCGGCGCTCCGGATCGCGGACGCCGGTGACGTCGCCGACCCCGACGGCCCCGAGGGCGAGGCGCGCGTGCGCGAGCGCGTCCGCGGGCTGCGCGCGGCATCCGGTCTCGTGATCGCCCTCGGCGGCGACAACTCCGTCACCTACGCGACCGCACAGGGAGCGGGGGTGTCGGGCCTCATCACCCTCGACGCGCACTTCGATCTGCGCGACGGGGTGTCGAACGGCTCCCCCGTGCGCCGCCTCGTCGAGGACGGTCTCGACCCGCGGCGCATCGTGCAGATCGGCATCGCGGACTTCGCCAACTCAGTCGCCTACGCCGAGCGCGCCGCCGACCTCGGCATCACGGTCATCACCCTCGACGAGGTGCGCCGCCGCGGCGCCGAGGACGTCATGATCCAGGCACTGTCGATCGCGGGCACCGCCGGTGACGTGCACCTCGACATCGACGTGGACGTCTGCGACCGCTCCGTCGCGCCGGGATGCCCGGCATCCGTCCCCGGCGGACTCGAGGCGTGGGAGCTGCGCGCCCTCGTCCGCGCGGCGGCCGGGGATCGTCGCGTCGTCAGCGCCGACGTCGTCGAAGTCGACGCGACGGCGGATGCCGCAGACGGCCGCACCGTCAGACTCGCGGCGCTCTGCGTCCTGGAACTGCTCGCCGGAAGGGCCCTCGCATGATCACCCTCATCCTCGTCCGTCACGCCAAGAGTGACTGGGGCACCGGACTCGACGACCACGAACGTCCGCTGAACGACCGCGGGCGGCGGGATGCCCCGGTCATGGCGCGACGGCTCGCCGCGACCGGCGTGCGACCGGCCCGCATCCTGTCGTCGACCGCCGTGCGCGCGCGGACGACGGCGCAGACGTTCGCAGACGCCCTCGGCGTTTCGGTCGAGACCGATGAGGGCCTGTACGGCGCCCCGGGCTCGCGGCTGCTCGCGACCGCCGCCGCGTGCGGCGTCACCGACGTCATGGTCGTCGCGCACGACCCGGGGATGACGGTGCTCGCCGAGCAGCTGTCGGACGGCGGGATCGGCGCGATGCCGACGTGCGCCGTCGCGACCTTCGTCTGGGACACCGACGATTGGGACGTCGCGACCGCCGTCCCGGCGGCGCGCTGGAATCTCGACACCCCGCGGGACGTCAGCGGGGACTGATCACCTCGCCGCCGCGGTACACGCGGTGGACGAGCGGCACCCCCGGCCGGTAGGCCAGGTGCCGCCGACTCGGTGCGTCGAGGACGACGAGGTCCGCGCGCGCACCCACGCCGAGGTGGCCGACGTCGCTGCGGCGCAGCGCCCGCGCTCCCCCGGCGGTCGCCGCCCACACTGCTTCGCCGACGGTCATCCCCATCTCGCGCACGGCGAGAGCGATCATGAGCGGCATCGAGCTCGTGAACGACGAGCCCGGGTTGCAGTCGCTCGCGAGCGCCACTGTGACACCGGCGTCGAGGAGCCGTCGCGCGTCGGGGTACGGCTGCCGCGTCGAGAACTCGACGCCCGGGAGGAGCGTCGCGACCGTGTCCGACGCAGCGAGGGCCGCGATGTCGGCATCCGTCAGATGGGTGCAGTGGTCGACGGATGCCGCGCCCAGCCGCACCGCGAGCTGCACCCCCGGCCCCTCGCCGAGCTGATTGCCGTGCACGCGGACGCCGAGCCCGGACGCCGCACCGGCGCGGAGGATGCGCTCGCTTTCGGCCTCGGTGAACGCACCCCGCTCGCAGAACACGTCCACCCACCGCGCGTGCGGGCGGACCGCGGCCAGCATGGCGTCACACACGAGGTCGACGTACGCCTCGCGGGCGGCTCCCTCGGGGACGACATGCGCCCCGAGGTACGTGACCTCGTCGGTGACCTCGGCGGCCAGCCGGGCGAGACGTTCCTCGCCGTCGAGAGTGAGGGCGTACCCGGTCTTGACCTCGAACGTCGTCGTCCCCTGCGCGTGCAGCTCAGCCACGAGCGCGGCGAGACGTGCCCGCAGCTCGTCGTCCGTCGCCTCCCGGGTGGCGGCGACGGTGCGGCGGATGCCGCCCGCGGCATACGGGACGCCCGTCATCCGCGCCTCGAACTCGTCGGCTCGGTCGCCGGCGAACACGAGGTGCGTGTGACTGTCCACGAAACCCGGGATCACCGCACGCCCGCCGAGGTCGACGCGCGTGACCCCTGACCGCGAGACAGCATGCGCAGCACGAGACGTCGACGACGGACCGCTGTCTCGGGTTGCCGCTGCAGTCTCGGCGTCGGAGGCGGCGCCCACCCACGCGACCCGGCCGCCGGCAACGAGGAGGGCGGCGTCGGCGATGGTCGCGGTCGGGGCCGCGGCATCCGCGTTCGTCGTCAGCTCGGCGATGCCGGTGAAGAGGGTGGCCATCACGCGTCCAGCATGGGGACGGTCAGGCCGCGCTCGCGGGCGACCTCCTTCGCACGGTCGTACCCGGCGTCGACGTGGCGCATGACGCCCGTGCCGGGGTCGTTGACCAGGACCCGCGCGAGCTTCTCGGCGGCGAGGGCGGAACCGTCGGCGACGGTGACCTGCCCGGCGTGGATCGAACGCCCGATGCCGACACCGCCGCCGTGGTGGATCGACACCCACGCCGCCCCCGACGCCGTGTTCAGCAGCGCGTTCAGGAGCGGCCAGTCGGCGATCGCGTCCGAGCCGTCGGCCATCGCCTCGGTCTCGCGGTACGGGCTCGCGACCGACCCCGCGTCGAGGTGGTCTCGGCCGATCACGATCGGACCCGACAGCTCACCCGAGGCGACCATCTCGTTGAATTTCAGGCCCGTGAGGTGGCGCTCCTTGTAGCCCAGCCAGCAGATGCGCGCGGGCAGGCCCTCGAAATGCACCTTCTCACCGGCCTTCTCGAGCCAGCGGTGCAGCGCGGTGTCGTCGGGGAAGAGCTCCGCGACGGCGCGGTCGGTCTTCGCGATGTCCTCCGGGTCGCCCGACAGCGCGACCCACCGGAACGGTCCCTTCCCCTCCGCGAACAGCGGCCGGATGTAGGCGGGGACGAACCCGGGGAACGCGAACGCGCGGTCGTAGCCGCCGAGCTCGGCTTCGCGGCGGATCGAGTTGCCGTAGTCGAAGACCGCGGCCCTGGCATCCTGGAACCCGACCATCGCCTCCACGTGCCGCGCCATCGACGCCCGCGACCGCTCGGTGAACCCCTCGGGATCGGCGGAGGCCTGCGCCTTCCACTCCTCGAACGCGACGCCCGACGGCAGGTAGGCGAGCGGGTCGTGCGCGCTCGTCTGGTCCGTCACGATGTCGACCGGGATGCCGCGGCGCAGCAGCTCCGGGAACACGTCCGCCGCGTTCCCCACGACGCCGATCGAGCGCGCCGCGCCCGTCGCCTTCGCCGTGAGCGCCCGCTCGACGGCCGCATCGAGATCGGCGGTGTGCTCGTCGAGGTAGCCGTGCTCCACGCGGCGGCGCAGGCGCGACTCGTCGACGTCGACGACGAGCACCGCTCCCCCGTTCATCGTGACGGCGAGCGGCTGCGCGCCCCCCATGCCACCGGCGCCGCCCGTCAGGGTGAGGGTCCCCGCGAGCGAGTCGCGGCCGAGCGAACGCGCGACGGCGGCGAACGTCTCGTACGTGCCCTGCAGGATGCCCTGCGTGCCGATGTAGATCCACGACCCCGCCGTCATCTGGCCGTACATCGTCAGGCCCAGGTGCTCGAGCCGGCGGAACTCGGGCCACGTCGCCCAATCGCCGACGAGGTTCGAGTTGGCGATGAGCACCCGCGGCGCCCACTCGTGCGTGCGGAACACGCCGACCGGCTTGCCGGACTGCACGAGCAGCGTCTCGTCGGGCTCCAGCTCGTCGAGCGTGCGGACGATCGCGTCGTACGCCTCCCACGTGCGGGCCGCCTTGCCCGTGCCGCCGTAGACGACGAGGTCCTCCGGGTGCTCGGCGACCTCGGGGTCGAGGTTGTTCATCAGCATCCGCTTGGCCGCCTCGGCGCCCCAGCTCTTCGCGGTGCGTTCGGCGCCTCGCGCCGCGCGGACGGTGCGGGTCGTGGTCGTGTCGGTCATGCCTGTTCTCCTTCGAACGGTGCGGCACTCGAGCGGAGATCTGCGCTCGAGCGGACGGTTTCGGGGTCGTTCGTCCGCGCGACGGCGGATGTCCGCTCGGCGGCTGGTCCGAACGCGGTGCGGGCGACCTCGCCCGACACCACGAGCCGCGTCACGGCCTCGATGTCCGGGGAGACGAAGCGGTCGGGCCCCGGTCCCTCGACGACCGTGCGGACGAGGTCGCGCACGGCGCCGGTGACCGGCGCGGGCTGCAATGGAGCGCGCAGGTCGAGGGCGCGGCATCCCGTCACCACCTCGATCGCGAGGACGCGCGCGAGCCCGTCGATCGCGCGACGCAGCTTGCGGGCGGCGGCCCAGCCCATCGACACGTGGTCCTCCTGCATCGCCGACGACGGGATCGAGTCGACGGATGCCGGCACGGCGAGACGCTTGAGCTCCGAGACGATCCCCGCCGCGGCGTACTGCGCGATCATGAGGCCGCTGTCGACGCCCACCTCGTCGGCGAGGAACGGCGGCAGCCCGTTGCTGCGCGTGCGGTCGAGCGCCCGGTCTGTGCGGCGTTCGGAGATCGAGGAGACGTCGGCCACGGCGATCGCGAGGAAGTCGAGGACGTACGCGACCGGCGCACCGTGGAAGTTGCCGTTCGACTCGACCCGGCCATCGGGGGTCACGACGGGGTTGTCGACGGCCGACGCCAGCTCGCGCTCCGCGACCGTGCGGGCGTGATCGAGGGTGTCGCGGGCGGCGCCGTGCACCTGCGGCGAGCAGCGCAGCGAGTAGGCGTCCTGCACGCGGGTGCAGACGGCCGGGTCGCGGTGGCTCGCGACGATCGGCGAGTCGGCGAGTGCGTGCCGTAGGTGCGCGGCCGAGACCGCCTGCCCCGACTGCGGGCGGAGCGCCATGAGGTCGGCCGCGAAGACGGCATCCGTCCCCAACTGGCTCTCGACCGAGAGAGCGGCGGCGAGGTCGGCGGTCGCGAGCAGGGTGTCGAGGTCGGCGAGGGCGAGCGCCAGCATCCCGAGCATGCCGTCGGTGCCGTTGATGAGGGCGAGACCCTCCTTCTCCTCGAGCACGAGGGGACGGATGCCGCTGGTCGCCAGTGCCTCGGCGGCATCCGTCCGCGTGCCGTCCGCCGTGCGGACCGGTCCCTCGCCGAGCGCGGCGAGCGCGATGTGCGAAAGCGGGGCGAGGTCGCCCGAGCAGCCGAGCGAGCCGTACTCGTGCACGATCGGGGTGATCCCGGCGTTGAGCATCGCCGCGTACGTCTCGACGACGACCGGGCGGACGCCGGTGCGACCGGTCGCGAGGGTCTGCAGGCGCAGCAGCTGAAGCGCGCGGACGACCTCGCGCTCGACCTCGGGTCCCGTTCCCGCCGCATGCGAGCGGATGAGGCTCGCCTGCAGCTGGCGGCGCCGGTCGGGGGCGATGAACGTCGTCGCGAGCGCGCCGAAGCCGGTCGAGATGCCGTAGTGCGGCTGCGGGTCGTCCGCGAGGCGCTCGATGAGGGCGCGGGTCTCGGCCGTGCGGGCGAGCGCGGCGTCGGAGACCTCGACGCGCGCGTCGTGCCGGGCGACGGCGACGACCTCGGCGGGTGTGAGCGGGGCGTCGCCGAGGGTGACGGTGGTGAGGACGGGCATGATCCGATTCCATCGGTTGCGCCGACTCCAAAGGCGGCGCGCGTGGCATCCTGTGTCTGTGATCTCAGACAAGCCGCGGGCGCCGATCTCAGACAAGCCGCGGGCGCCGATCCCAGACAAGCCGCGGGCGCCGATCCCAGACAAGCCGCAGGTCCCCGCCGCGGATCAGACGCTCCGCATCCTGAGCTTCCTGGCGCACCAGCGCGGGCCGGTGGCGGCGCAGACGATCGCGAGCCATCTCGGCATCCCGCGGTCGAGCATCTACCACCTGCTCGCGGCGATGACCGCGCACGGGTTCGTCGTGCACCTCGAGGGCGACCGGCGCTGGGGACTCGGCACCGCCGCGTTCGAGCTCGCCGGCGGGTACGCGCGACAGGAGCCCCTCGCCCGCCTCGGCCGACCGATCGTCGCGCAGCTCGCCGACCGCGCCGGCGAGAGTGCGCACCTCGCCGTCATGACGGGCCGCGACGTCCTTTACATCGTCGAGGAGCGCGCACCGCGACGGCCCGCGCTCATCACCGATGTGGGCGTCCGCCTCCCCGCGCACCTCACCGCGACCGGGCGCGCCATGCTCGCCGCGCTCCCCCGCGAGCAGGTCCGCGCATTGTTCCCCGACGCGGCATCCCTCTCCCCCCAGCGCACGGGTCGTGGACCCGGCCGCCCTGCCGAACTGCGCGAACTGCTGCGGCACACCCGCGCCGCCGGGCACGCGAGCGAGGACGGCGAGGTGACGCTCGGCTTCCGCTCGGTCGGCGTCGCCGTCCGGGACCACGCCGAGTGGCCCGCCGCTGCGATCGCCGTGACCTGGCCCGACGACGCCGCCGCCGACCCCGAGCACCTCGCGACCCTCACCGCCGAGGCGGCCGCCGAGCTCTCCCGCCGCATCGGGCACCGCTGACCGCGCCGGGACCGCGGACGGACGCCCTTCGCTGCCGCAGGCGTCCGGCAGTAGCCCCGTGGCCCCGCCGCTACCGCGCCGCCGGGCAACAACCGCGGAGATCCGCGCGGTCACGGCAGGATCGGGCCGGTTCCGGCCCGCAAACCACGAGAACTCCGCGGATGTGGCCCGGAGCCCCACGCAACCCGTCGTCCGCAGCACCGCCGGTCCGGCCCAGTCTGCCGGGTCGGAACCCTGTCTCAGCGGACGACGAGGCGCGGTTGGACCAGCACGTGCCCCTCGCCGTCCCCGGCGGCGCGGCGCTCGATGCGGCCACCGCTGCCCATCAGCAGGTCGAGGGTGCCGGCGGCGACCAGTTCGGGCAGCTGCTCGACGCTCGACAGGCCCAGGGCCTCGACGGCGGGGGCGTTGTTGAACCCGATGATGAGCACGTCCGGCCGCTGCGCCGCGACGGCGGCGACGTGCGCGCCGACGGCGAAGGTGTCGCTCGCACACACGATCGCGTCGACTGCCGTCGTCGCCAGCAACTCCGCGACCTGCTCCCGCGCCTCGGCGACCCGCTCCTCGGCCGACAGGCGCAGGTCGGGGCGGGCACCGGCATCCGTCATCGCCTCGCGCCACCCCCGCTCCCGGTCATCACCCGTCGGCGACCCCGCGGGCCAGCCGAGGAACGCGACGCGCGGCCCGACGGTGAGGGCGTGCTCGGTCGCGGCGCGCGTGCCCGAGGCGCCGTCGACGTCGACCCAGAGGTGCGCGCTGTCCTCGGGCGAGGCGACGTCCCACGGGCGGCCGAACGACACGTACGGCACGCCGCGATGTTCGAGGGTCCCGAGTTGGCGCCGCCGACCAGCCACCCCGCCGATCAACCCTCCCCCGGTCCCCGCGGACGCGTGCCGCTGAACTGGCGCGAGCTCATCCACACGTGAGGGTGACGGCCGGTCCTCAGACGACGGAGACGACCCGGCCGCCGGTGAGGCGCACGAGCTCGTCGAACGTCATCGGGAAGACCGTGTGCGGGGTGCCGCCGGCCGCCCAGATCTGCGGGTAGCGGGCGAGGTCCTCGTCGACGAGGGTCTCGAGCGGCGCGGGGTGCCCGGTGGGTGCGACGCCGCCGATGGCCTGGCCGGTCGCCTCGCGCACCTGATCGGGCGTCGCCCGGCTGATCCTCCCTCGCCCGAGGCGCGCGGCGAGGGCGGCGGTGTCGACGCGGTGGGCGCCGCTGGTCATGACGAGCAGGGGCGCACCGTCGCACTGGAACACGAGGCTGTTGGCGATCGCCCCGACCTCGACGCCGAGGGCGGCGGCGGCGAGCGCCGCGGTGGAAGCGGCGTCGGGCAGGACGACGATCTCCCCCGGGATGCCGGCGGCCCGCAGGGCGTCGTGCACGAGGCGGCTGCGCGTGCTGAGGTTGTCGGTCACGGGGTCAGCCTCTCGCCAGGATCTCGCCGTGGGGCATGAGCAGCCAGCCGTCCTCGGACGCAGCCCACTCGCGCCATCCCGCCGAGATGCGTTCGAGGTCGGCACGGTCGGCGATGTCCTGCTCGAGCGCGTGGTCGGCGTACGAGGAGTGCAGGGCGCGGTCGGCCCACGATCCGCCCCACCAGGCCCGCTGCTCGTCGGTCTCGAACAGCCAGGTCGACGCGCTCACGGCGACGTCGGCGAACCCGGCCGCGCGCGCCCACGCCTTGAGGCGTCGTCCCGCCGACGGCTCACCGCCGTTGGTGCGCCCCATCCGCAGCAGCAGGTCGAGCCAGTCGTCGAGCGCGGGGATGTGGGGGTGGATGATGATGCCCGCGTAGTCGACCTCGCGCGCGGCGACGAGCCCGTCCGGCCCCGCGACGCGACGGAACTCGCGCAGGGCGTCGACGGGACGTGCGAGGTGCTGCAGCAGCTGGTGAGTGTGCACGATGTCGAAGAATCCGTCTGCGGCGTCGAGGCGGTAGGCGTCGGCGGTCGCGAAGGTGACGTTCGTGACGCCCTCGGCCACGGCATGGGCCTGCGCCTGGGCGACGACGTCGGCCGACGCGTCGACGCCGACGACCCGGCCGGGGGCGAGGCGACGCGCCAGGTCGACGGTGATCGTGCCCGGGCCCGCGCCGACGTCGAGGAGCGAGGCGCCGGGCCGCAGGTGCGGCAGCAGGTACCCGACCGAGTTCTCCGCCGTCCGCCAGGTGTGCGCCCGCAGCACGCTCTCGTGGTGGCCGTGGGAGTACCGCTCGGTCTGCATGGTCGACAGCCTAGGCGTCGAGCGATATGCGAGGCAGAATGATGACGGATGCCGCACATCGGCGGCATCCGCACCGCAGCGCCCACAAGGCCCGCCGAGAAGGAATGCAATGACGCACACCCTGCCCCTGCCCGATCTCACCCACGAACGTGTGGAGGTGATCACGGGTCGGCGCAGCGGACTCGTCGTCACCGTCGCCCTGCACTCCTCGGCGCTCGGGCCCGCCCTCGGCGGCGCCCGCCTGTGGCGTTACCCGCACTGGTCCGATGCGATGGGCGACGCGCTGCGGCTGTCGGCCGCGATGACGCTCAAGAACGCGACTGCGGGGCTGGATGCCGGGGGCGGCAAGTCGGTCATCGCGCTGCGCGAGGGCGACACGCTCGACGCCGAGCGTCGACGCGCGGCCTTCCTCGACCTCGGCGACGCCGTCGAGTCGTTCGGCGGCCTGTACCGGACGGCGGAGGACGTGGGCTCGACGACGGAGGACATGCTCGTCGTCAGCGAGCGCACGGCGCACGTCGTGGGGCTGCCCGACTCGGTCGGGGGCTCGGGCGAGCCTGCCGGTCCCACGAGCCGCGGTGTGTACGCCGCCCTCCGTGCGACGCTCGAGCGGGTCGCGGGGTCCCCCGAGGTGGCCGGCCGCCGCATCACGATCTCGGGCCTCGGTCAGGTCGGCAGCCGGCTCGCCGTGCGTCTGTCGGGCGAGGGCGCGCTCCTCACTGTCACCGACGTGAACCCGGCGAAGATGTCGCTCGCGGCGGAGCTCGGCGCGACGTGGGTCGAGCCCGGCACCGAGCACCTCGTGC
The DNA here is from genome assembly GCF_049545525.1 of Microbacterium sp. NPDC064942. Taxonomy (NCBI): domain Bacteria; kingdom Bacillati; phylum Actinomycetota; class Actinomycetes; order Micrococcales; family Microbacteriaceae; genus Microbacterium; species Microbacterium sp. NPDC064942. The sequence goes on along the minus strand of NZ_JBMWDR010000001.1, from coordinate 451,521 downwards.
CGGCGGACGTGTTCGTCCCGGCCGGCATCGGCGGCGTCCTGGACGACGACGTCATCGACGCGCTCGCGGCGAAGGCCGTTTGCGGACCCGCGAACAACCCGCTCGCCGACCGCTCGGGCGCCGCACGCCTGGCCGACCGCGGCATCCTCTACGCTCCCGACTTCGTCGCGAATGCCGGCGGCGTCATCTACCTCGACGTCGAGGCGCGGACGCCCGGTCACCGCGACGAGATCGCGACCCGCATCGACGGTATCGGCGACACCCTGCGCCGGCTGTTCGACGACGCCGCCGCACGCGGGGTCACCCCGCTCGACGCGGCCGAGGCCTACGCGGCCGAGCGGCTGGCGGCCGGCCGGCGCGAGCCCGCGGCGGTCTGATCGTGCGCCCGGGGCCCGCTGCGGCGGGTACCGGGCCGCTCGGGCCGGGACGGCGGGCGGCGGCATCGCGACGATCGACTGGCAGTCGACCGCGTGCGGCGACCCCGCGGCCGACGTCGCGATGACCCGGCTGCTGTTCACCGAGGCCGAGCTCTTCCCCGGCGCCTCGCGTGCGCAGCTGCTCCTCTACGGCGCGGCGCGGGGGGCGATGGGACGGATGTACCTCTCGGAGTACATGTCCGTCACGGGGATGACCACGGCGCGGCTCGACCGCTGGGCAACGCTGCCGGACTGAAGACGTCAGAGACAGCGAAAGACCCCCGCGAGCGGGGGTCTTTCCGGTGGTGGACCTGAGGGGATTCGAACCCCTGACCTCTTCATTGCGAACGAAGCGCGCTACCAACTGCGCCACAGGCCCGGAAGCCTCAACATTACCACGACCGAACGGGCCGCTCGAACGCGAGGCGGGGTCTCACTGCCCCGATGCGCGGCGTGCGAGCAGCTCCCGCACGTGCGCCTCGATGCGGTCGTCGTCGGCCGGTCCGGCGAAGGCGACCTCGGCCGCACGGGTGCGACGGGCGGTGTCGATCGACGGCGGCGCGGCCTGCGCGGCACGCTCGCGCATCGCCTCTTCGACGGCCGCCTGACGCAGCGCCTCGCGCGCCTCGGACGCGTCGAGCACGGCCGCGGCGCGGGAGCCCGCCGAGGCGGTGAGCGGTCGCGGAAGGGTGCGCGGCGTCCACTCCGCGCGGTCGGAGTCGAGCGCGACGTCCTGCACGGCGCCCGGGGCACGCACGACCACGGCGGGGAGGATGCGGGATGCCGCGCGTCGCGCGACGGTGTTCATGCGTGCGAGCACGAGCAGGCTCGACGCGGCGACGACGGCTCCGACCGCGAGCAGGGTCCACCCGGCGCCGATCGCGCCGAGGTAACCCCCGACACCGGCCGCGACGACGGCGAGGACACCGACGATGGTCGCGGTCAGCCGCACGCGACGACGTGCGCGCGCACGCCGGGCCGCCGGCAGCGCTCGAGCCGCAGCGGCCTCCGCGATGGCACGCTCGCGGGCGATGGCGGCATCCGCTCGGGCTTTCTCGCGTGCCGCCTCGGCGTCGGCGACCGCACGACGACGGTCGGCCTTCGCGAGCTCGCGGTCGAGCGCGGCCTGCGCCTTCGCGGCAGCCAGTTCGGCGCGTGCGGCCTCGAGGCCGACGCTCTCCTGCTCGGCCTGCACACGACGCGCGAGGCGCTGCTGTGCGAGCGCGGTGCGCGCGTTGAGCTCGAGGCGCACCTCGCCGGGGGTCTCGCTCGTCTCGGCGAGGACACGGAGAGCCTGGTTCAGACGCACGGCGTTCCGTTCGGCAGCCTGGTACTGGTACCGGCTGTGCCACGAGGGCAGGAGGTACAACAGCCACAAGAGGACGGCAACGAGGACGATCACCCCGCCACCCATCACCTGCTCACCCATGCCGCTCACCGTATGTCGCCGGAGCGGTGGGGGCCTGCATCCGCTGGGCGTGTCTGAACTTCTGGTTGAGGGTTAACGGTCCGACGGAGGGATGGATGCCGCATCCTGCGGCGCGCGCCCCGCCAACCACCGGTTGAGGACGCCCTCCCGGACCTCTTCGCGCACGAGCGCGAACGCGTAGTGGTCGCGCCACTCGCCGTCGATGTGGATGTAGCGCCGCCGCAGCCCCTCGTAGCGGAAGCCGAGCTTCTGCACGACCCGCAGGCTCTTGGCGTTTTCGGGGCGGATGCAGATCTCCATCCGGTGCAGACGCAGGTCCTCGAAGCAGACGTCCGTCGCGAGCGCGACCGAGGTCGGCGTGATGCCCTTGCCGGCGAAGCGCTCACTCACCCAGTACCCGATCGTCGCCGACGACAGCGACCCGCGGGCGATCCCCCACACGTTCAACTGCCCGGCGATCTCGCCGTCGTACTCCATGACGAAGGGCACACCGGTGCCGTCGCGGTACTGCTGCAGCAACCGGCGCACCCCGCTGCGCATGTCGAGCGAGATCGGACCGTCGGGGCTCGTCGCCTCCCACTGCCGCAGCCACGACCGGTTCTGCACGAGCTCGGTCTGTAACGTCTTCGCGTCACGCGGTCGCACGAGCCGGATCGAGATCGGGCCGTGCGCTCGCACGACCGGCCCGTCCATGCCCATCAGTGACGCGTCGGGTTCACAGACCCGATGCGAAGTCCTTGATCCACGGCCGGAGCTCGGCGCCCAGGTCCTCACGGTCGACCGCGAGCTGGACGATCGCCTTGATGTAGTCGGCACGGTCACCCGTGTCGTAGCGGCGACCGCGGAAGACGACGCCGAGGACGCCCTCGGTCGAGGCGAGCTCCTCGAGCGCGTCGGTCAGCTGGATCTCGCCGCCCTTGCCGGGCTCGGTGCGCTCGAGCACATCGAAGACGCCGGGCGTCAGGACGTAGCGGCCGATGATGGCGTAGTTGGAGGGGGCATCCTCCTTCTTCGGCTTCTCGACGAGACCCGTGACCTTGACCACGTCCTCCTCGTCGGTCGCCTCGACGGCGGCGGCACCGTACATGTGGATCTGGTCGGGCGAGACCTCCATGAGCGCGACGACGGTCAGGCCGGTCTTCTTGTTCTGCTCGAGCATCTTCTCGAGCAGCACGTCGCGCGCGTCGATCAGGTCGTCGCCGAGCAGCACCGCGAACGTGCTGTCGCCCACGTGCGAACGGGCACGCAGCACCGCGTGACCGAGACCCTTCGGCTCGCCCTGCCGGACGAAGTGGATGTCGGCCATGTCCGACGAGTCCTGCACCCGCTTGAGCTTCTCGTGGTCGCCCTTCTTCGAGAGGTTGGACTCGAGCTCGGGGACGGAGTCGAAGTGGTTGGAGATGTTGTTCTTGTTGCGCCCCAGGATGATGAGCACATCGTCGATGCCGGCTGAGACGGCCTCCTCGACGACGTACTGGATCGCGGGCTTGTCGACGACCGGCAGCATCTCCTTCGGCATGGCTTTCGTGGCGGGCAGGAAGCGGGTGCCCAGACCCGCGGCAGGGATGACGGCTTTGATGCGCTCGGCAGACATGACCATCACCATACAGATCAGTCGTGTCCTGCATATGACGCGGCCGGGACGGCGGGCGTGTCCCTTTAGAATCGGACCATGACCGGCCCCGTGGACAGCGAGAAACGCGCGCTGCGCGCCGAGCTCCGCGAACGCCGACAGCAGCGCTCGGCCGGCGCTCTCGAGGAGGCCGCCGCCGGCATCCGGACCCAGCTCGACGCGCTCGTCGCCGAGCACGGCGTCCGATCCATGTCCTGCTTCCTCTCGACGACGACCGAGCCTGGCACGCGCGAGTTCATCGCCGCTGCGGTGGCGCGCGGCATCCGGGTCCTCCTGCCGGTGACCCGTGCCGACGGCCTGCTCGACTGGGCGGTCGCCGAGCACGAGGGCGACATCGCCGAGGGCATGTTCGGCCTGCCCGAACCCTTGGGCGAACTGCTCAGCCCCGTCGCCGTGAACGACGTCGACCTGCTCGTGATCCCCGCGGCCGCCGTCGACCGCAGCGGGATGCGGCTGGGCTGGGGGCGTGGTTACTTCGACAAGACCATCGGCTCGATGGAGAAGTGCCCGCCCGTCTACGCCGTCATCTTCGACTCCGAGCTGGTCGACGAGGTCCCGCGCGAACTGCACGACCAGCCCGTCTCGGGGGTCGTCACCCCCACCCGCACCGTCCGCCTTCCCCTTCGCTGAGTCACCCGAGGTCCCATGCCCACCTACGCCTATGCCTGCACCGCGTGCGGCCACCGTTTCGACACCGTCCAGTCGTTCTCCGACGCCGCGCTCACCGAGTGCCCCGAGTGCGGCGGTCTCGTCCGCAAGCAGTACGGCTCGATCGGCGTGACCTTCAACGGCTCGGGCTTTTACCGCACCGACTCGCGCAGCACCAGCTCCCCCGCATCCTCTGGCGAAAGCTCGGGTTCTTCGACATCATCGAAGAAATCCGAAGCGTCCGCTTCGCCCGCCCCCGCGGGTTCGTAGCCCCGGCTCCGTGCCGGCGGAGGGAGGAGGAGCCGTGATCCAGGGCTTCAAAGACTTCATCATGCGCGGCAACGTCATCGACCTGGCGGTCGCCGTGGTCATCGGCGGTGCGTTCACCGCGTTGGTCACCGCGATCGTGACCAGCATCATCAACCCGCTGATCGCGCTCTTCTACCTGCCCGACCCGAAGACGGGGTCGATCGGTCCCTCGTTCGTCGGAATCCACGGTGAACCGGTCACCTTCCCGCTCGGTGGTCTTCTCACCGCGATCATCAGCTTCTTCGCCGTCGCGCTCGTCGTCTACCTCGTGTTCGTCGTCCCAATGAACAAGTGGAAGGAGCGTCAGGCCGCCAAGGCCGGCGTCGTCGAGGAGGAGGCGAAGCTCCCCACCGAGGCCGAGCTGCTCGTCCAGATCCGCGACCTGCTCGAGAAGCAGGGCAGCGCGCCCGCACCGGCCACGCGCCGGTCGACCGAACCGCCGTCGCCGTCGATCTGACGCGTCAGTAGTGCGGCGGGACGTCGTTCCGCAGTCGTTCATCGTTCGGGCCGGATGCCGGGGGTTCCCCCGCGTCCGGCCCGTTCGGCGTCTCGGGGGCCGGGTCCGTGCCCGGCGCAGGGGTCAGCCGCGCACGACGGGACCCCGGCACCCGCTCGACGCGCTGGCGCTCAGTCGACATCGATCGGCTGGGTGGATCCGGGGGCGGACGGCGTCTCGGGCTGCACGCCGATGACCCCGGCGATGCGGAGAGCCACGGCGGCGGGATCGTTGTAGACGTCGAACGCGTGGACGCGCACGTAGTGCCAGCCGAGCCGGCGCAGCAGCTGCGGTCGCCGACGGAGCGTCTCGCGCAGGCTGTCGTGCGTGCTCTCGGGATCGATGTCGGCCACGACGGCCTTGCCCTTGTACTGCGCGACCAGCGGCAGCTGACCGCCGCGGTAGTGCACGTCGACGGAGACTCCGAGGCTCCGCAGGTGCTGGGCGAGGGTCAGGGTGAGCGGATCGGCGAGGTCCTCCAGTCGCGCGTCGCGTCCCCGCGCGGCGATCCGACCGAGGATGGCCATGAGGGTGGCGGCGCCGAAGGTCAGGCGTCCCTCGTCGAAGGCCGAGGGCCGGATCGACGAGACGATCACCATCGACCGGCGGGCGCGGGTCATGCCGACCGTCAGAAGCCGCTCGCCGTCGGCGGTGGACAGGTCGCCGAAGTCGCTGAGGACGCGGCCGTGCTTGGTCAGACCGAACCCGAGCGAGAAGATGACGCGGTCGCGGCTCTCGGCGACCGATTCCTCGAGGCCGAGGACGGCGAACGGCTCGGCGGTCTCGCGGCCGACGAAGTCGGCGACGTCCGAACGCCCCGCGAACGCGCTCGCGACCGCCGCGCGCACGCGCTCGGCGTGGCGCGCCGACGCGGTGACGACCATGAGCGACTCGGCGGGACGGTTGATCGCGTGCTCGACGACGAGCGTGACGACGCGGGCGACCTCGGCATCCGGGCTCTCCACGGCCCCCGTGTCGGGGTTCGGCGCGCCCGTGCCGCCCTCGACGTAGTCGACGCTGAGGCTGCCGCGACCGAGGTACGACCCCGCCCAGGGAAGCGAGCCGATCGCACCGCCGTAGAACGCGTCGTTGACGAGCTCGGCGAGGTCCTCTCCCCCGGCGCGGTAGCTGCGGGTCAGGGTCTCGACGGGGATCAGTTCGCTCAGTCGCTCGAAGACGCTCGTGTCGTCGAACGGCACCTCGGGCGCCTCCGGGTCGTCGCCGCGTCCCGACCAGAGCCGGAACGGTGTCGGCTTCTGCGTCACCGGGTCGCCGAAGACGACGATCTGCCGGGCGCGGCGCAGCGCGGGCGTCGCCTCGGCGAGGCACAGCGCGGCCGCGTCGGCGATGATGACGACGTCGAACTCGGGGTGATCCGGCACGTGCGGCACCTCGTAGGGCGACGCGAGCCAGACCGGCGCGAGCACGCGCATGAGGGTCGGCGCCGAGGCGACGAGCTCCGACGCCGACGCGGTGCCGCCGCGCAGCGCCGACTTCAGCGAGGCCGCCTCGCGCGGCTCGTCGACGATCGCGATGCGCCACCGCTTGGCGAGTTCCGAGGCCAGCAGGGGCCCGGACGACGAGGCGTGCGCTTCATCGACGAGACGGAAGTCGCGCTCGAGGCGGTCGAGCACCGTGGTGTTCGCGCCGAGCAGGGCGCGATCCGAGCGCAGCATGGCCTCGAGCGCGGAACGCCACCATGCGTACTCGAACTCCGCGGCCACCTCGGACTCGGGGACGTGGCGGGTCGAGAGCTCCATGAGGAGGGGCTCGAGACCGAGCTGCGCGAGTTCGCTGCGCAGCGCTGCACGCTCGACGAGGTTGTCGAAGACGTCGGATGCCGCGGCGAGGCCCGCGAGCGTCCGCAGCAGCTGCGGGATCGGCAGGCTCGCCAGCGGCTCGGTGCGACCGAGCGCGCGGTCGAGGTCGGCGAGGTCGGCGTTCGCCCGCTGCCATGCGGCCGCGACGTCGTCGAGGCCGATCGGGATCTCGGGCGTGACGCCGGCATCGACGAGCTGCTGCCACTGCGTGCGCTGATTCTGCACCCGCAGGAGCGCGTCGTGCATGTCGGTGACGTGCATGCCGGGCCGCACGTACTCCTTCGACAGGCGGCGCAGACGTCGGCGGTTGGCCGTCGTCATCTGCGCCGAGTCCCGGCGCGACGAGTGGGCGGCGATCAGGTCGGTGAGGGGGCGCTCGAACACGGTGGGGCTGAAGCGGTCGAGCGAGGCGCGGATGCCCTGCAGCAGCTGCACGTACGAGCCCATCTCGGCGATGGTCGTGAACGGCCGCATCCGCGTCTGGCCGATCAGCTCGTAGCCGCGCTCGAGGAGCGCGGGGACCTCGGCGCGGTGCAACCGGCCGGCCAGCGCGTGCGCGGCGCGGGCCTCGTCGGTCGTCGAGAACGCCACGCCGTACCAGGGCGAGTCGTCGGGTCCGATGCGGAACTCGCCGAGGCGAGCGGATGCCGCGAGTGCCTCCGCGGCCTCGACGCGGCGCGTCGCGAGGCGCTGCACCGTCGCGAGGTCGAAGCGTGTGGTGGCGCTCGGCTGCGGCTCGTGGTCGGCGATGCGCGTGAGTTCGCGCAGGGCCTCGAGCGGGGAGACACCGACCGAGGCGTGACGCTGGGTCAGCGCGGCACGGTAGTCGCGCAGCACGGTGCGCAGGCGCACGAGGGCGTCGTCCACCTCGGCGACCTTGGGCTGTTCGGCCTTCTCGTTGCGGGCGATCGCGCGGATGAGGTCGCGGTGCAGCCGGGTCGGCGACACCGCGAGGCCGGGCAGGCCGATGCCGGCCAACCGGTGGCGGACGCCGTCGAGGGTCGACCGGCGGGCGCTCACGACGAGCACCCGCTTTCCCGAGCGGACGAGCTCGCCGACGGCGTTGATGACCGTCTGCGTGCCGCCCGTTCCGGGAAGGGTGTGGACGGCCAGCGACTGCCCCGCGGTGATACGGGCGAGCACCGCCTCCTGCTCCGCATCCGCGTCGAGGATCAGGCGGTCCGAGGCGGGCGTGCGGTCGTCGGGGCCGACGGCGTCGGGCTGCGGGCGCACGAACGAGAGGCGCTCGCGATCGGCGGGGTGACCCGCGAGCGCATTGAGCACGGGGTGGTCGAGGTCGACGGCGTCCCGCTCCATGTCGGAGGCGACGTCGGCGAAGGTCGAGACCACGAGCCGCGGCTGCACCGTGAAGGTGGGGACGTGCGCCGTCAGGGCGCGCAGCCGGTCGATGACGGGCTGCGGCTGGAACACGCCGCCGTCGTAGGCGAGGGCGGCGAGCGCGTCGCCGTCGAGGTCGACGCCGAAGTGGATGCGGGCCGCGGTGACCAGTTCGCGGTTGACATGGAAGGGGCCGTGCAACCGCAGGTCGAAGTCGATGTGGTGACGGCGGATCGTCAGCGGACGCAGCAGGACGGGCGCGGTGCAGCTGACCCCGCCGATGCGCCACGACGCCATGCCGATGGCCAGGTGCACGGTGTCGAGGCCCCGCGCCGTGCGCAGTTCGACGTCCTTCGACGTGATGCGCTCGGCGGCCAGACGCGCGGTGCGGAGGGCCACCTCGTCGCGGAACATGTTCGACAGCAGGGTGGGACGACCCGTGATGAACTGCGGCAGGCTGCCCGGGTGGGCCTTGGTGATGTCGATGCCGGCGTCGCCGTCGTCGCGATAATGGAGGAGCGTCGAGGCGCCGCCCAGGTGTGCGGCCTCCTCGCGCAGTCGCTTGCGCTCGGGGACGGCCGCGTGCATGACGAGGACCTCGGGGTCGGACAGCGTCACGTCCGCCGGGGTCACCGCGGGCATCTGCTCGGCACTCTCGCCGCGCACAGCACCGCTCTCTGCTCGCCACACACGGAAAACACTAGGCGCGTCGAGCCCGGAAAGCGGGATCGACGGCCGAGTTTCGCGGATCGACCCTCACTCGGGCGCCGATTCCTCCACATCCGGGTCGGGATGCCGCTTCTCCCCCGCCCGCTCCTCCCCCGTTCTGGGCGTCTCGGCCCCGCAGCCATGATGAGGACATGACGATCGCAACCTACTCGGTGCACCCGACACCGATCGGCGAGGCCCTCCTGGTGACGACCGAGGAGGGTCTCGTCGCGCTGTCGGTGCTGGACGGCCCGGCCTACGCCGAGGTCTCCCGGCTCAGCCTGCTGCTGCACAGCGTGCCGGTGCCCGACGACGGTCCGGCGCGGGAGGCAGCCGGCGAGCTCGACGAGTACTTCGCCGGCGCACGGCGGAACTTCTCGGTGCCGCTCGACTGGCGACTCACGGCGGGCTTCACGCGGCAGGCACTCGAGGCCATCGCCGGGATCCCGTACGGCGAGACGGCGTCGTACGCCGAGATCGCCATCGCCGCGGGGTCCCCGCGGGCGCATCGCGCGGTGGGGACCGCGTGCGCCCGCACCCCCTGGTCGATCGTGCTGCCCGCTCACCGTGTGATCCGCAGCGACGGCTCCCTCGGCGAGTACGGCGGCCGGCCCGAGCACAAGCGGTTCCTCCTCGACCTCGAGGAGCGGGTCGCGGGCGCGACGGGCCGCGCATGACGGAGGCGGGCAGGGGCGTGTAGGCCGTCCCTGCCCGCCTCGTCGCGGCATCCGCTCTTAGTGGTCGACCGCCTTCTCGGCGCCGTACCCTGTCAGCGAGCGGACCTCCATCTCGGCGGCCTTCGTGGCGTCCTCGGCCTTGCGGGAGGTCACCGACCCCAGCCAGCCGAGGAGGAAGCCCACCGGGATCGAGACGATGCCCGGGTTGTTGAGCGGCCAGATCGCCGTGCCGACGTTCTTGAATACACTCGTCTCGGTGCCCCAGAACACGGGCGACAGGACGATGAGCACGATCGCGGTCGCGAGTCCCCCGTACATGCTCCACACGGCGCCGCGCGTCGTGAACTTGCGCCAGAACAGCGAGTACAGGATCGTCGGCAGGTTGGCCGAGGCGGCTACCGCGAAGGCCAGCGCGACGAGGAACGCCACGTTCTGCCCCTGCACGCCGATGCCACCCAGGATCGCGAGCACACCGATCACGATGACCGTGCGACGGGCGACCTTGACCTCGCCGTCCGGCGGCACGTTCCCCTTCTTCACGACGTTCGCGTAGATGTCGTGCGCGAAGGATGCGGCCGCGGTGATCGTGAGTCCTGCGACGACGGCGAGGATCGTGGCGAATGCGACAGCCGAGATGAAGCCGAGCAGGACCGGCCCGCCGAGCGCCGCCGCGAGCAGCGGTGCCGCCGAGTTGACGCCACCGGGTGCCGCCTTGATCGTCTCGGATCCGACGATGGCGCCGGCGCCGTAGCCGAGGACCAGCGTCAGCAGGTAGAAGAGTCCGATCAGCCAGATCGCCCAGACCACCGAGCGACGCGCCTCCTTGGCCGTCGGGACGGTGTAGAAGCGCATCAGGACGTGAGGCAGACCCGCAGTGCCGAGCACGAGCGCGATCGCGAGGGAGATGAAGTCCCACGGATTGGCCCCGTACTGCAGGCCGGGACCGAGGATCGCGTCCTGCGGATCGGTCGTCGACTTCTGCACGGCCGCCTCGAGAAGCGTGTCGAGGCTGAACCCGTTGATCGCGAGCACCCAGATCGTCATGACGATGGCGCCGCCGATGAGCAGGAACGCCTTGACGATCTGCACCCACGTCGTGCCCTTCATGCCACCGATGAGGACGTAGACGATCATCAGCACACCGACGACGGCGACGACGATCGACTGCCCGATCTGCTCGGTGATCCCCAGCAGCAGCGAGACGAGACCACCCGCACCGGCCATCTGGGCGAGCAGGTAGAAGAAGCACACCGCGAGCGTCGTGATCGCTGCGGCGAGCCGCACCGGGCGCTGCTTCAGACGGAACGACAAGACGTCGGCCATCGTGAACTTGCCCGTGTTGCGCATGAGCTCGGCGACCAGCAGCAGCGCGACGAGCCACGCGACGAGGAAGCCGATCGAGTAGAGGAACCCGTCGTAGCCGTTGATCGCGATCGCGCCGACGATGCCGAGGAAGGATGCCGCCGACAGGTAGTCGCCGGCGATGGCGAACCCGTTCTGCGGACCCGTGAAGGAGCGGCCGGCAGCGTAGTAGTCGGCGGCCGTCTTGTTGTTGCGACTGGCGCGGATGACGATGAACAGCGTCACCGCGACGAACGCACCGAAGATCGAGATGTTGAGGACGGGGTTGTTCTCGGCCGCTCCGGTGGGTGCCGCGGTGAGGAGGATCGGGCTCATCGGGCTTCCTGCCTCTCGAGGTCGGCGCGGATCTCGGAGGAGATCGGGTCGAGCCGGCGGTTCGCGAAGGCGACGTAGCCCATCGTGATGGCGAATGTGGTGACGAACTGTCCGAGGCCCAGGAGCAGGCCGATCGTGATGTGACCGAACACCTCCTGCGCCATGAAGTCCGGAGCAAAGGACGAGAGCAGGACGTAGACGAAGTACCAGATGAGGAAGAGCACGGCCAGCGGGAAGACGACGCTGCGGTGCTTCTTCTTCAGCTCGACGAACCGGGGCGATCGTTCGACCGCGACGTAGTCGATGGCACTCCCTTCCACGCCTCCGTGGGGTGACTGGGACGACATGTGGCCTCCTTGCCTCATGGGGTGAGCGACGGTGCTCGCACGGGCCGTTCCTGAGAATCGGCCGCGTGGTAGGTTCGACCGTACGAAGGCGGCAGAGGTGCCGTCACCCCCGGAAGTAGGTACGCGTGGGATCGTCGGTCGAGAGCGACGCGGACACGCGGCTCGTCTCCCGAGCCGTGTCCGATCTGGCCCGTCAGACGCGCTTCCCCGTCGTCTTCGGCGGTCTCGAACGCGGCGGCGCCGTCCACGTCACCGCGATCTCCGGCACCCACACCCGCAGCATCGAGGGACTCGTCGTCGAAGCCGGTCGCGGTCTGGGCGGTGCCGCGATGATCGAGAAGCGACCCCGCCTCGCCCTGGACTACCGCACCGCGCGCACGATCACGCACGACTACGACCGCGCCATCCTCGGTGAAGGCATCTCGACCCTGCTGGCCGTGCCCGTCGTCGTCACCGGCCGCCCGCGGGGCATCGTCTACTGCGGGTCCTGGACACCCGGCCCCGTCGGTGACCTCGTCAGCCGGCCCGCCTTCCGCGCCGCCGACATGCTCGCGACCGAGCTGCGCGTCCGCGAGGAGGTCGACCGTCGCGTCGCCGCGCTGACGCCCGCCGAACCCGCCCTGCCCGCCTCCGCGCAGGAGGATCTGCGCGAGAGCTACGCCGAGCTGCGGAGCATCGCGGCATCCGTCACCGACCCCGACCTGCGGGAGCGGATCGCGGCCGTCGAAAAGCGCCTCGCGGGGATGTCGCGACCGGCGGCGGCCGAGGCATCGCTCGACGTCGCCCTCTCGCCGCGCGAGCTCGATGTGCTCGCCTGCTGCGCGCTCGGCGCCACCAATGCCGAGATCGCCGCGTCGCTGTCGCTGCGCGAGGGGACGGTCAAGTCGTACCTGCAGGCGGCGATGGCGAAACTGGATGCCTCGACCCGCCACGCCGCCGTCGCCAAGGCGCGCCGGGTCGGACTTCTGCCGTAGCGAGCACGCGCGCCACTAGGGTGAGCGCATGGCCCGCAAAATCGTGCATCAGCTCGTCGACGACCTGGACGGCACCGTCCTCGAGGTCGGCGACGGAGAGACCGTGCTCTTCTCCCTCGACGGCACCGCCTACGAGATCGACCTCACCCACGACAACGCGAACGCCCTGCGCGACGTCCTGGCGCCGTACATCGACGCCGCGCGTCGTGTCTCGTCGCGCGGGACGACCTCACGCGCGGTCACCTCGTCGATCGGCGGCGGCCGCAAGCAGAAGCGAGCCGGGCAGCGCGATTACGCACCGATCCGCGAGTGGGCCGCGAAGAACGGCTACCAGGTCTCGGAGCGCGGTCGCGTGCCGGCTCAGGTGCTCGACGCGTACGACGCCGCGCACTGACGGTCGCCGCGCCGCGGCATCCCCGCCCGATCAGCCGAGGACGAGGCTGACGGCGATGACGAGCATGATGACGGCGATGCCGGCGTCGAGGATGCGCCACGCGCGTGCCGTGCGCAGGAGCGGCGCGAGGTAGCGCGCGCCGTAGCCGAAGAGCACGAACCAGAGGGTGCTGCCGGCGACGCCGCCGGCGAGGAAGAACCACCGCGCGTCACCGTGCGTCGCCGCCACCGACCCCAGCACGACGGTCGTCTCGACGATCGCGTGGGGGTTCAACCAGGTGACGGCGAGGATGGTCAGGAGCGTCGCGGTCCTCGTCGCCGCGCGCGGCCGTACGAGGACGGTGCCGGGGGCCGCGGCATCCGTCGTCCCCTCCGGCTCGGCGGCCTCGAGGCTGCCGCCGCCGCGCCAGGCGCGCCGCGCGCTCACAACGGCGAACCCGACGATGAACGCCGCACCGGCCCACCGCGCGATCGTCTCGAGCCACGGGTGGGCGGTGACGAGGGTCGCGACGCCGGCGACGCCGAGGGTCTGCAGGATCGCGTCGCTGACGACGCAGACGAGCACGACGATCCCCACGTGTTCGCGCCGCAGACCCTGGCGCAGCACGATCGCGTTCTGCGCGCCGATCGAGACGATGAGACCGAGGCAGAGTCCGAGGCCCGAGAGGAAGGCGGCGAGTTCGGGAGTCACAGGTCCCACGGTAGGCAGCTCGTCTTCTGCAGTACAGCGAAGGATTCTGCATCATCTGAAGCATCGCTTCACTACGCTGGTGGCGTGGACATCCCGTTCGAGCACCTGCGCACGCTGGCCGCCGCCGTCGACGCCGGCACGCTGGATCGCGCGGCCGCACGGCTCGGGATCACCCCGAGCGCGGTCAGCCAGCGCATCCGCGTCATCGAGCAGCGCGTCGGCCGGGTGGTGTTGCGGCGCACCAAGCCGGTGACCGCGACGGAGGCGGGCGAGCCGCTCGTGCGTCTCGCGCGTCAGCTCGACCTGCTCGAGCACGACGCCCGCGCCGCCCTGGGCGACGAGGCGGGCTCCGCGGTGGTGCCGCTCGCCGTCAACGCCGACTCGCTCATCACCTGGTTCCTCCCGGCACTCACCGCCGTCACCGCCGCGCACCCGGTCACGTTCGAGCTGCACCGCGAGGACCAGGAACGCACGGCGCAGCTGCTCGCGGCGGGCACGGTCATGGCGGCCGTCACCTCGCAGCGCGACGCGGTGGCCGGATGCGTCTCCTCACCTCTGGGGCGGATGCGGTACACCGCCGTCGCAACGCGGGGCTTCGCAGATCGGTGGTTCCCGCAGGGGCTCGGGCGGGCCGCGCTCGAAGCCGCACCGCGCGTCGACTTCGACCGTCACGACACGCTGCAGAGCGCGTTCGCACGCCGACACGGCGCCCGGCGGGACGCCCCCCGCCACATCATCAGCGCGTCGGCCGAGTTCGCGCAGGCGATCACGATCGGCCTGGGGTGGGGGATGCTGCTGCCCGGCCAATTCGAGGCGGGTGTCGCCGACGGCTCGCTCGTCATTCTGGCCGACGACACGGTCGAGGTCCCCCTGTTCTGGCAGCGCTGGAACCTCTCGTCCCCGCTCCTCGAGACGGTCACGACGGCCGTCCGCGAGGCCGCGGACCGCTCGCCCGCCGTCGGGTAGCGCGCGCCCCGGGCCGCGTCAATCCCCTCCGCCGCGCGGGTGCGCGGGGCGATGGTGATCACCTGGCATACGTGTCGACGGGGTGAGCGGGACGAGGTGCAGAACATGTTCGTGGATTCGGAGACGCTGCGCGCACTGCCGACGCGTCGACCGGCGGATGCCGCACCCCGAGCGTCGCGCATCCAGTGGGACCAGATCGCGGAGGACCGCTACGAGGTCCGGATCGCCGGCGAGGTCGCCGGCTACATCGACGTCGTCGGCGCCGTATACGTGGTCCTCACGGGGCCGCGGTACGACCGGGCTGAGGAGGTCGCGCAGACCCTCGTCTGGTCGACCGCCACGACCGCACTCGACCAGCACCGCGCGCGCGGCTGATCAGTCGGCCGCACGGTCGGCCGCGGACCGTGCCTTCGTCGCGGCGGTACGGGCTCGGCGGCGCTGCTCGGCGAGGTCCTCGACCTCGGCGCGTGCCCGCTCGGCCTCGTCCTCGAGACGGGCGCGCTCACGGTCGAGTTCCGCCAGGCGGTCCTCGAGCGACGACGCCCTCTCCTGCGCCGCCTGCCAGCGGTCCTCGATGCGATCGAGGTCGCGCTCGAGACTCTCGGCGTGACGTCGCGCCTCGGCCGCTGCTCGCGCGGCCTCGCGGGCCGCGCGACGCTCGGCGAGGTCGTCGGTCGGCTCGGGCCGGGCTGAGGCGACGTCGAAGGGTCCCGAGACCGCGTCGGAGAGGTCGGGCGCGTCCATTCCGGTCGCCTCGATGGGGCGTAGCAACCGGGCGCTCGCGACGGCAGCCGCGGCATCCGGATCCCGCAGCGCGGCGTCGAGGGTCTGCTCGACTGCGGTGCGGATGGTGCCGCCTACCTCGACACCGCGCTCGCCCGCACGCCGCACGGCGCGATCGACGAGGTCACGGAGGATGCTGCGACGGCGCCGGGTGAGATCGGCGAGAGCGCGAGCATCGCCGGCATCCACTGCTTCGCGGAACTCGTCGGCGAGGTCGGCGGCCGAGGTGAGCGCGTCGGCGTCATCTGAGGCGAGCAGGTTGACGACCCAGGCGGCGAGGACCGGTTTGCGGAGCTTCTTGATCGCGGCCGCGAGATCCTTGTCGGATGCCTCCGCCGCGGCTGCGGTGCGCAACGCGACGAAATCACCGGCGGGAGCCACGCTCAGCCGCGTGGCGACCTCGATCAGCCGCGTGGCGACCTCGATCAGCCGCGTGGCGTCCGTCTCACCGGTCATCTGCCCATCCTCCCCCATGTCGCCGGCGCGGATTCGGCAGGATTCCGACGCGGCACGGCAGGCGTCGGCCCGCGGCGACCTCATCGCCCGTCCTATCGTCGGAGGATGCTGGAGATGCGCCCGAACTGCGAGTCTTGTGCGCGCGATCTGCCCCCGGACGGTGAAGCGTACGTCTGCTCGTACGAGTGCACATGGTGCGCCGCGTGCCGCAATGGCTTCCCTGGACACGCCTGTCCGAACTGCGGCGGCGACCTGCAGCGGCGGCCGACACGGGTGGTCCGGCCCGCCGACGGGTGATTGACTACCGGCCATGACGTTCGCTGTGGTCTCTGGCCATTCACCCCAGCCGCGACATCGTGACGCGGTGATCGAGTCGATGCGCCGCTACAGCCGGGTCGCCCGCGAGCAGCCCGCGCTCGAGTGGGCGGGTGTGGTCGACGACGAGGGCGGTCGCCTCGTCGGGATCGTACTGTGGGAGTCCGCGGAGGCAGCGGCTGCGGCGCGTCCCGCCCTCATGGCCGAGGTGGGCGACGATCCGTTCACGACGTGGGACGAGCGTCCCACCGAAGGTTTCCGCGGGCCCGTCCGCTGATTTACAGGCCGCTCGCGACGGCGGCGGCGGCGCGCATCCAGGCGTCCTTCGTGCGCGACTGCAGGGCGTCGTAACGGATGCGGCCGGCCTTGAGCGCGTCGTCGAACGGGATGATCTCGACCGCGCGGACGTGACCCTCGAAGCCGGCGGCGATGCGCTGCGCGGCGCCGATGCCGGCACGCTCGGACTGCCCGACGATGACCACGGCGCCGTCGGCGAGGCGGCGCGAGTGCTCGTCGCGCTTGCGCAGCGCGTCGAGGAGGAGGGCGGCGGATTCGGCCGACTCGGGGGCGGCGAGGGTCGGGACGACGAGCTGATGCGCCGAATCGATCATGCGCAGCCAGCGGTCGGCCGACTCATCGTTGCCCGAGTCGAAGATGACCATGCGGTAGTAGCGCGCCGCGACCTGCGCGAGCAGGTCGAAGTCGGCGGTCGTGATGCGCTGGTCGGCCGCGAGCAGTTCGGGGTTCGAGCGCAGCACGTCGTAGCGGTCGACGGACTGGTGATGAACGAATCGTGCGATGTCGGAGACGGATGCGGTCGCCTCGAGCAGCCGCGATGCTTCGGGGAGCAGGTCGCGGATCGTCGTGTCGTAGTCGCCCTGCTCGGTGCGCCACCCCAGGGTGCCGCGGGTGTCGTTGTTGTCCCACGCGAGGACGTTGCCGCCGCCGTGGCGTGCGAACACCGCCGACAGCACCGCGGTCGTCATGGTCTTGCCGACGCCGCCCTTGCCGTTGGCGACGGCGATGGCGCGGCATCCGGCCCACTGGCGCGAGACGGCCTTCTCGCGCTCGGCGCGCGCGAGTTCCGCCTTCGACGGCTTGATCGGGATGCCGATCCGCACGAAGAACGAGCGCCAGCCCGAGACGGTGGCGGGGTGAACTCCGGGAGGCTCGATGAACGAGGGACGGGACCCGTTGGAGGCGGATGCCTCGAACGCGGTCTCGGGCGCGGGTGCGCCGTCGGTGGGGGCCGGCGCCTCGGGCGTGGCGGTCGCTGTGCTGTCCGGGTCGGCTGCGGGCTCCGGGTCGTCCGTGGGCTCCGGCTCGGCTGCGGGCTGCGGCTCGTCCGCGCGCGCGACGTCGACGGGGTCGGTTCCCGTCGCCGGAACGGCTGCGGGGATCTCGGTCACGCGGGCGGGTGCCCATTCGGCCGGCGCCGCCGCGTCGTCCTCGTCGAGGTCGTCGTCGTCCCCGCTGTCGAAGACGGGGGGCCGCTCGGCGGACTCCGGGAGAGGGTTCGACGACGGCGGGAAGAACGCCGGCACCTCGGCGACGAGCGCGGGCTCCGCGCCATCCACCTCGGGCTCAGCCTCCGCGGCGGGAGCGTCGTCCTCGTCAGCCTCGGCCTCGTGCACCGGCTCGGGGTCCGTGGTCCACCACGCCTGCTGGCGCAGCTCCGCACGGGTGACGGTGCGGTCATCCACCTCGACGTCGATCTCGCCCGAAGGTCCCACGATCAGGCGATGCTCACCGCGGTCGCCGCTCGTGCGCAGTTCGATCGCCGTGCCGGCGGCCGCGGCATCCGCTCTCACCCGGTCGACGATGAGGCGGCGCACGCCGTCGGCGTCAGGAGCGTCGAGGGTCTGTTCGGCGCCGTCGACCGTCGTGAACCGTGCCGACCCACCGGTGACGTGCGCGGAGGCGTGTGTCGGTTCACTGCCAGTGCTCATGGATTCCTCTCGGTGCGCGACGGACGCGCTCCCACGCTATCGCGCGCGACGCCGAAATCCCCGGTGGACGGGCAGAGTCGCCGCGTCAGGCCCCCCCCCGGCCAGCCGAGGTCGCGGTGGCTTTCCGGACCAGCACCGCGTTCCGCGTACGGATCAGCCGCTGCATGTACGGGCGCAGCAGGAGCGGTTCGACGAGCACCCCGAGCAGCGGCGAGCGCAGGGTGACGGTGTCGGTCATGACCGTGACGTCCCCGTCCCGCTCGAACCGGTGCTCGTGACGGAAGACCCGGAACGGTCCGCGCACCTGCTCGTCGACGAACCGACGCGGGCGCTCGAGCGCGGTGATCTGCGAGGTCATCGTCCACATCACGCCGAAGTGGCGGGCGCGCCAGGTGACGCTCTCCCCCAGCCTGATCGTCCCGCTCGTCACCCCGGCGACGGCGCGCTCGCGCGACCGCCGCATGGAGTCGAGGTGCGCGTCGATCGACAGCGAGAGGTCGAACAGCACCTCCGGCACGCACGCGACACGCGTGACCTCGGTGAAGGTGGTCGTCATCCCGTCAGGCTATCCACCGCTCACACGACGTATCGCGTGCTCGGCCGCCCGGCGGTCGCGTAGTCCATCGTGCGGCGGGCGGCGCCCTCGTCGGCGAGGTGCTCGAGGTAGCGCCTGCAGCTCACCCGCGAGAGGCCGAGCTCCGCGGCGAGGTCGGCGGCCGTCCCGCCGCCGAGGCGGCGCAGCGCGTCGTGCACGAGCTCGAGTGGGTTCCATCGCCCCCACGCCCACCGGCCGACGAAGGCGGCGATCACGACGGCGACGGTCCACGGTTCCCAGGACTCGCGCCTCCGTCACGAAAGAGGCTTCGGTGAGTTCCGTACCGGGGGTCACCTTCGCGACACCCCACGCGATGACCAGCAGTGTGATGCCGATCGTCCACACCGCCCAGCGCCTCACTGTCCCTCCTCCTCGGGCTGGGCGTCGGCGCCGGATCCGACGTCGGTCACCGGCACCGACACCCGCGCACCCACCACCGGGTCGATCCACACCTCGCCTGAGAAGACGATCTGGCCCTCTTGGAGGGTGAAGTCTCGGAGTTCGAGCTCGAGCTCATCGCCCGCAGCCAGTTCATCTGCGCCGATGATCCAGGTCACGACGAGCTCGGCCGGCAGGCCCGGCTGCAGCCATGGCTCCTTCGTCCCGTCATCGAACCGGGCCGCCGCTACGGGTACCGGGTCCGCGAGCGAGGGCGCGCGGAGCATCCCGGTCAGGGACGCGTCGTTCTCCGCCGGCACCGCGCGATCCCACGTGTTCTCGGCGGTCACGACGACGGCGAGGACCCGCTCACCCTCCTCGGCGTTCGCAGACGCGCCCGCCTCGGGGAACGAGTCGATGAGCACCGCCCGCTCCACCGTGAACGCGAGCATGTCGTTGCGGTGCTCGTCGCCCGCCTGCAGGGCGGCGATGGGGGGTGCGGCGACGGCGTCGAGCCCGCCGAACGCGGCCGCGGCGCCGAGGAACACGGCCGTGACGATGCCGGGGAGCCACGCAGTGGGGACCCGGTCGGTGACCTCGTGCAGCCACCGGGCATTCCGCGGGGAACGGATGCCCCGGGGCTCGTCTCCGGAGGCTGTCACGGCGTCATCCTAGCGACGCGGGCACCGGCATCCGTCCCTCTCATGCCGACAGCGCGAACTCCTCGGCCGGGGGCACGGTCGAACGCCGGCATTCCCCCGCCCGCGGCCCGGGTTCGTCCACACCCCGGGATCGTGTCAGAGTACGGGGGTGGAGATTTCCGTGCTCGTGGTTGACGACGACGACGACATCGCCATGCTCCTCGTCTCCAGCCTCGACCGCGCCGGAATCGTGGCCGGCCGCGCCGGCAACGGCCGGGAGGCGGTCGAACGGGTCGTCGCCGACCATCCGCGCGTCGTGCTGATGGACTGGATGATGCCCGGCACCGACGGCATCCAGGCAGCGCGTGAGATCCGGGCCGCCGGCATCCCGCAGCCCCACATCATCATGCTCACCGCGCGCGTCCACAGTTCGGACCGCGAGGAGGCGCTCCGCGCCGGGGTCGACGAGGTCGTCGCTAAACCCTTCCGTCCGCGCGAGATCGTCGCGCACGTGAAGGAACTGCTCGCCGCGGTGGCCTGACGGCGCTACGCCGTCAGCGGACATCCCCCCGCAGGGGGGACGCGCAGGTCGGCGGGTGGTGGCACTCTGAGACTCATGCTCGGAACCCTCCTGGTGCGCTACCTGCGCACCTACCGCTGGCTGGTGGTCGGGGTGCTGGTCTTCCAGTTCGCCTCCGCCATGGCCGCGCTCTACCTCCCCCGTCTCAACGCCGACATCATCGACAACGGCGTCACCCGCGGCGACATCGGCTACATCTGGTCGCACGGTGTCCTCATGCTGACGATCGCCCTCGGGCAGATCGTCGCCTCGATCATCGCCACGTTCTTCGCCGCCCGCGCCGCGATGGCCGTCGGGCGCGACATCCGCCGCGACGTCTTCCAGCGCGTCAGCGGGTTCTCCGAGCGCGAGGTCACGCAGTTCGGCGCCGGTTCGCTCATCACCCGCAACACCAACGACGTCCAGCAGGTGCAGATGCTGGCGATGATGGGCGCGACGATGCTCGTCACCGCGCCGCTGCTGGCCATCGGCGGCATCATCATGGCGCTGCAGCAGGACGTCGGACTCAGCTGGCTGATCGGCGTGTCGGTGCCGACGCTGCTGGTCGTCGGCATCCTCATCATCAGTCGTATGGTGCCGCTGTTCCGCAGCTACCAGAAGAAGCTCGACGCGGTGAACCGCATCATGCGCGAGCAGCTCACCGGCGTCCGCGTCGTCCGCGCGTTCGTGCGCGAGCGTATCGAGGAGGAGCGCTTCCGGGGCGCGAACATCGACATCATGATCGTCGGCCGCAAGGTCGGGTCGCTGTTCGTGCTGATGTTCCCGCTCGCGATGCTCATCCTGAACGTCACCGTCGTCGGGGTCATCTGGTTCGGCGGCATCGAGGTGAACGAGGGGTCGGTGCAGATCGGCACACTGTTCGCTTTCATGCAGTACATCGGTCAGATCCTGATGGGTGTGCTGATGGCGACGTTCATCACGATCATGATCCCGCGCGCCGCGGTGTCGGCCGACCGCATCGGCGAGGTCCTCGCGGTCGAGGGCGGACTGGTGAAGCCCGCCCAGCCCGTGTCGGTCTTCCCGACGCCCGGCACCGTCGAGTTCGACGACGTCACCTTCACCTACCCCGGAGCCGACGAGCCCGTGCTCTCGGGGGTGAGCTTCTCGGCCGCGCGCGGCGAGACGGTCGCGATCGTCGGATCCACCGGCGCCGGCAAGACGACGCTCGTGTCGCTCATCCCGCGGCTGTTCGACGTGACGAGCGGATCCGTCCGGGTCGCGGGCGTCGACGTGCGCGAGGCGGACCTCGACCGGCTGTGGCAGGGCATCGGCCTCGTCCCGCAGAAGGCGTTCCTGTTCACCGGCACCGTCGCCTCGAACCTGCGGTTCGGCCGTGAGGACGCCACCGACGACGAACTGTGGCACGCGCTCGAGATCGCGCAGGGTCGCGACTTCGTCGAGGAGATGGACGACCGCCTGGGCGCCCGCATCGCGCAGGGCGGCACGAACGTGTCCGGCGGGCAGCGGCAGCGCCTGTCGATCGCCCGCGCGATCGTGCACCAGCCCGACATCCTCGTCTTCGACGACTCGTTCTCGGCGCTCGACCTGTCGACCGACGCGAAACTGCGCCAGGCCCTCTGGCGAGAACTGCCGCAGGTGACCAAGATCGTCGTCGCGCAACGCGTCTCGACGATCACGGATGCCGACCGCATCGTCGTGCTCGACGGCGGCCGGATGGTGGGGGTCGGCACGCACGACGAGCTGCTGGCCACGAACGACACCTACCGCGAGATCGTCGAATCGCAGCTGGGGGTGGACGCATGAGCGCGCCCGAGAAGGAGATGACCGAGGAGGAGCGCCTCGAGGCGGAGCTCGCCGAACAGGCCCGCCTGAACAGCGGCGACTGGGACTCCGTCGCCCCCGGCAAGGCGTCGCAGTTCGGCCCGAACTTCTTCCGCATGATCGGGCTGCTCTCGCCCTACAAGTGGTGGTTCGGTCTCGTCACGCTCGCCGGCGCCGTCGGCGTCGTGCTCGCCGTGATCGCGCCGAAGGTGCTGGGCGAGGCGACCAACATCGTCTTCGAGGGGTTCCTCTCGAACTTCCTCGGGCAGAATCCGGCGCTGGCGGGGCTCTCGCAGGACGAGGCCGTCGCGGCGCTGCGCTCGCAGGGTCAGGACGATTTCGCGAACATCGTGGGCGCCATGCAGAACTACGCCCCCGGTGCCGGGGTCGACTTCGACGCACTGAAGGTCGTCATCACCTGGGTGCTCGTGATCTACGTCGTCTCCGCGGTCCTCACCTGGATGCAGGGCTACGTCATCAACGTGATCATGGTCCGCACGATGTGGCGCCTGCGCGAGCAGGTCGAGGCCAAGCTCAACCGCCTGCCGCTGTCGCACTTCGACCGCGTGCAGCGCGGTGAGCTGATCTCGCGCGTCACCAACGACATCGACAACATCACCCAGACGATGCAGCAGTCGCTCTCGGGTGCGCTGACCGCGATCCTCACGGTCGTGGGTGTGCTCGTCATGATGTTCTCGATCTCGTGGCAGCTCGCCATCGTCGCGCTCGTCGCCCTGCCGCTCATGGCGATCATCTTCGGCATCATCGGGCCGAAGTCGCAGAAGGCGTTCGGGGTGCAGTGGCGCAAGGTCGGTCGCCTCAACGCCCGCGTCGAGGAGTCGTTCTCGGGGCACTCGCTCGTGCGGGTCTTCGGTCGCGAGGCCGACGCGCAGGCGAAGTTCCAGGAGGAGAACGAAGAGCTCTTCCAGGCGGCGTTCAAGGCGCAGTTCCTGTCGGGCATGATCATGCCCGGCATGACGTTCATCGGCAGCTTGACCTACGTCGGCATCGCCGTGCTCGGCGGTCTGCAGGTCGCGAGCGGACAGCTGCGCCTCGGCGACGTGCAGGCGTTCATCCAGTACTCGCAGCAGTTCACCCAGCCGCTGTCCGAGCTCGGCGGCATGGCGGCGGTCGTGCAGTCGGGCACCGCCTCGGCCGAGCGGGTGTTCGAACTGCTCGACGCCGAGGAGCAGGAACCGGATGCCGCCGACGCCCCCGCCCGGGGCGACGGGCGCGGTGTCATCGAGTTCGAGAACGTGAAGTTCTCGTACACGCCCGAGCACCCGCTGATCACCGACCTGTCGTTCCGGGTCGAGCCCGGGCAGACGGTGGCGATCGTGGGCCCGACGGGTGCGGGCAAGACGACGCTCGTCAACCTGCTGATGCGGTTCTACGAGCTCGACGGCGGACGCATCCTGCTCGACGGTCAGGACATCGCCCAGCTCTCCCGTGACGACGTGCGCTCCCGCACCGGCATGGTGCTGCAGGATCCGTGGCTGTTCGCCGGGTCGATCCGCGAGAACATCCGGTACGGGCGCGAGTCGGCGACGGACGACGAGATCGTGGATGCCGCCGTCGCGACGCGCGTCGACCGTTTCGTGCGCTCGCTCCCCGACGGCTACGACACGATGCTCGACGAGGACGCCTCCAACGTCTCCGCCGGCGAGAAGCAGCTGATCACGATCGCCCGGGCATTCGTGGCGCAGCCGGCCGTGCTGATCCTCGACGAGGCGACCTCGTCGGTCGACACACGGACCGAGCTGCTGCTGCAGCACGCCATGGCGGCGCTCCGCGAAGGACGCACGTCGTTCGTCATCGCGCACCGGCTCTCGACGATCCGCGACGCCGACCTCATCCTGGTGATGGAGCACGGCGACATCGTCGAGAAGGGCACGCACGAGGAGCTCATCGCGGCGCAGGGCGCCTACTACCGGCTGTACCGCTCGCAGTTCGAGCAGGCGCACGACGACCTCGTCGACGCGCCGGTCGCAGAGGACGCCGCTCCGGCGGAGTGAGCCGGTCTCACCCGCGGGCGGTCCGCCGTGTCACGACGGCCGACCGCCCGTCGGGTGCGACGTGCCAAGCGACGCCGACCCCGGCGACGGTCGGATCGCCATCCGGGTCGGTGACGAGCGCCGTGTGCTCGTCGACTGCGTAGCCGACCGGGACGAGTCCCGCGGCCACGGCGGCGGTCAGCCGGGTGACCGTCCCCCACTGCGCGGCGTGGACGTCGATCGCGAAGGGCACGAGACCCAGTCCGGGGACGACGAGGAGCTCGTCCTCCTCCTCGCCGGCATCCTCACTCGCGACGGGCACCCCGTCGAGCAGCCACCCGCCGACGAGGGCCTCGGATGCCGCGATCGCCGCGCCGGCCGAGAAGCCGACGTACGGCATCCCGCCCGCCACGCGCTCCCGCACGAGGGGTGCGATGTCGGCGAACGCGTGCGCGTAGGTCGGGGTGAGGCCGCCGCCCACGACGAGCGCGTCGACGTCGTCCAGGACCTCGGGGGCGAACCGGTCACCCTCGGCGAGGCTCACCACGTCGGCACCGGCCGAGCCCGCGAGGTCCATGAGCCGACGCCACCGCGGCACCGATTCGTCGTCGTCCGCTTCGATCACGAGCAGCGCGCGCACCCGTGTCGCTCCGGCGAGCGCGTCCGCGAACAGGGGGACGAGGAGCGCGTCGTCCCGCCCGCCCCCGAGGAGGTGGACACGGGCGGGGTGGGCTGAGGTGGGCATGTCGGCGATCGTATCGGGGCGCCCGGAATACGACGGCCGTCCCGTGTCGTTCCCCCTCAGCATGAGCCTGTACGAATCCGCTGTCTTCGGTGATCTGGATCTGTCCAACCGCGTCGTCATGGCGCCGCTGACCCGCACGCGTGCGGGCGACGACGGCGTGCCTACCGACGACATGGTCGAGTACTACCGCCAGCGCGCGGGCATGGGACTCATCGTGACGGAGGGCACATGGCCGGTGCGCGAGGGGATGTCGTACCTCGGCCAGCCCGGCATCGAGACGCCCGAGCAGGTCGAAGGCTGGCGCCGCGTCACCGAGGCCGTGCACGCCGAGGGCGGCACGATCGTGATGCAGCTCATGCACGGCGGCCGTGTGTCGCATCCCGAGATCTCGGGCGTCGACCGTGTCGTCGCCCCGAGCGCGATCGCCTCACCCGGCGAGGGACGCACGCGGGACGGCAAGGTCGCGCTGCCGGTCCCCCAGGAGTTGAGCACGGCGGAGGTCGCCGAGGTCGTCGAGCAGTTCGTCCAGGCGGCGCGCAACGCGATCGCCGCGGGGCTCGACGGCGTCGAGGTCCACGGCGCGAACAGCTACCTCGTGCATCAGTTCCTCTCCCCCGAGTCGAACGTCCGCGACGACGCCTACGGCGGGTCCCCGGAAAACCGCGCACGTTTCGCCGTCGAGGTGACCCGCGCGGTCGCCGACGCGGTCGGTGCGGGGCGCACCGGCATCCGTCTCTCCCCGCAGCACCAGATCCCCGGGGTCCTCGAGACCGACGACGCCGACGCGCTCGCGACGTACACCGCGCTCGCGCAGGGCCTGGCTCCGCTCGGGCTCGCGTTCGTCGACCTGCTGCACGCCGACCCGAAGAGCACGATCGTCCAGCGGATCCGGCACGAGGCGGCCGCACCGTCGATCGTGAACTCCGGCTTCGGTACGGTCACGACGCGTGAGGAGGCCGAGGAGCTCGTGCTCGAGGGCTGGGCCGACGCCGTGGCGGTGGGCCGACCTGCGATCGCGAACCCCGACCTCGCCCTGCGGTGGGAGCAGCGCGCCGAGCTCAACGAGCCGCGGCCGGAGTTCTTCTACACGGGTGGGGCCGTCGGCTACACCGACTACCCCTCGCTCGCCGAGGTGCGCGCGGAGCGCTGACACGCCTGCGGCCGGGTCAGTCGCCCGCGACGAAGTCGTATTCCTGGAA
Organism: Microbacterium sp. NPDC064942; assembly: GCF_049545525.1. Taxonomy (NCBI): domain Bacteria; kingdom Bacillati; phylum Actinomycetota; class Actinomycetes; order Micrococcales; family Microbacteriaceae; genus Microbacterium; species Microbacterium sp. NPDC064942. The sequence continues at coordinate 425,582 of NZ_JBMWDR010000001.1, read as the reverse complement.
GTCGCGCACCTCGTGCTGCCAGCGGCTCTCGACGAACGCGACGTGGTCGGGGTGCTCGTTGTACGCGTCGTAGGCGGCCTGGTCGTCGAAGAGCATCGTGAACTGCCAGCGCAGGTCGCTCTTGTCGCCGACCTGACGGTTGATGCGGAACTGCTGCACGCCGGGGATCGCCGACAGCGACCGTTGGGCGTCCGTCAGGAACGTCTTCTCCTCCGAGGAGCCCTCGGCGTGGTGCAGCGCGAACACGACGGTGTGCTGAATGGTCATGGTGACCAAGGCTAACCCCGCCCGGTCAATCGGCGGCGATCTGTCGGCGCACCTCGTCGATCGTCGCGAGCACCGAGACGACCTCGTCGTGAGGGTGCAGCGGCGATTCGACGAGCCCTTCACCGACGAACGAGGCGAAGGCCGTGGCCTGGTAGCCGAGGCCGTCGTGGACGGTGGGGAGCGCGTCGTCGTGCCACACCTCCTCGTCGGCACCGTGCAGCTGCAGCCGCAGACCGGTGGGGCCGTAGAACGGCGCGAGGACGTCGAGCCGCCCCCGTGAGCCGAACACCGTCGCCTCGACGGGGGTGACCGCACCGAAGGTGGTCGTGAGCGCGGCCTGCGCCCCGGCATCCGTTTTCAGGGCGATCGTCGCGCTGTCGTCGACACCGGTGGGAGCGAGGGTGCCGACCGAGCGGATCGTGCTCGGCGGCCCGATGACGGACGACGCGAACGCGACGATGTAGACGCCGAGGTCGAGCATGGCGCCGCCGCCGAGGGCGGGATCGAACATGCGGCTGGTGGGGTCGAACGGGACGAGCGAGCCGAAGTCGGCGCGGACGAGGTCGATCTCGCCGAGGGTGCCGGCGGCGAGCACCTGCCGGATGACGTCAGCCTGCGGCAGGTAGCGCGTCCACATCGCCTCGGCGACGAGGACGCCGGCGGCACGCCCCGCGGCCAGGATCTCGGTCGCGTCGACGGCCGAGAGGGCGATCGGCTTCTCGATGAGGACGTGCTTGCGGGCCGCGATGGCCGCCAGCGCCTGCTCACGATGGAGCGGATGCGGGGTGGCAACGTAGACCACGTCGACCTCGGGGTCGCCGACCAGGTCCGCGACCGACCGGTGCACGCGGCCGATGCCGTGGGCGTCGGCGAACGCGCGGGTCTTGTCGGCATCCCGCGCGGTGACGGCCACCGCGCGCTGCCCCGTGTGGGCGTGGAGGGCGTGCACGAACCGGTCGGCGATGCCGGTGCCGATCACGCCCCACCGCAGGGCGGGGACGGCGGCGGGGTCGATCAGGCGGGGTGCGGGGAGGAGAGGCATCCCGCCATCCTGCTGCATTGTGCGCGCGGCGCACCCTAGGCTCGCGATGTGCACGATTGGACTCTCGACGATGACGTCCCGTGTCTCGAGCGCCCCCATGAATATGCAGGACAGGATCGCGTGTCGATCATCATGTGGTCGAGCACCGGCACGCGCACGGAGCAGCTCGCTGTGCTCGAGGAATGGATAACCTTCCTCCGGACGCCACGCCCCATCGTGCAGCTGCACCTCGCGGGGTGGTCGAACGACCGCATGGTCAGGGCTCTGTCGGCCCAGACGAACGTTGTCGACCTGCGCGTCGAGCGGGGCCGCTACATGGATCTGTCCGTGATCGGGGCGTTGCGGCAGCTCGAGACGCTCTCCATCGGCTGGGCGACGTCGCTCACTGATCTTCGACCGCTGATGGCGCTCGGTCGTCTCCAGACGTTGCGAATCGAGGGGGCCGCGGGGCTCCGGGACTACGCCCCGATCGGCACCCTGACGGCCTTGCGAGATCTGCAGGTCGGTGTAGCGACGGACCGCAGGACGAGCGCCGACTCCCTCGAGTTCGTTCGCCACCTGCGTGATCTGCGCTCCTTCGCGTGGGAACCGGGGGTCGTGAGCAACGATTTCACGCCGCTCCTGTCGATGGGCGACGTGGACGAGATCGAACTGCGCGAACACCGCGGGATGTTTCCGTCGATGGCTGACCTCGAAGAATCCCTGCCAGGACTCGCGCGCACGCGCGCCGCGGCCGCAGACGCGTACGACCCTGACCCGTGGCATTTGTCGGACTTCCGGGATTTTGTGTTCGACGAGACTGCGGAGCCCGACGAGTCGCTCCGTGGTCCCATCTCGGGCATGGCGTACCGGACGTTCACTCGCACGGCGCGCACGCGATCAGAGCACTTCTGGATCCGGGTGACCTCGCCCTCCCTCGACACGAAGACGCCACCACAGGTCGAGCGTCTCATCGACCAGTGCGCGTTCGCCGGCGATGCCGCCGGCCCCCTCCTCCTCTGGGACACTCCGATCCCGCGTGCAGCCCGGGACGACATCGACGGATGGTTCGCCGGCAACGCAGACAGGTGGGCGCCGAGAGCCCGTCCGGAGACCCTCGACGTCAGGGATATGGAGCCGCTGCCGGATGAGGAGTTCTGGCCTCGTCTCGAAGTTTTCGACGGTCGCTTCGACGGTGTCACGAAGCATCGCCGTTTCGAACGTGAACTGGCCGCGCGCGGCGAGGACTTCGTCCTGCGTTGGACGCAAACTCTGGGTCTGCTTGCGGCGCGGGCGCTGCCCGCTGCGCGAGCGATCATCGCGTCGGACCGGACACTTCACGGAGAGGAACTCGCCGTCGTGGGGTCCTTGATCGGACGAGGGCGCGACAACTTCGAGACCTGTCTTGCGGACCCGGCGTCGTGGACACGACCGGCCAATCTGGACATGGCCGCCGTCGTCGTCCACCTGGGTCAGGGCATACTGCGGCACAAGAGCGAATCGATCGAGATCATCACGGCGTTCTCTTCCGAGATCCGACGCTCACAGGACGAAGATGAGATGTCGGAACTCTTCGACGAAAGCGATCGGCGGTACCCCATTCTCACCAGTGCACGCGCCGTGGTGAGAGTCGACGGTGCCGACCGTGAGCGGCTCGTCGCCTTCGACACCGCCGGGATCGAGGAGCACCTCTGGGAGGCCGCGGCCGAGTCGGCGGTTCTGTCCTTCGGTGGGTCGGTGATCGCCGGCCCTGAACTGTCGACGACGTGGATGGACTGGGACACCGGTTTCGGGCGAGCGTTCACGGTCCGACGCCGGTCATCGACCCCCGACGACGACTACATCGCGCGATACGCCGGGATCTGAGGCACGGCCTCGTCCCCGAACCCGGCGTCAGACGTCGAGCAGTCCGTCGCGGACGACCACGACCTTGCCCACGGTGCGGCCCGCCTCGACGTAGGCGAGGGCGGCGCCGGCCTGCGACAGCGGGAAGGTGCGCTCGAGGTGCGGGGTGAGACGCGCGGATGCCGCGAGCTCGACCAGCTGCGCCGTCGTCTCGGTGCGGGTGACGGCGGTGATCGGGCGGAACCGCCCGCGGGTGACGGCGGAGCGCAGGATGCGTCCGAAGGGTCCGAAGAAGGGATGCCCGTCGCCACCGACCAGGGCAGCGGTGCCGCCGGGGGCGAGCAGGTCGCGGAGGACCGCGAGGGGCGGATCGCCGGCGATGTCGACGACGGCGTCGAACCTGCCGCGGGGCAGGTCGCTGAGTTCGAGCGCGCGGTAGTCGAACGTCCGGGCGGCTCCGAGCCGGTCGAGCACGGGTCGCGCGCGCTCCCCGCACGTCGCCCACACCTCGGCGCCGCGGTCGGCGGCGAGCTGCACGAGGAAGGTGCCGACGCCGCCGCCCGCTCCCGCGATGAGGACGCGCGCGCCGGAGCCGACGCGGCAGGCGTCGAGGGTCTGCACGGCGGTGTTGCCGGCGATGGGCAGGGTCGCAGCGATCGCGGGCGCGACCGTTTCGGGCAGGAGGGTGAGTCGCTTCGCGGAGACGACGACGCGGTCGGCGAGGGTCTCGCGCCCCGACCCCACGACGGCGTCGCCGACGCCGAACTCGGTGACGCCGTCGCCGACGGCGAGGACGGTGCCGGCGACGTCCATGCCGCGGCCTCGGATGCGCGGTCCGCGGAGGCCGAGCGCGACGCGGACGAGTCCCGGCTCACCGCGCATGAGGTGGATGTCGCCGGAGTTGAGGGCGACGGCATCCGTCTGAAGCAGGACCTCGCCGGCGCGCGGTGCGGGGACCGGGACGGTCTCGGGGCGGACGGCGTCGGCGGAACCGTAGCGGCGCTGGCGCCAGACGGTCATGGTGTCGGTCATGGGTCAGTCCTCCGGGTACTGGAAGGCCGCGTCGAAGGGGACGTCGAGGACGCGGACGATCTGGAAGGCCATCTCGAGCGAGGGCGAGTACTTGCCCTGTTCGATGGCGATGAGGGTCTGGCGGGTCACGCCGACGGCGCCGGCGAGGTCGGCCTGGGTGAGCCCGCGGTCGGTGCGCAGCTCGCGGATGGCGTTCGTGACGCGTGTCGGCTTGACCATCAGACGAGCCCGCGGCGGTAGGCGACGACGCGGGCGATGCCGCCGCCGACCGACGAGAGAGCGAAGCCCGCATAGAGCGTGTTCGCGATCCAGAACGGGGCGGCGTCGATCGCGCAGAGGGCGATGCCGACGACGCCGCCGATGACGAGGAACGCGACACCGACGCGGTCGCCCATCTGCGTGATCGCACGGTCGCGTTCGTCGGCGGCGTTCTCGCCGCGGAGGGACCCGCCCTCAGCGACGACACCCCAGATGATCGTGACGACGATCGAGACGACGATGCCGCCGATGATCGTCCAGAGCATGGGTCCGAGCCATTCGACCTCCGGGAGGGGGGTGGATGCCGCCCGCCCCGCGACGACTGCGGCGTAGACCGCGATGGCGATGAGCGAGACGACGAGTCCGACCCACGCGGCGCGTTCCTCACGAGCCATGCTGCACCTCCGATGTCAGGAATGTTTGACATCAGAAGGATGACACGACGATCCGCAACGTGTCAAGAATTCTTTACTCGAGGAGCCCCATCGCGTCGAGCGCCTGCTGCAGGGCCGGGGCGATGTGCTCGGCGTAGGCGACGGTGAGGTGAGTCTGGTCGTACTTCGTCGGGATCGTTCCGGCGAAGGGCGGACAGACGTCGTCGGCGCAGGTGAACGGCAGCGACGACAGCGCGTGGTCGCCGGCGGTCGTCGCCAACGACTCCGACGCTTCCTCCATCGCGCGCCAGGCGCCGTCGACGGCGCTGTCGCACGCGCGGGGCGAGGACGTGGGCGTGTAGCACGCGGCGAGGCTCACTCCCCGGTGATGAGGTCGTCGGCGGACAGGTCCTGCCCGGTTACGGTGTGGCCGAGGGTGAAGGCGTTGGACATGACGACGAGGTCGGGCCGGTCGGTCCAACCTGTGAGGTGCACATCTGAGGGGCGTAACGTCCGAAGATGAGCACACACACGCAATCGGGACGCGGCACCGCCGACGTCCTCGGCCTCAGGTCGGTCCTCGTCGGGTCCCTTCCCGCCGGACTGATGACGCAGGCCGCACCCGAGCGGTACACCGTCGAGGCGGTGTTCGACCGGCGCCCCGAGAAGGCCGAACTCGACGAGATCGTGGGCGACGACACCGCGCGACTGTTGGCGGGCGCCGGTTACGGATCGGTCACGTTGACGGTGGCCGACCGTCGCCTCGAGATCCACGGCACGACGCTCGAACAGCTCCACGACGGCCTCGCGGTCTTCCTCGCCGATCGACTCGCGGACATCAGCACCGATCTGCGCGCGCGACAAGCCGAGGTCGAGACCCAGACGATGGACCTCGCCGCGCGGGAGAATGACCGCGCCGCTGCTGTGGCCACGCTGGCCGCCACGGTCTCGTTCGAACGGTCAGCCCGCCTCGACGACGACCTCGTCGCCGACACGCACGACTCCGCCGCCGTCCGCGGGTAGCAGCAGGACCCCCAGGGTCGCTTCACTCTGGCCGAACTCGGTCGTCAAGGTCCGCAGCAGACGGGCATCCCGCCGTCCGTCGTCGGGGTTCGCGGTGATCGCGGCGCACCGTCCGATGGGACGCTGCACCTCGAACCGCACCCCGCCGATGCGGACGTGACCGGACCAGTCGAGCTCGGCCCAGGGCGCGATCCCCGAGACGACGATGTTCGAGCGGAAGCGGCGACTGTCGACGGGCGCGGGCGTCGCCGCATCCACGTCTGCGACGGTCTCCGCGCCGTGCAGTGACACGTAGCCGCGGGCGCGATCCTGGAACCGCGCGGTGCGACCGTCTCCCACGAGGTGCAGGGGCAGCACGCCCGGGCGCTGCAGCAGCCGCGCGTCCGCGGACCGTTCGACGAACGCGGTGACGGCCGCCGAGAGTTCGTGCCGTCCCGCCTCATCGAGGCCCGCCTCCGCCAGGACCCGCCCGTCCTCACTCAGTCGCAGCAGACCGGTCTGCGCGTCGAAGACCGCGCGCACGCGCGCGATCGAGGGGAAGTCCATGAGCGACAGCCCTTTGCTCTTCGGCCACGACTCGAGGCCACCGGCATCCTCGGGCTCGGTCGCATCCGCGAAGCGGAAGGCGAGCACACGGTCACCGGCGATGCGACCGTCGTCCTGCACGCGGAGTTCGGTGCGGGGCTCGGGCGTGAACCCTTTGACGGGATAGCGGTAGAGCTCGGAGACGACGGCCACGCCTCTACCCTGCCCCACCGACGCGGATGCCGCCCGCTCAGGCCTTCTTCTTCGCGGCGCTGCGCCGGATCAATCCGAAGAGGATGGTGCCGACGAAGAGCACGATTCCGATGAGGCCCAACCAGAAGAGGCCCTCGAACACGAATCCGACGATCGACAGCACCACCCAGATGACGAGCAAGATGATGAGCACTGTCCACATAGGCCCCACCGTACGCGCGATGGAGCCCGGAAGATACGGGTCACGTCTGGCGGTAGTGGCGGACCCGCTCGTCGCGTTCGAGGAGGAACTCGTGGTCCTCGGGATAGAAGACTGCGCGTTCGATGTCCTCCCCCGCGAAAGCCGCGATGACGGCGAAGTTCTCCCACCGCGACAGGGTGGTGATCTCGGTCCGGCCGTCGCCCAGGTCCCGGGTCAACAGCCACGCACCCAGGTTCCCGGGTGTCGCGCGATACGCGTCCATGCCGGTGCGTTCGACGTACTGGACGTAACGGCCTTCGTCCTCGGTGCGGACGACGCCCGTCCACATACGGACGACGGGCTGCCCACTGGAATGCGTCACCCGCCCACCCTTGCAGAGGTGGGCGGGTGACGCGAGGGGGTCAGCTGCCGAGCGCGGAGAGTTCCGCGAACTCCTCGTCGGTCAGCTCGATGACGGCACCCTGCAGGTTGTCCTCGAGGTGCGCGACGCTCGACGTGCCCGGGATCGGCAACATGACCGGCGAACGCTTCAGCAGCCAGGCGAGCGCGATCTGCGCCGGCGTCGCGTTCTTGCGCTCGGCGATGTCGGTGAGCGGCGAGTCGGCGCCGGTGAGACCGCCGGTCGCGAGCGGGAACCACGGGATGAACCCGATGCCCTGCTCCTCCGACCAGTCCAGCAGGGCCTCGGCGTCGCGGTGCTGCAGGTTGTAGAGGTTCTGGACGGTGACGATCTCGGCGATCTCCTGCGCGGCCTTCACCTCGTCGACGGAGACTTCGGACAGGCCGATGTAGCGGATCTTGCCCTCGTCCTGCAGCGCCTTCAGCTCGCCGACCTGGTCCTCGAGCGGGACCTTCGGGTCGATGCGGTGCAGCTGGAACAGGTCGATGCGCTCGAGGCCGAGACGCCGCAGGCTCATCTCGGCACCCTGGCGCAGGAACTCGGGGCGCCCGAGCGGCGGCCACACGTTGGGGCCGGTGCGCGTGAGGCCGGACTTCGTCGCGATGACGACGTCGTCGGCGTAGGGGTGCAGTGCTTCCTTGAGGAGCTCCTCGGCGACGTACGGGCCGTAGGACTCGGCAGTGTCGAAGAAGTTGACGCCGAGCTCGACGCTGCGGCGGAGGACGCGGATGGCCTCGTCGTGATCCTTGGGCGGACCCCAGACACCGGGACCGGTGAGCTGCATCGTGCCGTAGCCGAGGCGGTTCACCTCGAGCTCCCCGCCGATGCGGAACGTGCCGGACGACTGTGCAGGCTTCGTGGTGTTCGTCATGCCGGGTTCCAGCGCATCGAGGCGCCGGAACATTCCCGCGTCAGCTCTTCGCGCCGGTGCCGGATGGCCTGGACCCCGAGGTACACGAGGTACGCGGCGCCGACGATCTTGACCGCGGTGAAGGCGACGAGGTGCTCGATCGGGATCATGAGGGAACGTTATCGCGGCCGGCATCCGGCTCCGACCTTGCCGTCTAGGCGCCGATCGGGCGAAGCCCCTCGGGCGATTCGATGAGCATCTCCAGGTCGCCGAGCGCGGGCCAGCCGCCGAGCGCTCCGAGGTCGCCGCCGGACTCGTACCAGGCGTCGCGTTGCTCGGGCGTCCAGTTGCCGCCTTCATCGACGAAGAGGCTCGCGAGCACACCGTCCGTCACCACGAGCCGCACGTCGAAGGTGACATCGCCCAGGGCGCGGAACCGACCGACGACGGGGAACGTCGCGTCCGCCGGAACCGCCCGCGGCAGGTCGACGTCGACCTGGAGTTGCGCGACCGGCCAGAATCCACCGTCGCTGTCGTCGAAGACCAGACGCTGCGCATGCGCGAGCTGGGCGCGGAGCTCCGGCGCGCCGAAGAGATCGGTGACGGCGAGCAGATGCGCGGCGAGGGCGCGGACGTCCTCCGGCAGGTCGACGGCGGCTTCGTGCACCTCGGGGGTGTCCTCGTCCTCCAGAGCGTCGAGGGTTCGGCTCGCCCACCACGAGCCGAAGGCGAGGACGGTCCCCCCGGCTGCCAGCCAACGGCGCGGATGCCGGGCGCCGGTGCGCGCGATCGCGTCCTGCACGCGGGCGTCCACCGCTTCGCCCGCATCGGCAAAGCCGAGGGCCGCACCGGCGGCGCCCGCGACGAGCGCCGCCCGCCCGACCGGCGGCACGGCGCCGCTCGGATCGCTGCTGCGGAATCCGACGCCGACGGTCCAGGCGGCGAGCCCAGCGTTCGCCAGCCGGTAGACGAGGCGCTGCCCCACCGTGAGACGGCGGGGGTCGATGAGGGTGAGGACACCGACGACGCACGACGACACGACGCCGTGGGTGATCGAGGTCGGATCGTTCAGGGCACGAAGAGCTGAGCGGATCGGCATGATCCGAGGGTAACGATCGCCGACGCCGCGGCCCGGCATCCGCTCTGATCTGCGAGCATCGAGGGATGCACTCCATCACGACGGCGCAGCTGGCCGAGGCCTCCCCCGAGAACATCATCGACGTGCGCGAACCCGACGAGTTCGCGGCCGGCCACGTGCCCGGCGCGCGCAACATCCCGCTCGCGACGGTGCCCGATCACGTCGACGAGCTGCGCGAGCTCGACGACCTGCACCTCATCTGCCAGGCTGGCGGGCGCAGCGCCCGCGCGGCGGCGTTCCTCGAGCACCATGGACTCGAGACGACGAACGTCGAAGGCGGCACGGGCTCGTGGATCGCCGAGGGGCGCCCCGTCGAGAAGTGACTCGGGGATAACACCCCGGTCCGTCCACGCTGACCCTCTAGGGTCGGACGCATGGCATCGACGGCGTCCGCATACCTGACCGGCTTCGGCCGGTACCTGCCGGGCGATCCGGTCGACAACGACGGCATCGTGAGCCGCCTCGGCGGAGACGACGCGGTGACCGCCCGCATCCGTCGTCGCGTGCTCGATGCGAACGGCATCCGGCAGCGGTACTACGCGCTCGACGAGCAGGGCGAGCCGACCGAGCTCGGTGACGTCCCAGATGAACGACAGGACGAAGGCGGCGATGCCGAACGGGGCGGCGATCAGCGTCACCGGGAGGGCGCGACGGCGCATCTCGGCCGGATCGGCCTTGCGCTTCGCCTCGAGGGCCCGGGTGTACCGGCGACGGGAGCGGACGGGGTACTCGACGTCACCCGGGTGATTCTGGAGCGCGTCCACGGCTTCGGCCACCGGCCCATCCTGGCATCGGTGGGGTGTGGTTCGCGTTAGCGTGGGAGGGCCGCGACGGAACGGGGAACGATGACGCAGCCGCAGACGACGCCCAAGAACGGGCTCGCGATCACGACGCTGATCGTCGGCATTTTCGCGTTCCTCACCGGACTCATCCCGTGGGTCGGCCTGCTTCTCGGCCTGTCGGCGTTCGCGCTGGGGGTGTTCGCGCTCACGCGCGGCCAGTCGAAGCCGCTCGCGCTGACGGGCGGGTCGCTCGGCGCGGTCGCGGCGATCACGGGGCTGATCTCGACGATCGCCCTGATGGCGTGGCTGATCGGCGCGCCCGGAGGCGCCTGACTCTTCACCGCGGACGTTCGGGGCCACTACGGTGACGACATGAGCGACACGGCAGCAGGGTGGTACGACGACGGTTCGGGCACGATGCGGTGGTGGGACGGCACGGCCTGGACCGAGCAGACCCAGCCCGCCCCTCCCCCGCAGGGTGGTCTCGGCGGCTTCATCGCGCAGGCGCAGGCCGACGCTGTCGCCGGCGGGCAGCCGCGGCAGGCGCCGGCCGGGATGAGCTACGTCGTGCTGCAGGTCGTGCTGAAGGAGAAGATGTGGGGCGCCGGGTCGAACAACCTCGTCGAGCTCGAGGCGGCGATCAACCGGCAGGCGGCGCTCGGGTATCGCCTGCACACGATCACGACGGCGTCGTCGGGCAGTACGGGCTTCGGCGGCGGTGACCGCATCCAGGCGACGATGGTGTTCGAGAAGCTGGTCTGAGCGGTCGGCTACCGGCCCAGCCGACGCAGCCGCAGGCGCGCCATGTCCTGCGCGCGGGGTCCCGACCCGAGCGCGCGCTCGGTGACGCGCAGGATGAGGCGGGTCGCCGTCTTCACCGGGAGCCACGAGCGGCGGAGGCCCAGCATCCGCCGGATGCGGGGTGGGAACGTCGCGACCGCGGCGGCGAACAGGACGCGGTAGGCGACGCCCATCATCCCGGTGAACGGCGGCTTCTTGAGGAACCGGACGACGTCGTCGACGCGTTCGTCGCGGCGCAGTTCGCCGCGGTCGAGGTAGCCGTCGATCTCGGCGCGAAGGGCGGCGTCGGTGAGGGGCGGGTCGGTGACGCGCATGAGTCGGCCGGCGGTGGCCCAGTCGGCGACGTAGGCGTCGGGGCCGCCGGGGATGGGACCGCCGTAGGCCTGATGGCTGCGCAAGAACGCGTCGGTGAAGGCGAGGTGCACCCAGCGGACGAGGTCTTCCTGCTCAGCCGTGTAGGCGCGTGTCGAACCGTCACCGGCGACGAACTCGCCCTGCACGCGGCGGTGGAATCTGCCGACGCGGGCCGTCTCGGCATCCGCTTGTGGCGTCGAGCCGTAGGTGAGGGTGACGACCCACCGGACGGTGCCGGTGAGACGGCCGATCGGGTCGTCGCGGTAGCGCGACCAGTCGTGCACGCCGGCGAGGGCGCCCGGGTGGAGGGCTTGGAGGAGCAGCGCGCGGATGCCGGCGACGAGGGTGCCCATACCGGCGTGAACCGTCCAGGCGGGGCCGTTCTCGGCGAAGTGTCCGGCGTCGTCGCCCTCGGCCAGGGCGCGGACGTACGGCGCCATTCCGGTCGGGTCGCCCGCGAGGGCGGTGAGCAGGCGGGCGCGGAGTCTATTCGGGTGCGGTGGGGCCGAGGGTGGTGCGGACGTCACCCTTCCAGCGTGCCATCGCGGTGGCGCGACCGGGCCGGATCAGGCTGCCTGGTAGCCACACAATGGGGAGGACTCCCCATCGCGAGCGGTTGACGCGTGTCCCTACGCTGACATCGCCCGACAACGACGATGGATGCCGTGCGGCGTGACTTCTGGGGGATGGACCGCCCCCGCGCGACACCATCGACGGATGCCGCTTGGCGTGAACGTGTGGGGATGGCTCACGCCGTGCGGAGCCGGTCGACGTCGACGCATTGCTCCGTGCGCGCGGTCGGGGCGGCCCTGATCAGAACGGCGCCGGTTCGTGGCTGTGCGGGGGTCGCCTGGCAGGGGTGAACGCGACGGCCGGGGTGGGGGCGTCTTCGCGGTAGATCCTGCCGAGGGGTGAGGTCCATTCGAGGACGCCACCCCCGAGTTGTCGCACCCTCCAGGCGGTGAACTGCTTCATCGAGTGGTGCCGCTGGCACAGATGGGCGAGGTTCGCCTTCTCGGTGCGCCCACCGAGGGCGTGGTCATGGGTGTGGTCGATCTCGGAGCGGATGGCGGGTACGCGGCATCCGGGGAATCGGCAGTGCTGGTCGCGGGCGCGCAGGTGGCGGCGGAGCGGAGGTGGCACCCGGTAGGTGTCGACGGCGAGCACCGTATGGGTGACCGGGTCGGTGACGAGGCGTTCCCACGAGGGGGTGTCGCCGGCGAGGCGCCGCGCGGTGGCCGCGTCGATGGGGGTGCGTCCGACGAGGTCGCACGGCACCTCGGTGCCGGACAGCGCGAGTGCGGGGATGACGACCTGCACGTGGGCGCGGATGGCTCCGAGCGGGCCGGCGGTCGTGTCGCGGGTGTCGTCGAGGGCCGGTGTGCCGGCGAGGAGCAGGTCGGCGAAGACGTCGGCTCGGACCTGGTCGATGGTTCGGCCATCGGTGTCGACGACGTCGCTGGAGCGTTCGGTGCGTGTGTCGATGATCGCGCGGGCCTGGCGGGTGAGCCGGTCGTGGATGCCTTCGGCCATCACGGTGGGCACCGTGGCGACGACGTCGCTCATGCCGTTGCGGCCGGGGACGAGGCGCACAGCGCGGTGGGCGGCGGCATCCTGGTGTCGTTCGGTGAAGGTGCGCGGGTGCATCTGCAGGGCGAGCATCTCGATCTCGGCACGTACCCGGTTGGGGGTGTCGCGCCGGCAGCGCTGGATCGCGACCGCTTCGAACGGCAGACGGATGTCGGCGGGAAGTTCGGCGCCGGCGTCGACGATGATGTCGACGTGCGCGCGGGTGATGGAGCCTGCGCGCCACGCCGCGAGCGAGGCGGCGTAGTCCTCGACGATCGTGCGGGCGCGGGTGATGCGGCGCTGCACGGCGCGGTCGGTGAGGTGCATGAGCCCACCGAGCTCCGCGGCGATCGCCCGCAGCGCCATGTCGTGCGCCTGCACGCGGGCGGGCGAATCGGCGGCTTGCTGCTCGGCGAGCTCGCCCGCGCGGGCGAGCACCTGCAGCTGCACGATCTGCGCCCGGGTGAGCAGCTTCTCGGCCATGACCGCCTCGTGCGCGATGTCGGCGAGGGGCGCGAGGCGTTCCCGCGTGCCGATCGTGCCGTGCCAGGTGGTCATACTCCCATTGTGGTGAGGGCCTCCGACATCGGTTTCGGATGCCGAGGCGACAGCGGGCGAGCGAGATCAGACCGCGCCGAGCGTCACTCCGCGAGCGCCTCGGCGAACGGCCGCGGCTCGCGACCCTTCGGCTGGGTGGGGCGCTCCCCCGGGTCCGGCAGCGGCGGTGTCGGCACGGTGACATCTGCGCCGGAGGTCAGCTCGACGGGCTCGTCGAAGTGCCGGATGGTCAGCGGCGTTCCGGCACTGACGCGGTAGGTCGTGGCATCCGGCCCGATTTCGAGATGCAGCGTGCGCCCCTGCCAGCGGATGCCGAACGCGAGACCGGTCAGCTGCTCCGGCAGCCGAGGGGCGAATCGCAATCCGTCGGCCGTGTCGCGCATGCCGCCGAAGCCGGCGACGAGCGCCGTCCAGATGCCGCCGAGCGACGCGATGTGCAGGCCGTCCTCGGCGTTGCCGTGCAGGTCGTCGAGGTCGATGGTCGCGGCTTCGGCGAGGTAGTCGGCCGCGAGCCCGAGGTGCCCGACCTCGGCGGCGACGACCGCCTGGATCGCCGCCGACAGCGAGGAGTCGCGCACGGTCAGCGCCTCGTAGTAGCGGAACGCCCGCGCCTTCTCGTCCGCCGTGAACGCGTCGGTGCAGAAGAACAGTGCGAGCACGAGGTCAGCCTGCTTCAGCACCTGCTTGCGGTAGAGCTGCACGTACGGGTAGCGCTCCTGCAGCAGCTCGTCGCCGGGGGTGTCGGTCTCGAAGTCCCACCGCTCCAGCTCGGTGAACCGCGCCGCCTGCGGGTGCACGCCGCGTTCCTCGTCGTACGGCACGTGCATCGCGCCCGCCGTGCGCACCCACCCGCCGATCTCGCCGTCGTCGACCCCAAAAGCACGGGCGAGATCCGAATGCCGACGCGCGGCATCCGCGGCGGCTTCGAGGTTCGCCCGGGCCATGAGGTTCGTGAAGACGTTGTCGTCGTAGAGGGCGGTGTACTCGTCGGGGCCGGTGACGCCGTCGATGTGGAAGCGACCGTCGGCGTCGGTGCGGCCGAGGGACTGCCAGAGGCGGGCGGTCTCGATCAGGATCTCGAGCCCGGCGTCGCGTTCGAAGTCGACGTCGCCGGTCGCGCGGATGTAGTGGACGACGGCGGCGGCGATGTCGGCGTTGATGTGGAACGCTGCGGTGCTGGCGGGCCAGTATCCCGACGACTCGCGTCCGTCGATGGTGCGCCACGCGAACGCCGCACCCTGCAGGTGCAGCTGGCGCGCGCGGTCGCGGGCGTGGTCGAGGGTGGCGTGGCGCCAGCGGAGGGCTTCTCGCGCGGCATCCGGTGCGGTCGTCGTGAGGACGGGCAGAACGTAGGCCTCGACGTCCCAGAACGTGTGGCCCGCATAGCCGGCGCCCGTCAGCCCCTTGCCGGGGACGGAGCGCTGCTCGGCGCGCGCGGCCGCCTGGAACACCGAGAACAGCGCGAACCGCACCGCCTGCTGCAGTCGGGGCTGCCCGTCGACGCGGACGTCGGCGCAGGCCCAGAAGTCGTCGAGGCCTTCGCGCTGCGCGGTGGCGAGGCCGCTCCAGCCGTCGCGCATCGCGTCGGCGACGGCGGCTTCGGCGCGGTCGCGCAGCGCGGGTGCCGAGAGCCCGGTCGCCCATGCGTGCCCGACGATCTTGACGACCTCGAGCCGTTCGCCGGCTGCGAGGCGGGCGCGGATGGTGGTGCGGGCGAGATCGTCGGATGCCGCGGTGCGGACCTCGGCGGTCGCGCCCGACACGAGGTGGTCCATGCTGACGGCAACGCCGATCCCACTGTTGCGGGTCTCGTGGACGAGGGTCGCGGCGCTGCCGAAGACGAAGCTGCCCGCGCTGCGCAGCGGGGTCTCGAGGATGTCCTGCACGCGCGGGTCGGGGTGCGGCTCGGGCAGCGGTTCATTCGCGACGAGTTCGGACTGGACGGTGATCGCGACCGGGCCGTCGATGGCTTCAACCTCGTACCGGACGGCCGCGACGGAGCGGTGGGCGAGCGAGACGAGGCGGCTCGAGCGGACGCGGACAGTGCTGCCGGCGGGCGAGGTCCAGGTGAGCGTGCGTTCCAGGGTGCCGGCTCGGAAGTCGAGGTGCTGCTCGTGGTCGTGGAGGGTGCCTTCGCGGATGTCGAGGGGTTCGTCGTCGACGGTGAGGCGGATGACCTGGCCGTTCGGCACGTTGATGACGCTCTGGCCCGATTCGGGGTAGCCGTAGCCGTCCTCGGCATAGGGCATCGGATGCTCCTCGAAGACGCCGTTGAGGTAGCTGCCGGGAACGCCGTGGGGCTCCCCTTCGTCGAGCAGCCCACGCCAGCCGATGTGCCCGTTGGAGAGAGCGAAGACGGATTCGCGATGCGACAGGCGGTCGACGTCGACGCCGCTGAGGCCGATGCTCCACGGCGCGACGTCGAAGGGCAGGGGGCGGGTCATGGAGTCACGGTAAAGCACGGTGTCTTTTCGGCTGAAAGGGTTGCGGCCGACATCCCTCGCCGTCGACCGTTCGCCGCCTCGCCCGCGCTTGTGCACCGGGTAGCGTCGTCGCGTGGCCAGCGATGACACCGATCCGTCGGAGACGCCGCTCGCAGAGTGATTGGACCGGCGAGCGTGCGGACCGAGCGCACGTCACCCAACAACCCGCCGCAACACCACCCGCTGCCCGAGCGTCCAGGTCACCGTCGTCAGCAGGTACACCCCCGCCGCGAGCGGCACGAACACGGCGACGACCGCCGTCGCGAACTGCAGTGCTCCCAGCACACCGACCGGCATCCCGTCCACCGGCTCGACCCGGAACGCCCGGCGCGTGATCTCCCCCACCGCCGCGATCGCGAGGACGAGGCATCCGATCACCAGCCAGGTCGCGAGGTCGGCGGTTCCGGTCGTGATGGCGTGCAGCAGGCTCGTGCCGAGCGGAACGCCGAGCAGCGTCTGCGACAGCAGCTCGTTGGTGTGCCCGGCGATGCTCGCGTGGATGAACACGGAGTACAGCAGACCGACGATCGGCGCCTGGATGAGGATCGGCAGGCAGCTCGCGAACGGCGACACGTTCTCGGAGCGGTAGAGCTGCATCGTCTCGCGTTGCAGGCGTTCCCGGTCGCCGCGGTACCGGGTCTGGATCTCGCGCAGCCGCGGTGCGAGCCGCATCCGCGCCTGATCGGCTTTGGCTTGCGCGATGCCGGCGGGGATCAGCGCCGCCCGCACCACGAGGGTGACGAGCACGATGGCGAGCGCGCCGGCGAACGCTCCCGTCCAGGGGGTGAGCAGCGAGGTCAGGGCGAGCAGGCCGCGCGAGGTGAGGTCGAGCAGGGTGGAGATGACAGGCAGGGTGGTGATGTCCACGGGGTTCCGTTCGTCGGAGCGATCAGGGTCGGCTGATCGGCCGCGAACGGATGCCGGGGCGCGAGGTGCCCGGACGGTTCGACGCTACGCGGCCGCAGTCACCTGACCGGGCCCGCGACGGCGGACGTGTCCCGGCGCATCGGGATCGCTCTGCGCGAGCGGTGCCGTGAGTTCGATGCGACGGGTGGGATGCGGCGCCGCTCCGCGCGTTCCCGCGTGCACGGCGGTCGCGAGGAGCGCGAGCGTGAGGACGGCGAGCGCGAGCAGCGCGACCGTGAGCGCGGAGCCGCTCAGCGACGGATCGACGGCGACGAGGAGCCCGAGGACCTCGAGGACGACGCGCAAGAGATCGTGGATCATGCCCGCCTCCCGTCGCGTCGTGTGGACCTTAGGCTAACGGAGCCTCACCCGAGCTGCACCATCTCGGCGCTGCGCTCCCACAGTTCCTGCGCGAGGCGCGGGTCGGTCGCGAGTCGGTGGGTCTTCGTGACGCGGTCGTTCTCGTAGTAGGCGCCGGGCAGCCAGTCCTCGCGCGGGGTGCCGTCGGCGAGGAACACGAGGCGCTTGCCGCCCTCGTCGGTCGTCGTCAGCAGGCGGCGCGCGAGGGGGCTGTGGTACATCCACCGCAGCGCGCCGCCCGTGTTGCCCGCGAAGTTCGTCGCGACGACCCCGGGGTGGAACGCGACCGCCGAGACGCCGTCGCTCCCCCACCGGCGCTGCAGCTCGCGGGTGAAGAGGATGTTCGCGAGCTTCGCGTTGCCGTACGCCCGCCACCCCGAGTAGCGGCGCGCGGCGTTGAGGTCGGTGACGTCGAAGCGTGAGAACAGCCGCGCCGCCGCGCTCGCGGTCTGAATGATGGATGCCTCACTCTCGACCAGCCGCTCCCGCAGCAGGTTCGTGAGCAGGAACGGCCCGAGGTGATTCACCTGGAACGTCTGCTCGAACCCGTCGCCGGTCAACTGCCGCTTGCCGAACACCCCGCCCGCGTTGTTCGCGAGCACATCGATGCGCGAGTACGCCTCGAGCAGCTCCCTCGCCAGCCGGCGCACCTGCGCCAGGTCGGAGAAGTCGGCGAGGTGGTACGGCGTGCCGAGCTCAGCCGCGACGGCCCGCGTCTTCTTCGGCGAACGGCCTACGAGGACGACACGGTGACCCCGAGCGACGAGCTGACGGGATGCCGCGGCTCCGATCCCGTCGCTGGCTCCGGTGATGACGATGGTGCGCATGGGGTGAGTGTCACACGTGGGCGATGCTGTCGCGTTGCCTTGACGACATGCGAGAAATGTGACTGAGGGTCGGATGGTCGGCGCAACGCGTGCGAGCGCAGGGCTCACCTATCGTCAGGATTCTGGCTGGACCACCCGTGGGCGCAGAACCTGACGCCGTTGTCACCGTTAGCGGTGCTGTTGACGGACGCCGACCTAATCCGAGCGGCCGAGAGGTTCCGCATCCGCGTCATCTGATCGCGGGCTCCCGGCCAGCGCCCCGATAGCATGGCGCCAGGTTAGGACTCATTTTGAAATCCTGGCCAGCGCTTTTTACGCGTTGCGGGCAGGTGTCGCTAAGTGGCTCTCGATGAAGCGCGGATCGCGCCCCACCGAATGGTGCCTGCGTGCATTGCACTTCCATCGCTCTCGAATCGTCGCGGCGTCGGTGCGCTGACGATTCCAGAGCGCGACGTGTAAGGGTGCCATTGGTCCAGGCGCTCTCGATCGGCGTTGCCGCGTAAGAAATGAGGGCGACGACCCTGGCGGGTCGCTTCCTCACGGCCGCCGGCTCAAAGCCGACGTGCCGGCGGCTCGCCAGGTGATCCCGTCGGTCGTCGCACCGGAACCGCGGGACCTAGAAGGTGATCTCGGTCGTGATGTCGATGTTGCTGATCGTATTTACGACTTTCGTGAACGACGCAGACCCATCCCCCGACTTGGGCACGCTGACTACGAGGTTCAATGCGCTCCGCAAGTTGGCGGACGACTCGCGGGTACCGCTGAGTGTCATCTTGTAGCTGGCGATTGGGTTCGTGCCCGTCCGGAGTTCGATCAAATACCGCAACTGCTGGTCGCTCATGAGGTTGCGAACGCGAAGGGACTCGAGGGCCGAATCGATGTCGGGCGCCGCGCCGTCGAAAGTCATCTCACCGTGCAGCTTCTTCGCGATCTTCTGCGTGACCTCTCGGCTGACCTGAAGATCAGCCTTCGCTGCGGGAGTCTTCGCCTTCGCTGCTACGTTCCACGATGACTCGGCGTTGTCGACCTGTGCGTCGACAAAGCTGACCTTCGTCGCACCGAGGTGTTTCGCCACGTTCGCCAGGGCGTGGTACTTCGCCAACGCGAATGCTTCTAGCGCGAGGTCAGCCGGCTCATACGTGGCCGGCGTGTACGGATTCTTCACAAGAAGCGAGCCAGGAGCCAATTGACCGGCGTCAAGGAGGAGCCGACGGATGGAAGTGACTTCTGCCACATTCACCTCGGCCTTCGCCGAGTACGGGATCACCATTGCATCGAGGTTGTCGAGAAGATCGACGGATTCGGGACTCTCCGAGATCTCACGGTAGAGCTGATTATCCACGACGAGAACCGACCGCGGCAAAGGTGTCGCTACAGGGTCGTCAGTCATCGCGTCGTCCAATTGTCGAGGGCTCGGAGGGGTGTGCTGCGGTAACGAATCGTCATCGGCGGGACCCGCCTTTCAGAGGTGGCTCCCGAGGCGTCTGATCAGCCTCTTGGCGTCCTTATCAGTCAGCAGGCTGCCAACGACGAGGTCGGCATGATTCAGCTTGACCATCCCCAGCTTGATCGGAGACGCGGAACGCACCGCATCAATCAGCTTCCCTGAGTCAGCCTCGAATTGGGGAGAGACGTCGGCGTGAGTGCCGATCAGGATTATCCGCGGTCGCAAAGACTTGTCGGCGTCCATCCACCCCTTGAATCGGGCGAGATGACCTTTCACCCGATCCAGCGTGTCGGGATCTCCGGCCGCTACGAGGTCAGCGCGAAATAGGTACCAAACGTAGTGCGCTTCGGTAAAAGCGTCCTTCCAGGACTTGTATGAGAGATCAAGGTCATTTGCGGCGATGTCACGCGGCACGTCGAACTCGACCGACCTGCCGCGCACATCCATCTCGAATCTCCCCGCCCAAGAGTGATCCAACATGGTCAGCGCTCTGTCAGGAACAGTGGCGTCCCGCAGCGTTCGCAACAATGTCGTCTTGCCAACCTTTGCCCCCCCGAGGATGGCAACGCGACGATTTTCAAGCTTCTTCGCAATCCGAGACAGCACCAGAGCGATCCCACCACCGATCACGGCAACCACCGCGACACCGACCGGCACTAGAAGCAGAGGAAGCGGCACGAGCGCTCACCTTTCTCGTTGACTCGTGGCGGATCATCGTTGATCTCGTCGAGGCGGACACTTTCGAGCGTAGTCGGATCTTCATAAGCCCCGGATGAGGCGAGCCCTGCTAAGGGTGCGCCTTCATTCCTCGAGGGAGTGGCTTGTGATGCACGACCGTCAGCAGTCGGTTGGCTCGCGTCAGAGCTGTGTAGAGCGTTCCCTGTCGACCGACGTTCTCTGGGAAGTCAGCAGGCTCCACGACCACCACTCCATCGAACTCGAGTCCGCGTGCGCGTTCCGGCGGGAGCAGCTTCAGAGTCTTCGCTTCCCCGCGCCAGGTGAAGGGGTCGCCCACGTCCGCCTTCCATCCCCGGCGAGTCAGCGCGCCGCGAACGGACGTCGGCGACATGGTGACGATCGCGACAGTACCGGCTCCGACTCGCGTCTGCAGGGTTTCCGCGGCCTTCATCGTCGTCTCAACAAGGTCATTCGGGGACATCGCTCGCTGCACCGTCGGAATCTCGCCATCCTGCTGCAGAGAGTAGAGGGTGCGCTCCCGACCTGGGAGGAGTTGGTTGGCGAAGCGAATGATCTGGGATGTGGATCGGTAGCCTCGCTGGAGGATCTGCACTGGTGCCTTTCCCCGGTCGTCTTCGATCCCGAAGATTGTCGCGACGTCGTCCCAAGACGCGAACGTGTGGTCGGTGCGCCGCTGGTTCATGTCTCCCAGGATTGTCCATCCGCCCGTGTTTCCAAGCCAGCCGAGAGTTTCCCACTCGATGGGGTGGATGTCCTGAGCTTCGTCGACGATCACGTGTCCCGGATCAGGTGTTCGGGAGGTTCGAGCGCCGATATAGGCCATGAGGCCCCGGTATGAGCTGATCCGCCGCCTCTTCAATTCGCCATAGTTACTCGGAAGCTCCCTCAGATAGGCAACCCACTCCGGCTCGAGCCCCTCGGCAGGGGGATCCTGAAGAAGCCACAGAAGCTCGGCATAGACGTCACTTGACGTCGGTTTCTCGCCCGCATCGTTGAGCTCTGCGCGAGCGCGCGCGTACGCAATATCGATGAGTCTCGCTAACTCGGGGCTGACGTCCTCCCAGACGAATGTGTTGGTCGGAGCCGCCGAGCGTGGCAGTTCCGCGAGGTCCTCGAGCAGATCCGGGAGTGCCTTCACCTCATACCGCTGGTCGTCGCCGATCAGCTTCCGGAGCGCACTCCGGACATGCTCGACGTATTCCACGGTCGGCCCAAGAAGCAAGACGTGTCCCTTAGGTGTGGAGGCCTTCGGCACGTCATCGCTCAAGAGGTAGGCGGCGCGATGGGCGGCGATAATCGTCTTGCCTGTTCCAGGGTGGCCCTGAAGCACCTGGCTCTCGGCGGCAGGCCGCGTGATCGCTTGATACTGATCGGATTGCAGAGTTGCCAGCACAGCGGACATGGCAGCGCTCTTAGGTGCCGAGAGCTGGCGGCGCAGGAGATCCGGAGTTCGAATGGCTGGCCCTGGCGCAACCGAAGCGGTCGGTTTGGGAGGTTCAGGCGCCGACTCGACGCCCTTTGGCCACGCACCGTGAGATGGTGGCGTTGAGGTTGAGCCGGACTCGCCGGTCACCGGCGACAGCGAGTCCTCCAGGGCCACGGATGCCGTCACCGGACGAGGAACGGGTGCTCGAGGCACCTGCAGCTTCCGCTTCGGGAAGAGGTCCGTCACGACGGCATCGCCAACGGCTTCGTCTTCAAAGTCGACGATGCGGCCTCCGCGATGAGCGAGCACACGAACGCCAGCCACTTCGTCGCAGAGTTCGTGATGACCATCGGGCTTCCGGTAGAACGTGCAGGCGATGGCGGCGGTCCAGTTCCATACCTGGAAGTCCTCGCCGTCATACGACGCCGTGCCGATGTAGAAGTCTCGGGCGCCATCGAGCAACTCACTCGGCGCGACAAGGGCGACGCGACCGACCAGCTCGCCTCGGGTGGCAAGGTCGACCTTCGTTGTTGACGTGAGGGTGTTCTGTGTCTGTTGATTGATTAGCGTCCGGAGTCGCTTCGCCTTGCTGGCAAGCGCGTCGTTGTACTGACTCTCGATTGCAGCCTCGTCTGCAGCCACTCCGGCGTGACGCGGATCCGTCATGCGACCACCTCCAATGCGCACACCGCCAAGTAGCGCAACGACACCGCGTTCGGCTTCTTCGCTTCCAGTTCGGCCATGAGTGTTTCGAAGCGTTCCTGCTGTCGACGTCGTTGGCCTTCGACCATCCGCAGGACCTTGTGCCCTCGGTCGCGCTCGAGCATCGTTTGCATGCGACGCTCGATGCCCTTCATACGTCGGGAGTGCTGATCACTTAGGACTGCACGTCGCGCCTCGGTGAGTGCGCCCTCCTCGATGTCTCGGCGATCCTGAACCTCGCGGTGTCGCCGCTCGAGTTCGCGCTTTGCTCGACTTGC
Source organism: Microbacterium sp. NPDC064942 (assembly GCF_049545525.1). Lineage (NCBI taxonomy): Bacteria > Bacillati > Actinomycetota > Actinomycetes > Micrococcales > Microbacteriaceae > Microbacterium > Microbacterium sp. NPDC064942. Next base: position 403,242 of record NZ_JBMWDR010000001.1, on the reverse strand, counting down.
GAGGCGAGGAAGCGCGGTGGCTTCCACAGCAGTGCCCTCGCGCAAGGTTCCCTTGGCCAGCGCAGCCAGGACCGCATCTGCTGGGCCATCGCCCTTCGACAGTCCGTTGTCGTCGACGGAGGCGCCCCATATCTCGTCACCACCCCGGCTCGCGTGTTCGGCATGCGCGAGTACGACCAGATACCGGCCCGCGGCGACCTCTTCTGTAGCGCGAATGCGGACCGAGGCGAACCGCGCGTGCCTATGCCCCGGAACCTCAGTAGCCGCCATGACGAGCGGATGGGTGGCCGAGAGCAGGTCGATCTCGCTTGTGCGGGCGAGCTCCTGATCGAGCGACAAATGGATCGAGACATGGTTCTGAAGGTCGGAGATCAACGTGCCGGTCTCGGCGCGTGTTCGTCGCCCGCGCTGCGTCAGGTCTATGACCCTGGCGGCCATCGCGGGGTTTCCCTGCACTTCGATGGTTCGGCCATCGGCGCTCCAGCTGACGGCGTCGCCTCCATCCGTCTGCGCCCAGTCGTCCAACAGGTGGGCAAGCTCGACCTGCCCGAGATATCGACCCGTGGCGATGAGCTCGTCCTCGAGCCCAGCGACCTCCACATCATTGGAAATGATCAGCCCGGCGGCGGAGTCAGCGACTTGACGGAGGCCCTGCCGTTGCGCCTCGATCGCCGTGAGGAACTGCCTCGCCTTCTCTTCCTGCTGGGCGGGCGTGAGCCGGAAGTCCATCGCCGAACGCAGTACATCCATATGCTGGCCGATGATGGGTTCGAGCTCTCCGATGGACTGCTCGAAGATTGCGATCCGTTGCAGCACTCGGAACATGATGCGCGAGTCGATCGCCTCGTCGTTGTAGAAGTTCCGGATGAGGATTTTCTCGGACTCCTGACCGATCCGGTCAATGCGCCCGATGCGCTGCTCGATCTCCATGGGGTTCCACGGCAGGTCGTAGTTGATGACGGCCGAACAGAACTCGAAGTCAAGGCCCTCGGAAGCGACGCGGTTCGCGAAGAGGAAGTCAAAGTGGCCGGCGCGGAAGTCCTTCATGATCTTCCGGCGCTGTTCGTGTTTGACGTCACCGTTCAGCACAGCGATGCGGAAGTCCGCCTTGTACGCCGCATGCAGATACTTCAGGGTGGCTTTCGACCACGTGAAGAGCAGCGCTTGGCGCCCGAGGCCGTGAAGCTCGCGCAGCACCTCACCCAGCGTTTCCAGCTTGGTGTCCGGCGTGGCGAGCACCGTGCGGGCTGCCGCGACCAGCTCCCGATGTGGTTCTACCCAGTTCGCGCCGCGTCCGTCCGATGCGTCCCCGGCCCACACCTCCGGATTCGACTTGAGGACCTCTTGAGCGGCGAGGTGGATGCTGGTGCTCGCTAGTCGGATCGGCATCTGCATCGAGAAGTAGAGCGGCGTGTTGGCGAGGTCAGCTCGTCGCGCGCACCACTTGAGGTATTCGGCGTAGAAGTCCGACTCGGCGGGATTCCAGACGATCTCGATGCCCGGCTCTGCGTCACGCATCGCCTTCTTCTCATCGACCTCCGCTCGGCGCGTGCGGGTCACGGTCGTGGAGAGAGCATTGAGCTCTCCGATGTGGCGACGAGCCTCCGCGACATCCTTGGGCGCAAGCGGTGCGCGGCGCAGGATGTCTCTGAGCTCACCAAACTCCGGTCGAAGCGTGATCGCCTTCTCGAAGACGAGGCCGCTCAGCCCGCTAAGCACCCGGTCAAAGTCGTCACTGCGCACATCCTGGCGCGTGAGCATACGACCAACCTCGTTGAGGACCGCATTGGGTTCGAGTCTTGCCTCGAGATCGTCGATCGTGTCGAAGTCGGCCGGCTCGAGCAAGCCAAGGAGATGAAGTAGGTCGGTCTCACGCAGATTGATCGGTGTTGCAGTGAGGAACACCATGTTTGACCCAATCGTCCACTCGGAAAGTTGGGTGCCGAGTTGGTAGCTCTTCGTCTCGCTGTTGCGCATCGAGTGCGCCTCGTCCACGATGACGAGGTCGAACTCCGGCGGATTATCCTGCAGCTCCTCGAGCGCGTCCCATGTGCGCAAGGTCTCCAGCGAGACCACATAAGCCTTCCGTCGGGGCACCCGCCCCTCGCGGTGCTGCTCCAAAAATCGCCTGAGTTCATCCCGGTCAAGCTGGGTGACATCGAACCCGAATCGTTCGAGCATCTCGTCGCGCCACTTATCGACGAGCACCGACGGACAGACGATCAATACCCGATCGGCTTCGTGGCGGGCTTCGAGCTCCGTCCAGATGAGCCCGGCTTCGATCGTCTTGCCGAGGCCGACCTCGTCGGCGATGAGTATCCGCGCCTGGCCCGTCTGCAGAAGCTTGAGAACCGGCTTGAACTGGTAGGGGCGAAACACGGTTCGCGTCGCCCGGAACGAGTAGATCGTGTCCGCGAAACGACCCCTGAGCTTCGTCCGGGTGAGCGTTGCTCCAAACCGCGCGGCAGATGAACGCTCGCCAAGGACCCACTCGTCGGGTTGGTCGGATGCCTCGATCGGCGCGAGCTTCTGCTCAAGCTCGGAGCGCAGACCACCGTCTCCACGTACGCGGTAGGACCACGTCCCGTGATCGAACGTACGTGCCCTGACCTCAACATCGGCGCCGCCCGGCACTGTCAGTGCGCGGTCGCCGACGTCGAACTTCGGTGCAGGCACCGCTAGTCCCGTATCCCACAGATGTTCGGCCCACTTCAGCGCCTCCGCAAGAGGATGCTCGACCGCGTCATCCCAGACGTCGAGTGCGAGCTCATCAGAAGTGCCCGTCGGGCCCGCTCCGACTTGCATGATCAATGGATCGACGACCCCGTCAAACCAGTACAGTCCGGCCGGTAGCTGCGCGTCAGGCAGCGGAGCGGTCCGAACGGAGTCGACCGCATCGTAGAGTCCGTCAATCGACTCGTCCATCACTATCGCGCGCGCAAACCTCGCGCGACCGAGCACGGCATCCAGGTCGTCAGGAATAGGGTGGTAACCGAAGCGGATCAAGTCACGGCTCCTCTCCTGCGACGTGGCTTAGCGGCCGCCCGATGCACGCCCTTCGGTTCGCGATGCCATCAGCTGAAGTCGTCGGCAAAGAGCCCACTGTGATCGCCCCCGTTCGTCTTCGGAGGCTGGCGCAGTGCCGCGGGAGGCGCCGGCAGCTCCTCCGCTGAGATCAGAGGACCGGCCACGATCTCGTCGAGCAACGCGATCCCATCGGGCAACTCCGCGAGGGTCTCCCTGATCGCCGCAACGATCTCGATGAGCTCGTCACTCCACTCTGTTGCCCATGCCGTGGGCCGGATGTGGTCGAGAGGCGAATCACTAGAGGCGGCACGGCCGGCGGGCTTCACCATGCGGTAGCCAAGCCACTTCGGGATGACCTCCATCCCACTGACGCTGAAGCGCCATACGTCAGCGGGGACACCAACTAGCGCGCCGTCGGCAACGCGCAGCGTCTGCGTGGCGGAGTCGTAGGCTAGATCGGTCTTGCCGTCCGGTAGCCGCGTCGGTTCCATGGACCACTCGATGCCAGCGGTGGAGATGGCGCCCTCACCGAATCGCTCACCAAACGTCTGCAACCAGACGAGCTGCTTGCCGTGTGCGACCATGCGCTCGAATAGCCCTGGGTCCGATGTCACTGGCACACGTGGACCGGGAGTCTCAAGCCCATCAGCGAACCGCGCCCGATAATCCGCTCCGGCGAGCACGCCGAACGCGTACGCGAACAGTCGCTCGAGCGTCACCGCGGCAGCACTCGGTTCGACCGCGCGATGGCGGGCCGTCAGGGCTGCGAGCAGCTTCGGGTCGGCGTTAGGTGTCTTCTTCGCGTCCCGGTAGAGCGGGATGATGTCCTTGCCGCCGCGACCGCTGAAGAAGTGCTTGTCAGGGACCGCGGTCGTCAGCGTCGCGGCCGGGCCATCGCCCAGGCTGGTCGTCGTCATCGTCGTGAGGAAGACCTGCTCCTTCGACAGCGATGCCCACAGGGACGGGCTCTCGGTCTTCGCAAGACGAGGGTCCTCGAATGTCCACTGCCGATCGAACGACCGCATCCCGAACCTAACGATCGGCTCGTGTGCATCACCCGCGGCCAAGTCCATCAGCTTCGCCATGCCCGCCACCTTTGTGGTAATCGTTCGCCCCGTCTTCGATGGCGAGAAAGCGGTGAGGCGCTCGTCAGGAACGCCTGTCTGGGTGAAGGCGCTCCATCTCCGCTTCAGCGTCCGCACATCTGGGGCGACCGGCCAGGTTCGGCTAATCATCGCTCCGGGCTGTTGCCAAGGGAAGAGATCGGTGAGCTTCGGGAAGCTGGCCCAGTCTGCCCCGCCGGTCACCGGGATGAACGGGCTGTGCCAGTCGTCACTTGTCAGCATCGTATGCAGGCGAGCGCGACCCGCGGCGAGCTCGGACAGGATAGAGAGCTTCTCATCGCGGCTCTTGCCGAAGAGGCTCGCGTACCGCACGGACGCTGGCCTCGAGCGGTCACCTCGACCGCGGCGTGTGAGGGTCACGATCGCTACCGGCGACTGGATGTCGAAAACATTCGCGTCCTTGCGCGCGCCGAGGCCGTCGCCGTGCAAATCGAGCACGATGATCTCGTCAGCGACCTCACGGGCGAGGCGACGCAGCCCAAGGAACCCGGCACCGTCGAGCCACGAGGATGCTGTAATCATCGACATGACCGCGGGCCCGGTGTTCTGCTCGAATACCTTCCAGATCCCCCACCGCCAGAAGTAGACGTAGAGGTTGTACAGGCTTGCGTGCGCGCTGAATATGACGTGCCTGCGGGCGTCGTCGAAGATGTCGTCGAAAAGCGAACGGAAGCCTTCAGCCTGCGTACCGCGGGTGCGCGCCGTGATAAACCCGCCGGTACCCTCGCTCTCGACGCGGTCATAGGGCGGGTTGCCGATGAGCACGTTGTGGTGCCGGTCGTATTTCACACGATCCGCGAGGCGGCCCTCATCGCCGATCGGGTCGTCAATACCTTTCAGGCCCTCGGGGCGCCGCATGCCAAGGGTGTCGCCAAGGTAGATCGGTAGCCGCGCCTTCTGGCGAGCGCCTTCAGACAGGTCGAGCGAGACCTTGAGATGGCTCACGGCATAGGAGGCGAGCGAGATCTCGACCGCGGACGCGTGCTTTAGAGCGGCGTCGGCCCCAGCCTGCCCCGCGTTGCGCTTGGCCTGCTCCAGCCACTCAACGAGGAACGTCCCGGTGCCGTTGGCAGGATCGAACATCGACACGACCGCATCATCAGGGTTCACGCCTGCCGGCATCTCGATGTCGGGGTGGCCAGCGACGTACTGCCTCCACGTCGTCGAATCGGCCACGCCAAGCGTCAGTCCGAATGACTTGAGCGCGTCGTCGACAGTCTTGACGATGTAACGGACAACGGGTTTGGGAGTGTAGAAGGCGCCCAGGTCCTTCCGCTGCTGTGGGTCGTACTGAGCGAGAAACTCCTCGTAAAAATAGACGACAGGGTCGTCTCGCTGGTTGTCTGCGCCGAAGTCAGCGAGCAGCTCATCGACGTCAGTGTTGGCAAGTTGGTCAGCCAGGTCAGCGAGCCCGAGCTCGTCAACATCGATGACCTCGTCGGTCTCGTCGCGGAAGCGCGAGTAGATCGCGTCGAGGAAGTGGTTGTCGAACTTGATGACTGACAGCGACTGTTCAGCTTTGAAGTCCTCAGGGTGGGCGATTCGCGCCGTGAGTAGTCCGTAGACCATCGTCTGCGCGTATACGTCGGCGAATCGCTCGGGTGTGATGTCCCCGATGAGCTTCTCTTGCACGTTCCGGTACAGCGAACGCATGGGGCCGTCGGCCGTCTCGACCGTGAGCAGACCATTCACCTCGTCGCGTACATCCAGCGCGACCTCGGCCATGCGACGCGAGAGAGCTTTCGCACTCTTGATGCCCTCCCGGTACCCGGAGAATCCGACCCCGGCCGACGGGTCAGTGACGACACGAGGGCCTTCGTCGCTCGTCCACCGCAGCTCGTCGAGAGCGCGACGGGCAAGCAGACTCAAGCGGGTCTCGGTGGGCTGATCGTTCCAAGTGAGAACCCGAAGAACGCGCTTTCCCTCTCTCTCCTGAAAGTTGACGACGTGGAGGACGGGTTGGCTGCCGTCGGCGTGGCAGAAGAACAGCAGGTCGCTCAACTTCCATGTCGGCAGCTTGCCGCCGCCCTTGCCGCGCTTGCTCGTCACAAGCTGCTGAACGAGACGCCGCACCGCACCGATCGGCAACTGCCCACCTTCAAACCGCAGATAGAACGCGCCGAACTTCTGCTTGGCCGTCAATGGAGGGATCTGGGAGATTCCAGTGAGCCGAGCGACATGTTCGGGATCGAGCTGGAGCTCCTCAGGTGCCCAATCGAGGAGGATGTCATCCGCCTCCAAGGCCATGTCGTAGATCGGCCAGTCGAGGCCCTCGTAGAGCAGTGAGAAGAGGCCCCCGATCGAACTCGGCGCGGCCTTGATCAGAGCGCGCAGGCGCGCATCATCGGCATTCATACGATCTCCATCCAGCACAGCGTCTGAGGCGTCGGCGCATCCATCGGGAGCTGCACATCTTTCCGGAGCTGTTTGGTCTCTGCTCGTTCAAACTCGCGCAGTGCCGCGTGCAGGGTCCCCCGGTCGGAGAACGATGCCTTCGTTGTGTCGACCCCGGCGTTGATGGCGTGGTCGATAGTGAGCGGCCCGCGTTCGACCTCATCATCGGTCTTGAGGCTCCACTCGATCCGACCGGGACTGAGACTCCACGCGGGGTCGCTGTCATCGTCGACCTTCGTAAGCGTGGGGACTCTGCGGCAGACGAAGAGACCCTTGGGCTTGCCGTCCTTCGCCACAGATATGCCATCGGGGAGCCGTTCGGTACGGACCTCCAACTCGGGGTCGGCCTTGGCGAGTTCGAGCCACTTGAGTCGCAGCTCCTCCAGCGGGGAGATGTCGCCGATGTACTCGTCCTTGAACGCCTGGAACACCTTCACGTCATCGAAGATGTCGGTGGCGTCGAGCAGCTTGCCCCCGGGGATCCCGAGTGTTTTGGAGATCATCAGTGTCTTGCCCTCGACGCGGCCGACGAGTTGCAGAAGGGTGTTGATCTCGTCGGGCGGCAGGAAGTTGCGGATCTGAATCTTGCCTCGGGTCCGTTTGGCCTTCGGCCTTTCCTTGACGAGTTCCGCCTCGATCGCGGGGTTCATACGCCGGTCAACGCGGCCGATGCGCTGCATGAGCCGTACGGGGTTCCAATGGATGTCGTAATTGACCAGAAGCGTGCCGTCTTGGAGATTCACTCCTTCGCTGAGGACGTCAGTGGAGATCAGCACACGCAGGGGTTCCTGTGTTGCACGGTCTCGCTTGCCGACCTTGTTGTAGAACGGGGCAAAGCGCTTGATCATCGCGTATCGGTCACCCTTGCGGCCACCGTCGATGCGGTCGACATCCGTCAGACCCGCCTTCAGAAGCTCCTCGTGGAGGTAACGGGCGGTGTCGGCGAACTCGGTGAACACGATCACCGGCTGTGTCCGGAACTCTTCGGTGAAAACCTCCCCGTCGAGCGTCGCCTTCTCGGAGCTCGAGGGACCCATCAACAGCGTCCGCAGCTTCGCGAACTTGTCGTCAAGGCCTGCACCGGCGAGCACGAGGTTCATGAACTTGGTCAGCTGGTCCAGGTCGTCGAATGCAGCGGCGATCATGTCGTCGAGTCGGTAGCCGCCGCCGACGAGGTTGTAGTCGAGCTCTTCGAGCTCCTCCTCGGTGAGGTCTTCCTCGTGCCATCCTTCGTCGATGGTTGACCGGTAGGTGTCGTGAATGGCCTGCAGCGTCGGCTCGTTCGCGGCGCGCCAAGTCGCTAGATCCGCCTCGCTAGTCGCGTCACCCTTGACATTCACGTCGAGCCACCTGAGCACCTTCGCCGAGAGGTCTAGGCACGAACCGGCGAAGGCGGCAAGGCTCGACTCGAACCGCTTGAGGAAGATCGTGCGGATCAGGGCGACCACCTGCCGCTGCCGGTTCTCCAGCCGTGTGTCGACGTTCGGGTCGGTCGAGAACGCCAGCGGATAGTACATCGGCAGCACAAACAGCGGATTGGCGCGACTGAAAGCGGCCTGGATCTCGTCGAACAGTGGCGAGTACAGCAGACCGAACGAGTACGGGACCGCGCGGGGAATCTGCGGGTCGGGAAAGATCACCTCGGCACCACCCGCCACCTTCGCGCTTTCGACGGCGTAGCGGCGGGAGTTCTGGTGGATGATCGACTGGAAGAGCTTGTCGTCGGCCATTATCTGGTCGATGGCCGCGTGATCGGGAACGACCTGCTTGAACGGCTTCTCGAGATTCACGATGTACTTACGGAGGCTGTTCACACCGATGCTCGCGAAGTGCGAGTCCTCATCTACGCCGGTGAACAGCTCGGCCTGGTGAACGAGGTCGAAGAAGGTGTTGTTGATCGGCGTGGCGGTCAGTAGGAACACCGTCTTGCCCCTGCAGATCTCGTGCATACGCCACCAGCGCGAGCCCCAAGGGTTCTCCTCAGTGGGAGACTTTCCGTGGTTCCGGAAGTTGTGCGCCTCATCGATGATCACCACATCGGCGCGCTTCGCCAGGTGCTCGATCTCCGCAGCCCCCGACTTCGTCGTGAGGTCGGTGTGGGCCTTGACGATAACGTTCGAGAATTGACCGCCGTATAGATCGGGAAGCCGATCCCTGATCTCAGGATTCCATACGGCATCCTGACCAGTTTTCGTGGCCATGATGAGCACGTTCTTGCGCTGCCGGACGGCGTAGTACTCGGTAAGCATGAGGCCGACGAACGTCTTGCCAAGGCCGACGCCATCGGTAAGGAACCCGCCGCCCCAGAGCTTCGATATCTCCACAAGCGAGTGAAATGCCTCGCGCTGGTAGGGCGCCAGTTGCGGATAAATCACCGACTCAGACTCCTCCCACGTCTTGTCGGTGGGATCGGCGTCCGCGGTGAGCGCGTGCAAGGCCTTCGTGTACACCTCGAAAGGGGTGAACTCGCGCACGTTGTGGTCGAGCACGGCGAGCAACTCTGAGTTGACCGGCGAGGCGGTCTGCCAGTGCTCCTCGTACCACTCTTGCAACTCAGCGACCTCGGGGCCTTGGAAGCGCACATTGAGCTCCACGTTCTGCGTGAGCCCCGGCCGGGTGAAGTTGGACGAGCCGACGAGCGCCGCCGAGCCGACGACACGGTGACGGCCGTGGGTGATGTAGGCCTTGGCGTGGAACTTCTTCGGCTTGTACACCCGGATCTCTATCTTGCCCGAGCGAATACCGTCGACCACGCCCTCGACCCCGGTGAGGAATGCATCTCCACTCTGGCGTTCGACCCTGATCGATGTGTCGAGCGCGGCGGCGATCGCGTCGGCGGTGGTACGGCTCGTCTCGCCACCGATGAGGAGGCGGATGCGGTCGACCTTCTGCCACGCGCCGTCGAGTGCGAGGAAGGCGCCGATCTCGAAGTGGCCAGTGGCGATGTCGATCGCCTGGCTCAGGTCGCACCACTCGCGCACGTATTGGAGGGCCTTCCAGTCCTCGTTGGTGTTGTCGACGATGAAGCTGTCGGGAGTTGCCACGTTTATCTCTCTCGTTTCAGCCCAGGTGGCCCGGGAACCACTCGTTGGGCGTGACCGTGGCCACGCGCGCCAATCTATCGACGTCGCCAACCACGAGGACGTCGCCATAGGTCGTCACCCGAAGCGTCGCGCCGTCTGCAAGACCTCGGGCAAACGGCTGCTTGCGACGTTCGCCCGAGTCGAGGTCGGCGATCTCCTCACCCTCGACGGTGTAGAAGTGTGGGGTGAAGAACCCGCGGGCGATGTCACCCTCCGGGTCGGGGCCGAGGTAGCCGAGTAGACGGGGTGTTGCGCCGACGAACCCGCCAACGGCCCCGTCCGTGTCGATCCACACCTCGCGACCGCGCGGTTCGACGGCGGTCCAGGCGCGCACCTTGTCGGCGAAGTCGCCGGTGACCCTTGCGCGCACGGATTCCATCGTGTCGGGGTGCACGACATCACCTGCGCGGGTCATGCGGTAGCGCAGCTCGGGGATCGTGCCAACCCAGGTGCCGCCGATGCTCGGGCGAGGCAAGTCCTCTGGCGTTTCCAGGGGCGTGTTCTCGGTGACTACAGCGACCGTTTCGCCCATGCTCGGAACCGGGTCTAAGGGGTAGCGTCCGGTACGTATGTCGTCCAGCCGCTGGATCAATGCACCGATGCGCCCCGCGATGTGCATGCCGGTGGACTGCACGAATCCGCGCACGACCTTCCCCGCTTCGAGAAGCTGGGCGGTCGTCGGATCGTCACCGAAGTGAAACCAGGTGTTCCTGGTGGCGAGGATCTTCTTCGCTGCGACCTGCTTCTGGAACTGCCCGCCGAACACACCCAGATACGGAGAGTCCTGCTCGTGAACATAGTCGCGGAGGATCACACCGGGATCCTGCGGCTCGAAGCGATGGTTCGGTCGCCAGTTCTTCGGGTCAGAGTCCTTCAGCTCGCTGATCCTCGCCGCGAACCACTGCGAACCCAGCGACTCCCGCAGCGCGAAGTGGCTCGTGACATAAAGATCCCAGCCGAACGCCCGCATCAGAGTGAAGTATGCCTTGATGAGCTCGCCGGGTGTCTCGTCCTCAGGCAGCGCAATGGAAACGTCGACCTCACTCATTCGTTTGGTCCTTCGACTGACTTTTTGCCGTACCCGGTCATGATCGGCACGACGCGCGTCAGCGCGTAAACGGCGAACAGAGCCGACGGATCGGCAAGCGGCACCTCGATTGCCGGCTCGGTCTTGAACCGCGTCGCGCTCGGAAGCAAGACACCATAGGCCCCCGTGCGCGTCGCACCGAACCCGGCGAGCAAAGCTTGCGCGTCGCCGCCAGCCCATTCACCGATCTGCGACCACTCGACCGCTGTGCCAGTGGCTCGCCCGCCCCTTCCGTAACGCAGCGCACGGATCCGCGCGACCAGTTTGTCACCGACGAGCTTCGGCGAGATCGCTCCGGCATCCTCGAGCCGCTCGTAGTCCGACGGGCCCGCGAGAAGCTCCGCGAAGCCCAGCGACACCTCGTCGCTGTCATCCCAGCGGACCAGCGAGACCTGTGCGCGAAGACCGTCACCCGCCTTCAGGTTGGCGAGCACCGCGTGGGCCGGACGCTCCTGCCTGTCGCCATGCCACTCGCTCGGCGGAACCACCTCGATCGCGTGCTCGCCATCCAGCACCTCAACGCTCACTGGCCCGATCATGAAGCTGGTCAAGCGCTCCCCCTCCTCTGGCTCGCTGCTCGGTCTGGCGCGCGAAAGTTTTCCAGGCTATGCCATTCCAAGGACACTGTCGCGCTTGAGCGATGAAACACGCGCCTTATGCCAGCTCGCGATCCCCTGAATCACTCCGCCCCCACCACTCACCGGTAACCGTATCGAAACCACGCGATATGGGTGGAGGTTTGACGGGTCCGCGTTTCCATCAGGCGATGCCGCCTGCGCCTGAGCACAGCGACGTCCTCTATGGAGGAGCACCGTCTCGGCCGCCGCGTCAAGGTGAATTGAGCCCTGCGTCCGCTGGCACTGATCGCCTACGGGTTCTGATGCGATGACTCTTTTCTGCGGCAGGATGGGCATTGCGCCCAACCAACTCCGAAAGGGACGTTTGTGCATAGGCAGATCAACGTGGTCGGTGCGGTGATCGTGCGCGACGGCGAGGTACTCTGCGCGAAGCGCGGTCCGTCGGGCAGCCTTGCCGGGCACTGGGAGTTCCCGGGCGGGAAGATTGAGCCAGGCGAGACCGCTCGAGCCGCTCTCGAGCGCGAGATCGCTGAAGAGCTCGCCTGCAGCGTGGATGTCGGTGACGAGCTGACAACAACAACGCACGACTATGACTTCGGAACCGTAACCCTCACGACTTTCTGGTGTGAGCTGATCGACGGAACGCCTCAGCTGATGGAGCACGCCGAAGTTCGGTGGTGCCCGCCAGAGGAGCTCGAAGGCCTCGACTGGGCACCAGCTGATGTCGCCGCGGTGCGAATGATCGTCGGCGGCGTCAGCGGTTGATTGCTACGGCCGGACCAGCTCGAATGAGTCTCCGTCGCGGGAGGCGAGAGTGATACCGAGGTCAGCCGTCAGTTCCTGCAGGTCCGACTCTGCACGACCAGGAAGCAAGATCATCGGGGTCACCTGGGTATCGAGCGCGCGGGCGTTGTGCGTGTAGTCCAGCACCTGACCGATCGCCATTCGGACGTACTCGCGCCCTGTAGATTTCTTCGCCTCGACCACCCACCCCTCGGCCTCCACGTACATGTCCGGCTCGATGATCGCTCCGGCGACCGGGAGTCGAAGTCGGCTGGGCGGTGTGCCCCGTTCGGTGAGCCACTGCCCGAAATCTGCCTGAAGCTGAAACTCCTGGCGCGAGACGAGGCGATCCCCTGGCGGGAGCTGAGTGGCATCGACGATGACGTTGATGTCTGAAGCATCGGGCGGGTCCCAGCGACCCACCTGCGGCTTGAGCAGCCGAAGCTGGCCCGGATTCGGAGCGAGCAACGTGGGATTGGCGTCCAGCGGCACGAGGTTGAACACGATCGCGCGCCGAAGATTGCCGTCCGCGCCGGGAATCTCGTGGAAGGAGCACAGAGGATCGCCCGTCGTGAACGCCCCCACGTAGGTTGCGTATGGCGGTTGAGCATTGAAAACGCGAATCGTGCGTCCGTCGTCCGCAGCATTCAGCAGCGCCTTGTTCCCGCGAGTGAACTCCTGATCCCCAGACTGGCCCTCGCCGGTGTACGCGAAGCTTCCGTCGGGCTGCAGACCTTCGTGAAGGTCATACCCATACCGTGACCCGCGCGCCGGGTTGGTGAAGATGAAGATGTCGGAAGTGCGGCTGGAGGAAGAGATTCCACCTTGCTGCCCTCCGCCATACTGCCGATGGAGCTGCCGGCGCCGAACGGTATCGCCAACTTCGAGAGCCCAGTCGCGCGGCGCACCGTCTCGAGCAGGAAGTCTTGACCGCACCTCCTCAGCCTGAAGATCGTCGAGCACCCATCGAGTCGTGTCCTCAGGCAGCGTTCCGTACAGCTCGCGGAGAATCTCGCGGACCCGCTTCTGGCTCACGCCGGCCTCCAGCGCGAGCAGCGCGGGAGTCGTTGGGTCCATAGCCGGCAGCGTATCGGTCATGGCGCGTCAGCTGGTCATCAAGTCGAACGATCACCCGAACGCTCGGTCCCGTCCGCTCCGACATCCAGCCAATTCAGCAATCGGGCGCGGTCGCAGTGCTCGTCGTCGAACGGCTGCTACGCGGAGCGCGACAGCGCGGAGTCTGCAACGAGTGAGCGGCGAGAACGGAGGCGCGACCGATCGCTACACTCTCGGCGTCGGAGGAGGCGCCCCTGCACCGCAACCCCAGTTGCCCACGTCTGCCGGTATCTATCCACATCTGTCATCGACCGCGTTGACGACCCCCGCCCAGCGTCCGACACTGCCCCGATACTGACTGTCGAGCCAGGCACCAGCGGAGGTCGCGATGGGCAGCATCACCCCGTACGAGACGGGCAAGGGCCGCCGCTACCGCGTGCGATATCGCAAGCCGGATCACACCGAGGCGGAGAAGCGCGCCTTCACCACGATCCGCGAGGCGAAGCTCTACCTCTCAATGGTCACTGGCGAAGTCGAAGGGCGAATACATCGATCCTTTGTCGTCTCGTGTGCCGGTCCGGATGGTTCTGACGCTTGCGCACACCGGCCTGCGCTGGGGTGAGGCGACGGGGCTGCGGGTGCGCAGCGTGAACGGGCTGCGCAAGCGCTTCGTCATCGAGGAGAACGCGGTGATGATCGGCTATGAGATCCACGTCGGCACACCGAAGACGCATGAGAAGCGCTCGGTCCCATACCCGGATCGCCTCGCTCCGACGATCGAGCAGGCCTGCGCCGGCAAGAGCGCTGGAGGGCTGCTCTTCGGCGACGGCGTCCATCACATGCGCAATTCCGGCAGCCAGGGATGGTTCGCGAACGCGGTGAAGCGTGCGCAGGCGATCGATCCGTCGATCCCGCGGCTCACGCCGCACGACCTCCGCCACACCGCTGCATCACTGGCGATCAGCTCGGGCGCCAACGTGAAGGCCTTGCAGAGGATGCTCGGCCACGCATCAGCAGCGATGACGCTCGACACCTATGCCGACCTCTTCGAGGCTGATCTGGACGCCGTCGCCGCACGCCTGAACGCCGCGATGCCGCTAGTCGCACTGCCACCGAGTCCTCAGACCCGCTACCGCCGATCCAGTGACCGTCGAGAGCAGTTTGCTCAGTTGTCCGAGGCACCGCTGGGCCGCTCGAAACGCTCGATTTCGGTGTTCTGAGCCGCCAAGCGAGGGGCCACGCAGCGCCTTGTTTTCAGCTCATAGCGTTTACAAATGCGGGCAAAAAGGGGGCAAAACGCGATCCTGAGAGGTCTGACAATAGAAGAAAGACCCGGTCAGAAGAAAAAAGTGTGGTGCCCCTGGAGGGACTCGAACCCCCAACCGTTTCCTTAGGACGGAACTGCTCTTCCATTGAGCTACAGAGGCTGGCCCGTCGAGTCTACCGATCCCCCGGCGTCGGGTAGGTTCGCGACATGACCGTCCGGCGTGCACTCCCCCTGCTCGCCGCGACCGCATTGCTGCTCAGCGGATGCGCCGGCCAGTCACCTCCGCCGCACGACCCGCCCGCTGGTCCGCAGCTGCCACCCGCCGGAGGTCAGCTCGACTACCAGCTCGGCGGCGCCTACGGCCCGCCCGATGGCGCCGAGATCGTCGTACGCGACCGGGCCGCGGCATCCGTCGATCACCTCTACTCCGTCTGTTACGTCAATGGCTTCCAGACACAGCCGGGTGAGCTCGATGTCTGGCCCGATGAGCTCCTGCTCCGCGATGACGACGGCGAGCCGGTCATCGACCCGGACTGGCCGAACGAGGTAATCCTCGACACCCGCAAGGCGGACGAGATCGCGAAGATCGTCGGGCCGTGGATCCGCGACTGCGCGTCCGAAGGGTTCGAGGCCGTCGAGTTCGACAACCTCGACACCTACACCCGGACCGACGGCGCTCTCACCCGCGACGACGCGCTCGACCTCGCGACTCTGCTCGTCGACACCGCGCACGACGTCGGACTCGCGGCCGGACAGAAGAACGCCGCCGAGGATGCCTCCCTCCTCCGCTCACGCGCCGGCTTCGACTTCGCCGTCGTCGAAGAGTGCGCGGCCTACGAGGAATGCTCCGCCTACACCGAGGTCTACGGCGATCACGTGCTCGCGATTGACTACACCGACAACCTGCCCCGGCCGTGGGACGAGGTCTGTGCCGACCCGGAGACACCGGCATCCGTCGTGCTGCGGGATCGGGATCTCGTCGCGCCAGACGATCCGGCGTACGTGTTCGAGACCTGCGGCTGAGGTCAAGGATGCCCGTAGGTCTCCACGGGCCGTGAGCACAGCGCCTGCCGCCAACGCGCTTGCCGTCGTCGCGCGAACGACCAAGGTTGGGTCATCGAAGCGCGAATACTACATATACACAACTAGGAGATGGGCTCGCCAGCAACCACGTGCGCTGTGACTCAACCGACGCCAAACGACCGCGGATAGATAGCTCGGGTCGCGGTGTGAGGGCGAGTCGGGGCTGACGTCCACTGCTAGTCGGGCGCAGGAGTCGACTGCTCACTATGCAGCGCTCGGTGGTGCACAGTAGCCTGCGCACATGAAGTCCAGCGATTTGAATTACGCACTAGTGTCCAAGCGCATCGCTCGTGTCACCGAACGGACCGGGCTGGCGGAGTCAGCCGCTTTCCTCGTGTGGTTCCTCGAGAACATCTACCGATTGGACGAAACTGATGCGCGAGACGCGGTCTGCGACCACTCGAACGACAAGGGTATCGATGGGATCTACGTTGACCACAACAACGAGGAGATTCACTTCCTTCAGGCCAAGATACGACAAAACGACAACGGCAAGGTTGGAGATGTCGGACCGAAGAACTTGATGGGTTCGGTGTCCCAGTTTGACGCCGTCGAAAAGGTGAACACGGTCCTTTCAGGTAACGCGGACAACGAATTAAAGCGCCTGATCGTCCGGATACAGTTGGCCGACATGGTCGCAGCTGGCTACCGACTCGTCGGGGTCTACGTCACAAACGAGTCTCATAACGCCGACTCTGAGGGCTACGCCAAGGTCACCCCCGACCTCATGATCTTCGATCGGGAGGAGATTGCCACACGGATGGTCGAAGTGGATCTCACCGAAGGCAAGAAGGAAGAGTTTACCTTCGACACCTCCTATGTCGATCCACTCGAAATGAAGATCGGGGCGGCGTCAGACGATCCGACCATGTTTGTGTTCCCTGCGAGGGCCTTGCAACTAGTGCATATGGACGGGATCGCAGACGGCTCGCTTTTTCGTGAGAACGTGCGTTACGGGCTTGGTAACACTAGCGTCAACAAGGCTATCCGTGGCGCGCTCGCGAATAAGTCTGGGCACGCGAATTTCATCCTTGGGCACAACGGCCTGATCATCCTGTGCTCGTCTGCGAACAGCTCCAAGACAGGCGAGCTGACGATTAGAGACTATTCCGTTGTGAACGGCGCCCAAAGTCTCACGAGCTTCTACAACGATAAGGCAAAGCTGACGGACGACCTACGTGTGCTGGTGCGGGTCATTGAGGTTCAGGACGAGGCACTCGCCCGCAGGATCACGGAGAACAGTAACAATCAGAACGCCATCAAGCCGAGAGACCTGCGATCGAATCACGCCATTCAACTCCGACTGCAAAAGGAAATGTCGGAGGCGGGCGGCGGGTACTTTTTCGAGATCAAGAGGGGCGAAAAGGCACCCGTCGGGGCAACGGTTGTTACAAATGACGAGACCGGAAGGGCGCTTTTGGCATTCGATGTGCAAGAACCCTGGTCCGCTCACCAGGTTTACAAAGTCTTCGACGAGAAGTATGCCGAGATCTTCGGACGCCCCGAAGTCACGGCGCAGCGGGCAATCTTCTTGCATCGACTAATGGGGGTCGTAACCGGGAGCTTGCCGAAACTCAAGAACCGCCCGATGGCCTCGTACACGCTCACGCGATACTTCATGCTGTATCTGCTCTCAACCATCTTGCGCGATAACGAGGCCTCCCGTCCTTACGTTTCAGATCCGTCCCTACTCACGGAACCGCAGGTGCAGGAGTTTTTGGCCAAGTGCGAAGAGATCTTGAAGACTGTAGTCGTCGACCTGAACGTCGAATCCAAGTCGGCCGAATTCGACTATAAGTCGATTCTCAAAAGCCCCAAACAAGGCGGTGAATTGGCGCAGTCGATTTTGGCAAGTTACGAAAAGGACGTTGAGCGCGAGAAGGCGGAGAGCTTCACCGGCTGGAAGCCAAAATCCGACGAATCAACACCCGACTGAGCGAGAACCTGAACATGCAGGCCACGATCGAGCCTCAGACGCCGCGAAGATCGATGTGCGCCATCGTGGGATCTCCAGATCGCACGCTTCGGTATGGTCAACCTAAAGGGTGTAGGTTTACTCCTCGTGCCCCGCGCAAACCTGTCCCCCGACGCTCTCACCCGGGCGGCGCTCGACCTCATCGACGCCGACGGACCGGGCGCGCTCTCGATGTCGGCGCTCGCCCGGAGCGTCGGCGTGCAGACCGCCAGCCTCTACGCGCACGTCCGCGACCTCGCCGCGCTCCGCAGCGCCGTCCAAGCCGCCGTCTTCACCGAGCTCGCCGACACCATCGGCGACGCCCCCACCCTCCGTGACCTCGCGGACGCGCAGCGCACCTACGCGCTCGCGCTCCCGGCGCGCTGGGCGATGATCTCGCAGCCGGTCGAGCGCGACGAGATCACCGAGCCGGCGGCATCCCGCATCTCGACGCTCGTCGTCGGATCGCTCGGCGACTACGCCCTGCCCGAAGGCGAGACCGTCCACGCGGTCCGCTTCGCGAGCGCCACCATCGCCGGCTACCTCGCCCTCGAATCCGCCACGTCGTTCGCCCACCGCGACGAGGCCACCGACACCTCCTGGAACCGCGCCCTCGACGCCCTCGACCGCGCCCTCCGCACCTGGACTCCGAAAGACGCCGCATGATCGACATCACCCTCGACACCACCACCGTCCGCGGACTCGCCGAGCTCGAACCCACCGAGCGCGGCCTGCGCCCGCACCGCCTGCCCGCCTGGGTCCGCACCCAGTACCCCGAGCCGCAACTCCTCGGCGTCGAGGCGCAGCCCGCCGGCGCACGCATCGCGATCCGCACCGCGGCATCCCGCCTCGACCTCGACCTCCACTCGACCCGCGCCACCTTGCGCCGACTCTCGCGCCCGCGCGGACGCGTCGACGTCCGCATCGACGGCGCCCTGCACGACAGCGTCGAGCTCGACGGTGGCGACACCCTCGACACCGATCCGGCCACCGGCATCCGTCAGCTCGTCGAAGGACCGGCGCAGCGCATCACCGTCGACGGACTCGACCCGCGCGACAAGCTCGTCGAGCTCTGGCTACCGCACAACGAGACGATCGAGCTGATCGCGCTGCGCGCCGACGCGCCCGCTTCGCCCGACACGACCGAGCTGCCGCGCTGGGTGCACCACGGCAGCTCGATCAGCCAGGGCTCCAACGCGACGCAGCCCAGCTCCACCTGGGTCTCGCTCGCCGCGCGCCGCGCCGGACTCGACCTGCGCAACCTCGGCGTCGGCGGCAGCGCCCAGGTCGACCCGTTCATGGCCCGCGTCATCCGCGACACCCCCGCCGACATCATCAGCGTCGCGCTCGGCATCAACGTCGTCAACGCCGACGCCATGCGGCTGCGCGCGTTCGTCCCGGCGGTCCACGGCTTCCTCGACACCATCCGCGACGGCCACCCCGACACGCCCCTGCACCTCACCACGCCGATCTGGTGCGGCATCCACGAAGACACGCCCGGCCCCGGCATCATCGAGCCCGAATCGTTCGCCACCGGCACGCTGCTCTTCGGCGCCGCGGGAACCCCCGGCGACACCGCCGGCGGACGCCTCACGCTCCGCGTCATCCGCGACGCCCTCGCCGACATCCACGCCCACCGCGACGACCCGAACCTGCACCTCGTCGACGGCCTCGCCCTCTACGGCGAAGCGGATGCCGCCACCTATCCGCTCCCCGACCGGCTCCACCCGAGCCCCGAAGCGCACCGCCTCATCGGCGAGCGCTTCGCGGCGATCGCGTTTTGAGCGTCAGCCCGGGCCCGCTGCCGAATCACCGCTCGCGTGCCGAATCACCACCCGAACGCGCACATCTCGCTGGTGACTCGGCAGCCGGATGGTGATTCGGCCGGAATGCCGGCAGCCGCGCGCCCGTGAGCGTCAGCCCTTGTAGGCGGCGAGCTGCAGCAGGTTGCCGACGGTGTCGCTGAACACCGCGGTCACGACCGGCCCGTGATCGATCGGCGCCTGCGTGAACTCGACACCCAGCCCCTGCAGCCGGTCGTACTCGGCCGCGACGAAGACCTCGTCCTAGCAATGCAGTCGCACCGGCCGATAGCGTGCGCGTGTGAGTCCTGCCGCACGACCCCACGCGTCGTTTCGTCGAGCTCTCGCGATCCTCATCGCGACCACGACCTTGCTGCTCTCGGCATGCGCACCCGCCTGGGAGCAGGCGGTTCCGGCCATCGGCTACGCGATGTGCTCCGACGACCCCGAGCTGATCACCATCACCTACGAGTCCGGGGACGGAGTCGAGTCCGCCGAGGCACGTCAGTCCGCAACCCTCGGGCGGGTCTTCCTCTCGGTCTATCTCACGGGCTCGGGCTCGTACCCGGCAATCGCCCGCCCTACGACCCTGGTCGCGCAACTCGACGGACCGCTCGACGGTCGCTCGGTGGTCACCTTCGACGACCAGCCCGTCCCCGAGGTCGACTGCTGACGCCGCCTCACCCCACCGGATAGTCGACGTACGCGAACCGCGACCCGTCCGGGGTCCAGCTGTTCACGTTGATCGTCCCCTGCCCGCCGAAGACCGTCGCGACGGTCTCGGGATGCCGCCAGTGACCGTTCCGAACGAGGCGCAGCTCGACCTCGAGATCGGCCGGATGCCCCTGCGTCCCCGGCGGGAAGCTGATGTAGACCGCATCCCGGCCCGTCGGCGACGGGTGCGGGAACCAGTTCACGCGGTCGTCGAACGTCAGCTGCTCGAGCTGCGACCGGTCGCGGTGCATCCGCGCGATCTGGGCGTGCCCGGGCGTCTCGGAGAACTGCTCGGTGTTCAGGTAGATCCACGACCCGTCGGGCGCCCACTCGCTGCCGTCGGCGACCTCGCCCGTCGTGAGCGCCTCATCATCCGCCCCGTCGATCCGGGCCGTGCGCAGGTCGGCCGACAGCACTCGCCCGTCGTCGATCGACAGCGCCGTGTACGCGATCCACGCGGCATCCGGGCTCACCCCGTGAAGGAAGTGCATGAACGGGTCGTCCGGGTCCGTGATCCGCACGCCCTGTCCCCCGGCGCGCGGCGCGCGGTAGATCTGGCCGTCGTTGGCCGACAGCAGGATGTCGGCCGTCCCCGGCACCAGCACATGGTCGTTGTTGATCGGTGGGATGCCGGTGAGCGGCACTTCGCTGAGGTCGCCGGCGTCGGCATCCGCTTCGAGCGACCACAGCTTTCCCGCGCCGTTCAGCAGCAGACCCTCCGGCGCCCAGTTCGGCGCCTCGAGCAGGATCTCGTCGGTCTCGAACACGATGCGATCCGTGCCCGTGACGACGTCGTACACGTGCACGCGGCAGCGCTGCCCGTCGAGGGCGAAGTCGCGCGGCGGAAAAACGGTGATGGCCATGCCTCACCGTATCCGGCGGTCAGCGGTCCTCGTCGAACCCCTCGTTCTCGGTGCGCATGTGCTCTATATGCGCTTTCGTGAGCTGATCCTTCGGCGTCTGCTGCACGACCGACCACTCCGGGTCGTCGGCGGAGCCCCCGAGGACGCACTCCTGGTAGTACTGCCCGAACTCATTCTCGGCGAGGATCGTCACGTACCACTGCGGGTCGATCGTCCGCTCGTACACCGTCGGATCCCCGACCTGCGTGTCGCCCGCGCCCAGCCCGTTCCGCTGCTCGGCGGCGCAGAGCTGCCCGGCCTGCGCGCCGGTCATACCCGCGGCATCCGGGTCGGTGCCGGTCGGCGGCTCGACGGGACGCGTCGCCGGCGGACCGTTCGGCGTCGGGCTCGCGCTCGGCGACGGCGATGCGGAGGGCGTGGCCGACGGGGACGGCGCAGACGCGGTCGGCGCCGGAGACGACACGGATGCCGTGGGTGTCGGCACGGGCTCGGGGGCGCACCCCGCGAGCAGCAGCACCGCGACGGCGGCGAGCGCACCGGTACACGCGCCGGCCACCGGCATCCTCATCCGCGCCATCGTTGCCTCCCCGAGAGATCGAGGCTCCAGTGTCTCACCGGAGGTCGTCGGGGGTCTGAATCTCCTCGCGCGCGTTGAACCAGCCGAGCCACCCCGTCTCGGTCTGCACAACCTCGTACGGCTCGCATGCGAACACCTCCGTCGGCAGCGGCTCGCCGAGCTCGCCGTAACGGTCATCGAACGGCAGCGCCAGACGCTCCTTCTTCTCGCAGCCCTCCGGAGCGCTGCCGCCCTCGACGGCGATGACGGAGTTGGTCTCGTTGTTCGTGGCGGTGTTCTTGATCTTCGTGGCATCCGCCGGGATCCACTCCGGCATGGCGACCCCGACCCAGCCCTTCTCAGCGGCCGCGCGGTCGTCGAACTCCTCGGAGTGCACCTTCTCGAGCACGTCCATCGGGTTGCAGGCGGCGAGAGTCAGGGCGAGGAGCGGTGCGACGAGGCCAGCAGCGGCGGCGAGACGAAGACGACGGGACGACGAGGACGCAGTGAGGTGGGACATGACTCCAGCCAAGCCGCTGGCCCGCCGCGGGGGATCGGCCCGCGTGATGATCCGCGTACGTCGAGCGGATGATCCCGCGAACCTCCGTAAACCGTGTGAGTGCCGGGGCAAGGTGTGTCAGCGGTTGCAGGACGAGCCGATTCTCGGAATCGTGGCCGGCTCACGCCCGCAATCCACGGAAGGGAGCATCATGCTCACTCTCACCGAGAACGCCAGCAGCGCCGTCAAGAACCTCGCCTCGCAGATCCCCACCGAGACCGGTGGACTCCGTATCGCCGAGGCCGCCGACCCGCAGAACGGGTACGCCCTCTCCCTCGCCCCGGCTCCCGCCGAGGGCGACACCGTCGTCGAGAGCGACGGCGCCCGCGTGTTCGTCGACCCGGCCGCCGCGGTCGCGCTCGACGACCGCATCCTCGACGCCCGCGTGCAAGAGGACGGCGCCGTCGGCTTCGCCCTCGCGCAGGCCGTCTGAGCCAGAACTTCCCGAGAGCCCCGGACCGATCGGTTCGGGGCTCTCGTGCGTCAGGGCCGGGGTCAGAACGAGGCGCCGATGCGCTTGCGGAGTCTCCGCAGATCCACGGATGCCGGGATCGTCCACTCCCCGGCGCCGCCGTCGAACTCGACGCGCACCACCTGCGCGCGCTGGTCGATGTCGTCGAGATACGAGATCCGGAGCGCCTGCGATGAGACCGCGACGCCCGTCAGCTCGAGCTCACCGAGCGTGATGGTGCGGTGATCGACGATCGCTTCCGCCAAGATCTCCTCGCCGCGCGCCATCCCGTCCGCCGCGCCGTCGATCAACCGGAAGCGACCGTGGATGAAGCGCGGTCCCCGGAGAGCCTCGCGCACTCCCACGACCGCCTCGCCGAGGAACTCGAGCACGTCAGCCAGCATCCGCCGATCCTCGCACCGATCGGCGTCAGCTCGTCACGCCATGCGGTCGACGCGCGCTTTCGCCTTCGCCGGGCGGGCGATCGCCTGCACACTCGCGACGATGCAGGCGCCGCTCGTCGCGAGGAGCACGACGGCTCCGATCAGCATCAGGACACCCAGCACGATCACGGGCATCGGGTTGGTGATGAACAGCACCCCGAGGATCGCGAAGCCCGCCGCGACGACGAGGAACACGAGGCTGATGAAGATCGCGATGAACGCGCCCGATCCCATCTGCTTCCGCTGCATCGCTGCGTTCCGTTGTGCCTGGTTCGACATGGTGGCCTCCGACCCTCGATCGTCCCCTCACGGTACGGGCGCGGGACGACGCGATCCCAGGGGTTGCAATCTCGGCGGGAACACTCTTGAGATGGTGGACGCGTGCGCCCCTCCCGTCTCTCCCGCGTCGCTCGCGGCGGAGTCGCCGCATCCCTCGCCACGTGGGCCGCACTGCTCTCGCACGTCGCCGCCGGCGGCGCGATGCCGGGCTGGCTCGGTGTCGCGGTGCCGCTCGTGCTCTCGTTCGCTTTCTGCACCGCCCTCGCGGGACGCCACCTGTCGCTCGTCCGGCTCGCCGTCGCCGTGTCCGCGAGTCAGCTGCTCTTCCACACGGGCACGATGTTCGGCCTCGCCAACCAGGTCGTCATGCTGCTGCTGGCCGTCGGCATCGCCGGCATGGTCGTGCTCGGCTACGTCATGTGGGTGAAGCGCCGCCCGACGAAGACCGCACGGGTCGGGATGCCTCCCCGTCGCGGTGTGCTCGACGGCGCCCCCTGGTGGGGCGTCACCGCCGTCGTCGTCGGTGGGGTGCTCATCGGGCTCGCGCTGCCGCTCGTCGGCTGACGCTCGCAGCCTTCGTCGTGATCGATGTCGCGGTGGACGCGGTGCGACGGCGGCGCGCGGCGACTCGCTGAGCTGCGCCGGGTTGCCCTCCCCCTCGCCGAAGCGCACCGGGCTGCCCTCCTCCTCGCCGAAGCGCACCGCGCTGCCCTCCTCGTCGCCGAGTCACCACCCCGCTGCCGAATCACCACTCGACTGTGCGCCATCGTGTGGTGATTCGGCACGCGGGTGGTGATTCGGCGGCGGAAGCCCGGACCGCCGGGGCCCTCGCGCGCACGCGCGCCTCGCGGCCGGGTCAGACGGCGAGCGCGGCGCGCGCCCGGGCCTCCCAGGCCTGGGTGGCCATCTGCACGGCGTCCCACGGCGACCCGAGCGGCGGCGTGTAGGACAGGTCGAGCTCGCTCATCGCCGCGACGCTCATCCCGTGATGCAGCGCGGTCGCGTACGTGTCGACGCGCTTGGAGATCTCGGCTCCGCGCGTCCCGACCAGCTGCGCACCGAGCAGGCGACCGTCGCGCTCGTCGCCGGTGATCCGCATGCTGATGGGCGTGGCGCCGGGGTAGTACCGCTTGTGATCGTCCGCGACGGCGGTGTGGCTGAGCGGCCGATACCCTGCGACGGACGCCTCGGCATCCCGCAGTCCCGTCCGTGCCGCGACGAGGTCGAACACCTTCACGACCTGGGTGCCGAGGCTGCCCGCGAACCTCGCGTCACCGCCGATCGCGTTCTCGCCCGCGACGCGCCCCTGTTTGTGCGAGGTGGTTCCGAGCGGAAGGTAGGTCACGCCGAGCAGCCGGTGGTGCGTCACGACCCCGTCGCCGGCCGCCCAGACGTGCGGCAGGCCGGTCCGCATCCGCTCGTCGACGACGACCGCGCCGCCCGCACCGGTCGTCGCACCCGCATTCGTCAGCAGGTCGGTGTTCGGCCGGACCCCCACGACCACGAGCACGAGGTCGGCGGCGTGGCTCACCGGCGCGCCGTGTCGCGAGCCGGTCACCGAGAGGCGCGTCCCGTCCCGGTGCACGGCCTCGATGCGCGTGTCGGTGTGCACGTCGACGCCGTGGCGCGTCAGCTCGTCGCGCACGAGGGCACCGAGTTCAGGGTCGAGCGTCGAGAGCACCTCGGGCCCGCGCTGCAGCTGGGTGACCCTCAGCCCTCGGGCGGTCAACGCCTCGGCCATCTCGAGCCCGACGTAGCCCGCGCCGACGATCATCGCCGACTCGGGCTCGTGCTCGTCGAGGTAGCGCTCGAGAGCGAACGTGTCGCCCATGGAGTGGAGCAGGTGCACCCCGTCCTCCGGCCCGAGCTCCTCGAGCCCGGCGATACCTGCCGTCGACGGCGAGGCCCCCGTTCCCACCATGAGGGCGTCGTACGGGATCGCGGACTCGGTGCCGTCGGCATCGCGCACCGTGAGCCGGCGCCCGTCGACGTCGATCGCGGTGGCGAGAGTGTCGAGCCGCAGGTTCATGCCCGTGGCCTCGAGGTCGGCGTGGGTGCGGTGCGCGAGGGACTGCCACGGCTGCACCTCCCTTGAGAAGTAGTATGGGATGCCGCAGATCGAGAAGTTCGGGTAGGCGTCGGCGACGACGACGGTCACCTCGACGGAGGGGTCGAGTTCGCGGGCGCGCAGCGCGGTGGAGATACCGGCGTCGCTTCCTCCGATGGCGACAAGGTGCATGGGATGCCTCTCAGGGGGTGGTCTCGGGTCGGGTGGGGACGACGACGTCGCCCGCGGCGTCACGGGCGGACGGGTAGAGCGCGAGCAGCAGGCCGACACCGACGGCGGCGCCGACCACCTGCGCGAGCACGAACGGAGCGACGGATGCCGGGGCGATCCCGGCGAACGTGTCGGTGAACATACGCGCCACGGTCACGGCGGGGTTGGCGAACGAGGTGGAGCTCGTGAACCAGTAGGCGGCGCCGATGTAGGCGCCGACGGCCGCCGCCATCACCGCAGGGGTCGACGTCCGCGCGAGCGCGAAGATGAGCAGCACGAGTCCGGCCGTGGCGACCACCTCCGCCACGAGATGCCCACCCGTGGCCCGCTCGTTGCCCGAGAAGGCGGGAGCGGCATCGAACATGACGCTCGCGAGGAGCGTGCCGCCGACGCCCGGTGCGCGAGCGACGCCCGACGAACCAGTCGGCGAGGCTGACGACCGGGTTGAAATGCGCACCCGACACCGGACCGAGCATGAGGATCAGGACAGCGAGAGCCAGAGCGGTCGTGAGGCTGTTCTCGAGCAGCTGCAGGCCGACGTCGTCGGGCGAGAGACGCTGCGCCGCGACACCCGACCCGACGACGACGGCGACGAGCAGAGCGGTGTCGAGGAACTCCGCGAGGAGTCGTCGCGGCAGAGCGGGACGGCGGTGCAGCGATGAGGGGGCTTCCATGACGTCCTCATCTTGACCGAGATGGATGATTCAGTCAATATTGAGTCAATGAACGCTGAGCAAGATTTGGTGCACCGGGCGGCTCGCCACGCCGCGCTGGGAGACCCGTCGCGCCTGCGCATCGTCGATCTGCTGACGCTGAGCGATCTGTCGCCGACCGAGATCGCCGTCGCGCTAGGGATGCCGTCCAACCTCGTGGCGCACCACCTGCGCGCGCTCGAGTCGGTCGGGATGGTGACGCGCTCACGCTCGGAGGGCGACCGCCGCCGCAATTACGTCCGGCTGACCGAGACGGCACTTGCCGACCTGACGCCCGGACGCACCGCTCGCGCGCGCAGAGTCGTGTTCGTGTGCACCGCGAACTCGGCCCGCTCGCAGCTCGCCGCGGCCATCTGGACGGCGCGCAGCAGCATCCCGGCGGCGTCGGGCGGCACGCATCCTGCCGAGCACATCGCTCCCGGGGCGGTGTCGGCCGCCGAGCGGCACGACCTCCCGCTGGGAGACGCTCCCCCGCAGGCCCTCGACGCCGTCCTCGGGGACTCGGACTTCGTCATCACCGTGTGCGACAACGCGCACGAAGAGCTCCAGGTCCCGGGCGACCTCCACTGGTCCATCCCCGACCCCGTGCGCATCGGGACGGACGACGCCTTCGACCACGCCTACGACGAACTCGAGCGGCGCATCGCCGAACTCGCCCCCCGGCTCGCCGCGAGCTGACCCGACCCGAAAGACACCATGAGCGACACCCGCATCCCCACCGTCCTGTTCATCTGCCAGCACAACGCCGGACGATCCCAGCTCGGCGCCGCCCTCCTCGAGACACTCGCCGACGACAGGTTCGCTGCGACCTCGGCGGGACTCTCCCCCGCCGACGAAGTGAACGACGCCGTCGCCGCCTCGCTCGCCGAAATCGGCGTCGACATCTCGGCGCGCGTGCCGCGGTCGGTCACACCCACCGACCTCGACGAGGCCGACGTCGTCGTCCTCATGAAGCCCGGCCTGACGCTGCCGGCCGATCCGCGGGGAGAAGTCCTGGAGTGGTCCTTCCCGAATCCCGAGTCGTGGGAGGTCGACGCGGTCCGCCCGCTCCGCGAGGCGGTGGCGGAGCGAATCCGGGCCGAGCTGCTGTCCCGCTAGCCCCCTCGCCGAGTCACCACTCGCGCGCCGAATCACCCCCCGAATCCGCGCATTCGGGTGGTGTCTCGGCACGCGGATGGTGATTCGGCGGATGCGCGACGCGCGCGTTGGGCGGGCGATGCGCGCGACGCGCGCGTTGGGCGGGCGACGGGCGCGACGCGCGTGTTGGGCGGGCGACCGGCGGGCACCGGGCAGGGCTCAGCGGAAGTCCCGCGACCGGTGCTGCACCCCGACCCGCAGGTCCTCGAACGCGTCGGCGACGAGGTTCGTCACGCCCTCGGGTGAGCGCTCGAGCATGCCGCGGGCGATGAGGGCGGGACTGTCGCGCAGGATGCGGCGGTACCTGTTCCACACCCCGACCGAGCAGATCACGTTCATGACGCCGTGCTCGTCCTCGAGGTTGAGGAAGGTGATGCCGGATGCCGTCGCCGGCCGCTGCCGGTGCGTCACCAGACCGGCGACCTCGATGCGCCGCCCGACCTCGTGCTCGCGCATGCCGCGTGAGGTGATCACCCCGCGCGCGTCGAGCTGCGACCGGTAGTGGGTCAGCGGATGGTCGTCGGCCGACACGCCCGTCGCCCACAGGTCCGCGGCGAGCACGTCGTAGCTCGACTGGTCGGGGAACAGCGGCGGCTGCACCGACACGAGCGATCCCTCGAGGAACTCCTGCCGGTCCTGCGCGGCATCCCCCGCCAGCCAGATGCCCTCGCGCCGCGTGATCCCGAGGCTTTCGAACGCGCCCGCCGTCGCGAGCGCCTCGAGCTGCGCCGCCGTCGCGCCGGTGCGACGCACAAGGTCACGCAGGTCCCGGTACGGACCGGATGCCTCCCGCTCCGCGACGATCTTCGTCGCCAACGGCACGCCGATGCCCGTGATCGAGGCGAGCCCCAGCCGCACCGCGAAGTTGCCGTCCCGCCGATGCGCCGCCGATTCGTCCGGCAGCGACCGGTCGAACTCCGGCACCGGCGGCTGGATGCGGTCGGTGCACGAGTCCCGGCCCGTCGGCGGGCGGCGGTGCTCGGCATCCCGCCCTTCGGCATCCCGGCCTCCGAGCGGAGATCTGCGCTCCCGAGGAGGAATCCCGCCCGAAACGTCCTCGTGACGGCCGATCTCCGCGTGACGGCCGATCTCCGCGGCACGGCCGACCTCCGCGGCAAGGCCGACCCCCGCGGCAAGGCCGGTCCCCGCGCGACGGCCGACCTCCGCTCCAGCCTCGTCCCCGTCCACCGGCTCGAGCCCCGCGTCTACCCCCGACGCGTGCAGATCCGGGCGCCGCACCTCCACCCCGTGCCGCCGCGCGTCGGCGGTGAGGGTCGCGGGCGAGTAGAAGCCCATCGGCTGCGCGCGCAGGAGTGCGGCGAGGAACGCCGCCGGATAGTGCAGCTTCAGCCACGACGACGCGTACACGAGCAGCCCGAACGACAGCGAGTGGCTCTCGGCGAACCCGAAGTTCGCGAACGCCTGGATCTTCACGTAGATGTCGTCGGCGGCCTTGCCGGTCAGGCCGTTGCGCGCCATCCCCTCGTACAGCTTCTTCTTCAGCGAGTCGATCCGCTCGATCCCGCGCTTGGATCCCATCGCACGGCGCAGCAGGTCGGCGTCCTCGCCCGACAGATCGCCGACGGCCATGCCCATCTGCATGAGCTGCTCCTGGAACACCGGGATGCCGAGCGTCCGCTCCAGCACAGGCTTCAGCTTCGGGTGCGCGTAGGTGATCGGCTCGTCGCCGAGCTTGCGCCGCACGAACGGGTGCACCGCGCCACCCTGGATCGGTCCCGGACGGATGAGCGCGATCTCGACCACGAGGTCGTAGAACTTCCGCGGCTGCAGGCGGGGCAACAGCCCCATCTGCGCGCGGGACTCGACCTGGAACACCCCGATCGAGTCGGCGCGGCACAGCATGTCGTAGACCGCCGCTTCCTCCTTCGGCATCGAATCCAACGACCACGTCTCCCCCGTCGCCGCCGCGATCATGTCGAAGCAGTACTGCAGGGCGGCGAGCATCCCGAGCCCCAGCAGGTCGAACTTCACGAGCCCCATCCACGCGGCGTCGTCTTTGTCCCACTGGATGACGGTGCGGTTCTCCATGCGCGCGTGTTCGATCGGCACGACCTCACCGACCGGACGATCCGTCAGCACCATCCCGCCCGAGTGGATGCCGAGATGCCGCGGCGCCTTCAACAGCTCCCCCGCATACTCGATCACCCGCTCCGGGATGTCATGGTCGGGCGGGGTGTCGAGCACTGCCCCCCAGCGCTCGACCTGCTTCGACCAGGCATCCTGCTGGCCGGGCGAATGCCCCAGCGCCTTCGCCATGTCGCGGACCGCGTTCTTCGGCCGGTACTGGATGACGTTCGCGACCTGCGCCGCCCGCTCGCGCCCGTACGTCTCGTAGACCCACTGGATGATCTCCTCGCGCCGATCCGAGTCGAAGTCGACGTCGATGTCGGGCTCCTCGTCGCGCAGCGCCGACAGGAACCGTTCGAACGGCAGATCGTAGAAGATCGAGTCGATCGCCGTGATGTCGAGCAGGTAGCAGACGGCACTGTTCGCGGCGGACCCCCGTCCTTGACACAGGATGCCGCGACGCCGCGCCTCTTGCACGATGCCGTGCACGATGAGGAAGTACCCCGGGAAGTCCTTCTGCTCGATGACGCCGAGTTCCTTCTCGATGCGCGCACGGTTCGCGTCGGTGGCATCCGGGTACTTGCGGGGAACCGCCTCCCATACGAGGTGCCGCAACCACGTCATCGGCGTGTGCCCCTCGGGCACCTGCATCTTCGGCAGCGCCGGCTTGGCGCGCCGCAGCGGGAACGCGAGCGCGTCGGCGAGCTCGACGGTGCGCTCGACCGCCCCCGGATACCGCCGGAACCGCCGCGCCATCTCGGCTCCCGAGCGCAGGTGCGCGCTCGCGTGCGAGGGCAGCCAGCCGTCGAGCTCGTCGAGCCCGCGGTTCGCCCGCACCGCCGCGACCGCCGCCGCGAGGTGCACTTTCTCGGGCACGGCGTAGTGCACGTTGTTCGTCGCGACGACCGGCAGCCCGCGCTCGGCGGCGAGGGCGGCGAGCACGTCGTTGTCGCGCGAGTCCGTCGGCGCCCCCTGGTCGATGAGCTCGACGTCGACCCGCTCGGGCCCGAACAGGTCGACGAGCCGATCGAGCTCGTACGCCGCGGCGGCCGGCCCGTCGGCGGCGAGCGCCTGCCGGACGGCGCCCTTGCGGCATCCGGTCAACACCTGCCAGTGCCCGCCCGCCCGGTCGGCGAGGTCGTGCAGGTCGTACACCGGACGCCCCTTCTCACCTCCCGACAGCTGCGCGTGCGTGATGGCGGCGGCGAGCCGGTGGTACCCCTCTTCGCCCCGAGCGAGCACCAGCAGGTGCGTGCCGTGCGGATCGGGCTCGCCGTTCTGCGGACCGGGCAGCCCCAGCGACAGCTCGGCACCGAACACGGTCTGCAGCTGCAGGTGCTCGGCCGCCTCGGCGAAGCGGACGATGCCGTAGAACCCGTCGTGGTCGGTGATCGCGAGGGCGTGCAGGCCGAGCCGTTCCGCCTCTTCGACGAGGTCCTCGGGTGAGGACGCCCCGTCGAGGAACGAGAACGACGAGTGCGCGTGCAGCTCGGCGTACGGCACGGCATTCCGCGGCCGCTCGATCTCGGGCGCGCGGTACTTCCCTCGCTTGTGCGACCACGCCGGACTGTCGCCGCCGTCGGTGCCCGCCGGTGCGCCCTCGGGCCGGCGCCGGTCGCTGAGGATCCGCTCCATCTCCGACCATGACACCGACGGGTTGTTGCCCCAGCCCATCAGTCGTACCTGCCCTCGGCGTGCCAGACACCCTCTTCGCACACGAGCAGCCAGGCCGTCTGCGCCTCGTCGACGATCTGGAACCGGTGCGCGCGACGGGCGCGGGCGGCATCCCACCCCCGCTCCATGACGGGCCACGGTCCCGCCCACGAGGCGATGCGACGCGGATGCCGGGGCCTGCGCGCCCCCGACGCGTCCGGCGCTCCGGGAAGGATCAACGCGACCGGTTCGGCCGTCAGCTCGCCGCGGCCGTCGACGGCGACCATGTCGTCGTCGCGGTCGATGACGGCGACCGGCACCGGCTCGGGGAACACCGTCGCCGGCAGCGGATCGGGCAGGCTCCCCGGCCACGGCCGTGCCCGCTCGGCGATGACCGCCCGGTCCCCCCACGGCACGAGCACCTGCCGCTCGGCGAGCCAGCGCCCGCCGCCGACCTGCGGGGTGACGACGCCGGTGTGCCCGAGCATCGCCTGCACGCGCGAGAGCGCCGAGTGCACACGCTCTTCGGGACCCGAGCCGAACAGCCCCTTCACGTGATGGGATGCCGCATCCACCTTCTCGGGCGCGATCCGCACCTTCGCGACGGCGCTCTTGAGCCCCCGCTCGGCGAGCTGCCAGCGCACCCGGTCGACGACGGCCGCCGCATCGAACGCGCCCGGATGCAGCCACACCCGCTCGCTGTGATCGCCGCGGTCGCCCGTCAGCGCGACCCTCAGCTCGGTGCAGACGAGGTCGACGGCGCCGAGTCCCGAGATGAACTGCTCCGCGGCGAGCCGGATGCCGAACGCGACCTGGTCGGCGATCTCGAGCGGCGGCTCGAAGCTCACCTCGCGCTCGAGCTCGGGCGGCGGCGTGCGCGGCTGCACCGGCTGCGAGTCGAGCCCCGACGCGAGCGCGTGCAGCCGCGCCCCACGGGGACCGAGCCGTTCGACGAGCCGTTGCGGCGGCAGCGCGGCGAGTTGACCGAGGGTGTGGATGCCGAGACGCGCGAACAGGCTCGCGATGCCCTCGTCCTCGAGCGCCGACACCGGCAGCGGTGACAGGAACGCGGCCGCCGCGCCCGGCGGCACGATCCGCAGCGGAGCGTCGGCGCCGGTCGCCCGCGCCGCCTGCTCCGCCGTGAACGGACCGTCGCCCACGCCCGCACGCACGTCGAGCACGCCGAGCTCGGCGAGCGCGCCGGTCAGCGCCGTCGCCGCGCCCGCCTCGCCGCCGTAGAAGCGGGCCGGACCCTTCACCCGCAGCGCGCACAGCCCCGGTTCGCGCAGCTGCACCCCCGGCGCGATCTCCTCGAGCCGGGCGATGAGCGGCGCGAACGTACGGTGGTCGCGCGCCTCGTCGGCGTCGACCACCTGCAACTGCGGACACCGCGCCTGCGCGTCGCGGCGCCGCATCCCCCGCCGCACCCCGTCGGCGCGTGCAGCGGGCGACGTCGCCGCGACCATCCCCTTCGCGAACACCCCGATCGGCTGGCCGGGCTCGGCGAGCCCCTCGCGGGCGAGCGCGACGACCGGCCAGTCCGGCACCCACACGACGAGGCTCCGGACCGGCTCGGTGCCGGTGTCGACGAGCGCAGGATCCATCAGCTCACCGCCCGCATCGGCAGGTCGACCACGGGGGCGACGGGCTGCTCGCGCACCGCGATCGCGCCGTCGGGGGCGGGTAGCAGCATCCGCGACGACCGCGGCACCGGAAAGCGCCGGCTCGTCACCGTGACGGTCAGTTCGCGCCCCTCGAGCACGCCGTACCCGTCGCCGAGCCCCGACCACCGGGCATCCGTCACGTCGATCATCGCCTCGGTCTGCGGCCACGGCCCCTGCACGAGCAGCACGACCCCCCGCTCGCGCATGCGGGCCGCGAGACGTGAGATCTCGGCATCCTTCGCTCTGCTCGGTGGGCGCACCGCGACGACCGGCAGCACGTCCGCGATCGTCGCCGTCACCGCGAGCCAGCGCGGCCCCGGCTCGGGGATCAGCACGAGGTGCGAGAGGTCGACGCCCGCCTTCTCCGCGGCCTCGGCGCCGAACCCCGGCATCCCGACGACTCCGCACCAGCTGCCGGTCTGCGACGGCTGCGCGAGCAGACCGAACAGCAGCGACATCGAACCGCCGATCGCATACGACGAACCGGGGCGCAGTCCCCCGCCCGGCAGCAGCTCGGCCAGTGCAGGATGGGTGGGAAGGGGCGGCGCATCGAGCTTGCGCCCCTGGATCGCGGCCATCTGCGCACGCAGCCGCTGCACCTCTTGGGCAGTGGCGGTGTTTCGCACGATGGATCTCACCTCGACATGGTAGAAGCTTTGTTCGAGTGACTCAAGCGGTCGAGTTCGAAGATACGCACGGCCACGGACATCGCTCCTACCGCCGCCTCACACCTCGCGGACGCTGACCTCCGGCCGCAGGTCCATCCGTCGCAGCAGTTGCGCGTTGAGCGCGACGACGACCGTGGACAGCGACATGAGGATCGCGCCGACCGACATCGGCAGCACGAACCCGACCGGTGCCAGTACGCCCGCCGCGAGCGGCACCGACAGCAGGTTGTAGCCGGCCGCCCACCACAGGATCTGCTGCATCTTGCGGTACGACCGGCGCGACAGCGCGATCACCGAGACGACACTGCGCGGATCGGATCCCGCCAGCACGACACCCGCCGAGGCGATCGCGACGTCGGTGCCGGCCCCGATCGCGATCCCGACATCCGCGCGGGCCAGCGCCGGTGCGTCGTTGACCCCGTCGCCGACCATCGCGACCGTGCGCCCCTCCGCCTGCAGGGCGGCGACCGCATCGGACTTGTCCTCGGGGCGCACCTGCGCGAACACCCGGTCGATCCCGAGCTCGTCCCCGACCGACCGCGCGACCGCCTCGGCGTCGCCGGTGATCATGACGACCTGCACGCCCAGACGATGCAGAGCATCGACGGCCTCCCGCGACTCGGGCCGCACCTCGTCCGCGAGCTTCAGTCCGCCCACGACCGCGCCGTCCCGGACGACGTGCAGGATGATCGCCCCGTCCGCGCGCCACGCCTCGGCGGCATCCACCTCGCTCGCTCCGATCTCCTCGAGCAGGCGCGGGCCGCCGACCCGGGGTATATACGGCCCAACGCGACCCGTCCACGAGTATTCCGACCGAACCGCCTACGCGGCGAGCGCCAGGTACGGCTCCCACGCGGGGTCGGTGCGCTCCGTGCCGCGCACGCGCCAGCCGGCGCCGCGCGGGGCCGATGGCGTCCACCGCAGCTCCCAGTGCATCTCCTGGGGAGTCCGGTCGCCCTTCACGTTGTTGCACCGCAGGCACGCGGCGACGAGGTTCTCCCACGAGTCCGCTCCCCCGCGCGACCGCGGCAGCACGTGGTCGATCGTCGTTGCACTCCTGCCGCAGTAGGCGCACCGGTTGCCGTCGCGCCGCAGCACCCCGCGGCGCGTGACGGGCACGCGACGCCCGGCGGGGATCCGCACGTAGCGGGTCAGCACGATGACGGCGGGGCGGTCGTACACGTCGCGGGTCCCCCAGACGGGATCCTCCTCGACGCGCTCGATGATGGTGGCCTTCTCCGTCATGACGAGCACGAGCGCTCGTTTGAAGGAGACGACGGCCAGGGGTTCGTAACCTGCGTTCAGCACCAGGGTGCGCATGGGGTGTCCTCTCGAACTGCCGTGACGGCTTCAGCGGCCTTCCGTTGTGTCGACGCGGCACGGGTCGAGAGGGGTGCGGGCACGAAAAAAGGCGCTGTCATGATGACAGCGCCTTCATCGCACGACCGACGTCGTGGCAATCGTGCACTCGATGCCGCAGCACATGCCGACCTAGCGCATTCCGGTTGCGAATGCGGGGTTGGATGTCCATGCGGCTCCCCTCGGCTCGAACGAGCGTCGGGGTCAGGGTAATACACCCAGGGATACCCGAGGGCGAACAGCAGACGAACGGATGCCGTGTGTCGTCAGCCCGCGTTGGCCTGCAGCCAGGACTCGGCGTTCGTGTATCCGCCGTTCACGCGGATCTCGAGGTGCACTTGGGTGCCGTTGGCGCGGCCGGTGTCGCCGACCTGACCGATCAGCTGCCCGGCCGAGACCTTCTCACCGACCGAGACGCGACGCGTGCCCCAGTCCATGTGCGAGTAGAGCGAGGTGACGCTCGTGCCGCCGATGTTGTGGGCGATCTTCACGTACACACCCCACCCCGGTCCGGACTCGGACGAGGCGACCACGGTGCCGTCGGCGACCGAGTAGATCGGCTCGCCGCGACCGACCATGTAGTCGGTTCCCTTGTGACCGGCGTACGGACGGCCGAAGTTGTTGAAGTTAGCGAGCGGGCGACGTACGGTGCCCGATCCCGGAGCGACGAGCGGCACCGAGGACGAGAAGCTCGACGACCGCGAGCTGGAGCTCGACGCGCTGGATGCCGCGGCGAGGCGCGCGGCGAGAGCAGCCTTGGCCGCCTCTTCCGCTGCCTTCTTCGCCTTGGCGGCCGCGATCTCCTCGGGCGTCGTGGCGGAGTAGCCGCCGCGCTCGAGCGTCTCGGGGCTGCCCTCCGAGGCGACGACGAGCGACTGCGCGTCGTCGGCGGAGATCTGCTGCAGCGTGCGCGCCTCGGCGACGTCACCGCGGTCGGCCGCCGCGAAGGCGGGGATGGCCACGGTGGCGACCATGCCGGCGACGGCGGCGACGGTCACGAAGCTGCGGACGGGGTGCGGGCGGGTGGCGGTCGAACGGGTCGCGGGCGCTTTCGCGGCGACGCGGCGGCTCAGACGACCTTTGCGGGGGGCCGTCGACGCCTCA
Organism: Microbacterium sp. NPDC064942; assembly: GCF_049545525.1. Lineage (NCBI taxonomy): Bacteria > Bacillati > Actinomycetota > Actinomycetes > Micrococcales > Microbacteriaceae > Microbacterium > Microbacterium sp. NPDC064942. The sequence goes on along the minus strand of NZ_JBMWDR010000001.1, from coordinate 367,475 downwards.
GAAATCTCGTTCGACGGGTGGAACTCTTCAGCCAAGCTGTCCTCCGGCGCCTCCGCATCCCTGCTGGCAGGATGCTGGCTCGTCGGCACTCAGTGTCGGGCACAGATGTACGGGGCACTTCGCGAATGACGAGCCAGAGAGGCAACTCGCGGAGCGGTCCGTGGCGGGCTTCTCGCCGATGGACTCTCCGAGGCTACCCGAAGGTAACGAATATGTCACGCTCCCGCCCCCGAACCGGGGGCCGGTGACGACGGCTCAGATCTCGCGGACGTCCACGAGGAAGATGTGGGAGGCGACCTCGACGGGCAGCTCGAGGGCCTCGTCGACACCGTCCATCTCGACGAGGACGTACCCCTCGTTGAAGCGGAAGGCGCCCGTGCGTCCGGGGACGACTCCCGCGTCGCGCAGCTGCGCGAGCAGTTCGGGATCGACCTGGATCGGCTCCGCCAAACGCCGCACGCTGCCGGTGATCGGGCCACCGGCATCCGTCAGTCGGCGGACCAGACCCACGACACCGCTGTCGAATGCGTTCGCCGGGACGTCGCCCAGCTGGTCGAGTCCCGGGATCGGGTTGCCGTACGGGGACTCGGTCGGGTGATCGAGCAGCTCGATGAGGCGACGCTCGACGAGCTCGCTCATGACGTGCTCCCAGCGGCACGCCTCTTCGTGGACGTAGGCCCAGTCGAGACCGATGACGTCCGAGAGCAGCCGCTCGGCGAGGCGGTGCTTGCGCATGACGTCGACGGCCTTCTGACGCCCCGGGTCGGTGAGCTCGAGCTTGCGATCCTCCGACACGACGACGAGACCGTCGCGTTCCATGCGCCCGATCGTCTGCGACACCGTCGGACCCGAGTGCCCGAGGCGCTCCGAGATGCGTGCGCGGAGCGGCGTGATGCCCTCCTCCTCGAGTTCGAGGATGGTGCGCAGATACATCTCGGTGGTGTCGATGAGGTCGGTCATCAGTGGCCTTTTCGCGCGGGAGACAGTGCGTTCCCAGCCTATCCGGCATCCGCTCACGGGGCGTCACGCGGCCGGGGCGCCGGGGGCTCTCGCCCTAGACTTCTCGGCATGGCGACTGTGACCCTGCCCCCCGAGTTCCTGCCCGTCGACGGACGCTTCGGCTGCGGCCCGTCCAAGGTCCGAGCCGAGCAGCTCGAGGCGCTCGTCACACAGGGAGCGTCGCTGTTCGGGACGTCGCACCGCCAGGCCCCCGTGAAGGACCTCGTCGGTCGCACCCGCTCCGGTCTCGCCGAGCTCCTCCGCCTGCCCGACGGCTACGAGATCATCCTCGGCAACGGCGGCTCGACCGCGTTCTGGGATGCCGCCGCCTTCGGCCTCATCGAGAAGCGCGCGCAGAACCTCGTGTTCGGCGAGTTCGGCGGCAAGTTCGCCGCGGCCGCGGCCGCCCCGTGGCTCGAGGCGCCCGACGTCCGCAAGGCCGAGCCCGGCACGAGCGTCGCCCCCGAGGCGGTCGAAGGCGTGGATGTCTACGCCTGGCCGCACAACGAGACGTCGACCGGCGTCGCGACCGCGATCACCCGCGTGCACGGCGACGCCGGCGCCCTGACGGTCGTCGACGCGACGAGCGCCGCCGGCGGCATCGACTTCGACGTCACCGAGACCGACGTCTACTACTTCGCGCCGCAGAAGAACCTCGGCTCCGACGGCGGCCTCTGGTACGCCGCGGTGTCGCCGGCCGCCATCGAGCGGATCGAGCGGGTCGCGGCATCCGGTCGGTACATCCCGGAGTTCCTGAGCCTCAAGAACGCGCTCGACAACTCGCGTCTGCAGCAGACCCTCAACACCCCCGCCATCGCGACGCTGCAGCTGCTCGACACGCAGCTGCAGTGGATCAACGGCAACGGCGGGCTCGCCTGGGCGGGTACCCGCACCGCGGAGTCGTCGGGTGCGCTGTACGAGTGGGCGGATGCCGCCTCGTTCGCGACCCCGTTCGTCCAGAACCCCGCCGACCGCTCCCCCGTCGTCGTCACGATCGACTTCGACGACTCGGTGGATGCCGCGGCGATCGCGAAGAGCCTGCGAGCCAACGGCATCGTCGACACCGAGCCGTACCGCAAGCTCGGCCGCAACCAGTTGCGCGTCGCGACCTTCGTCTCGATCGAGCCGTCCGATGTGCGGACGCTCATCCAGGCGATCGACTACACGGTCGAGCACCTCGCCGACTGACCCGGTTGTACGACGGCGGCCCCGAGGAGCGATTCCCCGGGGCCGCCGTCGTGTGACAGTAAATGCCGCGCGTCAGTACTCGCGCAGCGACTCCCCCGACTCGTCGTCCTCGTCGTCCTCGTCGTCGTCGTCGTCCGACTCATCGTCGTCGTCGGCCGTCTGCTCGGCATCGGCGGCGGTGTCGTCGAGCTCGTCGATGTCGACGCCGTCGACGTCCCCGGCGTGCAGGATCGGCGACCCGTCGCTGTCGAAGTCGGCCGCATCGAGGTCTTCGGCGTCCTCCGCGTCGTCCTCGTCCTCATCGGAGGCGTCGTCGTCCTCGTCGTCCGCGGACTCGTCGTCCTCACCCGCCGCGGCCTGCGCCGCCTGGTACTCGGCCAGACGCTCGGCCCACGGCAGCCACTCGGGGGCGAGCAGCGCGCCGTCGCCGGGAAGCAGCTCGACCTCGAGCACGGTCGGCTCGGCGCCCTCGACGACCGCCACGCTGACGGTCCAGAACCACCCGGGATAGCCGTCCATGCGGTTGGCGAACCGCAGCGAGACGACCCCGCCGTCCTCGACGACGTAGCCGGCGGCCTCGCCGATCGTCGACTCCGGAGTCACCTCGCGCAGCGCTGCGCGCGCGAGGTCGTGCGCGTGGAACAGCCGTTCGTCGACGACGATCGGCTCGTCCGGAGCGGACTCCGGCTCTTCGACCGCCGCAGGCTCCGCCGCTTCGGGCTGCTCGGCCTCGGCGGGCTGCTCCGCCTCGGCAGGCTGCTCCGCCTCGGCGGCCTGCTCGACCTCGGCGGGCTGCTCGGTCTCGGCGGGCTGCTCAGGCATCGAGGTCATCGGCAACCTTGCGCAGGATCGCCGCGACCTTCTTGCCGTGCGACGTGCTCGGGTAGCGGCCATGACGCAGGTCGCCGCCGATGCCGTCCAGGAGCTTCACGAGGTCCTCGACGATCACGGCCATGTCGTCGACCTTCGGACGGTTGCGCTTGCTGAGGCTCACGGGCGCGTCGAGCACACGGACCGCGAGCGCCTGCAGGCCGCGGCGGCCGTCGACGACGCCGAACTCCAGGCGCGTACCGGGCTTCATCGTGGTGGTCCCGGCGGGGAGCGCCGTCGCGTGCAGGAAGACGTCCTGACCATCGTCGTCGGTGATGAAGCCGAATCCCTTCGCCTCGTCGTAGAACCTGACCTTGCCGGTGGGCATGTGTCGAAACCTCGCTGCTCGAGCCCGCGTGCGGGCATGGAAAAGTGGGACCGTCTCAGCCCCACGACCAGACTACGGCACCCCGGCGAGCCGCTACTCTGATCGGATGAGCACTCCACCCTCGGCCGGCGATCTTCCCGTCCGGCGCATCGACCGCATCCTGGCGTTCATGTCCCTCGGGCTGCTGGTGCTCTCGGTCGTCTGCTTCTTCTCGATCATCATCGCGTCCGGCCCGGGCGGCCTCGAGCAGGCCGACTTCGCGACCGGGTTCTGGCCCGTCGTGACGCTGATCGTCTACGTCGCGCCGCCGATCGCCTTCGCGCTGCTGCTGGCCCTGCTGATCATGACCTTCGTGCGACGGGGACGGGCCAACAAGGGTCGTTGACGTGACCGCATCCGACGCTCGTGCTCTCGCGACCCGCCTCGCGACACTCGATCCGGACGCCCTCGCCGCCCTCTTCGACGCCCGCCACGTCTCCCCCCGCACCTCCTGGACCGACTTCTTCGACGCCGCTGACGCCCTGCTCGATCCCGCGCAGCTGACCCGCGCACTGGCGGAGGTCTCCGACGTCGACGCCGCCGCCGTGCGCGCGGCCGCGCGAAACGGTGTGGCCGTCTCCCCCGCCGTCCGGGACGGCCTCATGGCCCGCGCGCTCGTCGACGACGCGGGACGCCCCTATGAGGCGGTCGCGGCGGCGCTCGCCTCGGCGACCCCCGTCACCGCCCCGACGGTCTTCGACGGCGGAGCGGAATCGGATGCCGCGAGTGCCGAGCGCGCCTTCGACGCCGTCGCCTCGCTCGCCGACATCCTGCACGCCGCCTCGCGCAGCCCGCTCGGACGCATCGGTTCGGGGGCGCTCAGCGCCAGCGACCGCCGCCGCCTCGTCGAAATCGGAGCCGCGCACACGTCGGAGGATGCCGACACCCTCGTCGCGATCGCGGCGCACGCGGGACTGCTGTCGGGCTCGGAGCGGACCTGGACGGTCTCCGACGCGGGGACGCGGTGGCTCGGCACGCGCACCCTCGAGCGCTGGCTCGACGTCGCCCAGCGCCTGCGCGACCGACTCCCCCGCGCGCTCCGCACGCCCGACGGCGGATGGCGCCCCGCCGCCGAGTGGCCCGGTGCCCATCCGTTCGACCCGGCGTGGCCCGATCGCGTCGGCCACCTCGCCGCCATGCTCACGCAGTGGGCCATGACCGCCCCCGACGGCACGCCGCCCACCTGGGCCGCGGGACTCGCCGCCGGAGCGGATGCCGACGCCGGCACCCTGCGCTCCCTCCTCCCCCACGAGGTCGACAAGGTCTACCTCCAGAACGACCTGACGGCGATCGCCCCCGGTCCGCTCGAGCCCCGACTCGACCAGCGCCTGCGGAGGACGGCGCGGCGCGAATCGCGCGCGCAGGCCGCGACGTACCGGTTCACGGCCGAGACGATCGGCGCCGCCTTCGCCGCCGGCGAGACCGCGGCATCCCTCACCGCCTTCCTCACCGACCTGTCGCTCACGGGCGTGCCGCAGCCGCTCGCCTACGAGATCGAGCGCGCCGCCGCGCGTTACGGCCGGCTGCGCGTCGGACCGGACTGGCAGGGGTACACGCGGGTCTCGGGCGATCCCGACCTCCTGGAGGCGATCAACGTCGACCAGGCGCTGCGTCCGCTCGGACTCGTGCTCGACGGCGACGACCTCGTCACACGCACGAGCCCCGAGACGACCTACTGGATGCTCGCGGACGCCCGCTATCCCGTGCTCGCCGTGGACGCCGACGGCGCGCCGCGCGCGCTCGGTCGGCACGAGGCGGTCGAGGACGCCGCATCCGAACCCCCGGCATCCGAGCGGTACCGCACCCTCATCGAGACGCTCCGGGCGAGTCTGTCGGACGACGCGGATGCCGCCTGGCTCGAACGCGAGCTCGACCAGGCCGTCCGCACCCGCGCGACGATCGAGATCACGGTGCGCATGCCGGACGGCTCCTCGCGCGACGTGACGCTCGAGGCGGCGGGACTCGGCGGCGGACGCCTGCGCGGCCGCGACCGCGCCGCCGACGTCGAGCGCACCCTGCCGTTGTCGAGCATCGTGAGCGTGCGCCCGGCCTGACCAGTCCCCGAAGCGTCGCACATGGTCGTTCCGGCTCCGACGCCGCGACCATCTGCGACGCCTCGCCGCACTGTGGCCGGTCGGGCCGGGGCGACCGGCGGGGCCGGTAGAATCGTCCGTTATGGCTGACGGCCCCCTCATCGTCCAGAGCGACCGCACCGTGCTGCTCGAAGTGGCGCATCCCGACGCGGAGAACGCGCGGCACGAACTCGCGATCTTCGCCGAGCTCGAACGCGCCCCCGAGCACATCCACACCTACCGCGTGACGCGGCTGGGCCTGTGGAACGCCCGCGCCGCAGGCCACGACGCCGAGGACATGCTGGCGACCCTCGAGCGGTGGGCGAAGTTCCCCGTGCCGCCGTCGGTCTCCATCGACATCCGCGAGACCGTCGGCCGCTACGGGCGCCTGGTCATCGAACGCGACGACGAGGGCACCCTCATCCTGCGCTCGACCGACAAGGCGGTGCTCGCCGAGATCGCGCGCAACCGCCGCATCCAACCGCTCCTCATCGCCCACCCGACGCCCGACACCTACGTCATCGACGCGTGGGCCCGCGGTCAGATCAAGCAGGAACTTCTGAAGATCGGCTGGCCGGCCGAGGACCACGCCGGCTTCACCCCGGGCACCCCGCACGAGATCGAGCTGCACGAGGACGGCTGGACCCTGCGCCCCTACCAGCGCAAAGCCGTCGACATCTTCAGCGAGGGCGGCTCGGGTGTCGTCGTACTCCCCTGCGGCGCGGGCAAGACGCTCGTCGGCGCCGCGGCGATGGCCGACACGAAGACGACGACCCTCATCCTCGTGACGAACACCGTCAGCGCCCGGCAGTGGCGCGACGAGCTGCTCAAGCGCACCTCGCTCACCCCCGAGGAGATCGGCGAGTACTCCGGCCAGTCCAAGGAGGTCAAGCCCGTCACGATCGCGACGTACCAGATCCTGACGGCGAAGCGGAAGGGCGAGTACGCCCACCTCGCGCTCCTCGACGCGCTCGACTGGGGTCTCATCGTGTACGACGAGGTGCACCTGCTGCCCGCCCCCGTGTTCAAGCTGACCGCCGACCTGCAGGCACGGCGGCGACTCGGCCTCACCGCGACACTGGTGCGCGAGGACGGCCGCGAGGGCGACGTGTTCAGCCTCATCGGGCCCAAGCGGTTCGACGCCCCGTGGAAGGAGATCGAGGCGCAGGGCTTCATCTCGCCCGCGGTCTGCTACGAGGTGCGCATCGACCTGCCGGCATCCGATCGCCTCGAGTACGCGGCCTCCGCCGACGACGAGCGGTACCGCCTCGCGGCGACCGCGCACGCCAAGATCGACGTCGTCCGCGACCTCGTCGCCAAGCACCAGGGCGAGCAGATCCTCGTCATCGGGCAGTACCTCGACCAGATCGACGTGCTGTCCGAGGAACTCGGCGCACCCAAGATCACCGGCTCGACGCCCGTCGACGAGCGCGAAGAGCTGTTCGACGCGTTCCGGCACGCCCGCATCCCGGTGCTCGTCGTCTCGAAGGTCGCGAACTTCTCGATCGACCTGCCGGACGCCTCCGTCGCGATCCAGGTGTCGGGTTCGTTCGGGTCGCGTCAGGAGGAGGCGCAGCGCCTCGGGCGCCTCCTGCGTCCGAAGTCGAACGGGCACAAGGCGAGCTTCTACACGCTCATCGCCCGCGACACCGTCGACCAGGACTTCGCGCAGAACCGCCAGCGGTTCCTCGCCGAGCAGGGCTACAGCTACACGATCCTCGACGCCGACGACCTCCGCGCCGCCTGAGCGACGCGGAGGTCGGCGTCAGTCCGACGACGAGGACGATCCGGATGCCCCGCCGTCGCCCGACGGTCCGGAGGTGTCCGACGACGGGCCCCCGTCCGCGGCGGTCGGCGTCGGGTCCGGGGTCGGCGAGGAGTCGGGTGCCGGCGCATACTCGCCCCATCGCGGCGCCTGGTGCGGCTCGAGCGGCGGCCCGGAGTACGGCTCGGCCGGCGGCGTCGGCTGCGGCTCGGGGACGAGGGGCGGCTGACCGTACACGGGAGGCTGCCCGTGCGCAGGCGGCTGCCCGTACACAGGCGGCTGACCATACACAGGCGGCTGGCCGTACACCGGCGGCTGGCCATACACCGGCTGCTGCCCATACATCGGCGGCTGGCCGTACACAGGCTGCTGTCCGTAGATCGGCTGCCCGTAGACCGGCGGAGCGTAGACAGGCTCGGGTGCGGGTGTCAGACGCAGCGTGCGACGACCGTCGCCGCGGCGCCACAGCCACTCCACGACCCCGACGTAGATGCCGATCATCACGAGTGACGACACCAGGCCGAGCACGGTCGTGTCGGTCGCGCTCGCGTCGCTGAGGCCGAAGACCGAGAACCCGAACGCGACGATGTTGTTGATCACGTGCAGCGCGATGGCCGCCTCGAGTCCCCCGGTCCGCCAGGTCAGCCAGCCCGCCGCGATCGCGAACGCGGCCACGCTCGTCTGGCCCAGCACGTCGTACACGTGCCCGAGGACGAACAGCGGCACGGGCAGGAGGATCGCCCAGGCAGGATGCCGCAGCCAGCGCCCGACCGTCTGCATGAGGTAGCCGCGGAAGACGTATTCCTCGGCGGTCGCCTGGAACGGGACGAACAGCAGCACGACCAGGAGCGACGCGACGAACGACGGGTTGTCCTGCGGCGCGACCAGGTCACCGCTCGAGCCCTCCTCGACGGGGATCAGGAAGGTCAGCGCCGACACCACGATGTAGACCACGACGGCGGCACCGGTGCACACCAGCATCCATCGCCACCGCAGTCGACCCGCGACCGACGAGATGTGGCCGATCCGCTTGCCCGCGACGATCCACGAGGCGAAGAGGTACGACGGCCAGAGGATGGCGAGCGAGAGGAGGATGACCGCGAGCCCCACCGGATCGGTGACGTCCATGACGGTGAGCCGTCGCAGCATCACCTCGGCACCGGCGCCGGGGTCCGCAGCGAACACGAGGATCCCGAAGACCAGCCCGATCAGGAGCGAGCCGACGAGGAAGAAGACGACACCGAGGATGCCGGTGACGATCGGCACCCACCAGCCGCGGCGCTGGCGCGCGAAGACGAGCCGGTGGAATGCGAGACCGGAACCGGTCGCGTCGGCGGGAAGGGGCTGGGGAGGTCGGGGCTGCGGAACAGTCACCGTTCCATCCTGTCCCACGCCGGGCGGGGATCGTACCCTGAGGCGACCCGACGCCGGAATGTCCAGCAAACCGATGGATTCCGGTGCCAGTATGGGCTCATGACCGCTGCGCGAATCCTCGTCGTCGACGACGAGCCGAACATCCGGGACCTGCTGGTCACGAGTCTTCGGTTCGCCGGATACCAGGTCCGCGCCGTCGCGAACGGCGCCCAGACCATCTCGGCCGTCCTCGAGGAAGAACCCGACCTCATCATCCTCGACGTCATGCTGCCCGACATGAACGGGTTCAGCGTCACCAAGCGCCTCCGCGGCGCGGGCTACACCGCCCCCATCCTCTTCCTCACCGCGAAGGATGCGACCGAGGACAAGATCGAGGGCCTCAACTCCGGCGGCGACGACTACGTCACCAAGCCCTTCAGCCTCGACGAGATCGTCGCCCGCATCCAGGCGATCCTGCGCCGCACGATGCAGGCCGACGAGGACTCGATCATCAAGGCCGGCGAGATCACGATGGACCAGGACACGCACGACGTCCAGGTCGGCGACGTCTCGATCGACCTGTCCCCCACCGAGTTCAAGCTGCTGCGCTACCTGATGCTCAACCCGAACCGGGTGCTGAGCAAGGCGCAGATCCTCGACCACGTGTGGGAGTACGACTTCAACGGCGACGCCGGCATCGTCGAGAGCTACATCTCCTACCTGCGCCGCAAGATCGACCCGCACTCCTCCGAGCCGCTCATCCAGACCAAGCGCGGTTTCGGATACATGCTGAAGGCCGACCGCACCGCCTGAACGGAGGCGCCCCCTGGGCCCGACCGAGAAGCAGGACCGCGTCACCCGGTGGTGGCGCGGCCTCAGTCTGCGCGCGAAGGTCACCGGCGTCACCGTCAGCGTCCTCGCCTTCGGGATGATCGGCGCCGGCGTCGGCACGATGATCTTCCTGCGCAACGCGCAGCTGAACGCGGTCGACCAGTCGCTCACCCAGACGGTCACGACCGACATCGCGAGCAACCTCATGAACGTCGACCTCGACGACGGCGAGGCGACCTTCACCCCGATCGCGGCGGCGCCGACCGACTTCTCCGTCGCCGTCTACAGCGGCAAGGGCGACGGGCGCCTCCTCGCCGTCGCGGGCGGTGACTCCTCGCTCTCCCCGCCGCAGTTCCCCTCGACGTTCTCCCTCGATCAGACCGTCCTCAACGGGACGGCGCCCTTCGACCTCGCCTCGGCCGACGGCACCGTCCGCTACCGCGCCAGCGTCGACACCCTGCCGATCCCCGGCTCCCGGGACTACTACACGCAGCTGGTGGCGCTGCCCCTGAACGACGTCAACCGCACCGTCGCCAACTACATCGGCATCTACACGGCGCTCGCCCTCTTCACGATCCTCTGCAGTGCGGTCCTCACCCGCGGTCTCGTCACCCTCGCCTTCCGCGGTCTCGGGCAGGTCGAATCGACCGCCATGACGATCGCGAAGGGCGACTTCAGTCAGCGCATGAGCGACATCGCTCCGGGCACCGAGGTCGGGCGCCTGAAGACCGCGATCAACGTCATGCTCGACCGCATCGATGAGGCCCTCGGCGAGCGGGACTCCACGGTCGAGCGGATGCGACGCTTCATCGGCGATGCGAGCCACGAACTGCGGACCCCGCTCGTGACCGTCCGCGGATACGCCGAGCTCTACCGGATGGGCGCCATCCAGGACCCGGAGCAGACGGCGCAGGCCATGGAACGCATCGAGAAGGAGGCGATCCGGATGGGGGCCCTCGTCGAGGACCTCCTCGCCCTCGCGCGTCTCGACGAGCAGCGCGACATCGCCGTCATCCCGGTCGACCTCCGGCCCATCGCCCGCGACGCCGCCCTCGACGCCCGCGCGGCGGCGCCCGATCGCGAAGTCACCTTCACCGGGCAGGCGCCGAGCTCGGCGATCCCCCTCGCCATGCTCACCGAGCCCGACCCGGCATCACCCAAGCGCCGCGGCGGACCGATCGCCGGCGCCGGACGACTGCTGCGCCGACGGGGCCGAGCGGATGCTCCGCGCCCCGCACTGGAGACGTCGCCGATCGTCGTGCCCGTCGTCCCCGCCACCCCGGCGCCGATCGTGCTCGGCGACGAGAACCGCATCCGGCAGGTCGTGGCGAACCTCCTCGGCAACGCGCGCCGCTACACCCCGGAAGGGTCGCCGATCGAGCTCTCCGTGGGCGCAGACCTTGAGACCGCGCGCGGCTGGATCGCGGTCGCCGATCACGGTGAGGGCATCCCGGAGCAGATCCGCGCCAAGATCTTCCAGCGCTTCTGGCGCGCGGACTCCTCGCGCACCCGCGAGACCGGCGGGTCGGGGCTCGGACTGTCGATCGTCGCGTCGATCGTGGCGACCCTGCAGGGCACGATCGAGGTGACCGACACCCCCGGCGGCGGCGCGACGTTCACGGTGTGGCTGCCGCTCGCGGTCGACCGGGCGACGGCCGGCGCCGCACTCGATCTCGCGACCCAGCCGCTGCCGCGCGCCCCGCGAGAGGATGTCTGACGCCTCCTCCCCAGGCACGCGTCCTTCGCCGGCGTCCCCAGGGCCGCGGCCTGCTCGCGGATCGCTCCTGCCCGGCTCCTAGCGTGGCGGCATCCGATCGAAAGGAACCGCGATGTCCACCTTCACCGTCGACAGTGACGCCGTCCTCGCCGCCACCAGCACGATCCGTGCGACGGGCGACCGTGTCCAGTCCGAGACCACCGCGATGCTCGGGCACCTGACCCAGCTGCAGGGGTCGTGGACAGGGAGCGCGTCGGTCGCCTTCCAGTCCGTCGTCGAGCGCTGGCGCGCAGCGCAACGCGAATTGGATGCCGCGCTCGCCGACATCAGCACGGCGCTCGGCGCGGTCGGTCAGCAGTACGCGCAGACCGAGATGGCCGCGGCCGGCATGTTCCGCTGACCGTCGGCGGACGACGAAGGGCCCCTCCCGGAGGAGGGGCCCTTCGTGAGCCGTTCAGCGGTGGATCAGAAGTCCATGCCACCGGTCGGGTCGCCTGCCGGCGCCGCGACCTTCTCGGGCTTGTCGGCGACGACGACCTCCGTGGTCAGGAACAGACCGGCGATCGACGCGGCGTTCTGCAGCGCGGAGCGCGTGACCTTGGCCGGGTCGATGATTCCCGCGGCGAACATGTCGACGTACTCGCCCGTGGCGGCGTTGAGGCCCTGACCCGCGGGGAGTTCGGCGACCTTGTTCGACACGACACCGGGCTCGAGACCGGCGTTCAGCGCGATCTGCTTCAGGGGAGCCTGGATGGCCACCTTGACGATGTTCGCGCCGGTCGCCTCGTCGCCCTCGAGCTCGAGGCTCGCGAACGCCTTCTCGCCGGCCTGGATCAGCGCGACGCCACCACCGGGGACGATGCCCTCCTCGACGGCCGCCTTCGCGTTGCGAACGGCGTCCTCGATGCGGTGCTTGCGCTCCTTGAGCTCGACCTCGGTGGCCGCACCCGCCTTGATGACGGCGACGCCGCCGGCGAGCTTGGCGAGGCGCTCCTGCAGCTTCTCGCGGTCGTAGTCGCTGTCGGTGTTCTCGATCTCGCGACGGATCTGGGTCACGCGACCCTCGATCTGCGACGCGTCACCGGCACCCTCGACGATCGTGGTCTCGTCCTTGGTGATGATGACCTTGCGCGCACGGCCGAGCAGGTCGAGGGTGGCGTTCTCGAGCTTGAGACCGACCTCCTCGGTGATGACCTGGCCACCCGTGAGGATGGCGATGTCCTGCAGCTGGGCCTTGCGACGGTCGCCGAAGCCGGGGGCCTTGACGGCAGCCGACTTGAAGATGCCGCGGATCTTGTTGAGCACGAGGGTCGCGAGAGCCTCACCCTCGACGTCCTCGGCGATGATCAGGAGCTCCTTGCCGTCCTGGATCACCTTGTCGACGACGGGCAGAAGGTCCTTGATGTTCGAGATCTTCTGGTTCGCGATCAGGATGTAGGGGTCCTCGAAGACCGCTTCCTGACGCTCGGCGTCGGTGACGAAGTAGGGGTTGATGTAGCCCTTGTCGAAGCGCATACCCTCGGTGAGCTCGAGCTCGGTGCCGAAGGTGTTGGACTCCTCGACGGTGACGACACCTTCCTTGCCCACCTTGTCGATGGCCTCGGCGATCAGGGCGCCGATCTCGGGGTCGGCAGCCGAGATGGATGCCGTCGCCGCGATCTGGTCCTTGGTCTCGATCTCCTTCGCGCCGGCGAGCAGCTCGTCGGAGAGAGCCTTGACGGCCTTCTCGATGCCCTTCTTGAGAGAGATCGGGTCGGCACCGGCCGCGACGTTGCGCAGACCCTCGCGCACGAGCGCCTGAGCGAGGACCGTGGCGGTCGTCGTACCGTCACCGGCGACGTCGTCGGTCTTCTTCGCGACCTCCTTGACGAGCTCCGCGCCGATCTTCTCGTACGGGTCGTCGAGCTCGATCTCCTTGGCGATCGACACGCCGTCGTTCGTGATCGTGGGAGCGCCCCACTTCTTCTCGAGCACGACGTTGCGGCCACGGGGGCCGAGGGTCACCTTGACGGCGTCGGCCAGGGTGTTGAGGCCGCGCTCGAGGCCTCGGCGGGCCTCCTCGTCGAAAGCGATGATCTTTGCCATAAGTGTGTCGTCCCTCCCGGACGTGAGGTTCAGTACCGTGCCCCCAGGGACTGGGAGCGGGATAGTTCTGGCACTCAGGATGAGTGAGTGCTAAATCATTCTGGCACTCGACCCTAGGGAGTGCAAGCCGCGCGACACCGGCTCGCGCTACCGTGACACACGCCGCGGCGAGCACCGCGGCAACGACCCCCTCACCGCACGGAGGAATGGATGATCACGGTCGCAGAGGTCCCCGGATGAGCCGCCCCGCCATCCGCGCAGTGTTGCGCGAGGCGACTCTCGCCGCGTTCGATGACGCCGTCGCCACGCTCGACGGCGATGCGTCCGAGTCCATCGAGAACCGCTCCGCCGCGGAACTCAACCCGCCCGAGCTGAGCGGGCTGTTCCTCGCCCGCTACGCGGGCTGACCGACCGGCGTCAGGCGACGACGCGGACGGATTCGGCCTGCGGGCCCTTCTGCCCGGTTCCGACGGTGAACTCGACGGCCTGACCCTCTTCGAGCACGCGGAACCCCGACATCTCGATGTTCGAGTAGTGGACGAAGACATCCTGTCCGTCGCCGAGCGTGATGAAGCCGAAGCCCTTCTCGGCGTTGAACCACTTGACGGTTCCCTGGGTCATGCGCATCTCCTGAAGCTGTGGGACACCCGAAATGCTAGCCACGGCCCCCTGCCGGATCCGGCGGTTCCCGGCTTTGTTGACACTCCCGAACCCAAGTGTTTACGGCGGCGAAACACGCGACGGCCGAGCCGCCGCGGACGGGTCACTCCGAGCCGAAATCGAGCCCGACGATCACCACGAGCTGCGATCGCGGATCACCGCCGGCGCTCGCCGTCTCGGGCGGCGCGACGACCTGATACGTGTCGTCGAGGGAGACCTCGGCGCCGCCGATCGCATCCGCCAGACCGCGGGCGGCAGCCTCGTCGGCGGTCGTGCCGTAATAGACGGTCGTGGTCGGGAAGTCGTCGGAGCTGGCGCTGCTCTCCTGGACGTCCGCCTCCGCCCACCCGGCGGCGATCACGTCCTGGCGGACGGCGTCACCCAGCGCGGCGTCGGGGGTCGCGTTCAGCACGAGCACCTCGTACGACGTGTCCACCTGCGGAGCGACCACCTGCGACGACGAACCGGGCGCCGAACGGGCGTTGAAGTCCAGTCGACCGGTCGCGAACAGGGTGCTGAGCACCCCCGCCGCGACGATGGCGACGGTGGCCACCACGGACCACAGCACGATGACGCCGACGCGCAGCCGCGGGGTTTCGGCGCGGTGCGCCCCGATGCGAGCCGGACGGGCCGGGAGGTCGTCGAAGCGATCCTTCACTGCGGAGCGCGCCGCGGTCTCGGACGGGTCCGCGGCGGTGGGCTGCTCTGGCTCGGGCGGGGAGGTCGGAGACGGCACCCGAGAATGCTACCGGGCGGATGCCGGGAGCACCCTGGAGCGGGTGCGCCGCTCCCGCTCCTGCGCAGTCTGCAGCCGCCGCAGACGGTGCACGAGGACCGGATCGTAGGCGACGGCATCCGCTGATTCGAGGATCCGCCCCAGCAGCTGGTAGTAGCGCGCAGGGGTCAGCGAGAGCTCGGCGCGCAGCGCCTCCTCCTTCGCCCCGGAGTGCCCGTGCCAGCGCGCCTCGAAATCGAGGACGGCGCGGTCGCGATCGGAGAGGGGCACTCCCCCACGGTACGACCGAGATCCTCCGACACCCCGGAACATCGGGGCGGTTCGTCCGGTTGAATATGTCGAGGGAAGGAAGAACACATGAGCTATCGCGTGGAGAAGACCGACGAGCAGTGGCGGGAGGAGCTGACTCCCGAGCAGTACGCCGTCCTGCGGCAGGCCGGGACGGAGCGCGCGTGGACGGGCGAACTCCTCGATGAGGACCGCGCCGGCCTGTACACCTGTGCCGCGTGCGGCGCAGAGCTGTTCCAGAGCGGCACCAAGTTCGACTCGCACTGCGGCTGGCCGAGCTTCTACGAGTCGGTCCGCCCGGAGGCCGTCGAGCTCATCGAGGACCGCAGCCACGGCATGGTGCGCACCGAGGTGCGCTGCGCGAACTGCGGCTCGCACCTGGGGCACGTGTTCCCCGACGGTTTCGGCACCCCCACGGGCGACCGCTACTGCATGAACTCGCTGTCGCTGTCGTTCACCCCGAAGAACGACTGACCTCCGGGGCACCGCCCCGCTTGCAGGCCGCGCCGACACCGTCAACCCCGGTGTCGGCGCGGCGTCGTGCGTTTAGCGTGGCTTCGGACGCGGTGAGGGACGCCGCGGTCGGAGGATGCACATGCCCGAGACCACCGACCACGCAGACGACCTGCTGGGCGGCCGTTACCGTCTCGGTGAGACGCTCGGCCGCGGCGGCATGGCCGACGTGTACCGCGGCGAGGACGCCGTCCTCGGCCGAGAGGTCGCGATCAAGGTCGTGCGCTCGGGGGCCGACGGAGTCGCCGCCGACAGCCGTGCGCGCGGCGAGGTCAGCGTGCTGGCGGCGCTCAACCACCCGTCGCTGGTGACGCTCTACGACGCGCAGCTCGACGCGGACCCGCCTTACCTCGTGATGGAGCTCGTCGAGGGACCCACCCTCACGACGCGCATCGCCCGGTCTCCGTTGACCCCGTCCGCGGCGGCGACGATGGCCGCCGAGCTCGGCGAAGCCCTCCACGTCGCACACGGCGCCGGCGTGGTGCACCGCGACGTCAAGCCATCCAACGTCCTGCTCGCACCGTCCCACCTCCCCGATCACGAGTTCCGCGCCAAGCTCGCCGATTTCGGCATCGCGTATCTCGTCGACACCGCACGGGTGACGAACCCCGGCGAGGTGATCGGCACCGCCGCCTACCTTGCTCCCGAGCAGGTACAGGGCGTCGATCCGGCACCGCCCGCCGACGTCTACGCCCTCGGCCTGGTCCTGATCGAATCCCTGACAGGGAAGCGGGCCTTCCCCGACGCGGCCGGCGTCGCCACCGCCCTCGCCCGACTCGAGGCCCCACCGGAGATCCCTGCGGAGCTCGACCCGGAATGGCGGGACCTGCTGCGCGACATGACGCGCATCGACCCGGCCGAGCGGCCCACGGCCCTCGACGTCGCGATGCGCGCACGCGCGCTCGCCGCGACCACGTCCGACGCCCGTACCGAAGCGCTTCCCGCTGCCGGCGCGGTGGCCGCCGGCAGTGCCGGCGCAGCGATGGCGGCGGGCTCTGTCGACCATGCTCCGGATGCGGCGACCGAGGCTCTCCTGCCCGCCGGGGCCGCCGCGACCGACGCCGCTCCCCCTCCATCCACGCCCGCGACGGCCCCCACCAGTGTGCTGGCGGCCGCCTCCAGCGCTTCGCCTGCCGAGGCGACGCGCACCATCGACGCGGCGCCCGCCCCGGCAGCCCCTGCCGAGGGCCAGCCGGCCGAACGCCGGCCCCGCCGACGGTCACGGCGCCGAGCGACGGTCTGGATCACCGCGGCCGCCGCGGCGGCGCTCGTCGCCGGGACCGGCGGCATCCTGGCCCTCACCGCCGGCGGCGACGAGGTGACTCCCCCCGACCCCGCTCCCGTCACCGACCCGACCCCGGACGTCAGTCCGACCGCCCCGCTCACCGAGGACGAGGCCCCCGACGAGGTCGACACCGTGAGCGTCACGGACACCACGGACGAGCAGGGAACGACGCCGACGCCCGAGGTGACCACCGAGGCGCCCGACGAGGAGGCGACACCGGACGAGGGCGCCACGGAGCCGGCGGAGGAGACGGCCCCGACCGACGGCGCCACCGACGACGAGGGCACCGTCGACGGCAGCACGGTCGACGACAGCGTCACGGACCCCGTCGAGCCGAGCCCCGCACCCGTCGACGGCGCGGTCACCGAGCCCGACCCGGCCGACAGCCCCGCTCCCGCCGAACCGTCGCCCGCCCCGACCGGCTGACCGCGTCAGCGCCGGACCGGCCAGAACGCGGCGACGAACACCGAGGCCAGTCCGATGACGACGGTGACGGCCTCGATGACGACCCCCGGTCCGGCCGGCGCAGGCCAGAGCACATCGAGAGCCAGTGACGCGAGGAGCTGCCCCGACACCGCGGCCAGCCCGAACAGGAGCACCCCCGTGCGGGCCACGAGCGCGGCCGACAGCATGATGTAGGCCACGCCGAGCGCGCCGCCGAGGTAGAGCCACGGCTCCGAGGGCAGCGGCGCCGGTGGTCCGTCGACGATCGTCACGACGACCGCCAGCACCGCCAGGATCGCCGTCCCCAGCGTGAAGTTCACGAGCGTCGCCGTCACCGGGGTCCCGACGCGCACCCGCAGCCGGCCGTTGGTCGCCTGCTGCCAGGCGAGTCCCGCTCCGACGACGACGGGGAGCACGACCGTCCAGACGGGCACGCCCGCCAGCCCGTCCCCCGAGATCAGCACCACGCCCACGGCGGCCAGGGCGAGCGCGCCGCCGACCAGTCGCGGCACCGTGACGGCGACGACCCCGCCGGGCCCGTACCCCACTCGGTCGAGGATCAGCCCGCCCACCGTCTGCCCTGCGACGATGCCGACCGTGAACAGCGACACCCCCACGATCCCGACGGCGACGGCCTGCGTGCCGACCGTCAACGCTCCCGCGGCGCCGCCCACCAGCATCCACCACGGAATGCTGCGCTCACGGATGCCGCGGCTCAGCAGGACCGCACCGCGACGCCCACCCGGGGTCAGCACCGAGACGAGCACGATCAGCAGCAGACCGCTGCCGAACGAGATGACGGCGGCCACCATGGCGTGCTCGAGACGCACGCCGAGCTGGCCGTTGATGCGCGCCTGGACGGCGGTGAGGACGCCGACCGACACCGCACCCACCAGGGCGGGCGCCAGCGAGGTCCGCGCGGACGGGCCCGTCACGCGAGCCGACTCAACCGAACAGCGCGGCGGCTTCTTCGTAGCGGTGCGCTGGCACGGTGTGAAGCGACCCGAGCGCCTCCGCGAAGGGCACCCGGACGATCTCGGTGCCCTGCATGGCGACCATCTGGCCCCATGCGCCGTCGACGACGGCGTCTGCGGCGTGCAGGCCCAGACGTGTCGCGAGGACACGGTCGAAGCCCGACGGCGAACCGCCGCGCTGGATGTGGCCGAGGACGGTCGCGCGGGTCTCGATGCCCGTGATCCGCTCGATCTCGGGGGCGAGGATCTCGCTGATGCCGCCGAGGCGGGGACGGTTGAAGGCGTCGAGCCCCTTGTCGCTGTACGCCTCGTCCATGCCGGTGAGGGTGAAGCCCTCCGAGACGACCACGAGCGGCGCACGACCGCGGTCGTGGGCCTTCTGGACCTGCTCGGCGATCTCGTCGATCGACATCGGGTGCTCGGGGATGCAGATGACGTGCGCGCCGGCCGCGATCCCGGAATGCAGGGCGATCCAGCCCACGTGACGACCCATCACTTCGGCGACCATGCAGCGCTGGTGCGAGTCACCGGTCGTCCGCAGGCGGTCCATCGCCTCGGTCGCGATGTTCACCGCCGTGTCGAAGCCGAACGAGTAGTCGGTGGCGTGGAGGTCGTTGTCGATGGTCTTCGGTACACCCAGGACGTTGATGCCGTCCTTGTGCAGCCGGTCGGCCGCAGCCAGGGTGCCCTCGCCGCCGATCGCGACGATGCCGTCGAGACGGTGGCCGTACATCGTCTTCGAGATGTTCTCGGCGCCGCCGCGCGGGCCCTCGTAGGGGTTCGTCCGGCTCGTGCCGAGGATCGTCCCGCCGACCTTGGACAGACCCTTCACCTCGTGGCGCGTGAGCGGGAAGAAGTCACCGTCGACCACGCCGCGCCACCCGTCGCGGATGCCCACGAACTCGATGTCGTACGTGGTCGTGCCCTTCAGCACGACGCCCCGGATGACGGCGTTCAGTCCTGGACAGTCGCCGCCGCTCGTGAGGATACCGATCTTCATGAGGGGTCCTTAGGTGATCTCGGGTTGGTGCTGGGGGCGACGCTGCCTCGATGACACTATCGCCGCGACGGCGTCGCCTGCCAGCCGAGCGGGCTCAGGCGGCGCCGAGCGCCTGCCGCAGCAGGTGCATGAGCGCCGACAGCTGCACGGAGTCGCTCGAGGTCGGGTCGACCGCGTCGCCGTCGAGGGCGCGCTGCGCGAGACCCTGCTTGCTGTCGATGAGCTCGGCGATCTTCGTGTCGATCGTGTGCGCCGCGATGATGCGCCACGCCGTGACCGGCTCGCCCTGACCGATGCGGTGCACGCGGTCGATCGCCTGCGTCTGCTCGGCGGCCGTCCAGCTGAGCTCGGCGAGCACGACGTTCGAGGCGGCCTGCAGGTTGAGGCCGACACCGGCAGCCGTGAGCGAGCACACCGCGATGGCGACGTCGGGGTCGCCGTTGAACGCGTCGATCGCCTGCTGGCGGACGGGCGTCGTCTGGTCGCCGCGGATCGAGACGGTGCGGAGCCCCGCCGACGCGAAGTGCGCCTCGGCGGCATCCATCACGTCGATGTGCTTGGCGAAGAAGACCACCTTGCCGACCGAGCGCTGCAGCTGCGCGGCGTAGTCGGCGGCGAGCTGCGCCTTCGCCTGACCGATGCGGCGGACCATCGTGAAGACGTTCTCGGAGCCGCTGCCGGCGGCCTTGGCCTCTTCGAGCTCGCCGTGCGCGACGAGACGCACGATGTCCTCGTCGGCCTCGCCGCGGACGACGCGGTCGCCGCGGGCTTCGATGATCCGGCGGTACTTCGCCGCCAGACGCTCACCCAGCTCCCGCTCGGCGGCGCGGATGGAGCGGCCGTACTCGTCGTCGAGCTCGACGGGGAGGTCGGCGACGAGCTTGTCGGGGAGGTCGGCGGCGACGTCCTTCTTCTTGCGCCGCACGATGCCCATCGAGATGACGGCGGAGCGGGCCTCGGGGTAGAACGCCTTGTCCGCGGGGGTGAGCCCGGTCTCGTCGAGGCGCGCCATCAGCTCGGGACCGGGCTTCTCGCCGTTGGTCCAGCCGAGGAAGCGCCAGATCGCGTCGAAGTCCTCGACGTCGTTGATGAGCGGGGTACCCGTCAGGGCGAGCAGCAGCGGATCGCGCACCTGCTCGCGGATACGCGAGGCGAGCGCGAGCACGTTGCGCGAGCGCTGCGAGGTGAGGTTCTTGATGAAGTGGGCCTCGTCGACGACCATGCCCTTCAGCCCGATCGAGCTGAGCCAGGACAGGTGGCGGTCGAGGATCTCGTAGTTGACGATGAAGACGTCCGCGAAGGCATCCATCGTCTCGCCGTCACCCTGGATGACGGTCGCGCGACGTTGCGGGGTCCACCGCTCCACCTCGCGCGCCCAGTTCATCTTCACGACGTTGGGGACGACGACCAGCAGCGGGTAGGCGTCGGCGACGGATGCCGCGAGCACCGACTGCGCCGTCTTGCCGAGACCCGGCTCGTCGGCCAGCAGGAAGCTGCGGTGCCCCGTGCGGACGGCCTCGAGGAACCGCGACTGGTGCGGCATGACGTCGAGCCCCTTGGGCGAGATGCGGTCGAACTCGGGGACGGGCGGCAAGTCCATGGACGCGGCCCCTCCCCCGGCACCGGTCTCGAACGCCTTGTACAGCGGGCCCATGAGCTCCCACCCATCGAGCCGGCGCCGCGGCGTCGACACGGGGGCGCGAAGGGCGACGTCGGGGGCGAGGAAGGGGTTGGCCTCCTTGCGGGCCTCGACCTGCGGCGGCACCACCTGACGGTCCGCGATCGCCTCGGGGACGACGGGAGCCTGAACGGGCTTCGCGTCGGTGATGATGAGCTCGTCCTCGGGCAGCTCCGCCCCGGACTCGAGCAGCCAGTCGCGGCGCATGCGACGCGCGACGGGCGACGTCGCCTGATCGACCTCGAGCAGCTGGATGAGGGAGGTGTCGCGGGCCGCGGTCTTGGCGAGGATCGTCGCGACGCCGTCGAGGCGCTTGAGCAGCTCGGCGCGCGCACCGTCGGCGATGTCGGACGCCGCCTTCACGCGGGCGCGCTCCTCGCGCACGAGGAAGGCGATCACCTGGAACTTGACGCGGTTGGTCGGTCCGAGTTTGCCGCGTTGCGCCTTCGCCTCGACCTCGCGCACCTTGCGGGCGAGGATCGGGATGAGGGGTGCTTCGTCGTCTCGGCGCGACGATGATCCCCGACGACGCCGAGCGGCGGTCTTGGGGGCGGTGGCTGCCGTGGTCGGCATGCTCCTCCTGAGCGTGACACCGGCGGATGCCGGCGAGCGTCGTACGAGACGACGGTCTTCGAGGCCGCAACGTCGGTCGCGGCGCGGATGTGGTCCCCGGGTCGTCACGGCTGCGGGTACTCGCTTCTGCGAGCTGCGGCGACGGGACGGGCCCTTCCCCCTCATTCTAGCGCGTCGCGGTCCCGGGCTCCCACCGCGACTCGGCGGTGCCGCGCGCGGTGCCGCGTACGCTGGTGTCATGCCCACCGAACGCGAACTCGCCGCCACCATCGACCACGCGATCCTCAAGCCGGAGCTCACCCGCGCCGACGTGGACGCCGAGCTCGACATCGCCGCGGAATGGGGTGTGTTCAGCGTCTGCGTGCGCCCGAGCGACATCCCCCACGCCGTGGCCCGCCTCGACGGCACCGGCGTCGCGGTCGGCACGGTCATCGGGTTCCCGCACGGCACCACCTCGACCGCCGCGAAGGTGGCCGAGACGCGACAGGCGATCGCCGACGGCGCGAGCGAGGTCGACATGGTCGTCAACATCGGCGCGCTGCGCTCGGGCTTCGACGACGTCGTGGTCGAGGACATCCGCGCGGTCGTCGCGGCGGCGGAGGGCCGCGTCACGAAGGTCATCCTCGAGACGGCCCTGCTCGACGACGAGCAGATCGAGCGCGGCAGCCGCCTCACCGAGGCCGGCGGCGCCCACTTCGTGAAGACCTCGACCGGATTCGCCGGCGGTGGGGCAACGATCCCCCACGTCCAGCTCATGCGTCGCACCGTGGGTGCAGGCGTCGAGGTGAAGGCCTCCGGCGGGGTGCGCAGCTACGCCGACGCGATCGCGATGCTCGAGGCCGGCGCGACCCGCCTCGGCACGAGCGGCAGCGCCGTCATCCTCGGCGAAGCGCGTCGCATCGACGCCGGCGACGAGGCGACCGGAGCGGTCGACTCCGGCTCGTACTGACCGGCGCGGCTCGCCCCGCGCCGCTCGGACTCAGGCGCCGGGCTGCAGCGCCGCCCGCACCTCGGCGACGTCGGCATCCATCCGCTCGATGAGGGCCTCGATGCCCTCGAAGCGGACCATGCCGCGGATGCGGGCGGTGAACTGCACCTGCACCGTGTGGCCGTAGAGGTCGAGGCCGGTCTCATCGAGGACGTACGCCTCGACCTGACGCCGGGGAACGTCGTCGAAGGTTGGGTTCGTGCCGACCGAGACGGCGGCCGGGTATCGCGTCGCGGCGCGGACGCGCCCGGCATCCGTCCCCTCGTCGATCAGCCAGCCGGCGTACACGCCGTCGGCGGGGATGAACCCCTCGGCATCCGTCGACAGGTTGGCGGTCGGGTAGCCGAGCTCGCGACCGCGCTTGAGCCCGTGGACCACCTCGGCGCGGACGGCATGGGGGCGCCCCAGCAGGCGGGCGGCGTCCTCCACCTGGCCGGCGGCGAGCATCTCGCGCACCCAGGTCGACGAGACCCGGCGTCCGCCGCCCTGGACGTCGCCCACGACGTCCACCGTGAACCCGTGGGTCTCGCCGAACGTCGTGAGGAAGGCGGGATCACCCGCTCCGCCGCGTCCGAAGCGGAAGTCGACCCCCACCATGACGCACACCGCGTGCAGGGCGTCGACGAGGATGCGCTGCGCGAACTCCTCGGGCGCGAGCGCGGCGAGTTCCTCGTCGAAGCGCAGCACGAGCACCGCGTCGACACCGGCCTCGGCGAGCAGGGCGATCTTCTGATCCACGCTCACGAGGGGTTCGGGGCAGCGGTCCGGTCGCAGCAGGGCGAGCGGGTTGCGGTCGAATGTGACGGCGACCACGCGTGCGCCGTCGTCCATCGCGGCCACGCGCGCGCGGTCGATGACGGCGCGGTGCCCCGAGTGCACGCCGTCGAACTTGCCGATCGCGACGACACTCGGGCCGAAGCCGGCGGGCACCTCGGCGGGATCGCGGAAGACGATCACGCGGCGCCCTCCGCGGCGGACCGGGCGTGCCGGTGGGTGATGAGCCACCAGAGCCCCAGAAAGGGCAGCACGAGCGGGACGAGGACGTATCCGATGCCGTACCCCGACCACACCGTGGGGTGGTCGAAGAGCTCGGGATGCGTCAGCGAGAGCGTCCCGACGACGAGTACACCCACGAGTTCGAAGACGATCGCCGCCCACGCGACGCGGTACCACCGCTCGGACGCGCTGAACACGAGCGCGAGGGTGGCGAGGATGTAGACGAGCGCGGCGAGGGCCGACAGCGAGTACGCGAGCGGTGCGTCGTCGAACTCGCGGACGATCTGCACGAACGAACGACCCGTCGCGCCGAGGGCCATGATCGCGTAGACGACCACGAGCACACGGCCGGCACCCGTCATCCGGCGCGGGGAGGCGGCCGACGGAGCGGTCGAGGTCGGCGCGGTCTCAGGCATGGCACCTCAATCCTACGACCGCCGCGGACGCGGCCCGGCCGGGGTCAGGCGACCTGCACCGTCCAGATGACGTTCATGCGCCAGATCATGATGGCGATCGCGAACGCGGCGACCCCCATGACGACCGTGCTCCAGCGACCGCGTTCGATGAGCGCCCAGGCGACCGCGGCCGGCGGGATGAGGACCGCCGAGACCAGGTAGACCCAGAACTCCAGCAGGTCCCCCGTCGGCGGGTTGCCGACGAGCGGGGCGATGATCGCGATCACGACCTGCACGATGAGCAGCAGAAGGACGAGCGCCTGCGTACCCACGGAGAGATCGCTCGGGCGACGGCCGGCGAGACCCAGCACGGTGCACAGCAGACCCGCCGCGCACGCGACGGCGATCTGGACGACGGTGAACCACGCGATCACGGCTGCTCCTCGGGCATGTTCATGAGGCTCTTGACGTCGTCGCCGCGACGGCCGACGATCCCGACGAGCGCACCGTCGGGCGCGATCGCGGCGGGTGTGTCGGTCGGCAGGCGGTCCGCCGCCCCGACCAGACGCTTGCCGTGACGGAGGTCGCGCGCCTCGTCGGCGGTGACCGCGAAGGTGCCGAGAAGGGATGCCGCGACACCCGCGGCATCCTGCAGCGGGATGTCTTCGGTCAGCTCGGTGACGGCGTCGGCAACGTCGAACGGACCGATCCGCGTGCGCCGGAGCGCTGTGAGGTGCCCGCCCACGCCGAGGTCCGCGCCGAGGTCGCGGGCGAGGGCCCGGATGTACGTGCCGCTCGAGCAGTCCACGACCACGTCGACGTCGACCACGTCGCCGTCCCGACGGATGCCGCGCACCTCGAACCGGCTGATCACGACGTCCCTCGCCTTCAGCTCGACCTGCTCTCCGGCGCGCGCGAGGTCGTATGCGCGGCGCCCGCCGACCTTGATCGCCGAGACGGTACTGGGCACCTGCGAGATCGGTCCGGACAGGGCGCGGATGCCGCGGTGGATCGCGTCGTCGGCCACACCACCGGCATCCACTCTGGCGGTCTCGACACCGTCGGCGTCGTCGGAGTCCGTCGTGACACCCAGGCGGATGGTGGCCTCGTAGGTCTTGTCGAGTCCGACGACGTAGGTGAGCAGCCGCGTGGCGTGACCGACGCCCAGGACGAGCAGCCCGGTCGCCATCGGGTCGAGGGTGCCGGCGTGGCCGATCTTGCGGGTGTTCAGGGCGCGGCGCGTCCGCGCCACGATGTCGTGGCTCGTCACGCCGCCCGGCTTGTCGACGAGGAGGATCCCACCGCTCCCCTGGCTCTGCTGCATGGCTTCCAGCCTAGGCTGGAGCGGTGCCCGACCTCGCCTCGCCGCTCATCGCGTGGTACCGCGAGAACGCCCGCGACCTGCCCTGGCGGCGCGACGGCTTCGGCGCGTGGGGCACGCTCGTCAGCGAGTTCATGCTGCAGCAGACGCCCGTGTCGCGGGTCGTCCCGCGGCTCGAGGAGTGGCTCGCGCGCTGGCCCACCCCCGCCGACCTCGCGGCCGCTCCCCCGTCCGACGCGGTGCGGCTGTGGGCGAACCTCGGCTACCCCCGCCGGGCGCTGTGGCTGCACCGCGCGGCGACGCAGATCCGGGACCGGCACGACGGCGTCGTCCCCCGCGACGTGGACGCCCTGCTCGCCCTCACCGGGATCGGCGACTACACGGCCCGCGCGGTGGCAGTGTTCGCGTACGGGGACCGGCATCCGGTCGTCGACACCAACACCCGTCGCGTCCTGGCGCGCGCCGTCGACGGCCGGTCGCAGCCCGGACCGCCCGCGAAGGCGGACCTCGCGGCGATGGCGGCGATCCTCCCCGCGGACGACGAGGACGCCGCGGTCGTGAACGCCGCCGCGATGGAGCTGGGCGCGATCGTCTGCACGGCGCGTGCGCCGCGGTGCGAGGCGTGCCCGCTCACGGCCGTCTGCGCCTGGCGGGCGGCGGGATACCCCGACACCGGCGACGACCGGCGCAAGCAGGCGCGCTACGAGGGCAGCGACCGTCAGGCCCGCGGAGCGATCCTGAAGGCGCTGCGGGACGCCGAAGGCCACCCCGTCCCTGCGGACGAGGTGGCCTCGGAGTGGCCCGATGCCGCTCAGCGCGACCGGGCCGTCGACTCGTTGATCGCCGACGGGCTGGTGGAGGTCACGGACGGTGCCCTGCACCTGCCTCGCTGACCGGACCGCTCAGTCCTCGTCGTCGCTCTCGCGCGGCTTGACGTACGGGTCCGCCTCGCCGGCGTAGGTTCCGCCGGCGGCGGTGGCCGCCACGGCCGCGTCGCGCTCACGCGCCTCGCGCAGCAGGTCCTCGATGTGGCCGGCGTTCTCGGGCAGCCCGTCGAGGATGAACTCCAGCGACGGCGTGAGGCGCGTGCCGAGCTGTCGCCCGACCTCGCTGCGCAGCATCCCCGTCGCGGCCTTCAGCGCCGCAGCCGTGCCCTCGCGGGCCTCGTCGTCGCCGTAGACCGTGTAGAAGACCGACGCGTGCTGCAGGTCGCCCGTGACGCGCACGTCGGTGATCGTGACGAATCCGAGCCGCGGGTCGCGTAGCCCCTTCTCGAGGCGCTCCGCGATGAGCACGCGGATGCGGTCCGCCAACCGTGCCTGCCGTTCCCCGGCCATAGTCCTTCTCCTCTTGTTCTCCCCCGGCCGCGATCGGCTGACGGAGGAATTGCGGAGGACTCGGATGTCCGTCCGAGGCAATCGGGGTAGGGGCCCCGCTCTTGCCGAGGACGGACATCCGAGTCCGTAGCAACACCGTGGATCAGCCGCGCGGCTTCTCCACCATTTCGGTCGTCTCGATCTCGTCGCCGACCTGGATGTCGTTGTACTTGCCGAGGCCGATACCGGCTTCGAAGTCCGTACGCACCTCGGTGACGTCGTCCTTGAAGCGGCGCAGCGACTCGATGGCCAGGCCGTCGGCGATCACGACGCCGTCGCGGATGACGCGCGCCTTGGCGTTGCGCGTGATCGTGCCCGAGCGGACGATGACACCGGCGATGTTGCCGAACTTCGACGAGCGGAACACCTCGCGGATCTCGGCGACACCCGACTGCACCTCTTCGAACTCCGGCTTGAGCATGCCCTTGAGGGACTGCTCGACGTCGTCGATCGCGTTGTAGATGACCGAGTAGAACCGGACGTCGACACCTTCACGGGCGGCGCGCTCGCGGGCCTTCGTGTCGGGACGGACGTTGAAGCCGATGACGATCGCGTTGTCGATCGTCGCCAGGTTGATGTCCGACTCGGTGATCGCACCGACACCGCGGTGGATGATGCGCAGCTGGACGCTGTCGTCGACCTCGATCTTGAGCAGCGACTCCTCGAGCGCCTCGACGGCACCGGAGACGTCACCCTTGATGATGAGGTTGAGCGACTCGACCTTGCCCTCTTCGAGAGCGCGGGTGAAGTCCTCGAGCGAGATGCGCTTGCGGGCCTTGGCCAGCTGCGCGTTGCGCTCGACCGCTTCACGCTTCTCGGCGATCTGGCGGGCCATGCGGTCCTCTTCGGTCACGATGAAGACGTCACCGGCGCGGGGCACGGAGTTCAGACCCTGCACCTGGACCGGACGCGACGGGTAGGCCTCGTCGACCGCATCGCCGTTCTCGTCGATCATGGCGCGGACGCGGCCGTACGCGGTGCCCGCGACGATCGCGTCGCCGACACGGAGCGTTCCGGACTGGATCAGCACCGTGGCGACCGAACCGCGACCCTTGTCGAGCTTCGCTTCGATCGCGACACCGCGCGCCGCCTTGTTCGGGTTGGCCGTGAGGTCCAGGCCCGCGTCGGCGGTGAGGAGGACGGCATCCAGCAGTGCCTGGATGTTCGTGCCCTGACGAGCCGACACGTCGACGAACATGACGTCGCCGCCGTACTCCTCGGCCACGAGGCCGTACTCGGTGAGCTGCTGACGGACCTTCGCCGGGTTGGCGTCGGGCTTGTCGACCTTGTTGACCGCGACCACGATCGGCACGTTCGCCGCCTGGGCGTGGTTCAGCGCCTCGACCGTCTGCGGCATGATGCCGTCGTCGGCCGCGACCACGAGGATCGCGAGGTCGGTCACCTGCGCACCGCGGGCACGCATGGCGGTGAACGCCTCGTGACCCGGGGTGTCGATGAAGGTGATCGCGCGCTCGATGCCCTCGTGCTCGGTCCAGACCTGGTACGCACCGATGTGCTGCGTGATGCCGCCGGCCTCGCCTGCGACCACGTTGGTCTGGCGGATGGCGTCGAGCAGTCGGGTCTTACCGTGGTCGACGTGGCCCATGACGGTGACCACGGGAGGACGGATCTCGAGGTCGTCCTCGTTCTCCGCCTCCAGCTCGGCCTCGAGGTCGAGACCGAAGCCCTCGAGGAGCTCTTTGTCCTCGTCCTCGGGCGAGACCATCTGGATCTTGTAGCCGAGCTCCTCGCCGAGGATCTCGAACGTCGCCTCGTCCAGCGACTCGGTGGCCGTGGCCATCTCGCCGAGGTTGAAGAGGATCGTCACCAGGGTGCCGGGCTGGACGGTGTATCCGCGCAGCGCTTCGAGCTTGTCGGCGAAGTCCGCGATGGACGCGCCGCGGCGGAGCCGGATGACCTCGCCGTTGCCCTTCTGGACGTTGACGCCGCCGACGACGGGCGCCGACCGCATCTCGAATTCCTGCCGCTTCGCCCGACGCGACTTGCGCTGCTTCGACTTGCCGCCGCCCTTACCGAAGGCACCGGCGGTACCGCCGCCGGGTCCACGACCACGACCGCCGCCGCCGCCGGGACGACCGGCGAAACCACCGGCCGGGGCGCCCGGACGCGGAGCGCCGAAGCCGCCGCCGCCGGGGCGACCGGGACCACCCGGACGCTGCTGGAACGGTGCACCCGGACGACCGCCGCCACCGGGACGACCGGCGCCGCCGGGACGCGGGGCACCCGGACGCGGGGAACCGGGACGCGGCGCCTGCGGGCGCGGGATGTTGCCGGGCGTCGGACGCTGGCCCATGCCCTGCGCCGAGGCGAAGGGGTTGTTGCCGGGGCGGGGGCCGGCGGGACGCTGACCCATGCCCTGCGAGCTGGCGAAGGGGTTGTTGCCGGGGCGCGGAGCGCCGCCGGGACGCGGGGCCTGCGACGCGGGCTTCGCGGGAGCGGGGGCGCCCGGCTTGGGCGCACCGCCCTCGGGTGCCGACGGTGCGGGCTTCTCAGCGGCCGGCTGAGCGGGGGCCGCAGGCGCGGCGGGCTCGGGGGCCGGGGCGGGCTTGGGTGCCGACGGGCGGGGACCGGGGGTCGCACCGGATGTCGGGGCCTTCGCCGCGGGCTTCGCGGGCGCGGCGGCAGGTGCCTTCACGCCTTCCGCCTCGAGGGCGGCGCGGAGCTTGCGAGCCACGGGGGGCTCGATGGTGGATGAGGGGCTCTTGACGAATTCGCCGAGCTCCTTCAGCTTCGCGAGGGCGACCTTACTGTCGACGCCGAGCTCGGAAGCGATCTCGTGCACGCGTGGTTTTGCCACAATTCTCCTGTCTGGGGCCCGCCCCGGACAGGGCGGACCGTCATTCGCGGACGGGTCTCATTTCGAGCCGTTCACTTTGTGTCCATAGCCGTTCAGCCGTTTCGCTGGAGGGATTCTCTGGTGGTCCGCGCATCCAGTCCCGCTGTGTCCAGCGGAGTGGATGCCCGTAGTGCGCGTCCGAATGCCCGCCGCTTGAGAGCGGTCGTCACGCAGGTGTCCGTGTCATGCACCCACGCGCCCCGACCCGGCAGGACGGCCTTCTCGTCGATGACGAGGGCACCGTCCCGGGCCACGATGCGGAGCAACGAGGACCGGGGGGCACGCGCGCGGCATCCCACGCACGTTCGAACAGGTTCCATCCTACCGCGTCAGGACTCGTCGAGAATGCTGTCGGGCTGGATGTCGATCTTCGCGCCGGTCAATTTCGCGGCGAGCCGGGCGTTCTGGCCTTCCTTCCCGATCGCCAGCGACAGCTGGTAGTCGGGGACGAGGGCACGCACGGCCTTCGTGGCCTGGTCGAGCACGAAGCTCGAGGTGACCTTCGCCGGCGAGAGGGCGTTCGCGACGAACTTCGGCAGGGTCTCGTCGTAGTCGACGATGTCGATCTTCTCGCCGCCGAGCTCCTCGGTGACCGCGCGCACGCGGCGGCCCAGTTCGCCGATGCAGGCGCCCTTCGCGTTGACGGCGGGGTCGTTCGCCTTGACGGCGATCTTGGTGCGGTGGCCGGCCTCACGGGCGAGCGAGACGATCTCGACGACACCCGACGCGATCTCGGGCACCTCGAGGGCGAAGAGCTTGCGGACGAGACCCGGGTGCGTCCGCGAGACGGTGATCTGCGGCCCCTTGAGGCCCTTCGAGACCGAGGTCACGTAAACGCGCAGGCGGGAGCCGTGGGCGTAGTCCTCGCCGGGGACCTGCTCCTCGGGAGGGAGGATCGCCTCGATCGTGCCGAGGTCGACGTGCACCATGCGCGGGTTCGGGCCCTGCTGGACCACGCCCGCGACGATGTCGCCCTCCTTGCCCTTGAACTCGCCGAGCACCGCGTCGTCGGCGATGTCGCGCAGACGCTGGCTGATGACCTGCTTGGCGGCGAAGGCGGCGATCCGGCCGAAGTCGTCCGGCGTGGACTCCTCCTCGCCGATGACGGCGCCCTCCTCGTCGCGCAGCGGGATGTACACGGCGACGTGACCGGTCTTGCGGTCGAGCCGGGCGCGCGCGCCCTCGGGGAGTTCACCGTCGGGGGACGTGTGCTTCGCGTAAGCGGTCAGGATGGCCTGCTCGATGATCCGGACCAGTTCCTCGAACGGGATCTCCCGCTCGCGCTCGACAGTCCTCAGCAGCCCCAGGTCGATGTCCACAGGTGCCTCCCTTTTCAGTTGCTCAACACGGCGCCGCGATCACGCCCGGCATCCCGGTGCGTCGCGGCATCCCGTCAACGTTACCCGATCGGATCGCGGGTGACCTGAGAAGATCGACGGATGACCGATGCCGTGGAGGATGTCGCACAGACCGTGCGCCGCTCGCCCGTCGCGCGCATCCTGGCCCGCGGCGGGTACGCCGCCAACGGCGTCGTGCACCTCGTCTTCGGCGTCGTCGTCATCGTCATCTCGTTCGGCGGCCGAGGTGAATCGGACCAGGCCGGGGTCTTCAAGGCCCTGTTGGACGCGCCGCTCGGGCTCGTGCTCGTCTGGATCCTCGGCCTCCTCCTGACCGGGCTCGGACTGTTCCAGGCCCTGCGCGCCTGCCTCGTGAAGGGGAAGGATGCCGCGGCGTGGGGCAGGCGCGGCTCGGCGGCCGGGCAGTCTGTCGTCTACCTCGCCCTCGGCGCCATCGCCGTCGCCATCGCGCTGGGGGCGCGCCCCGACGGCGACCGCACCGCGCAGCAGATCACGCGCGGTCTCCTGGACACCCCCGGCGGGGTCTTCGTCGTCGCTGCGGCCGGCGTCGGCCTCGTGATCGGAGCGCTCGTCTTCGCGTCGATCGGTGTCCGCCGATCCTTCGACAAGCAGGTCCGCATCCCGGACGGCGCGCTGGGCGTCGCTGTGACCGTGTCGGGGATCCTCGGCTACATCGGCAAGGGGGTGTCGGTGCTCATCGTCGGCATCCTCCTCATCGTCGCGGCGGTGAAGCAGGACTCCGCGGCCGCCGGCGGCTTCGACGCCGCCATCGAGGCCCTCCTCTCGCAGATGATCGGTCCCGTCCTCGTCTTCCTCGTGGGGCTCGGCCTCGTCGTCTACGCGATCTTCAGCTTCCTCCGCACCCGCTACGCGAAGCTCTGATCAGCCGACGGCGTGGGGCTCGGTCGGCGGCGTCGCCGGGGGCGCCGAGGGGAGCGCGTTGATCGCGCGGATGAGGCGGTGCAGCTCGCCGATACGGCGCCGGTCGAAGTCCAGGAGCAGGCGGGGCATCTCCAGCCGATCGTCGTCCTGACGCTCGCGGCGCAGGGGTGCGGTGCGCTGGATGCGGCCCCCGGTGAGCAGGTGCGAGAAACGGTCGCTGAGGTCTGCGACCTCGGCATCCGTCGGCTCCGCGCACAACCGCAGCACGAGGCGGGAACCGATCCACCGCAGCGAGTCGTAGTTGCGCCAGAACCCGGTGATCTCGGCCTCCGCCGCCGCGACCGAATCGGTCACGAGGACACGGTCGAGGTCGCCGGGCGAGATCACCCCCGACGGGATGAGATGGTCGGACGCGAACCGCTCGAGTCCCTGCCAGAACGTCCCCCCGGGTGCGTCGAGCAGCACGATCGGCGTCGGCTCGGCCTTGCCGGTCTGCTGCAGGGTGAGCAGCTCGAACAGCTCGTCGAGCGTGCCGAAACCCCCCGGGACGCAGACGAACCCGCGCGACTCCTTGACGAGCATGAGCTTGCGCGTGAAGAAGTACTTCATCGCGACGACGCGGTCCGCCTCGGCGATCACGGCGTTCGGCTTCTCCTCGAACGGCAGCCGGATCGACACCCCGAGCGAGTGCTCGGGACCCGCGCCCTCCGCCGCGGCCTGCATGATGCCGGGACCGGCGCCGGTCACGATCATCCAGCCGCGCTGCGCGAGCGCGCCGGCGATCTCGGCGGCCGCGCGATACAGCGGGTCGTTCGCCCGGGTGCGCGCCGAGCCGAAGATCGTCACCTTCGGCGTCCCGCGGTAGGGCGCGAACAGCCCGAACGCGGAGCGCATCTCCGACAGCGCCGCCGACGCGATCTTCAGGTCGAGCCGGTCGGTGTCGTCGACCCCCATCCCGAGTCCCGTCACGAGGATGCGGGCCACGAGATCGGCGTCGTCGGTCACCCCGGCGTCGGTCAGGAGGGCACGGACGGCGTCGGTGACGTCACCGTCGAGGGAAGAGGTGGGACTCGGCGACATCTCCCCAGGCTGTCACGATCCGGCATCCGTCGGGTGAACGGATGAGAACGGATGCCGCAGCTCAGGCGGTGAGCGCCGCGATCGCGTCGGCGGCGGCCAGGGTCGACCGCTCGCCCGAGCGGCGATCCCACAGCTCGACCTGGCCGTCGGCGGCGCCGCGTCCGACGATGAGGATCCACGGCACGCCGACCAGCTCGGCGTCGCCGAACTTCACGCCCGGCGAGACCTTCGGCCGGTCGTCGAGCAGCACGTCGCGGCCCGCGGCCTCGAGGTCGGCGGCGAGCTTCTCGGCGAGCTCGAACGCCACCGCGTCGCGACCGGTCGCGACGACGTGCACGTCGAACGGCGCGATCGACTCGGGCCAGATGAGGCCGCGGTCGTCGTTGTTGAGCTCCGCGAGGATCGCGAGGATGCGGGTCACGCCGATGCCGTACGAGCCCATCGTCACCGTCACGAGCTTGCCGTTCTCGTCGAGGACCTTGAGCCCCAGCGTCTCGGCGAAGAAGCGTCCCAGCTGGAAGACGTGCCCGATCTCCATGCCGCGCGCGAGCTCGACCGGCCCCGAACCGTCGGGGGCGGGGTCGCCGGCCCGGACGTCCGAGATGTCGATGACGCCGTCGGGCGTGAAGTCGCGGCCCGCGACGACGGAGTGGGCGTGCTTCTCGTGCTCGTTCGCGCCGGTGACCCAGGCGGTGCCCTCGACGACGCGGGGGTCGACGAGGTAGCGGATGCCGGTGGACGACTGCTCGCCGAGGACCGGACCGTTCGGCGACCAGGGTCCGATGTACCCCTTCACGAGGCCGGGGTGCTTCGCGAAGTCGGCCTCGGTCGCCGCTTCGACGGCGGCGGGTGCGAAGGCGACCTCCGCCCGCTTGTCGTCCACGTCGCGGTCGCCGGGCAGGCCGACGATCACGAGTTCGCGCGTGCCGTCGAGGTGCGTGAGGGCGAGGACGACGTTCTTCAGCGTGTGGGCCGCCGTCCAGGTGTCAGCGCCGTCCGTCGCGGGACCGGCGATGCCGGGCGCCGGGGCGTCGAGGTGGGCGTTGGCGTGCGCGACGAGCGTGTCGATCGTCGGGGTGTCCGGGGAGTCGAAGACGACCGGGGCGCCGTCGGGCAGCGGAAGGGCGTCGGGCACGACCGTCGTGAAGGCCTCGACGTTGGCCGCGTAGCCGCCCGCGGACCGGACGAAGGTGTCCTCGCCGACGGCGATCGGGTGCAGGAACTCCTCGCTGCGCGCACCGCCCATCAGTCCGTTGTCGGCGGCGACGATGACGTACTCCAGGCCGAGGCGCGTGAAGATCCGCTCGTACGCGTCGCGCTGCGACTGGTACGAGACGTCCTGCCCTTCGTCGGTGTAGTCGAACGAGTAGGCGTCCTTCATCGTGAACTCACGGCCGCGCAGCAGGCCCGCGCGGGGACGCGCCTCATCCCGGTACTTGTCCTGGATCTGGAAGATCGTCAGCGGCAGATCCTTGTACGAGGAGTACAGGTCCTTCACGAGGAGCGTGAACATCTCCTCGTGCGTGGGAGCGAGCAGGTAATCGGCGCCCTTGCGGTCCTGCAGGCGGAAGATCCCGTCGCCGTAGGAGGTCCAGCGTCCGGACTGCTCGTACGGCTCGCGCGGCAGCAGCGCGGGGAAGTGGACCTCGAAGGCCCCCGCGTTCGCCATCTCCTCGCGGATGATCTGCTCGAGCTTCGCCTTCACCCG
Organism: Microbacterium sp. NPDC064942; assembly: GCF_049545525.1. Lineage (NCBI taxonomy): Bacteria > Bacillati > Actinomycetota > Actinomycetes > Micrococcales > Microbacteriaceae > Microbacterium > Microbacterium sp. NPDC064942. Next base: position 333,116 of record NZ_JBMWDR010000001.1, on the reverse strand, counting down.
CAGGCCGAGCGGCAGCCAGGTGAAGACGCCGGGGGCGGCGCGGCGGATGTAGCCGGCGCGCACCAACAGGCGGTGACTCGTGACCTCGGCGTCGGCCGGGTCTTCGCGGAGCGTGCGGAGGAAGTATGTCGAGAGACGGGTGACCACGAGGGTCAAGTCTAGGTGCGCGGGCCGGGACGCCGTGGCGGCGGGGCGCTTAGCCTGAAGGGATGCGCACCGTCCTCCTGACCGGATTCGAACCGTTCGCCGGCGACGCGGTGAACCCGTCGGAGGATGCCGTCCGCGCACTCGCCGCGCGCTGGCGCGGACCCGAGCGCCTCATCACCGAGGTGCTGCCCGTCGCCTTCGACGGTGCGACGGCACGTCTGGCCGCGCTCCTCGAGGAGCATCGACCGGATGTCGTGGTCGCCACGGGTCTGGCCGGCGGTCGTGCGGCCGTGACCCCCGAACGCGTGGCCGTGAACCTGGCCGACGCCCGCATCCCCGACAACGCGGGCCACCGCCCCCAGGACGCCCCCGTCGTCGACGGCGGACCCGCGGCGTACTTCGCGACACTCCCCGTCAAGGCGATCGGTGCGGCGCTCGGGAACCGCGGCATCCCGTCCACCGTCTCGCACACGGCCGGCACGTTCGTCTGCAACGCGGTGATGTACGCCGCCCTGCACGCCACGGACGGTGCCCCGGTGCGCGCGGGATTCGTCCACCTCCCGTGGGCGGACGGCACCGGGCCCGGCGACGCGCCGTCGCTGCCCTTCGACCGCCTCGTCGACGCGCTCGAGGTCGCGGTCCGGGTGTCGCTCGACGCCGGCGACGACGCCGGCGGGGTCGGCGGCGAGGTCAGCTGAGGGCGAGGAGCTTCTGCGCCACCGTCCGGAGATCCTCCGGGCTGACGGCTCGCTCGGGATCCCCGAACCGGCCTTCGACCAGGATCAGGTCGACACTCCCGCGGACGAGGAGCCGGACGCGGTTGTCCTCCTGAACCTCGGTGGCGTCGGCGCCGTCGACGGACGCAGCCGTGCCGCCGAGCCGGTCGCTCACCTCGTCCCACTTCTCCGCTCCACCCGGGACGATGACGACCTGCAGCTCTCGGGAGTCGGTCAACTCGGACCAGTCGCAGGCCCGCACGAGCTCCGCCGCCTCGACGGTCCGCCGGTCGAACGGGACGTCGCCCTCCATGATCGGCTCCGGGAACACCTCCTCGGCGCGCAGCACGGCGGACGGGTCGATGGCGTCGCCGAGCTCGGTGCACGACGGGGGCAGGGCCGCCGGCTCGGCGAGCGGCGCCCGGTCGGCGGCGCGCACCGCGTCGAGCGCGGCGTCGCGCAGTCGCGTCACGAGATCGGTCTGCGCCTGCGTCTGCTCCACGGTGAGGAACGACACGGCGACGGTCATCCCGTCCGCGGCACCCGTCCCGATGCATTCGACGGCATCGTAGGACGGGGCGCATTCGGCCTCCGCCGCGGCGGCCAGCGACCCGGCTCGGTCGGCGGGCAGCGCAACGATCGTGCCCGACAGCTGGGAGGAGTCGAACCCGCACACGAGCCCGCCCGCCACCTCCGCCGCCGTCGACCACAGGCCGTCGGGTTCGACCGCGTCCGCGGGGTCCGTCACCTCGCTGAGCGACGGGTCGGCGAGCAGGTCATCGCACGTCGCCGAGATGCCCTGCGCTGCGGCATCCGTCTCCTCCGGCGAGGGCGACGGTCCGGCGGACGGCGCGGACGGTGACGCCGAAGACGGGGACGGGGATGCCTCGACGGCACCCGCACATCCGGCCAGCAGCAGGACGGCGGCCGCAGCCGCCAGGCTCGTTCCGGTGATCCGACGACGTGTACCGCTCCCCCGAGTGCTCATGAGGCGACCTTAAGAGAGCGCACCCACGCGCGCGAGGATTCAGCGGCCGAAGATGTCGTCGAGTCCCGGCAGCCCCAAGCCGCCGAGGTTCTCCCCGAAGCCCGAGACCTGCTCCCCGAGGCCGGAGACCTGCTCACCCGCATCGGAGAGCGCCTCTCCCGCCATGCCGTCGAGGTCGACGCCTGCGGCGAGCGCATCGAAGTCGACACCCATGCCGACAGCCTGTGCCAGCAGGGGCCCCGCCACCGAGGTGACGACGGCGCCTGCGGCGACCGCGCCGAGGATGCCGACACCGGCGCCGATCGCCGCACCACCGGCGACGCGGGCCGCGCCACCGCCCGTCCCGGCCCGCGCCAGGAGACCCTTGAGCAGGCCCGGGCGCGTCGCCTCGCCCCGTGCCGCCGCGCGGGCGAGGTCATCCGGTGACGCCGATCGCGGGCGCTCGTGGGCGGGCAGCTCCGCGGCCATCCGCGCCTGCACGTGCGCGCGCTGCTCCGGAGTGAGACGGGCGAACGCCTCACGGTGGATCTGCTCGATCTGGTGGGGGTCCGCCGTCTGCAGCAGGTAGTCGTACCGCGCGACCGCCTGGCGATCGGCCGCCGACAGAGGGCTGTGCGAGGCGGATGCCGGCGCTCCTGCCGCCGGCGGAGTCAGACCCACCGGGGTGCCCGCCGAACGCACGTCGGGATTGTGCGCGGGCGACGGCGGAGCGCCGCGCCCGTCGCCCGTGAGCGCGTCCGCGGCGGAGCGGACCATGCCGCGCCAGTCCCCCGCTGACGAACCCTGCCGGGACGACGAGGCGGACGACGACGAGGACGAGTCGAGGGCTTTGGCGGCCAGGCCGATCAGTCGCGAGAGCTTGCTCATGCCGCTCACGGTATGCGTTGACGTTATGGGCGCCCTGGACGCAACCGAGGAACACGCTGAGGCAGCCCGGCCTACACTGACCGCGTGCCCTCCCGCCGCGCTCGCCTCGTCTCCCCCGTCCAGTCGGAACTGAGTGCCGCACTCGGCGCACTGCGCGAGCGGTTCGATCTGCCGGGCGCCTTCCCCGCCGAGGTCCAGGCCGCGGCGGAGCGGGCGGCACGCGAGGTCCCGGTGTCGGCGTCCGCGGAGCTCGCCGACCTGCGCGGCATCCCGTTCCTCACGATCGACCCCGAGGGCTCGACCGACCTCGACCAGGCCGTCCACCTCGAGCGGACTCCGGACGGCGGCGGCATCCTGCACTACGCGATCGCCGACGTGCCCGCGTTCGTGCCGATGGGCGGCGCCGTCGACGCGGAGGCGCGGCGGCGCGGCCAGACCGTCTACGCGCCCGATGGCCGCATCCCGCTGCACCCGGCCGTCCTCAGCGAGGACGCGGCCTCGTTGCTACCGGATCGCGACCGGCGCGCCTTCGTCTGGCGTTTCGAGCTGGATGCCGGTGCCCGCCCGGCCGCCGTCACGCTCGCACGCGGGGTCATCCGGTCCCGCGCGCAGTGGTCGTACGTCGACGCGCAGGCGGCGCTGGGGCGCGGCGACGCCCCCGAGACGATCCAGCACCTCGTGTGGTTCGGCGACGAGCGCGCCCGGCGCGAGAGCGAGCGCGGCGGCGCCAGCCTGAACCTGCCCGAGATCCGGGTCGTGGCGACGCCGGAGGGGTACGACCTGCAGGCCGACGAGGGCGTGCCGCTCGAGGACGCGAACGCCCAGGTGTCGCTGTTGACCGGGATGGCCGCCGCGGAGATCATGCTCGCCGGCAAGGTGGGCATACTCCGGACGATGCCTCCGGCATCCGAGGAGGACGTCGCGGCGTTCCGCGCGCAGACCGTCGGGCTCGGCGTGCCGTGGCACCCGGACGTCCCCTACGGCGACTACCTCCGCGATCTGCCGCGGACCCCGGTCGGCCGCGCGATCCGCGAGCAGGCCGCGGGCCTCTTCCGCGGAGCGGGGTACACCGTCCTCGACGGCGAGGTACCGGACCTCGCGACGCAGGCGGCCATCGCCGCGCCCTACGCGCACACGACCGCGCCGCTGCGGCGCCTCGTCGATCGCTGGTCGCTGCTCGTGTGCCACGCGCTCGCGAACGGCGAGGAGGTGCCGGCCGAGGTGCGCGGGTCGCTGACGGAGCTGCCCGAGGCGATGGAACGATCCTCGCGCGTCGCGTCGCAGGTGGACGCCGCCGCGATCGAGCACGTCGCCGCGGCGGTCCTCCGCGGTCGCGAGGGCGAGGTCTTCGACGCCGTCGTGCTCCGTCGCCGCGAGAACGGCGGGCGGGTCGCCCTGACGGTCCCGCCCCTCGAGACGACGGTCGCGGGGGTCGACGCCGAGCCCGGCGCGACGATCCGGGTGCGCCTCGTCGCCGCCGACGTCGCCTCCGGAAAGGTCGATTTCGCGCCCGCCTGAGCGCGCCGATTTGCGTCCGGCCGCCGTCGGGTGTGCAATATATTGCATGCCGGTGCCCTCGACCTCCCTTCCCCCGCGCGGGCTGCTGCGCGACGAAGTCCGCGCGAGACTGCGCGACGCGATCGTCGACGGGACCCTCGCCCCCGGCGAGCAGCTGCGCGACGTCGAGCTTGCCACGTGGCTCGGGGTCTCCCGCACCCCCGTCCGTGAAGCGCTCCTCGACCTGGCCCGCTCCGGCCTCGTCCTCGCCCTCCCGGGCCGGTCGACCGTCGTCGCTCCCGTCGACGACGACGACGTCCGGGATGCCGCGGCGGTCGTCGCCGCGATGCACCGGGTCGCGGTCGTCGAGGCGACACCCCGGTTCACCGACGACGACATCGACCGGATGCGTCAGGCGAACGACGCGTTCGTCACCGCACACGACGCGGGTGACACGTCCGCCGCCCTCGCTGCCGACCACGCGTTCCACGCCGTCGCCGTCGACCGCGCCGACAACAAGGCCGTGCGCACCGTCCTCGCCCTCTACGGACCGGTCCTCGAACGTGCCGAGCGCCTGCGCTTCGCCTCGAACGACGCGACCGCCTCCGCCGCCCGCCATGCCGAGCTCATCCGCCACTGCGCGGCGCGCGACGCGCAGGCCGCGGCAGCCGTGGCCGAAGGCCTCTGGCTCGACCTGCTCACCGACACCACCCCGGAGACCCCGTGATCCTCGACCAGTTCCCGCGCCACCCGCTGACCTTCGGCCCGAGCCCTCTGCAGCACCTGAAGCGCCTCACCCAGCACCTCGGCGGAGCCGAGATCTGGGCCAAGCGCGAAGACGTCTCGAGCGGACTCGCGTTCGGCGGCAACAAGACCCGCAAGCTCGAGTACATCGTCCCCGACGTCCTGGCCAGCGGCGCCGACACGATCGTCTCGATCGGCGGGTACCAGTCCAACCACACGCGTCAGGTGGCCGCGGTCGCCGCGCACCTGGGTCTGAAGGCTCGGCTCGTCCAGGAGAAGTGGGTCCCGTGGGACGAGCCCGTCAACGACAAGGTCGGCAACATCCTGCTCTCGCGCATGATGGGCGCGGACTCCCGCCTCGACGATGCCGGGTTCGACATCGGCATCCGTGACTCCTGGAAGCAGGCGCTGCAGGAGGTGGAGGATGCCGGTGGCACCCCCTACCCCATCCCCGCCGGAGCCTCCGAGCACCGCCTCGGCGGCCTCGGCTTCGCGAACTGGGCCTTCGAGGTGGCCGAGCAGGAGAAGCAGCTGGGCGTCTTCTTCGACACGATCATCGTCTGCACGGTGACCGGCTCGACGCACGCCGGCATGATCGCGGGCTTCGCCGCCCTCGAGGAGCTGACCGGGGTGACCCGACGGGTCATCGGCATCGACGCCTCCGCGACGCTGCAGAGGACGCGCGACCAGGTCGCCAGGATCGCACGCCACACCGCGGAACTCATCGAAGTCGGCCGCGACCTGCGCGACGACGAGATCCAGGTGCTCGAGGGGTGGGCCGGCGACCTCTACGGCATCCCGGTGGATTCCACGATGGCGGCGATGGCGCTCGGCGCGCAGCTCGAGGCGATGATCACCGACCCCGTCTACGAGGGCAAGTCGCTCGCCGGTCTCATCGACCTCGTGAAGAGCGGCGACATCCCGAAGGACTCGACCGTCCTCTATGCGCACCTGGGCGGGCAGCCGGCGATCAACGCCTACCACTCCCTCTGGAGCTGACGAAAACAGCGGATGCCGGGACCGCCCGGCATCCGCGGCGCGTCAGGAGGTGCCGACCTGCGCCGTTCCGAGGGGCGCATCCGGCCCCATCTCGTCGGCGAGGCGGTTGGCCTCCTCGATGAGGGTGGCGACGATGTCCTCTTCGGGGACGGTCTTGATGACCTCGCCCTTGACGAAGATCTGCCCCTTGCCGTTGCCCGACGCGACGCCGAGGTCGGCCTCGCGGGCCTCGCCCGGACCGTTCACGACGCAGCCCATGACCGCGACGCGGAGCGGAACCGTCATGTCCTTGAGGCCCTCGGTGACGTTGTCGGCGAGGGTGTAGACGTCGACCTGCGCGCGGCCGCACGACGGGCAGGACACGATCTCGAGCTTGCGCTCGCGGAGGTTCAGCGATTGGAGGATCTGGTGGCCGACCTTGACCTCTTCGGCGGGCGGCGCCGACAGCGAGACACGGATCGTGTCGCCGATGCCCTCGCCGAGCAGGATGCCGAACGCGGTCGCGCTCTTGATCGTGCCCTGGAAGGCGGGGCCCGCCTCGGTGACGCCGAGGTGGAGCGGCCAGTCGCCCCGTTCGGCGAGCTGACGGTAGGCCTTCACCATGACGACGGGGTCGTTGTGCTTGACCGAGATCTTGAAGTCGTGGAAGTCGTGCTCCTCGAAGAGGGATGCCTCCCACACGGCGCTCTCGACGAGGGCCTCGGGCGTCGCCTTGCCGTACTTCTCGAGCAGGCGCCGGTCGAGGGACCCGGCGTTGACGCCGATGCGCAGCGACACCCCGGCGGCCTGGGCCGCCTTGGCGATCGCGCCGACCTGGTCGTCGAACTTGCGGATGTTGCCGGGGTTCACGCGCACGGCCGCGCAGCCGGCGTCGATCGCCTGGAACACGTACTTCGGCTGGAAGTGGATGTCGGCGATCACCGGGATCTGGCTCTTCGCGGCGATGATGTGGAGGACGTCCGCGTCATCCTGCGACGGCACGGCCACACGCACGATCTCGCACCCGGAGGCGGTGAGCTCGGCGATCTGCTGCAGCGTCGCGTTGATGTTGGTGGTCGGCGTCGTCGTCATCGACTGAACGCTGACAGGGGCATCGCCACCGACGAGAACCTTGCCGACCTTGATCTGACGGCTCTTGCGACGAGGCGCGAGGACCTCCGGCACGCGGGGCATCCCGATGTTCACTGCTGGCACGGCTCCAGCCTAAGCCGCGGGGGGCGCTCGGGCACGGCACCTGACCGAGAGGATGCCGCGAGGGTCGCCTGTGGTAGGTTCGGCCCCATGTTCGCGAACCGCACGTGGTGGCGCTCCGCCTGAGGCGGACGCCACGTGCATCCCGACGACCGCCTGAGCTGACAGCCCGGCGGTCGTTTCTCGTTTACCGGCGACCGCCCCGAACGGAAGATCCCCCATGACCGGCACCGCCCCGATCATTCTCGCCGACCTCGCCGCGCGCGGCGTCCCCTTCGCCCTCCTCGCCCGCGACGGCGCCACCGTCGAGGTGCTCACCGGCGAGGTGGTCGACGTCGAGCTGCTCGCCGACATCCCCCTCACGGATGCCGCGGGCTCCGCGCGCGAGGTGCTCGCGCTCGTCCCGTTCCGTCAGGTCGTCGAGCGCGGCTTCGCGTGCCACGACGACGGCGCTCCGCTGCGCTGCCTCGTCGTCGGCGAACGGCACTCCCTGCCCCTATCGGACGCGCTCGCCCAGCTGCCGACCGAGCCCGTCGCCCTCGAGGACGCGGGCTTCGACATCGACGACGAGGCGTACGCCGACATCGTCCGCCGGGTCATCGCCGACGAGATCGGCCGCGGCGAGGGGGCGAACTTCGTCATCCGCCGCGACTACGTCGCGCAGGTCGGGGGCGACCCGCTGACGGCGGGTCTGACGTGGTTCCGCGCGCTGCTCGAGCACGAGCGCGGCGCCTACTGGACGTTCCTGGTGTCGACTCCCGACCACCTCGCCGTCGGCGCGAGCCCCGAGGCGCATGTCAGCGCCCAGGGCGGCGTCGTGACGATGAACCCCATCTCGGGGACCTTCCGCCACCCGGCGGGCGGCGCGACGGCCGAGACCCTGACCGAGTTCCTCTCCTCGACGAAGGAGACCGAGGAGCTCTTCATGGTCGTCGACGAGGAGCTCAAGATGATGTCGGCGGTCTGCAGCGACGGCGGCCGCATCACGGGCCCGCATCTCAAGGAGATGTCGCGGCTGACGCACACCGAGTACATGCTGCGCGGGACGAGCACGATGGACCCGCGCGACATCCTGCGCGAGACCATGTTCGCGCCCACCGTGACCGGCTCGCCGATGCAGAACGCCTGCACCGTCATCGCCCGCCACGAACAGAGCCCGCGCGGGTACTACTCCGGCGTCGCGGCTCTGTTCACGCCGCGCGCCGACGGCGGACACGACCTCGACGCGCCGATCCTCATCCGCACCGCGTACGTCGTCGACGGCCGGCTGCGGGTCCCTGTGGGCGCGACCCTCGTGCGCCACTCCGACCCGTACGGGGAGGTGGGCGAGACCCACGGGAAGGCGGCCGGTGTGCTGGGGGCGATCGGCGCGATCCCGCGCGACGTCGTCGCCCGCACCGTCGACGAGGACGCGCCGGCCCCGGCCCCGCGGCCGCTCGCCGAGGATCCCGCCATCGCCGAGCTCCTCTCCTCGCGCAACGCCCGCCTGGCCGCCTTCTGGCTGAACCCCCAGGGCGAGCCGGGCCGCGGTCCGCTCGCCGGGCGACGCGCCCTCGTGGTGGACGCCGAGGACCGGTTCACGACGATGCTCGCCCACCAGCTGCGCCACCTCGGCTTCGACGTGACGATCGCGCACTGGTCCGAGGCCTCCCCCGCAGCGGTCGCCGCGGCGGACCTCGTGGTCTCAGGCCCGGGTCCGGGCGACCCGCGCGACGCCGACAGCGCCCGCATCGCCCGTCTCCGCGAGATCGTGGCGGAACGGGTGGATGCCGGTGCGCCGCTGCTCGCGGTGTGCCTGAGCCACCAGGTGCTCGCCGACCGCCTCGGACTCGAGCTGGCGCCGCTCGCGAGCCCGCACCAGGGCCTGCAGAAGACCGTCGACGTCTTCGGCACCCCGGCATCCATCGGCTTCTACAACACGTTCACGGCTCGCGTCTCCCCGGGAACGACCCGCGTGGGGGCGACCGAGGTGTCGGCCGATGCACGGACCGGCGACGTCTACGCGCTGCGCGGTCCCGCGTACGCGTCGGTGCAGGGCCACCTCGAGTCGATCCTCTCGCGCGACGGTCTCACCACCCTCGAGCGGCTCGTCACGCACGCGCTCAGCCCCGTCGAGGCCTGAGCCGCCCGTCAGCCCAGCAGCTGCACGGGGTTGACGATGTCGGCGAGGATCAGGGTGCCGCCCATGATGATCAGGCCGATCACGACGATGTAGGTGATCGGGACGAGCTTCGTCGCGTCCACCGGACGCGGTGCGCGGCGCCCGGTCATCCGCGCCCAGACGCGCTTGAGTCCATCCCACAGCGCGACGACGACGTGGCCGCCGTCGAGCGGGAGCAACGGCACGAGGTTGAACACGAACAGGGCGATGTTGAGCGAACCCAGCAGCGCGAGCATGCCCGAGACGCGGTTCAGGATCGGCGTCTCGGTCGCGGCGACCTCGCCCGCGAGTCGCCCGGCGCCGACGACGGAGAGGGGGCCGTTCGGGTCGCGACCGGCGCCGGTGATCGTGTCGACGGCGGTCTGGTAGACCCGGGCGGGGAGCTGCCAGATGATCCCCACGACCTGGCCGGTCTGCGCGAGGGCTGCCTGCGGCCCGTCCCAGATGGGCTGCGGCACGAACGCGACGGTCGCCGACATCCCCACGAAGCCGACCTCGGCCGTCGTCGTGCCGCCGTTCGCCGTCGCGATCTCGCGGGTCGCGAGCACCGGGGTCACCTCGAGCGTCTGCCGCGTGCCGCCGCGCTCGACGACGACCGGGATCTGCCGGTCCGGGGACTTCTGGATGATCGCCGACGCCTCGGCGAAGGTGTCGACCGGGGTGCCGTCCACCGAGACGAGGACGTCACCGGGACGGATGCCGGCGGCCGCCGCCGGGGAGGCCGGATCGTCCGCCGCGCACGAGGTCTGCGTGCTGCCGGCCGGGAGGACGCACTCGTTGACCGACGCGACGGTGGTCGTGGCCGTCTGCACGCCGATACCGGAGAACATGATCGCGAAGAGGATGATCGCGAGCACGAGGTTCATCGCGGGGCCGCCGAGCATGATGATGACGCGCTTGTAGACCGGCAGTTGGTAGAAGGCACGCCCGGCGCCGTCGCCCTGCAGCGTCTCGTCGTTGGCGGTGCGGGCGTCCTGGATGAGCGTCTCGAACAGGCGGCGGCGGCGCGGCCGCGCGTCGACGCCCTCGCCCGTGGTCACCGCCGAGGGCGGGTACATGCCCGCCATGGAGATGTAACCGCCGAGCGGCAGGAGCTTGAAGCCGTACTCGGTCTCGCCGACACGGCGCGAGAACACGGTCGGGCCGAAGCCGATCATGTACTGGCCCACGCGGACGCCGAACGCCTTGGCGGGGGCGAGGTGTCCGACCTCGTGGAGGGCGATCGACACGGCGAGCCCGACCACCAGCACGACGACGCCGATGATGAATGCGAGTACGGTCACGAGCCGACACGCTACCCCCGGACGCTATGAAGCGGCGATGACGTCGCCGCCGTCATCGCGGCTCGTCTCGGATCTAGGCTGGGAGGGTGATCCCCCGCCCCGTCGACTCGCGGCGCGTGCGCGTCGTGCGCGCGGGCGGGGCGGCGGCGGTCGCGACCCTGACCGCGGCGGCCGCCCACACCCTCGGCGGGGGTACCGCGCCCGGCCCCTGGCTCGTCGCGACGGTGTTGCTGCTCGCGTGGCCGATCGCTCTCGTGATCGTGGGGTCCCGTCCCTCCGCCGTCCGGACAGGGCTCGCCGTCGCCGCCGCGCAGGCGCTCCTCCACTCGGACTTCACGCTCGTCGGCGACGTCCAGCCGACGGCCGCCGCCACCGGCCATCACCACGCCGCCCTCGCGCTCGGGGCGGCCGCCGGGGGCACCGTGTCGGTCGACGGCGCCATGATCGCCGGCCACGCCCTCGCCGCGGTCGTCACCGCGGCGGCGGTCTGCCACGGCGAACGGATGCTGCGCGCCGTGGCACGCGGCATCCACTCCCTCCTGCGCCTCGTCGTCGCTCCGCCGACGGGCGGATGGCGCGCGCCGGCCCTTCCGCTCACGACACCGCGGGGCCTCCGCCCGCGCCTCGCCCTGGCCGATCTCTCCCGCCGCGAACCTCCCCGCTGAGCCGGCCGCCCACGGCGGCACGTTCCTCACCTTTCCGCGCGGGCCGGCCCTCGGGCGCGCCCCGCACATCTCTTCGGGAGACATCGACTCATGACCACGCGTTCCCCGCGCCGTTCGGCGCTCACCCTCACCGGCATCGCCCTCGGCGGCGCCCTCGTCCTCGCCGCCCCCCTGGCGGCATCCGCCCACGTCCACGTCCACGCCGACGGTGCCGCCGCCGGCGCCACGTCGCGCCTGGAATTCTCGTTCAGCCACGGCTGCGACGGCTCCCCCACGACGGCCCTCGTCTTCGACGTCCCCGAGGGGGTGGCCAACGTCACCCCCGTCGTCGACGGCGTGTGGAAGATCAGCCGCGTCCTCGGCGACGACGGCACGCCGACGCAGGTGACGTACACCGCGCTCACCCCGATCGAGGACGGCCTCGCCGCTTCGGCATCCTTCGACGCGCTCTTCTCCTCGGACGTCGGCGACACCGACATCGCGTTCCCCGTGACGCAGCGGTGCGAGGTCGGCGAGACGGCCTGGACGCAGGTGGCCGAGGACGGTCAGGACCCGGAGGAGCTCGAATCCCCCGCGCCGATCGTGGCCGTCGCTGCGGCGTCGGCCGCGGGCACCTCCGAGCACGGCGACGGCCACGGCCAGGCCGGGGCTGCTCCCGAGGCGGAGGCCGCGGCGAGCGCCCCGGTCGCGACCTGGCTCGGGGGCGGCGCTCTCGTGCTCGGTGCGGCGGCGCTCGTCGTCGCTCTGCTGAACCGACGTCGGGTCTGACCCGGGCCGGCCGGAGGGCGGGTGCGATGATGGAGGGACCATGCAGAACCCCTTCGCACCTCCCCCCGTCCTCCGGCCGTCGCACCCCCGTGCCGTGCCACTGCAGGACGTCGCCGCCCACCTCGGCGCGACGGCGTCGGGCGACCTCGCGGGGGTGTCCGTCCACGGTGTGACCCTCGCGACCGCCGATCTGCGCGCGGGCGAGTTGTTCGTCGCCGTCCGCGGCGCACATCGCCACGGGGCGGAGTTCGCGCCCGACGCGATCGCGAAGGGCGCCGTCGCCGTGGTGACGGATGCCGACGGTGCCGCGCTCCTGGCGGGCGTCAGCGTCCCGGTCCTCGTCGTCGACGACCCCCGGGCGCGCCTGGGCGGACTCTCCGCACTCGTCTACGGAACGGGAGCGGATGCCGACCTCCCGCCGCTCCTGGCCGTCACCGGGACGAACGGCAAGACGAGCGTCACCCACCTCATGGAGGGGATGCTGCACGGTCTCGGCGTCACGACGGGTCTGTCGTCGACGGCGGAGCGCCACATCGCGGGCGAAGTCATCCCCTCACGGCTGACGACCCCCGAGGCATCCGAGATGCACGCCCTGATCGCACTCATGCGCGAGAAGGACGTCCAGGCGATCCTGGTCGAGGTCAGCGCGCAGGCGCTCACCCGGCACCGCGTCGACGGTCTCGTCTTCGACGTCGCCGGGTTCACGAACCTGTCGCACGATCACCTCGACGACTACGCCGACATGACCGAGTACCTCATCGCCAAGGCGGCCCTGTTCACCCCCGAGCGCGCGCGCCGCGCGGTGGTCTGCGTGGACCAGCCGGCGGGACAGGCGATCGCCGAGCGTGCCGGCATCCCGGTGACGACGGTGCTGACCGCCGCCATCGCGGAGGACCCGACCGCGGCCGCCGACTGGCGCGTCGACCTCGTCGCCGAGATGCCCGAGGGCACGACCTTCACGCTGTCGGGCCCGGCGGGCTCGGTGACCACGACGGTGCCGGTGATCGGTCCGCACATGGCGTCCAACGCGGGCCTCGCGATCATCATGCTGCTCGAGGCGGGCTGGGAGTGGGACGCGCTGACCGCCCTCATCGGCGACCGCGCCATCGACGCGCGCCTGCCCGGCCGCATCCAGCGGATCTCGGGCGCCGGCGGCCCGGCGCTGTATCTCGACTTCGGCCACTCCCCCGACGCCTTCGCGAAGACCCTCGACGCGGTCCGTCGGGTCACCCCCGGGCGGGTCGTCATGGTGTGCGGGGCCAACGGCGACCGCGACACCACCAAGCGCGCCGACATGGGCGCCGTCGCGGCGCTCGGGAGCGACGTGCTCGTCGTGACCGACCAGCATCCCCGCTCGGAGGATCCCGCAGTCATCCGGCGTGCGCTCGTCGACGGGGCGCGCGCGGCGCGACCGGACGCCGTCATCCACGAGGTCACCCCGCCCGAGGAGGCCATCGCGACGGCGGTCTCGCTGGTCGGCGAAGGCGACGCCATCCTGTGGGCGGGACCGGGCCACCAGCACTACCGCGAGATCCACGGAGTCCGCACGCCGTTCGACGCCGAGGGCGCCGCGACGGACGCCCTGCGGCGCGCGGGATGGCCGGTTCCCGCCTGACGTTCGGGAAGGGTCGGGACTCGAGGGAGCCTCAGCCGGCGGCGATGAGCCGGTCCGCGGTGGTCCGCGCCCAGCGCTCGGCGTCAGCGAGGCTCTCGCGCGTCAGCTCCGCGGGCGGCTCATGCGCGTCGACGACGCGCGAGATCGTGTCGACGATGCCCAGGAACGGCAGCGCGCCGTCGTGGAACGCCTCGACGGCCTGCTCGTTGGCGGCGTTGAACACGGCGGGATAGGTGGACCCGGCGACACCGACCTGCTTCGCGAGCGAGACGCTCGGGAAGGCCGCCGCGTCGAGCGGCTCGAACGTCCACGTCGACGCCGTCGTCCAGTCGAGCGGAGCACCCACCCCCGCGACGCGGCGCGGGTGGTCGAGGGCGAGGGAGATCGGCAGCCGCATGTCGGGCGGCGACGCCTGCGCGATCGTCGACCCGTCGACGAACTCGACCATCGAGTGCACGATCGACTGCGGGTGGACCGTCACGTCGATGCGGTCGTAGGGGACGTCGAACAGCAGGTGCGCCTCGATGACCTCGAGGCCCTTGTTCACGAGGGTGGCCGAGTTCGTCGTGACGACGCGACCCATGTCCCAGGTGGGGTGCGCGAGCGCCTCACGGGGTGTCACCTCCCGCAGCTGCTCGCGGGTCCGCCCGCGGAAGGGGCCGCCGCTGGCGGTCAGGACGAGGCGGCGTACCTCGCCCGCCTCGCCCGAGCGCAGGCACTGCGCGATCGCGGAGTGCTCCGAGTCGACCGGGACGATCTGGCCGGGGGCCGCCCGCCGCGTGACGAGCTCGCCGCCGACGATGAGCGACTCCTTGTTGGCGAGCGCGAGCGCCGCGCCCGTCTCGAGGACCGCGAGCGTCGGCCCGAGCCCGACCGATCCGGTGATCCCGTTGACGACGACGTCGGCCTCGACGCTGCGGACGAGACGTTCGGCGTCGCCGGCCCCGAGCGCCGTGGCGGCCACGCCGAACTCCTCCGCCTGACGACGAAGGCCCTCGGCATCCCGCCCCGCCGCGAGACCGACGACCTCGAAGCGGTCGCGGTTCGCGCGGATGACGTCGAGCGCCTGCGTCCCGATCGAGCCCGTCGAACCGAGGATCAGGATGCGTCGCATGCGCTCACCCTACCCGCGGGAACCGGCTCGGCCGGGCCGCCGTCACTGCGCGGGAGCCGCCGCCGGTGTCTGCGCGCCGAGGATGTCGACGACGAAGACGATCGTCTCGCCCTTCAGGTCGGCCTCGTTGACCTTGCCCTCGCCGTAGCCTTCGGCGGGCGGGATCACGACGAGGACCTGCGACCCGACGGTCTGGCCCTCGAGCGCCTTCTGGAAGCCCTGGACGTAGTTCGTCGTCGGGTAGGCGATGGGCGATCCCTTGTCCCACGTGGAGTCGAAGGTCTCACCGTTCGACCACCGGACGCCGGTGTACTGGATGAGGGCGTAGTCGCCCTTCTGCACCGTGTAGCCGTCGCCCTTCTTGATGGTCGCGACCTCGCTCTGCGTCGGGGGCTCCTCGCCCTCGGGGATCGTGATCTTCGGCGCGCCGTTCTCGGCGAGCTCGACCTTCGGGAAGCCGGCGGGGGCGGCCTGCGGCTCACCCCAGGCCGCGGTGGGCACCGTACCGAGCAGGTCGAGGACGTAGACCTCGGCCTGCGCCGTGTCACTGGCGGGGAACGCGGCGACGACGCGCTTGCCGACGTTCCCGCATCCGAAGACCTGACCGAGGACCGTGTCGGGCGAGAGCTGCGAGGGCAGGAACTGGCCGGGTTCGTAACCGATCGTGGCGAGCTCCTTCCCGTCCTCGGCGCTGTACGCGGTCATCGCGTACGACACGAACTCGCCGGCCTTGACGGCGGGGCCGTCGCCCTCGTCGAGCACCGTCACCTGCAGTTCCTTCGGCTCGAGCGGCGTCGAGAAGGTCGCGGTGGAGGGCGAGCCGACGGCGCCGTCGACCTTGACGGAGTCGGATGCCTCGCCCGACTTCGCAGCAGCGTCGCAGAGATCTGCGGCCGCCGAGCCGGTGGGCGTCGGAGCGGCGGTGTCGGAGGAGCCGCATCCGGTCAGCAGAAGCGCGGTCACGGCGACGGCGGACAGGGCGGCGAAGGGACGAAGACGCACGGAGTAGACCTCACAGAGAAACGGGGAGTGCCTCCATCCTCCCCCACCTTCTTTTGTCCGGGGTGTGAGTCGGTGTTCCGAGCGCCGCGGTGCACCGGGGCATGTCCTGGCCCGCATGGGTTTGGCAGTACCCTCTTCAGGTGACCGAAGCGCCGATTCCCCCCGAGAACTCCGCCGGGTCATCCGACGACGAACTCGCGCGTGCCGGTGGCCTCTACTACCTCGTGCGCTGGGGCTTCGGCCCGTTGGCACGGCTGATCTACCGCCCCCGCATCGAGGGCGTGGGCAACATCCCGCGGTCGGGCCCCATCATCCTCGCGAGCAATCACCTGAGCTTCATCGACTCGTTCGTGCTGCCGCTGTTCGCACCGCGGCCCGTCTACTTCCTGGCCAAGTCCAGCTACTTCGACGGGTCGGGGATCAAGGGCTGGTTCAGCAACCGGTTCTTCCGCGCCCTCGGCGCCACCCCCGTGCAGCGCGGGGCGGGCCAGGCCGCGCTCGACGCCCTCGACCAGCAGCGCCGCATCCTCGAGTCCGGCAAGGCCATCGCGCTGTACCCCGAGGGCACGCGCTCGCTCGACGGACGCCTCTACAAGGGCCGCACCGGTGTCGCCTTCCTCGCGCTGGAGACCGGCGCGAAGGTCGTGCCGGTGGGGATCGTCGGCACGAACGACGCGATGCCCGTGGGCGCGAAGTGGCCGCGCATGTCGCCGCGGGTGACGATCCGCTACGGCGAGCCGATGGATTTGTCCCATCACGGTCCGGCGTCGTCGGGCCGTGCCCGCCGCCAGGCCACCGACCACATCATGTCGGCGATCCACGCGCTCTCGGGTCAGGAGCTCGCCGGCTCGTACAACGAGGTGCCCGCGCAGAATCCGGTCGAGCGCCTCAAGCAGGTCCTGCCGCACGAACGTCGCTGACGGTCACGACGGCCTCGTGGTGCACGGGGAAGTTCACCGAGTTCGCGATGAAGCACCACTCGCGCGCCTGCCGGTGGGCGGCCTCCGCCGCGGGGACCATCGCGGCATCCGCCACCGTCACCCGCGGGTGCAGGGTGACCTCGCGGAATGAGCCGCCTCCTCTGCCGTCGAGCGTCATCGTCCCCGTCGCGTTGTCCTCGTAGGAGGTCACGACGACACCCACCGTGACGCAGGCGTGCAGGTACGACAGCAGGTGGCACTCCGAGAGGGCGGCGAGCAGCAGATCCTCGGGGTTCCAGCGCGTCGGGTCGCCGCGGAACGGCTTGTCGGCCGAGGCGAGCAGGTCGGGCTTGCCCTCGACCTGCACGGTGACGGCGCGGTCGTAGTCGCGGTACCCGCTTGTTCCGCTCCCCCGGTCGCCCGTCCAGAGGGTCTTCACGCGATAGTGGTGTTCGTCGTGCACGCGGCCAGTCTCGCACGCGCAGCCGGGGCGGGCGCGGGAGGGCCCTGGGTAGGCTGGACGGGTGCCTGAGACCTTCGCCGTGACGGATGCCGTCGAACTCGCCGTCGTCGAACGCAGCGGTTTCATCGAGTCCCGTCATGCGGGCTCGGCGATCGTGCTCGACCCCGAGGGCGGGGTCGTCTCGGCGCTGGGTGCCGTGGAGGCGCCGATCCTGCCCCGCTCGACCCTGAAGCCGATGCAGGCGCTCGCGAGCGTCTCGGCCGGGGCGACCCTCGAGGGCCCGCACCTCGCCGTCGCGACCGCCAGCCACTCCGGCACGGACCGGCACGTGGCCCTCGTCACCGACATCCTCACCGCCGCCGGTCTCGGTGAGGATGCGCTCCAGTGCCCGCCCGCGTGGCCGGGCGACCCGGCCGCGCGCGACGAGATGACCCGCGAGCTGATCGGGCCGCAGCGCGTGCGGATGAACTGCTCGGGCAAGCACGCGGCGATGCTGCTGGCCTGTCAGGCGAGCGGGTGGGACACGACGACCTACCTCGACCCGCAGCATCCGCTGCAGGTCCACACCCGTGAGGTCATCGAGCGCCTGACCGGGACGAAGATCACGGCGACGGCGACGGACGGATGCGGCGCCCCGGTGCACGCGATGAGTCTCGCCGCCCTCGCCCGGGCCTTCCACCGCATCGGCGCCTCGTCCGAGAAGTCGCCGTTCGCGCTGCACCGGAGCGCGGGCACCCTGGTCCGTGCCGTCCGGGAGAACCCGTGGGTGATCCAGGGCCCCGGTCAGCCCGACTCGATCGTGACGGAGCGCCTCGGCGTGTTCGCCAAGCACGGCGCCGAGGGCGTCATGGCCATGATCGCCCCGAACGGCACGACCGCCGTGCTGAAGATGCTCGACGGCAGCACCCGGGCGGGCGCCGTGACGGCGCTCACGCTGCTCGTCCGCGCCGGCGCCCTGCAGGCGGCGGATGTGGCGCGCACCCTCGCCGACCTGCCGCTGACGGTGACCGGCGGCGGCAGGGACGTCGGCGTCATCCGTCCCACCGTCTGATCCCGGCAGCCCGCCGCTCAGTCGCGCTCCATCAGGACGCGCCGCACCGGGCGGTCGGGCACGTGCCACCAGCCGCGACCCGCACCGGGGACGACGAACGGCGGCAGATCGCGGGACCCGACGAGAGCGCGGTACTCCGCCGCGCACGCGGCATCGATGACGAGGTCCGCGTCGGCGCGCGCGTCGGCGAGCAGCCGCCACTGGGCGAGCCAGGCGTCGGGCGGGCCGATCACGACCCCGCCGCGCGTCAGGGACGCCTGCGCGTCGACGGGTGTCACCGGGATGCCCCAGCGTTCCCACTCCGCCGTGAGCCGTCGCAGACGCGCGCCGGCGGGCGCGACGACCGCCGCGGGCCGGCGTCCGGGCTGCCAGACGGGCGGCGGATCGCTGACGACGGAGAGGTCGTGGGCGCCGGCGTCGGCGACCTGGACGAGCGTCCGCCCGAGCCGTCCGCGTCCCGGCGGCAGATCCGGCAGGTGGTCGCTCGCGTCGCCGCCGGCGGCGACGTGGTCGGCACGCGTGGCCGTCCCGAGGACGAGACGCCGCGGCACGAGCTCGAGGATCCGGCCGACGCCGCCGCCGACGCGCTGCGTCGTGAGGGCGATCCGGATGCCGCGGGTGCGCGCGCCGCGCAGGGCCTGCTCGAGCGACTCGGCAGCGACGGCGCCGTACTCCCCCGGCAGGGCGGCGAGCATGGCGTCGAGGTCGTCGACGAGCACCGTGCTACCGGCGGGCACGTGCTCGAGGGTCGTCAGTGCGTCCCACGCCCCCTCGGGATCCCCCGGCACCGGGAGCGTCTCCGTCTGCGCCGCGATCGCGCGGAGCACCCCCGTCCTCCCGCTCCGCGGGCCGCCGACCACCGCGAGCGCCGGCTCGTCCCAGACCACGGCGCGCTGGCGCTGGTGCTCGGGCTCGTCGGCGGTTCCGAGCACGACGACGCCCGCCTGCCGGACCGAGGCGAGCGGGATGCGCTCAGGAAGAGCCGGCAACCATGGACGTCGCGCGCCCTCGCCCTCGTACCTCGCCGCCGCCTCGGCGATCACCGTCGCATCGCACAGTGCCACCCGCACCGGCTGCGGCGACGTGTCGCCGGATCGTCGCACGAGCGCCGTGCCGCGGGCATCCGCTCGTCCCGAGAGCCGCGCGGCGTCGTCGACGCCCAGAACCGCACGGGAGTCGGTCGCATCGCCGACCCGCAGCGCGATGCGGAGCGGGGCGTTGGCGAGCACGGCGTCGCGGAAGACGCCGTTCGCGCGCTGCGCCGCGAGGACGAGGTGGATGCCGAGGGCCCGCCCGCGTGCGGCGAGATCACCGAACACGTCATGCAGCAGGGGGTGCGCCGCCACGAGCGCCGCGTACTCGTCGACCACGATGACGAGCCGTCCGAGCCCTTCGCCCGCTTCGTCGACGTCGCGCGCCCCGAGGGACGCGAGGGTGCGCTCCCGGAAGCGGACCTCGGCGCGAAGGCTCTCGATGGCGCGCAGCGTCGTGGCCTCGTCGAGATCGGTGAGGACACCGGTCACGTGCGGCAGAGGTGCCAGATGATCGAAGGTGCGGCCTCCCTTGAAGTCCACGAGCAGCAGTCCCACCTGCGACGGCGTGTGCGCCGCGCACAGCGAGACGACCCACGACGTGAGCAGCTCGCTCTTGCCCGCCCCGGTCATCCCGATGACCACCGCGTGCGGGCCGTCGGCCACGAGGTCGACGGGCGCCGCCGCTCCGCCCGCGCTTCCGAACGCCGCCGGCAGTGCGCCGCGCCGGGCGGGCGGAACGTGCCGCAGCGTCTCGCGCAGGGTCAGGACGTCCCCCGCGGTCTGCCCGAGCGCGCGCTCCGCCCGCTCGGCGAGGAGGCCGGCCAGGTGCGCCGCCTGCGCCGCCGAGAGCACGTCCACGGTCACGTCACGGGACCGGCCGTCGAGATCGAGCCGCGCCCGGGTCGGCCCGGTCAGCCGCAGGACCGCCCCGCACCGCGGCGGCGGCGGCGCGCCGTCGGGCACGACGACGATGGGGATGTCGACGTCGCCGCCGACGAGCCCGCCGTTTTCGAGCACCTGCAGGAGCGGCCCGACCGCGGCGGCGCGGTGGGGCGCGGCATCCGCCCATGACGGACCGGCGTCGCTCAGACGCACGCGCCCGGGCGAGAGGCACAGGAGCACCTGCAACGCGAGCGCGCGCGCGACCGCGGCGGCCAGCGCCGGCGGCCCCACCACGGCGACACCCGTCGTGAGCGGCACGAGGACGGGCACGTCGTCCACCCGCGCCGCGCGCCGGCGGAGCTCCGCCGACGCGTCGTCCCCGTCACCGCCCGTCGTCCGCAGGGTACTCACGTCCTCTCCCGAACCGACGACGAGCATGGACTCGCGCTCGGGGACGACGCGCCAGATCGATTCCGGGCGGGCGAGGAAGCGCGGGACGTCGGGATGCGTCGCCCAACGCTGGGCGCGCTCGTCGTCGTGGCGTTTCGCCACGTCGACCTCCGCCTGCGCCAGCCGGCGGCGGAGCGCCGCGGCATCCTTCTTCGCGGTCCGTTTCGAGGTGCGCGCCGCGTCGGCGACCGAGGCGATCGCGATGAGCGGGCCGAGGGCGGCGAACAGCAGAGCGTAGGCCGACCCCGTCACCATCCACAGCACGCCCGCACCGACGACCGGTACGACGACGGTCAGGAGCGGGAGGGGCGGGCGCGGTGCCGGCTCGGCCCGGCGGGGAAGCGCGAGGGGGTCATCGGGTGCGTATGTGGACACCGCTCCACTGTGCGCGGGGGGCCCGGTCCGGCGGCCGGTGCACGGACGTCCTGTGGACGATCCGCGTCAGGGGCGCACTGGTGAGGAGATCTCGACCGTGGCGGTGTCCTCGTCGGCCGGGACGTGCCGCGCGCTCACGACGATGATGGACACGTTGTCGCGGCCGCCGTTCTCCAGCGCCGCCTCGAGCATCGCGTCGACCGCGGCAGCCGGGTCCTGGTTCTGCAGGAGGAAGTGCAGGATGCCGTAGTCGGTGAGCTCTTTCGTGAGTCCGTCGCTGCACACCACGAAGCGGTCGCCGTCGACGACCTCGAGTCGCACGTAGTCGGGCACCACCCCGTCGCTCGGACCGACGGCCCGGGTGATGACGTTGCCGTAAGGGTGATTCTCGGCCTCCTCCGGGCTGAGACGGCCTGCGGCGATCAGCTCCTGGACGACGGAGTGGTCGGTCGTCACCTGCGCGAGCGCGCCGTCGCGGAGCAGGTACACCCGGGAGTCGCCGATGTTGAGGGTCACCCAGGTCGGCTCGGCGCCGGTGAGGTCGAGGTAGACACCCGTCACCGTCGTCCCGGTGCCGTCGTCGGTCGTCTCGGCGTGCGAGGCGATGTCGGCCACCGCGTGCTCGAGGGCGTCCTCGATCGCCTCCGGCGAGACCGTGCCGCGGTCGACGGCAGCCGAAAGGCGCTCCACCGTGCGCGAGCTGGCGATCTCGCCCCCGATGTGGCCGCCCATCCCGTCGGCGACGACGAAGAGCGGGAACGCCGACAGCACGGCATCCTGGTTGTTCTCGCGGCGGCGGCCCTGGTGGGTGACCTCGGCCCAGCGCACCTCGATGGGGCCTGCGCCGGAGGGGACGACGCGGGACGAGGTGACGGCTTCGGGCACGCTCCCACCCTTCTTCCTGATCGGTGCAGCGTCCTCACACTCTAGTGGACGTCCTCCCCCGTCATCCTGCGGCGCGGGGCGTTGCCCCCGACCCGTTCCCGGCACTACCTTTCGTGTGTGGCAGCGCACGCGCGCTGAACGCCGCGCGCCGCGGCGACGCCGACAGAAGGGCATACCGATGACCGACCCGAACACGCCGCCCCAGGACGGCCCCGCGTCTCCTCCTCCCGCAGGCGCGCCGCCCCCTCCGCCGGGACAGAACCCGGGCGGTTACGCTCCGCCGCCGCCTCCGCAGCCCTACACCCAGCAGCCCTACGGCCAGCCGGGCTACGGGCAGCCGGGTTACGGGCAGCCGCAGCCGGGCGCCGCTCTCACCCCCGATCAGGACAAGCAGTGGGCGATGTTCGCGCACCTCGGCGGCATCGTCGGCTTCCTGCCCGCCCTCATCATCTGGCTCGTGTTCAAGGACCGCGGTCCCCGCACGAACGTCGAGGGCAAGGAGGCGCTGAACTGGCAGATCACCTTCACGATCGCCATGATCGTCGCCTACATCGTTGCGGGCATCCTGGCCTTCATCCCGTTCCTCGGCTTCATCGGGGGGTTGCTCCCGTTCGCCGTGTGGGTCGCGAACATCATCTTCTCGATCCTCGGCGCGGTTCGGGTGAACGCCGGGGGCAGCTACCGCTACCCGGTGACCTTCCGCTTCATCTCGTAGGAGGCGGCACGACGAGCTCCAGCTCGCCGGCCGCCGATGGGCGCAGGACGATCTCTTCGTCCTGCGCCCATCGCATGAGCGCGTCGGGTCCGGGGACGTCCGGCCGTGAGGTCGCGAGGCGGCGGACGAGTTCCCCCTTGGCGTGCTTGTTGAAGTGGTTCAGGGCCCGGACGGCGCCGTCCGGTCCCTCCGACACGACCCGCACGTACGCCTGCGGGATCCCGGCGGGCACGGGCCCCAGGGTGACGTACGCCTCCGAACGCAGGTCGAGGACGAACGAAGGTGAGGATGCCGCGATCGCGGCACCGACGGCATCCGCCCACACTGCCCGCATCGGCGGGAGTCCGGGGACGCGGATGCCGGCTCCCAGACGGTACGCCGGGATCGGATCCAGCGCCCCGACCACGCCGAACGGGGCGGAGTGGATCGCGACGTGGCCCGCCAGCCAGGCACGCGACGCGTCGACGAGTGTCGCGGCGCCGAGGGCGTCGAAGAGGACCCCGGTGTAGCGGTCGACGGCGGGCATCGTCGGGTAGCCGCGGAGCGCGGCGTTGACGGCGACCTCGCCGCGTTGCCGGGCGGAGAGCTTGAGCACGCGGGCCGCGGCCTCCTCGTCGTCGCTGAGCGCGACGAGCGCGTCGATCACCTGCTCGCGCTGCGTCGAGAGCGTCGGATAGGCGAGCGCGTCCGGACGCCAGCGCGGGCCGTCGCCGCCGGGGCGCTTGGTCTCGGACGGGGGCAGCAGGATGAGCACGGCGGCACCTCCGGGGAAAAGCGCAGCGCCGCCCGGCGAACCGGACGGCGCTGCGCGGAAAGGGTGTCAGGACTGCAGGGCTGCGTTCCCGGCCACGATGGTGAGCTCGTCGTTCTCCATCGAGAGGAAGCCGTCCTCCGCCGTCGCGACGATCTTCTCGCCGTTCGACTGCGTGATCCGGACTTCACCCTCCGCGAGGATGGCGAGGACGGGCTCGTGACCGGACATGAAGCCGATCTCGCCCTCGACCGTCTTGGCCACGACGAGGCTCGCCTCGCCGTGCCAGACCTCCGCCTCAGCGGAGACGAGGGTGACGGTCAGCGCCATGTCAGCCGTTCTCCTTCTGGATCTGCGCCCACTTCTCCTCGACGTCGGAGATGCCACCGACGTTGAAGAAGGCCTGCTCGGCCACGTGGTCGAAGTCGCCCTTGACGATCGCGTCGAACGACTCGATGGTCTCCTTGATCGGGACCGTGGAGCCCTCGACACCGGTGAACTTCTTCGCCATGTAGGTGTTCTGCGAGAGGAACTGCTGGATGCGGCGTGCACGAGACACGACGATCTTGTCCTCTTCGGAGAGCTCGTCGACACCGAGGATCGCGATGATCTCCTGCAGTTCCTTGTTCTTCTGCAGGATCTGCTTCACGGCGGTGGCGACGCGGTAGTGGTCCTCACCGATGTACCGCGGGTCCAGGATGCGGCTGGTCGAGGTCAGCGGGTCGATCGCCGGGTACAGACCCTTCGAGGCGATCTCACGCGAGAGCTCGGTCGTCGCGTCGAGGTGCGCGAAGGTCGTCGCCGGAGCCGGGTCGGTGTAGTCGTCGGCGGGGACGTAGATCGCCTGCAGCGAGGTGATCGAGTGACCGCGGGTCGAGGTGATTCGCTCCTGGAGGACACCCATCTCGTCGGCGAGGTTCGGCTGGTAACCCACGGCGGAGGGCATGCGGCCCAGCAGCGTGGAGACCTCGGAACCGGCCTGCGTGAAGCGGAAGATGTTGTCGATGAACAGGAGCACGTCCTGCTTCTGCACGTCGCGGAAGTACTCCGCCATCGTCAGCGCCGACAGGGCGACGCGCAGACGCGTCCCCGGCGGCTCGTCCATCTGGCCGAAGACGAGGGCGGTCTTGTCGAAGACGCCCGCCTCCTCCATCTCACCGATGAGGTCGTTGCCCTCACGGGTGCGCTCACCGACACCGGCGAACACCGACACACCACCGTGGTCCTGCGCGACGCGCTGGATCATCTCCTGGATGAGGACGGTCTTGCCGACGCCGGCACCGCCGAAGAGACCGATCTTTCCACCCTGGACGTACGGGGTGAGCAGGTCGATGCTCTTGATGCCGGTCTCGAACATCTCGGTCTTGGACTCGAGCTGGTCGAAGTTCGGTGCCGAGCGGTGGATGCCCCAGCGCTCGGTGACCTCGATGGTCTCGCCAGGAGCGGCGTTGAGGACGTCGCCCGTGACGTTGAAGACCTTGCCCTTGGTGACGTCGCCGACGGGGACCGTGATGGGGCCACCGGTGTCGCGCACCTCCTGGCCGCGGACCATGCCGTCGGTGGGCTTCAGCGAGATGGCACGGACGAGGTCGTCGCCGAGGTGCTGCGCGACCTCGAGCGTGATCTCGGTCGACTCGCCGTCGATCGTGATGGTGGTCTTGAGGGCGTTGTAGACCTCGGGGATCGAGTCGTGCGGGAACTCGATGTCGACGACCGGGCCGGTGACGCGCGCGACGCGACCGACGACGGGGGTCTCCGTCTTCTCAGCGGTGAGGCTCATGGCTTCTCTTCTTTCGTGTGGTCTATTTGCCCGACGCCAGCGCGTCGGCGCCGCCGACGATCTCGGCGATCTGCTGCGTGATCTCCGCCTGACGCGCGTTGTTGCGCAGGCGGGTGTAATCGGTGATGAGCTTGTCGGCGTTGTCGCTGGCGGACTTCATCGCCTTCTGCGTGGCGGCCTGCTTGGCGGCGGACGACTGCAGGAGCGCGTTGAACACGCGGCTCTGCACGTACACCGGCAGCAGCGCGTCGAGCACCGTCTCGGCATCCGGTTCGAACTCGTAGAGCGGGTAGACCTGGCTGGAAGCCTCGTCCTCCGCCTCGACGACCTCGAGCGGGAGCAGGCGGACGGTCTCAGGCGTCTGCGTCATCATGCTGACGAACCGGTTGTAGACGAGGTTGATCTCGTCCACGCCGCCGTCCGCGCCGCCCTTCTCGTACGCCTCGATCAGCGCGGCCGCGATCTCCTCCGCCGTCGAGAAGGCGGGGGTGTCGGTGTCACCGATCCACTCCCCCGCCGTCGCGATGCGACGGAACTGGAAGAACCCGACGGGCTTGCGACCGATGAGGTAGAACACCGGCTCGCGACCCTCGCTGCGCAGCAGCTCACCGAGCTGCAGCGCCTCGCGGATCACCTGCGAGTTGAACGCGCCGGCGAGACCGCGGTCCGAGCCGAAGACGACGACGGCGGAGCGCCGGATGTCCTCGCGTTCGGTGGTCAGCGGGTGCTGCACGTTCGAGTGCGTCGCCACGGCGGAGACGGCACGCGTCACGGCTCGCGCGAAGGGGTTGGACGCGCGGACGCGTGCCATCGCCTTCTGGATGCGCGAAGCCGCGATGAGTTCCATCGCCTTCGTGATCTTCTTGGTCGTCTGAGCAGAAGAGATCTTCTGCTTGTAGACCCTGAGTTGTGCGCCCATTGGTTATGAGTCTCCCGTCGGCGTCAGCCGCGGCGGCCCTTGACGATCTTCTCCTGGTTCACGTCGTCGGCGTCCGCAGCGGCGACCTCTTCGTGACCCGGCGCGCCGAGTGCCTGACCCCTGCCGCCCTGGAACTCGAGGACGAAGGCGTCGACCGCCTTGTCGAGCTCCGCGACGGTGTCGTCACCGAGGACGTTCGTCTCGCGCAGCGTGTCGAGGATCGACGTGTTCCGCTTGAGGTGATCGAGCAGCTCACGCTCGAAGCGGAGCACGTCCTCCACCTCGATCGTGTCGAGCTTGCCGTTGGTGCCGGCCCAGATCGAGACGACCTGCTCCTCGACGGGGTACGGCGAGTACTGCGGCTGCTTGAGCAGCTCGGTCAGGCGTGCACCGCGGGCGAGCTGACGACGCGATGCGGCGTCGAGGTCGGAGGCGAACATCGCGAACGCCTCGAGCGAGCGGTACTGGGCGAGCTCGAGCTTGAGCGTTCCCGAGACCTTCTTGATCGACTTGACCTGAGCGTCACCGCCGACGCGCGAGACCGAGATACCCACGTCGACCGCGGGACGCTGGTTGGCGTTGAACAGGTCGGACTGCAGGAAGATCTGGCCGTCGGTGATCGAGATCACGTTGGTCGGGATGTACGCCGAGACGTCGTTGGCCTTCGTCTCGATGATCGGGAGACCCGTCATCGAGCCGGCGCCCAGCTCGTCGGAGAGCTTGGCGCAACGCTCGAGCAGACGCGAGTGCAGGTAGAAGACGTCGCCCGGGTAGGCCTCACGGCCCGGCGGACGGCGCAGCAGCAGCGACACGGCGCGGTAGGCCTCGGCCTGCTTCGACAGGTCGTCGAAGATGATGAGGACGTGCTTGCCCTCGTACATCCAGTGCTGTCCGATGGCCGAGCCGGTGTAGGGAGCGAGGTACTTGAAGCCGGCGGGGTCGGATGCCGGGGCCGCGACGATCGTCGTGTACTCCATGGCACCGGCGTCCTCGAGCGCGCCCTTCACCGAGGCGATGGTCGAGCCCTTCTGGCCGATCGCGACGTAGATGCAGCGGACCTGCTTGCTGACGTCACCCGACTCCCAGTTGGCCTTCTGGTTGATGATCGTGTCGATCGCGATCGCGGTCTTGCCGGTCTGGCGGTCGCCGATGATCAGCTGACGCTGGCCGCGGCCGACGGGGATCATGGCGTCGATGGCCTTGATGCCGGTCTGCATGGGCTCGTGGACCGACTTGCGCTGCATGACGCCCGGAGCCTGGAGCTCGAGCGCACGGCGGCCGGTCGTGGCGATCTCGCCGAGGCCGTCGATCGGGTTGCCGAGCGGGTCGACGACGCGGCCGAGGTAGCCCTCGCCGACACCGACCGAGAGGACCTCGCCGGTGCGGGTGACCTTCTGGCCGGCCTCGATGCCGGCGAAGTCGCCGAGGACGACGACGCCGATCTCGTGCTCGTCGAGGTTCTGCGCGAGACCCTCGACGCCGTTGCCGAAGCGGACGAGCTCGTTCGCCATCACGCCGGGCAGGCCCTCGACGTGGGCGATGCCGTCCGCGGCGTCGACGACGGTGCCGACCTCGGTCGCCGCAGCCCCGGTGGGCTCGTAGGCGGCGACGAAGTCTTTCAGCGCGTCACGGATGACGTCGGGGCTGATGGACAGTTCTGCCATGGTCTTCCTTCTTAGTGAGGTCTTGTGGCGGGCACCTGGCCTGCCGGGTCCGCTCCTCGGTGGAGCGGGAAGAGTCAGCCCGCCAGACGCTGGCGGAGCTCGCCCAGTCGGGACGAGACGGTGGCGTCGATCACGTCGTCGCCGATCTCGATGCGCACGCCGCCGACGACCTCGGGGTCGATGACGACGTTGAGCGAGACCTCGGTGCCGTAGCGCGCAGCGAGGGTCTGCTGCAGACGCTCGGTCTGCGCCTGCGTGAGTTCGGAGGCCGCGAACACTGTCGCCACCACCCGCCCGCGCTGGTCGGCGACGACGCGCAGCGCCCAGCCGAGCATGGAGCGGAAGCGCCGCTCCCGTGGGAGCTGCGCCAGCGAGGCGACGATGATCACCGTCGGCTCGGCGGCACGACCGGCGAGCAGCGTCTCGATGAGGGCGCCCTTGGCGGATGCCTCACCGAGACGGCTGCCGAGCGCGAGTTCGAGCTCGGGGTTGGCAGCGATCGTCCGGGCCACCGAGAACAGCTCGGCCTCGATGTCGGCCTGCGGTGCGGCGATGGCGGCGGCGCGGATGCCCGCCTCCTCGATGCCGGTCAGCAGATCGGCGGCCGAAGACCACCGCTCGCGGACAGCCGCGTCGAGGACGGCGACCGTGGCCGGCGCGAACGTGCCGAACACGCTCGCGACGACCTTCCGGCGTCCCTCCACGGGCGCCGACGCGTCGGAGAGCGCGCCGCTCAGCTGCGACGAGCCGGCCAGGACGCGGACCGCGGCGAAGAGCTCGCGGGCGACGTCGAGGTCGACGCCCGGCGCGGCCTGCAGGGCCGACGTCGTCGCCGCAAGGGCCTGAGTGGTCGCGCTGCCCATTACTTCGCCGCCTTCTCGGATGCCTCGAGGTCGGCGAGGAAGCGGTCGACCACGGCCTGGGCCTTGGCGTCGTCCGACAGGGTCTCACCGATCACGCCGCCGGCGAGGTCGAGGGCGAGGGTGCCCACCTCGCTGCGGAGCGAGACGAGCGCGCTCTGGCGCTCGGCCTCGATCTGGAAGTGAGCAGCGGCGGTCAGACGCGCAGCCTCGGCGGCGGCGGTGTCCTTGGCCTCGGTGACGATCTTCTTGCCGTCCTCACGAGCGGCGTCACGGATCTCACCGGCTTCCTTGCGAGCCTCGGCCAGCTGGGCCGTGTACTCCTCGAGGGCGGCTTCCGCCTTGCGCTGCGCCTCGTCGGCCTTCGCGATGTTGCCTTCGATGGCGGCAGCGCGCTGGTCGAGCAGAACCTGCATCTTCGGCAGGGCGACCCGCCAGAAGACGAACAGGATCACGACGAAGCAGACGCCCGACCAGATGATGTCGTACGCGGCGGGGAAAAGCGGGTTGTGCGCCTCGCCCTCTTCTGCGGCGTACGCGACAAGAGCATTCAGCATCCTGTCTCCTTAGGAATCTGTTCGGGGATCAGACGAAGATGAAGTAGGTCGCGATGCCGATGAAGGCGAGCGCCTCGGTGAAGGCGATACCGATGAACATCAGGACCTGCAGGCGGCCGGCCAGCTCGGGCTGACGGGCCACGCCCTCGATCGTCTTGCCGACGACGATACCCACGCCGATGGCGGGACCGATGGCGGCGAGGCCGTAGCCCATCGTCGCGACGTTGCCCTCGAGGGCGGCGAGAACCGTAGTTGCGTCCACGGAGGTGTTTCCTTTCGGTTGGATGGTTCGGCGTGCGCCGGACCGCTTAGTGCTCTTCTGCCACCGCGAGCTGGATGTAGACCGCGGTGAGGATGGCGAAGACGTAGGCCTGGAGGAAGGCGACGAAGATCTCGAACAGCGTGAAGGCGAACCCGAACGCGAGCGTGCCCGCAGCGAGCGCCGAGAACCAGCCGCCGACCTCGACGAGGAAGAACTGGGTGGCCGCGAAGAACAGGACCAGCATGAGGTGGCCGACGATCATGTTCATCAGGAGACGCAGCGTCAGCGTGACGGGCCGGATGATGAAGGTCGAGAGGAACTCGAGCGGGATGATGATGATGTACAGCGGCCACGGCACGCCGGAGGGCATCAGGGCGTTCTTGAAGAACGCGCCCGGGTTGTGCTTGATGCCGGCGTAGATGAAGGTCACGTACGCGACGATCGCCAGCAGGAGTGGGACCGCGACGATCGAAGAACCGGCGATGTTCAGGAACGGGATGACGCCCGTGATGTTCATGAACAGCACCATGAAGAAGATCGTGGTGAGGATCGGGAGGAACCGGCGCCCGTCCTTCTTACCCAGGATGTCCTCGGCGATGTTGACGCGGACGAAGTCCAGGCCCATCTCGACGATGCTCTGGAACCGGCCGGGGACGACGGTCATCCGACGCGTCCCGAGCCAGAAGATCAGGACGATGGCGATCGTCGCGAGGAACTGGATGAGGTGGATCCGGTTGACCTCGAGGAAACCGATCTGGAAGAGCGTCTCGGGGAAGAAGTCGTCGATCGAGGGCCCGTGGAACACGGGGGCGTCTTCGGCGGCAGTAGCGATCAGGGTCGCAGCTTGAGTAAACAGCGCTGGCTCCAGCTTCGGGGCGTCGATCAAAGGATCGGGCGACGATGGTCGGTGAGCTGACTCCGCAGACGTTCCCGTCGGGATCAGGCGGGCTCGAGAACAGCCTATCAGTCCTGGGGCGCCGCCGAGTCCCCGGGCCGGCGTTCCCCGGCCTCCACCTCCGCGGCGGTGGGCAGTGTCGTGTCGCTGACGGCGGAGGTCCGCATCCGGAGCATGACGACGACGTCGACGACGAGCGAGGCGACGATGCTGACGACGAGGGAGACGAGGAAGACCAGCGGGGTCAGCCACGGCTGATCGCGCAGGACGAAGAGCACGACGAGGAAGACCACGAACTTGAGGATCCATCCGCCCATGACGGAACCGAAGAAGATCGGCACGAACAGCGGATCGCCGTAGAAACGGTTGGCGATGAGGATCGACACGATCGTGAAGCCCAGGAAGACCGCCGCCATCAGGACGGCGACGAGGGCGCTCCACAGGCCCGACATCCCGGCGACGAGCAGTCCGACCGCTCCCCCCGCGACGAGAAGGACCGCGGTCACGATTCCGGACCACACGAGGGCGGTGCGCAGCATGGAGGTGGAGGACAGGGAGCTCACGAGAGGGCCTTCTGTTCGGGCGCGACCGATCGGGCGCGGCGCGCGGGGGGCAGTGTGACGAGGACGCAGGCGATGCAGCCGATGACGAGGAACGCGACGCCGGGCCAGTACCGGCCGGGCCAGCCCTTCGTCGTGCCGATGTACATCAGCAGGACCGACAGCGAGACGACGGCGGTCCACGCGTAGAACACGAAGACGGCGTTGCGGTCGGTGTGGCCCATGTCGAGCATCCGGTGGTGGAGGTGCTTGCGGTCGGGCGAGAACGGCGACTTGCCCTGCGCCATCCGCCGGACGACGGCGAGACCGAAGTCGACGAGCGGCAACAGCACGATGACGACGGGGAGGATGACGGGGATGAAGGCACCGAGCAGCTGAGAGCGGCCGAAGAGGTCGTTGTCGCTCAGGAGGTTCGGCGGCAGGTTGCCGGTGACGACGATCGCCGACGACGCCATCATGAGCCCGAGGAGGAGGGCACCGGCATCCCCCATGAACATGCGGGCCGGATTCCAGTTGAACGGCAGGAAGCCCGCGCACATCCCGAGCAGCACGATCGCGATGAACACCCCGGTGTTGCTCTGCTCGCTGTTGTCGAAGTCGCGCACGAGCATCGCCGAGTAGGCGAAGAACACCGCGTTCGCGATGAGGCACACCCCCGCGACGAGCCCGTCGAGTCCGTCGATGAAGTTGACGGCGTTCATGACGATCACGATGAGGAGGATCGACAGGCTGATGCTGACCCAGCTCGACACGACGACCTGCTGGCCGAAGGGCAGGTAAAAGATCTGGATGCCGCCGGGCGAGACGACGATCCACGCGGCGACGAACTGGGCGCCGAGCTTGATCATCCAGTCGAGGTCCCAAAGGTCGTCGGCGACGCCGACCACGACCATGAGGGCGGCGGCCCCCAGCAGGGACCACACCATCGACGGCTCCTGCCACACGATCGCGAAGGCGGGGAGCTGGGAGGACAGCACGAAGAAGCCGAGCATGCCGATGAACATCGCCACGCCCCCGAGCCGGGGCGTGGGGGTCTTGTGGACGTCCCGCTCGCGGATCGCCGGGTGCAGCCCGAACTTCATCGCCACACGCCAGACCGCCCACGAGAAGACGAAGGTGAGGGCGCCGGTGATGACGAACGCGAGCAGGTAGTCCCTCACGCGTCGTCGGATTCGTCGGGCGAGACCGGATCCGGCTCGAGCAGGTCGCCAAGCACCTCGCGCAGGGCGGCGCGGGAGACGGCACCGTCGCGCAGCACCGTCACGGGCCGCGGATCGCGGCCGACGAGTCCCGTCGCATCGATGATGGTGGAGGCGACCCCGGTGTCGACGAGCCCGCCGTCGAGGTAGACGGAGATGCTGTCGCGGAGCATTTCGATCGCCGAGTCGATCTCGAGCGCCGCGGGCTTGCCCGTCAGGTTCGCGCTCGAGACGGCGAGTGGACCGGTCTCCTGCAGCAGTTCGAGGGCGAAGGCGTCGTCCGGCATCCGCACCGCGACGGTGCCGCGGGTCTCGCCGAGGTCCCAGCGCAGCGAGGGCTGGGCGGGCAGGACGATGGTGAGACCCCCCGGCCAGAACCGCTCCACGAGGCGATCGACGGGCTCGGGCACCTCGGCCACGAGCGCACGCATGGTGTCGGGTCCCGAGACGAGCACCGGCGGGGGTGACTGCCGTCCGCGGCCCTTGGCCGCCAGCAGGCGCGCGACGGCGGAGGCGTTGAACGCGTCGGCGGCCACGCCGTAGACGGTGTCGGTCGGCATCACGATGAGTTCGCCGCGGCCGATGGCCTGGCGGGCCTGGCGGAGAGCGGGGAGCAGCTGGTCGGCGTCGCGGCAGTCGAGGACGGGAGACATATCCGCAGCATTCTACGAGGACCGGGCTCGGGACCGCCTGCACGCGGGCGGCCCCGGTTCAGGGACGCAGCGCCGTCGTCGCGCGGTCGCGCGTCGTGAGGTCCCGGTGCGTGGCCGCGCCGCGCCACCCGTCGGCGGTCAGCAGATCGCGGATGCCGGGGCCCTGCCACTCGCCGTGCTCGATCACCAGCGTGCCGCCAGGATGCAGCAGCCGCAGCGCGACCCCGGAGAGCACGCGCACGACGTCGAGCCCGTCGGGACCGCCGTACAGCGCCGCCGGCGGATCCCAGAAGCGCACCTCGGGGTCGCGCGGGATCGCGTCGTCGGGGACGTACGGCGGGTTCGACACCACGACCGAGACGGTGCCGTCGAGCTCGGGGAACGCGTCGGCGAGGTCGATGAACGCGAGACGGGCATGCGGGGCGTGGAGGGCGAAGTTCTCCTTCGCCCAGAGGAAGGCGTCGACAGAGTTCTCGGCCGCGTGCACCTGCGCGTGCGGCACCTCGGTCGCGAGCGACAGGGCGAGCGCGCCGCTCCCCGTGCCGAGGTCGACGGCGACCGGCTCGGGACCGGGCGCGGCGCGCAGCGCGTCGATCGCGAGCTGCGCGACCATCTCGGTCTCGGGACGCGGGACGAACACCCCCGGCCCCACCCGGAGCTCCAGGTGGCGGAACGGCGCCGTCCCGGTGAGGTGCTGCAGCGGTTCGCGCGCGGCGCGGCGCTCGACGAGCTCGGCGAAGCGCGTGGCGGCGGCCTCCGGCATCCGATCACCGCGCATCATGGCGGCGGCGAGCTCCCCCCGGCCGATGCCCAGGACGTGCGCGGCGAGGAGTTCGGCGTCGACATCGGCGGACGGCACGCCGGACGCGGCGAGGCGCTCGGCGGCGCGGCGCACGAGGGGGGCGAGGTCGCTGCCCGTGGGCGCGTCGGAAGTCCGTGAAGTCGACATGGGAAGCCTCAGGATACCGCTCACGGCATCGTCACACAGGGCCGCCCGGGTCGCCGGGACCGTAGGCTGGGGGCGCATCGCGGACACCTGAGCCGCACCCTTTCATCCGACCCGCACGGAAGGCATCCCATGACCGGCATCCACTCCGACATCACGAGCGCATTCGGCAACACCCCCCTCGTCCGACTGAACCGCGTGTCCGAGGGGCTGCCGGGGACCATCCTCGCCAAGCTCGAGTTCTACAACCCCGCCTCGTCGGTCAAGGACCGCCTGGGCATCGCGATCGTCGATGCTGCGGAGGCCTCCGGTGAGCTGAAGCCCGGCGGCACGATCGTCGAGGGCACGAGCGGCAACACCGGCATCGCGCTGGCGATGGTGGGCGCGGCCCGCGGCTACAAGGTCATCCTGACGATGCCGTCCTCGATGTCGATCGAGCGTCGGATGCTGCTGCGCGCCTACGGTGCCGAGCTCGTCCTGACCGACCCGTCGCTCGGCATGAAGGGCGCCGTCGGCGAGGCCGAGCGCATCGCCGCCGAGACCCCCGGCGCCGTGCTCGCGAAGCAGTTCGCCAACCAGGCCAACGTCGAGATCCACCGCAAGACCACCGCCGAGGAGATCCTGCGCGACACCGACGGCGCCGTCGACTACTTCGTCGCCGGCATCGGCACCGGCGGGACGATCACCGGCGTCGGCCAGGTGCTGAAGGAGCGCGTGCCCGCCGCGAAGGTGGTCGCGGTCGAGCCGAAGGACTCCCCCCTGCTGACCGAGGGCAAGCCCGGACCCCACAAGATCCAGGGCATCGGCCCGAACTTCATCCCGCCGATCCTCGACCAGGGCGTCATCGACGAAGTCCAGGACGTCACGTTCGACGACGCGATCGCGACCGCCAAGAACGTCGCAACGACCGAAGGCATCCTCGTGGGCATCTCGTCCGGCGCCGCCATCTGGGCGGCGCTCCAGGTCGCCGCACGTCCCGAGGCCGAGGGCAAGAACATCGTCGTGATCATCCCCTCCTTCGGCGAGCGGTACCTCTCGACGGCGCTCTTCGAGGAGTTCCGCGACTGATCCCGGTCGTCTCCGAAAGGTCCGTCGTGCCCGGCATCGCCCGCTCCCTGCGCCGCAGCCTCGTCGCCGTCCTCCGCGCCGTCCGCGAGGACATCGCGGCGGCGAAGCTGCGCGACCCGGCCGCACGCGGCGGGCTCGAGATCGCGCTGCTGTACCCGGGCCTCCACGCCGTGTGGAGCCACCGGGTATCGCACGCGCTGTGGCGGCGGGGCCGGCGTTTCCCCGCGCGGGCGCTCTCGCAGGTCACCCGCTGGCTCACCGGCATCGAGATCCACCCCGGCGCCCGCATCGGGCGACGCTTCTTCATCGACCACGGCATGGGTGTCGTGATCGGCGAGACGGCGGAGGTCGGCGACGACGTCATGCTCTACCACGGGGTGACGCTGGGCGGCCGGACGCGGGACGGCGGCAAGCGGCATCCGACCCTCGAAGACGGCGTCGCCGTCGGCGCGGGAGCGAAGATCCTCGGACCGATCGTCATCGGCGCGCACTCGGTCATCGGCGCGAACGCCGTGGTCACGAAGGACGCGCCGTCCGACTCCGTGCTCGTCGGGGTGCCGGCGCGGGCCCGACGGCGGGCGGTCGGCGAGGACACCCGGGCGATCCTGACGGCGCCCGAGTACCACATCTGAGCGGTCAGGCCTCCGAGCCGACGGCGGCCAGCCGCGCTTCCTCATCGGCCGCGATCGCGGACTCGATGAGCGGTCCGAGCGCGCCGTCCATCACCTGGTCGAGGTTGTACGCCTTGTACCCGGTGCGGTGGTCGGCGATGCGGTTCTCGGGGAAGTTGTACGTGCGGATGCGCTCCGACCGGTCCATTCCGCGGATCTGGGACCTGCGGGCGTCGGAGGCCGCGGCATCCCGCTCCTCCTGCTGCTTGGCGAGCAGGCGCGCGCGGAGCACACGCATGCCAGCTTCGCGGTTCTGCAGCTGGCTCTTCTCGTTCTGCATCGACACGACGATCCCCGTGGGCAGGTGGGTGATGCGGACGGCGGAATCGGTCGTGTTGACCGACTGACCTCCCGGACCCGACGAGCGGAAGACGTCGATCTTGAGGTCGTTCGCGTCGATCTGCACCTCTTCGGGCTCGTCGACCTCGGGGAAGACCAGCACTCCGGTCGTGGAGGTGTGGATGCGGCCCTGCGACTCGGTCGCGGGCACGCGCTGCACACGGTGGACGCCGCCCTCGTACTTCAGGTGCGCCCACACGCCCTGGGCAGGATCGCTCGAGGAGCCCTTGATGGCGACCTGGACGTCTTTGTAGCCGCCCAGATCGGACTCGTTGCGCTCGAGCAGTTCGGTCTTCCACCCCTGCGAGGCGGCGTACTGCAGGTACATGCGCAGCAGGTCGGCGGCGAACAGCGCCGACTCGGCGCCGCCCTCTCCCGCCTTGATCTCGAGGATCACGTCGCGGGCGTCGTCGGGGTCGCGCGGGATGAGCAGGCGACGGAGCTTCTCCTGCGCCTCGGCGAGCCGCTGCTCGAGGGCGGGGACCTCGTCGGCGAAGGCGGCGTCCTCCTTCGCGAGTTCCCGCGCAGCCGCAAGGTCCTCCTCCGCGGCCCGCCAGGCGTCGTGCGCCGCGACGATGCGCGAGAGTTCCGCGTACCGCCGGTTGACGCGCTTGGCGCGCGCCGCATCGGCGTGCACCGCGGGGTCGGAGAGTTCCTCCTGCACCGCGCGGTGCTCGTCGATCAGCGTCTGGACGGACTCGAACACGACGCGAGGGTCAGCGGATGCTGTTCTCGTGCCCGTGGCCGTGGCCGCCCGCGGCGGGCGCCGGGATCGACTTCTGCATCTGCACGAGGAACTCGACGTTCGACGTCGTCTCCTTGAGCTTGCCGAGGACGACCTCGAGGGCCTGCTGGGGGTCGAGACCCGCGAGGGCCCGGCGCAGCTTCCACGTGATCTTGACCTCGTCGGCCGAGAGCAGCATCTCCTCGCGACGGGTGCTGGACGCGTTCACGTCGACGGCGGGGAAGATGCGCTTGTCGGCGAGCTGGCGCGACAGGCGCAGCTCGCTGTTGCCGGTGCCCTTGAACTCCTCGAAGATGACGTCGTCCATCTTCGAACCGGTCTCGACGAGGGCCGTCGCGAGGATCGTGAGCGATCCGCCGTTCTCGATGTTGCGGGCAGCGCCGAAGAAGCGCTTGGGCGGGTAGAGAGCGGATGCGTCGACACCGCCGGTGAGCACGCGGCCCGAGGTCGGCGCCGAGATGTTGTAGGCGCGACCGAGGCGGGTGATCGAGTCGAGCAGGACGACGACGTCGCGGCCCAGCTCGACGAGGCGCTTGGCGCGCTCAATGGCGAGCTCGGCGACCGTCGTGTGGTCCTCGGCGGGTCGGTCGAACGTCGAGGCGATGACCTCGCCCTTGACCGTCCGCTGCATGTCGGTGACCTCTTCGGGGCGCTCGTCGACGAGCACGACCATGAGGTGGACCTCGGGGTTGTTCGTCGCGATCGCGTTCGCGATCTGCTGCAGGACGATCGTCTTGCCGGCCTTGGGCGGCGCGACGATCAGGCC
Organism: Microbacterium sp. NPDC064942; assembly: GCF_049545525.1. Taxonomy (NCBI): domain Bacteria; kingdom Bacillati; phylum Actinomycetota; class Actinomycetes; order Micrococcales; family Microbacteriaceae; genus Microbacterium; species Microbacterium sp. NPDC064942. The sequence continues at coordinate 295,949 of NZ_JBMWDR010000001.1, read as the reverse complement.
GCGCTGACCCTTGCCGATCGGGGCGACGAGGTCGATGATGCGCTGCGTCAGCTTCTCGGGGGCCGTCTCGAGGCGCAGGCGCTCCTGCGGGTAGAGCGGCGTGAGCTTGCCGAACTCGACACGCGTCGCGGCGTCCTCGACCGAGAGGCCGTTGACGGCGTCGACCTTGACGAGCGCGTTGTACTTCTGACGGCTCGACTGCTCGCCCTCGCGCGGCTGCTTGATGGCGCCGACGACGGCGTCGCCCTTGCGGAGGTTGTACTTCTTGACCTGGCCGAGCGAGACGTAGACGTCGCTCTGGCCGGGGAGGTAGCCGGTCGTGCGGACGAACGCGTAGTTGTCGAGGACGTCGAGGATGCCGGCGATCGGGATGAGGACGTCGTCCTCGCCGATCTCGGTGTCGAACTCGTCGTTCGTGGACTGACCGCGACGCTTGTTGCGCTGGCGACCGCGGCCCTGACCCTGCTCGTCGTCGGAGGCCTGCTCGACGGCGGGCTTGTCGGCGGGCGCGTTCTGGCCGTTGCCGTTCTGCGCGCTGCCGTTCTGCGCGTTGCCGTTCTGGCCGTTGCCGTTCTGGGCGTTCTCGCCCTTGTTGCGGTTGCGGCTGCGGCTGCGCGAACGGCTGCGGCTGCGGCCGTTGCCCTCGCCGGCGTTCTCGCTGTCATCGGCGGATGCCGTCGGGGCCGCGGCATCGGCGGTCGGCGCCTCGGTGGTCGCGGCCTGCTCGGTGGTCTCGGGGGCGGCGTCGGCCGCGGGTGCCTCGACGGCGGACGCGGCATCGGCGGCCGGAGTCTCGGCGGCGTCGGCGGCCGGAGCCTCGGCAGTGGGGGCCTCGACGGCGGGGGCTTCCGCAGCGTCGGCGGCGACGGCGGCATCGGCGGCCGGCACATCGGTGCTCTTCGCGCGACGCGGAGCGCGCTTGCGCGGCGCCTTCGCCGGCTTCTCGGCGGGCTTCTCCTCGGCCGGGGTCTCGTCGACCGGCTGCGCAGCGGCGACCTCGTCGTCGGCGACGGGGGCGGGGTCCGCGGTGGGGGCCTCTTCGACGGGCGCCTCGGCGGCGGGCGCCTCGTCCGCGGGGGTCTCCTCGACGGGCGTCTCTTCGGTCGCGGGCGCGGCCGACTCGGCGGTGGCGTCGGCGGTGGTCTCGTCGGCGACGGTGCCGCCGGTGGCGACGTCGTCGCCGGTCTGGATCTCGGAGATGGACTCCACGAGTTCTCCCTTTCAGATGTGGAAAGTCATAACCGCAGGTGGTTCCGTCCACGACAGATCCGGTTCCTCAGCGGGGTGTTCGCGCAGGCACAGAAGTTGCGCAGGCCCGTCAGGAGGGGGTGTGCGGTGGTTCGCAGATTGCGATGGAGGGCAGATTCACGTGATTACGTGGCATCCTCCGTATGGTCCTTCACTGTACCACCCCGGACATCGACGGCCAGCAGCAGGGGTTTCCATGGCGTGTCCGTGGACCGCGCCGCGAACTCGACCGCCTCGAGGCGGCGTCCGGGGCCGTCAGCCAGGACGAGCACGCTGGGGCCGGCGCCCGAGACGACGGCGGCGAAACCGGCGCCCCGGAGCGACTGCACCAGCGCGTCGGTCGCGGGCATCGCCTGCGCCCGGTACGACTGGTGCAGCTTGTCCTCGGTCGCCGCCATCAGCAGCTCGGGGCTCTGCGTGAGCGCCGCGATCAGCAGCGCGGACCGCGAGACGTTGAAGACGGCGTCCTCGCGGGTGACGTGGAGCGGAGCGAGTCCCCGCGCGACCGACGTCGACATCGTGAACTCGGGGACGAACACGAGAGGCGAGACACCGCGGTGGACCGCGAGCTTCTTGTGCTGCGGACCGTCCTGGTCCATCCACGCGATCGTCAGACCGCCGAACAGCGCCGGGGCGACGTTGTCGGGGTGCCCTTCGAGTTCGGTGGCGAGGCGCAGCAGGGTCTCGGGCCCGAGGGTGACGTCCCCCTCGAGCAGTCCCTGCGCCGCGAGGAGGCCCGCGACCACGGCGGCCCCCGACGATCCCATGCCCCGGCCGTGCGGGATCACGTTGTGCGCGCGCAGTCGGATGCCGGGCATCGGCCTGCCGACGGCCTCGAACGCGTACGCCATCGATTTCACGACGAGGTGCGAGGCGTCCGTCGGCACGTCCGCGGAACCCTCGCCGGTGACCTCGATCTCGAGCCCCGGCGCGTCGAGCGCCGTCACGACGAGCTCGTCGTGGACGCTCAGGGCGAGGCCCAGCGTGTCGAAGCCCGGGCCCAGGTTGGCGCTCGTGGCCGGCACGCGGACGGCGACGCTGCGCCCGGCGAGCGTCATCCCGCCACGCGCGTGAGGTCGAGCGCGGACGCGACCTCGCTGGTCGCGGCATCCACGACGAGCGGCTCGACCTGCGAGCCGTCGGCGTTGCGCAGCGCCCACTGCGGGTCCTTCAGGCCGTGGCCGGTGACAGTCAGCACGACCTTGGCGCCGTTCGGGATGACGCCGGCCTCGGCACGATCGAGCAGACCCGCGACGCTGATCGCGGAGGCCGGCTCGACGAATACGCCGACGGTCCCGGCGAGCAGCTTCTGCGCCGCGAGGATGCGCTCGTCGTCGATCGCGCCGAACCACCCGTCGGTCGCCGCGCGGGCCTCGAGAGCGAGGTCCCACGACGCGGGGTTGCCGATGCGGATGGCCGAGGCGATCGTCTCGGGATTCTTGACGACCTCGCCGCGCACGAGCGGTGCGGAGCCCTCGGCCTGGAAGCCGAACATGCGGGGCACCCGCGTCGCGACGCCGCGCTCGGCCTCCTCGCGGTACCCGCGCGAGTAGGCGGTGTAGTTGCCGGCGTTGCCGACCGGGATGAAGTGGAAGTCGGGGGCGTCGCCGAGCTGGCTGACGACCTCGTAGGCGGCGGTCTTCTGTCCCTCGATGCGGTCGGGGTTGACCGAGTTGACGAGGTGCACCTTGTAGCCGACGGCGAGCTCGCGCGCGATCTCGAGGCAGTCGTCGAAGTTGCCGCGGATCTGGATGAGCTTGCCATTGTGGGCGACGGCCTGGCTGAGCTTGCCCATCGCGATCTTGCCCTCGGGGACGAGGACGGCCGCCGTGATGCCGGCGTGCGCCGCGTAGGCGGCAGCGGATGCCGAGGTGTTGCCCGTCGAGGCGCAGATGACGGCCTCGGCCCCGTGCTCGACGGCGCGGGACAGGGCGACCGTCATGCCGCGGTCCTTGAAGGAGCCCGTCGGGTTCATGCCCTCGAACTTGATGTAGACATCGGCACCCGTGATGCGCGACAGCGATGCCGCCGGGATGAGCGGGGTGCCGCCCTCGCCGAGCGTCACGACGGTCGAGGCGTCGGTGACGCCCAGTCGGTCGGCGTACTCGCGGAGGACTCCGCGCCAGACGTGTGCCATGTCAGTCTCCTTCTACCCGCAGGACCGAGACCACCCGACGCACCGCGCTGGTGGCAGCGAGGCGCTCGACGGTGTCGGCCAGGTCCTGCTCCCGGGCCGTGTGGGTTCCGATGACGAGGTGCGCGACGGCATCCCCGCCGTCCCGGACGACGGCGTCGCCCGAGGTGGTCTGTTCGACGGTCGCGATGGACACGTCCCCGTCGCTGAGGATCCCCGCGACGGTGGCCAGGACGCCCGGTCGGTCGTCGACCTCGAGCGTGATCTGGCAGCTGGTGCGGATGCGGCCGATCGGCACGATCGCAAGTCCGGCCCGCGTCGACTCGCCGACACCCGGCCCCCCGGCGACGTGACGACGCGCGGCCGAGACGACGTCGCCGAGCACGGCCGACGCGGTCTGCACTCCCCCGGCGCCGGCGCCGTAGAACATGAGGTCGCCGGCGGCCTCGGCCTCGACGAACACGGCGTTGTTGGCGCCGTGGACGGACGCCAGCGGGTGCTCGCGCGGGACCAGCGCCGGGTAGACGCGCACCGAGATGGCCTCGCCCGTGGGCGCAGCGTCGGGCTGGTCGACGAGACGCTCGCAGACGGCGAGCAGCTTCACGACGTAGCCCGCCTTGCGGGCGGCCTCGATGACACCGGCATCCACCGCCGTGATGCCCTCGCGGTGCACGGCCTCGAGCGGGACGGTCGTGTGGAAGGCGAGGCTCGCGAGGATGGCGGCCTTCTGCGCCGCGTCGTACCCCTCGACATCCGCCGTCGGGTCGGCCTCGGCGTACCCGAGCCGCTGCGCCTCGGCGAGCACCTCGTCGAAGCCGAGGCCCTCGCGGTCCATGCGGTCGAGGATGTAGTTCGTCGTCCCGTTGACGATGCCCATGATGCGGCGGACGCGGTCGCCGGCGAGCGAGTCGCGCAGCGGACGGATGATCGGGATGGCGCCGGCGACGGCGGCCTCGTAGGCGACGGTCGCACCGACCTGGTCGGCGGCGTCGAAGATCTCACTGCCGTGGGTGGCCAGCAGCGCCTTGTTGGCGGTGACGACGTCGGCGCCGGAGGACAGGGCGTGGAGGATCCGGGTGCGCGCCGGCTCGAGACCGCCGGTGACCTCGATCACGATGTCGGCGCCGGCGATGAGGGTGTCGGCGTCGGTCGTGAACAGATCGCGCGGCAGGTCGGCCTCGCGCGGCGCATCCACGTCGCGGACGGCGATCCCGACGAGGTCGAGCGGCGCACCGGCCCGGTCGGCGAGCTCGTCGGCGTGGGTCAGCAGCAGGCGGGCGACCTGGGATCCGACGGCGCCGGCTCCCAGCAGCGCGACGCGCAGGCGGCGGGGTTCGATCATGCGGACTCCTCGGTGGTGCGGGATGCGGCCGGTGCGACGCCGAGGTCGCGCGCCAGCAGGTCGTTCTCGTCCTCTCCGCGGACGATCAGCCGGGCGGCACCGCCGCCGACGGCGACCACGGGAGGGCGCGTCAGGTAGTTGTAGTTGCTCGCGAGCGAGAAGCAGTACGCGCCGGTCGCCGCGACGGCCAGCAGGTCGCCCGGGGCCACGTCGCCCGGAAGGTACTCCGCGCCGACGACGATGTCGCCCGCCTCGCAGTGCCGACCGACGACGCGCGCGAGCGCGGCGTCCGCGTCGCTGCGACGGCTCGCGATGCGGGCGCTGTAGTCGGCGCCGTACAGCGCCGTCCGCGCGTTGTCGCTCATGCCGCCGTCGACGCTCACGTACAGCCGCTCGAGGTCGTCCGAGACGCGGACGGGCTTCACCGTGCCGACCGAGTACAGGGTCACGCCGGCGCGGCCGACGATCGCGCGTCCCGGCTCGAACGCGAGTTCGGGAAGAGGGATGCCGCGGCTCGCGCACTCGCGGGCGACCGCCGCGACGATCCCCTCGGCGAGCTCCGCGATGGGGGTCGGGTCGTCCTTCGACGTGTAGGCGATGCCGAAGCCGCCGCCGAGGTTCAGCATCGGGACCTCGCCGCCCTCGCGCAGCCGCGCGTGGACCTCGACGACGCGGGCGGCGGACTCGGCGAACCCGGCCGTGCCGAAGATCTGCGAGCCGATGTGGCAGTGCAGCCCCGCGAAGCGCAGCGAAGGCAGCTCGCGGATGCGGGCGACCGCCGCCTCGGCATCCGTCAGGGCGAAGCCGAACTTCTGATCCTCGTGGGCGGTCGCCAGGAAGTCGTGCGTCTCGGCGTGGACGCCGCTGTTGACGCGGACGAGAACGGTCTGCACGACGCCTTGGGAGGCGGCCTCGGCCGCGATCCGCTCGATCTCGACGAGCGAGTCGATGACGATCGAGCCGACGCCCGCGCGCACGGCGCGGGCGAGCTCGGGCAGGAGCTTGTTGTTGCCATGGAGCCCGAGACGGCTCGGGTCCGCGCCCGCGGCCAGGGCCACCGCCAGCTCGCCGCCGCTGGCGACATCGACGCCGAGGCCCTCCGCGGTCACCCAGCGCACGACGTCGGTCGTGAGGAATGCCTTGCCCGCGTAGTAGACCCGCGCCGTGCCGCCGTGGCGGGCCGCGGCATCCCGGAACGCCGTCAGCACCTCGCGGGCGCGGGCGCGGACGAGGTCCTCGTCGAGGACGTAGAGCGGCGTGCCGAACCGCTCGGCCAGCTCGGTCGCCGGCACGCCACCGAGGACGAGCGCGCCGGTGTCGTCGCGCGTCGCGCCGGCGGGCCAGACGGCCTCGACGAGCGCATTCGCATCATCCGGCTTCGAGAGCCACTCGGGCACGGCGGGACGGTCGGAGGCGGTGGACACGCAGGGGCACCAATCGGGTGGGAACGGGATCGTCGGGCGGTGTGGCCACGCCCCGACGGTGCCCACAGTCTAGGGCACCCCGGCCGCCGCCCCCGGCCCCGTGACGCTACGAGGCGTCGGAGCAGGAACCGGGCTGCTGCGCGGTCTCGTCGCGCAGAATCGCGCTGTCGATGTCGAAGGTCGCGACGACCCCGCGCTCCTCGACGGCGACGCCCGTCAGGGTGAGCGCCCGCGGCAGGTACTGCGCGAGGCACACCGGCCAGCTCTGCGCGAAGGACCCGACGAGCGGCCCGACCTGCTCGCGGAGCGCGTCGGCGCTCACGTCGACGTCGCCGAGCCGGAAGGTCGTCGGCGAGAGGACGAGGTCGCCGTCCTCCGCGGCCGCGGACAGGCGCACACCCAGTGGAATGGCGGCCCCGAACAGGTTCAGTTCCGTATCGAGGGCGACCTCGGGGGGCGCGAGGCGGAAGGCGTCCACCGGGAACCCGTCCACCCGCGACAGGATCGTCCGGACCTGGTCCTGGTCCAGCACGACGACGGCGCGGGCGCTGCTCCAGTCGCCGCCCCGGACCGGGGCATCCTCGATGTCGACCCGGACGTCGCCCGAGATCCCCTCGACGTCGACGTCGTCAGCGGACACGCTCATCTGAGCGATGCTGCCGACGGCGAGCTGGGGCAGGACGAGCCCGGGGATCTCGACGTCGATCGCCTGGTCCGCGGGCAGGCCGAGGTTCTCGATCAGCCGCGAGCGGACGACCTGCGGCACGATCGCCCGCGCCGCGAACTCCGCCGCGACCACCAGGGCGGCGAGCACCGCGACGACGACGATCACCACGACCCAGCCGCGGCGACGTCGGCGGGGCGCCGTGACGGTCGTCATGTCACATCCGCTCGGGCGCGCTCACGCCGAGCAGGTCGAGACCGTTGCGCAGCACCTGGCCGGTGGCGTCGTTGAGCCACAGGCGCGTGCGGTGCAGGTCGGTGACCTCCTCGTCGCCGAGGGGCGTCACACGGCAGGAGTCGTACCAGCGGTGGTAGAGGCTCGCGAGCTCCTCGAGGTAGCGCGCGATGCGGTGCGGCTCACGCAGCTCGGCCGCGAAGGCGACCAGGCGCGGGAACTCCTGCAGGGCGCCGAGGAGAGCGGACTCGGTCTCGTGCGTGAGCAGCTCGGGGGCGAACGCGTCGCGCGAGACGCCGGAGTCCGCGGCGTTCCGGGCGACGTTGTGCGTGCGCGCGTGGGCGTACTGCACGTAGAACACCGGGTTGTCGTTCGTGCGCTTCTGCAGGATCTCGGGATCGAGCGTCAGCGGCGAATCGGCCGGGTAGCGCGCGAGCGAGTACCGCAGCGCGTCCGTGCCGAGCCACTCGCGCAGGTCGTCGAGCTCGATGATGTTGCCCGCGCGCTTGGACAGGCGCGCGCCGTTGACCGACACGAGCTGCCCGATGAGCACCTCGATGTCCTTCTCCGGGTCGTCGCCGGCAGCCCCTGCGAGCGCCTTGAGGCGGTGCACGTACCCGTGGTGGTCGGCGCCGAGCAGGTAGATCTTGTGCGCGAAGCCGCGGTCGCCTTTGTTCAGGTAGTAGGCGGCGTCGGCGGCGAAGTAGGTGTACTCGCCGTTGGACCGACGGATGACGCGGTCCTTGTCGTCGCCGAAATCGGTCGTGCGCACCCAGACCGCACCCTCGGCGTCGAACACGTGGCCCTGCGCGCGGAGGCGGTCGACGGCCTCGTCGACGAGGCTCGGGCCGCCGTCCGGCTTCTTCGCGTGGAGCGTGCGCTCGCTGAAGAAGACGTCGAAGTGCACGTTGAACTTCTCGAGGGATGCCTGGAGCTCCGCGAGCTGCAGCTCGTAGGCCTTGTCGCGGGCCACAGCAACGCGCTCGGCCTCGGGCAGGTCGCCCAGACCCGGCTCGGCGGCGGCGACCCGGGTCGCGAGGTCGTCGATGTACGCGCCGGCGTACCCGTCCTCGGGCGTCGGCTTGCCCTCGATGCGGGCGAGGACCGAGCGGCCGAAGCGATCCATCTGCGCGCCGGCGTCGTTGATGTAGAACTCGCGCACGAGGGTCGCGCCGCTGGCCAGCAGCAGACGCGCGATCGCGTCGCCGAGCGCCGCCCACCGCGTGTGGCCGATGTGCATGGGACCGGTCGGGTTCGCGCTGACGAACTCGAGGTTGATCGTGTTGCCCTCCTGCGTGCGCCCGTGTCCGAAGCTCGCACCGGCGTCGACGATCATCTTCGCGAGCGCGCCGGCGGCGGCGGCATCCAGTCGGATGTTGATGAACCCGGGACCGGCGACCTCGACCGAGGCGATCCCGTCGACGGCGGCGAGCGCGTCGGCGACCTCGGCCGCGAACTCGCGCGGGTTCGCCCCGACCTGCTTCGACAGCTTCAGGGCGGCGTTGGAGGCCCAGTCGCCGTGATCGCGGTTCTTCGGCCGCTCGACCGGGAAGTCGGCGACGGTGAGCGCCTCACCGGCGCCGGGTCGTCGCGCCTCGACGAGCGGGAGGACGACGGCGAGGAGGGCGGCGGAGAGGGCGTCGGGAGTCATAACCCGACAAGTCTACGGTCGGGAGACCCTCACGCCGACGGCAGGACGACCCAGACGCGGGCTCCCCCGAGCGGCGAATCGTCGATCCCGAGGCGGCCGCCGTGGGACTCGACGATGCGACGGCACGTCGCGAGGCCGATGCCGAAGCCGGGGGCCTCGGCGTTCGATCCGCGCTCGAGCGGCTCGAGCACGAGCTCCCGCTCGGCGACCGGGACGCCCGGGCCGTTGTCGTCGACGACGATGCGCACGCCGGACGCGACCGTTCCGACCGAGACGACGACCCGCGGGAGGCGACCGCCGGTCCCGGCGAACTTGACCGCGTTCCCGACGAGGTTCTGCACGAGGACGCTTGCCAGGGTCGGGTCGGCCTGGACGGGGACGGATGCCTCGACCGTCACCTCGGCGCCGTTGTCCTCGCCCGCGCTGCGGAGGTCCTCCATCGTCGAGGCGACGAGCGGTTCGACGTCGACCGCGGTGCGACGGATGGGCGATCCGCCGACGCGCGCGTAGTCCAGCAGCCGCGCGATCATCCCCGACATCCTGTCGGCGACCGATTCGGCGCGGGCGAGCGCGCGCGACGCCGCAGGGAGACCGGCGACCTCGGGGACGTCCGCGGCGAGCTCGATGTAGCCGGTGAGCGCGGTCAGCGGATTGCGGAGGTCGTGCGCGACCTGCGCCGCGAAGTTCTCGAGCTGCTCGTTCGACTCGCCGAGCTCCCGCGAGATGCGGCGCAGTTCGAGCACGTCGACGATCTGGCGCGCGATGAGGGCGAGCGCCGCACTCTCGTCCTCGGGGAGCTCACGCGGCACCTCGTCGAAGATGCAGATGGTGCCGATGGGCACCCCCGTCGGGGTGATGAGCGGGCTCGAGGCATAGAACTTGACGTTGGCGACCTCCCCGGTCACGAACGGATTGCCCGCGAATCGCTCGTCGAGGCTCGCGTCGGTGACGACGGTGTGACCCGGCTTGCGGAACACGACCGCGCACATCGAGTCCTCGCGGCTGCAGACAGCCGGCTCGATACCGACCGCCGCGATCTGATGCTGGAACCGATCGTCGATGAGGTTGATGACCGCGGTGGGGACGCCGCACACGGTGGCGGCCAGCTGCACCAGGCCCTGGAGGTCCGCTTCCGGGGCCTCGCCCAGCACGCGGTAGTCCTCGATGATCGCTCGCCGAATGGCGTCATCTGCGGTCTTCACCCGCACCTCCCCGATGTCCTACGCATCACCCTAATCACCCGATCGAGACCAGCGCTGCCCGATCGTCCCGCTGCGGATCGGATGCCGCGGCGGCGACCGCCTCGTCGGCGTCGACGCGCGCGTCCACGACGAGCCGTCGCAGCGCCAGGTTCGCACCGTAATAGCTGAGGAAGGCGCAGTCCGCGGCATCCCGCCCCGTCGCGATGCGCACCAGCCCGCGACGGTTCGACAGCCGGGTCGCGTCGACGACGAGCCAGCGCCCGTCGATCCACGCCTCGGCGACCGCGTGGAAGTCCATCGGGACGAGACCCGGTGCGTAGCACGCGACGTAGCGGGCGGGGACGTCCATCGCCCGCAGGAGCGCGATGACGAGGTGCGCGTAATCGCGGCAGACGCCTTGCCCCGTGGCGAGCGTCGTGAGGGCCGAGTCGGTGCCGAGCGACAGACCTGGCGAATAGGTCACGGTCTCGGCGACGAAGGACTCGACGGCGGCGAGGAGGTCGGTGCCGCGGAGCCCCCCGAACTGGCGGCGCGCCTGCGCGAAGACGGAGTCCGACGGGGCGTAGCGGCTCGGCCGGAGGTAGACGGCGGTGTCGAGGTCGGAGGCCGGGGCCACGGCGAGCGGCCCGTCGACGCGTGCGTCGTACCGCACCTGCACGGGGCCCGCCCCCAGGCGGAGGCGGTGCAGCCGCGTGCCCACGGCATCCGTCACCGTCACGGCGGGCAGATCCTCGCCGTTCCGCAGGATGCGGAGGGACTCGTGGGCGAGCGGAGTGCCGGCGGCCACGGCGACGGAGAGGATGAGGTCGAGCTCGCCCTCGAGGTCGAGGTCGAGTTCCGCCGTGACGACACGCTGCACCGAGCAATCCTCCCACGGTGAAGATCGTGCTCGGCGAGTTCGGGGATCATCGCTTACCCTCGTCGCATGACCTCTGAACGACGCGCTCGGGGGTGGGGACTGGGGATCATCGCCGTCGGAGTCGCCGCCATCGTCGCGCTCGCCGCGTGGCAGCCGTGGCGCAGCATCTCCGCCGTCGACGCCGCATCCTCATCGGACGGCGTCTCCGCCGTCGAGCCGCTCTCGCTCCCGGCCGACCCCGACGTGCTCGTCTTCGGCGACTCCTGGACCTACGGCGCGGCAGCGACCGTCCCCACGGACGGCTACGCGTACCGCCTCGGGCGGCTCACCGGATGGGACGTGACCGTCGACGGCGTGCGCGGCTCGGGCTACATGAAGCCCGGGTGGGACGGTCCCGACTTCCGCACGCGGGCGAAGTGGCTCGACCCGGCCGCCGACTACGACCTGATCATCATCCAGGGCTCCATCAACGACCGTCAGCAGGGAGAGCGCGGCTACCGCGAGGCCGTCGACGCCACCTGGGACGTCTTCGCCCGGCTGTACCCGCACGCGCAGATCGTGATCTTCGGGCCGACCCCGCACCAGTTCCCGATCGACGAGGGCACCGCCCGCATCGACCGCGACCTCCAGGAGGCGGCCGCCGACCGGCACTGGTGGTACATCTCGCCGCTCCAGGAGCAGTGGGTCACCCCCGCCAACTACCTCGACGTGATCGACGTCGGCGCCGGCAAGCGGCATCCCTCGGACCGGGGTCACGCGTACCTCGCCGAGCGGCTTCAGCAGGCGCTCGTCGACCGCAGCGCGAGCACCGACGCCGTCGCCCCGGCCGAGGACGAGTCGGCGCCCGTCCGGCCCTGACCTCTCACGGCCGGATGGCCTCGGCGATCGGCACGTCGCCGGTGTTGAACGAGACGGTCCGTCCGATCGTGGCCGGTTCCGCCAGCACCGCCGCGATCACGGCGGCGACGTCCGCACGCGGGACCGAGGTCCCCTCGTCGGAGCGGGCGTCGATCCTCCCCGTCGGCTCGTCCAGGGTCAGCGCCGACGGCGCGAGGATCGTCCAGTCGAGGTCGGCGCCCCGCAGGTGTTCGTCCGCCGCCGCCTTCGCCTCGGCGTACGCGTAGAAGCCGTCCGACGGGTCGACCCCGTGATCCGGCCCGGCGCCGAAGTAGGACACCATGACGTAGCGGCGCGCCTCAGCGGCGACGGCCGCGTCGATCGATCGGATCGCGGCATCCCGATCCACCGCGTAGGTGCGCTCGGGCGAGCCGCCACCGGCGCCGGCGGACCAGACGACCGCGTCGCTGTCGGCCAGCAGATCGGTGAGGGCGTCGAGATCGGATGCCGCGACGTCGGCGACGACCGGGCGGGCGCCCGTGCGGGCGACGTCCTGCTCGTGCTCCGGGTGGCGGATGACGGACGTGACGTCGTGTCCGGCCTCGACCAGGAGCGGCGCAAGCAGCAGCGCGACCTTCCCGTGTCCCCCGATGATCGTGATGCGTGCCATGTGGGCTCCCTTCCTACCGCCTCGACGCTACGGTGGACAGCCCCGGAGGCGCGTCCCCTTGCGCTTGTACGCTCGACGTGGAAGGGGCCGGTGGGCTCCCGATGCATCGACGAGGGGGAACACGGACGTGAGCGAGACGACGCCTCCCGGGTGGTATCCGGCTCCGCACGCCGGCAACGAACTCCGCTACTGGGACGGCGCGGCGTGGCACGCCGCTCCCCCGTTCCTCCCCGCCGACGCCGCCGCCGTTCCTCCGGCGCAGGGTCCCGTGCCGGCGTACGGCCCGGTGCCGCCGCACGCGCCCTACGGAGCGCCGCCGGCACCACACGGAGCGCCGCCGGCGGGGTACGCACCGTACGGCGGCCCCGTCCTGGCGCCGAGCGCGCCGCAGGGGTGGGCGGTCGCGGCACTCGTGCTCGGCATCGCGGCCTTCCTGTCGGCGTGGATCCCGTTCCTCGGACTCCTCATCGCCCTGACCGGCGCCGTCATCGGCGTGATCGCCCTCGTCCGCCGGCAGCGCAAGGCGCTCGCGGTGACGGGCACGGTCCTCTCCGGCCTCGGACTGGCGTGGGCGCTCATCGTGTCGATCTCGATCGGCTCCCTGATCTGGGCGCCGAGCCCGACCTACAGCGATCCCGATGCGGGCGCGGCACCGGCACCCGAGGCATCCCCCTCGGACCGCGACTTCGAGCCCTACGCCCCCGAGACCGGTCCCGGGTCCCTGGAGGACCCGCTCCCCCTGCCGTACGTGGCGGGTTCGTCGTCGCGCGACGAGTACCGTGCCGACGTCCGGCTCGTCGACGAGGACGCCACCGCCGAGATCCTGGGGTGGAATGCCTACAACGAGAGGGACATCACCGGCATGCGGTACGTCCTCGTCGAGATGACGGTGACGGGACTCGATCCCGAGGGCATCGAGGCGTCGTACGCGTCGTACGACCTGTCGGTCGCGACCCCGGACGGGATGAGCTACCCGAGCGCGTACGTCGTGCCGCCTGACGACACGACGCTGCTGGTCGACCAGGGCACGATCGCCGAGGGCGAGACGGTCGAGGGGCTTGTCGCCTACCTCGTCCCGGAGGATGCGACCGACCTGCTGCTGTCGGACTACGCGAACTTCTACGCGTTCTGACCCGGCAGGGGGATGACACGGCCCGCATCCCACGGCTCCTCCCAGCCGAGCCGGGTGAACAGGCCCGCCAGGATCATGGCGGTGAACCCCCATACGAGACGGTCGCCGCGGGGTGTCGGGATGAGGAACGCGGGCCCTCGGAACTCGCCCCGGTCGCTCCGCACAACGGTGACGCCCCGGTGGGCGGGGTCGAGCAGATCGGCGACGGGAGCGCGGAACACGTCCGCCGACTCGGCCTCGTCCACGACGCGCACGGGTGACGGGCGGCGCCACCACGCGACCACGGGTGTCACGAGGTGGCGGGAGAACTCGAGCGGGATCGGCTCGAGCGTGCCGAGGACGTCGACCCCGTCGACCTCGAGCCCCGTCTCCTCCCACGCCTCGCGGAGGGATGCCGCGACGGCATCCGCATCCCCCGGATCGACGCGTCCGCCGGGGAACGCGACCTGTCCCGGGTGGGCGCGCAGCGTCTCGGCGCGGGAGAGCAGCAGCACGTCGAGATCGCGGGAGACGGCGCTCTCAGCCGCCTCGCGCTCGGCCGGCACGTCGTCGAGGACGCCGAACAGGATGAGCACCGCCGCCGGCCGGGCACCCGGCACCTCCGGCATCGAACGCAGCACCTCGAAACCCGGCTGGGCGGCGCCGCTCGCGACGGATTCGACGAGGCCGACGAGCTGCTCCCGCGCGGTCGGGGCGGGAGCGGAGGAGGTCATCGCTTCAGGCTAGGCGACGGCGTGGACGTGCGCGCGGGAGCGGCCGCACCGGTGATAGTCTCGATCGGTACGCCTCCGTAGCTCAGGGGATAGAGCGTTGGTTTCCGGTACCAGAAGTCGGGGGTTCGAATCCCTCCGGGGGCACACGGAAGCGAAGGGGACTCGGCATCGCGCCGGGTCCCCTTCGTCGTTCCACGGGACCTCAGTCCTCGCGCGCGTCCTGGTCCTCGTCCGGGTGGGCGGGATGGCCGAATGGCGGCACACCGCCCGGTACCGCGCCGTCGTGGGTGGGGAGCTCCACATCCGGCCCCTCGTACGCGTTGTCATCGATGCTGCGGTCGTCGCCGGTCATGTCGCCCTCCGTCGGTCGGTGTCCTCTGTGGACGTGACGCTAACGCGACGCTCGCGCGGATGCCCGGGGTTGACAGCGCGGCGCGTCAATCCGAGACGAGCTTGAGCCCGACGATGCACGCGACGAGGCCGAGGATGAGCAGGATCTTCACCACGGAGACCGACTCGGCGCCCGTCACCATCGCCCAGACCACGGTGAGGGATGCCCCGATGCCGACCCACACGGCGTACCCCGTCCCGGTGGGGATCTCGCGCAGCGCGAAGGCGAGACCGCCCATGCTGGCGACGAGCGCGACACCGAAGGTGACCGTCGGCCACAGCTTCGTGAAGCCTTCGGAGCGCCCGAGCGCGGTGGCCCACACGGCTTCGAGCATCCCGGCGACGATGAGAACGATCCACGACAACATCACTGACCTCCTGGCCAGTCTTGTCGCTCACCGGGTACTGAACCCTCGTCCGGGGGCCTGGTCGGGGCCCGCCGCCGAGTCTATCGAGGCTGCCTGCAGACCCGGTGCAGAGGCGATGGCGCCGCGCCACGTCGTGATGGCCCTGGCGGTGTCGCCGTCGACGTACGAGCTCAGCCACGCGTCGAGATCGAGCCGGCGGTACATGTCGCGGAAGGCGGACTCCGGCGTATGCCCGAAGCGGTCGAGGACGCTCAGACGCTCAGCGACGTCGAACGAACGGCTGTGGAGCTCCGCCATGGCCACGGCGTTGGCGAACGACGAGAGGTAGTCGCGGGTCGCGGCATCCTCGGTCACACCGGCGGCCTTCAGCAGGACCGCAGCCAGCAGGCCGGTCCGATCCCAGCCTGCGCCATAGTGGGAAAAGGATGCCGCCCGTAGGGGCTCGCGCGATCTCCTCGAGGGCACCCGCGAGCCGATGCGGCAGCTCCCCGACATGGTCCAGGTAGTACAACGGAGTTCCCCACTGCCCGTCCTTGTCCCATATAGCGTGTTCGTAAGGAATCCCGCTGACGGTTCCCTATATGGGACGACGAGGAAGGTCAGATGATCGTTGGCTACGCGCGGGTGTCCACTATCGCCCAGGACGTCGAGACGCAGCGCCTCGCCCTGCTCGAGCTAGGTGTTGCCCCCGACCGGATCTACACCGACGAGGGGTTTACGGGTAAGAACCTCGAGCGTTCGGGGCTGCGTGAAGCGATGGCCGCGGTGCGAGAGGGGGATACTCTCGTCGTCCCACGGCTGGACCGGTTCGCGCGGAACGCGGAAGAGACGCTCCGGCAGGTTCGTGAGCTCACCGAACGGGGCGTGATTTTTCAGATGGGGCGCACCACGTACGACCCTCGCGACCCGTGGTCGAAGCTGTTTCTCACTTTCCTCGCCGGCATGGCCGAGGCTGAGGGCGGATGGATCAGTCTTCGGACCCAGGAGGCGATGGCGCGCCCCGCGGTCCGGGCGAAGTTGAAAGGCCGGCAGCCGAGCTTGTCGCCCGAGAAGGATGCGGCGATCGCCAGGCACCTCGCGGACAACGAGATGACTCCGGCAGAGATCGCCACGCTATTCAACACGTCGCGCAGCAGCGTCTACCGCGCGGCCGGCAGGCACCAGAAGCGGATGGAGGCGCGTCATGGCTGAGTGGGGTTCGACAAGTTGGATCATCAATCTCGTTGCGTTCGTGGTCCTGCTCTTCGTGTTCGTGTGGGGGGTTCGAGGATTTAGTCGGCGCAGCCTGCCCACCTCGCTCGAAGGTGTGAAGCTGGAAGTGATGGCGCCCGTCCTGGTGGACGACCGCGTGGTCGACGCGGACTGGGAGATTCCATTCGTCGCGTCGAACCCGACGCGGAGGCCGCGTTGTGTTCCGATTCTCTCGGCGGCCGCGCAGGTCAAGACTGAGCGTGCCCGCTACCGTGCCGTCGTCGAGGTTGACGACAACTGGGAGTGGGAGGGTCGCCGTCTGGAGCTCAACCCAGAGGCCACGGCAGTCGGACGTGTTCGGCTGACCCTCCCGGGTGGTCAGACGCCGCGCAAGCTGGCGCTCTCCCAGATCCGTCCGAAACAGTACGTGCTGCACGGTCGACTCAAAGCGCCTTACACCTGACGCCTCGGTAGCTCATCGAGCACCGGGCAGTCAGGCGCGGTCGGGGGAGAGTACCGCCGACGCCCACACCCACGTCCGGTACTCCTTGTCGTCGACGCGAAACCGCACCGCGCAGGCATCGTCTGTCCACCGGCACACTTCGACGTCCACGAGCACCGGCGTCGAGCCGAACCGCAGCCAGGCACGTCCCGGCCTCGGTCGAGGATCGATGGTGACCGGTTGGGTGTCGAGGCGTAGTTCCTCGGCCGTCAGCGTCTGCAGCGGTCCCGCTTCGGCGATCGTTCGCGACAAGATCCGACGATCCATTTTGCCTGTCGACCGCAGCGGTGTCGACGGCGCTCGAAAACTGGACAGTAGCGGCGCTTGAAAAGTGAACACTCGACGATTGGAGAGTGATGTCCGACCGTTTCGTTGACGCTGTCGGTGACGTGACGACTGCTGGCTATCAGGTTCTTCCGCTCGATGGAGTCCCGAAGCGAGGGCCTCGGTTCGCGGGCTACAACCTGCTGGTGCCCGACGACAAGGACGCGGATGCGCACGTGCGTGGGTACCCGTTCCGACGCGGTTACAGCTCAAAGCTCGATGTGTCCGCCGAGGTTCGAGAATCCTTGAAGCGTCACGGCGCAACCGAACTCATCATGCGGGACGCCGTGAAAGAGATTCGCGAGCTCTTGGACAGCGACTGACGCCCGACACGAACCAGCGCTCCCGCGGCTTCCTCAGCGACGCCCGGTGTCCGCCGGGTTTGAGAACGCGTTCTATGCTTCACCCAGCGACCGCAATCTGCTGGTCCGAAGCGAATCGTTCGGGGTTCGGTAAGGACGAGCGCGCTTCATTCACCGAATTTCAGGGGGCGTAATTGAGACAGCAATAAGCGTCACAATTTCATTGTCTGGACTTCTCGCAACCCGTCATCGTGTGACGTGCACCACACGCTGCCAGTGAAGTTTGAGCCGTACTTCGTACGGCGTGGGTTTAAGGGTGGTGACGCTATTCACCACCCGAAATACCTGATCTGGTGGGAGCGCTCTGACCACAGGAGCAAGGCCCACGCAGTGAACAAGTCCTGGGAGACATGGATCGATCGCAACGACACTGCAAGCAAGGCTTCGATTCTCAACAAACGTACGGCTGTGCTGAGGCAGTATCCGCCGCGATGCTGACGTCACGGAGGAAGGAGTTGGAAGCCATCGGCTACGAGGGGCGAACCGTACTCGTTGGTAGGTCCAGCTCGAAGTACGCGTGGGCGGATCTGGGGTGGCGAGGATGGACCGAGGAGACCTGCAACGTCCTCCCGGACGGCCGCAACCTCGAGGAGACGCTGAATCAAGGTGTGGATCTGTCATCCCTGCCGCCGGTTTGGATGGCCCTCAATAAGGGCGGAGCGCTCGGCGACTTGCTCTGGAACGGTGGCATGATGTTCTGTTTCGTGTCCGACCGTTTCGTTGACGCTGTCGGTGACGTGACGACTGCTGGCTATCAGGTTCTTCCGCTCGATGGAGTCCCGAAGCGAGGGCCTCGGTTCGCGGGCTACAACCTGCTGGTGCCCGACGACAAGGACGCGGATGCGCACGTGCGTGGGTACCCGTTCCGACGCGGTTACAGCTCAAAGCTCGATGTGTCCGCCGAGGTTCGAGAATCCTTGAAGCGTCACGGCGCAACCGAACTCATCATGCGGGACGCCGTGAAAGAGATTCGCGAGCTCTTGGACAGCGACTGACGCCCGACACGGACCAGCGCTCCCGCGCTTGATGGACCCGGTCCTCCCTGAGGACCGGGTCCATTCCCGCACATCGGCGGGTCGCGGACCGTCCCGTGATCGCCACCTCGTGTTCACCCGCGAGTCACCGAGCGGACAAGCCCTCGGGGGGAACGATCACACCGTCGAGGCTGGGCGACGGGTATGCCGTTCCGATCCGTTCGGGACCGATCCAGGCATCGGATGAGCCCGCGACGATCTACTCATTCGCGGTGTCGACGAGGCCGGCGCCGTAGTCGAGATTGGGTGGCGTTCACGCGGGCGCCACCGTGTGATTCCGACCGCCGTGTGACCGCCGCCGCGCTCTTCTTCCGGCCTCGCCATCCGGGGCCGGGGTGGGACCGGCCCGGGGGCGTTTGGACGCCCCCTAGATCTGACCTTCCGACTCCGACGTAACGCTCGTCGCATTCGTCCGCGAGAGCCGATGGAGAAGCCGAGGCGTCGTCCCCTGAGCATCCATCGACCGCGACGGACGGTCGCACTCGCAGGGCAGCGAGCCCGCGCCTTCCTTCTCGATCGAGCCGGCCAGAGGCCACTCTCTCGAGGCCCGACTCAACACCGTTCATCACCCCGAGATTCGCAGAAGTGCCGTTCGTTCCCGTCGAGATCGACGTGCCGGACGGCGATGTCGCGGGGGACGGACGCCGTTCGTTCACTCGGGCGGCGGAGGTCGACGATAGTTCCCAAGCCATGCGCTCGGAGGCGATCCCACCCGGCGTCGGTCACACGGTCGAGCGTCTCAGCCCGGATGAAGACCCCGGCCGGCGTGCGGGAACCGTCGATCCGTTCGAGCCCACCGAGGTCTCTTGCGTTGGCCAACCCATCGATCCCCAGAGGCGTCTGCATGCCCCGATCCTTCCACGCCGGGGGGGGTGACACCGTGCCGGAAGTGATGTCGGAACCCCCCTCTAGTCTGGGGCTATGTCCAGTTCAGCCGATCGTCGCGATGAGGTCCCGGAAGGGATTCCGACGACCCTGGACTGGGTGGTGATGTGCGCGGATATGGCCACCGTGCATGCCGCGCAACGGTACGCGTGCATCGTCGAGTTGTGGGATGACGCGATCGCCGACGCGCGCCGTCGGGAGGAACCGGTCGCGTTCGTGGAACGGGCGGTGCGGCTCGAGGTCGCAGCCGCGTTGCGGATCACCGAGCACGCCGCGGGACGGTTGATGGGTGTCGGGCACGCGCTGATGCGTCGGTACCCGCAGGTGTGGGAGGCGATGAGCCGTGCGGACATCACCGACACCCACGCGACGATCATCGTCGACGGTTTGGATCAGCTCGACGACGTGACGGCGGGGCTGGTTGCGGAGGTTCTGTCGCTCGCGGAGGAGTTGCCGACGGGTCCGTTCCGGCGGGCGATGAAACGCATCGTCGACCGCGAGCAGGAAGCGACCCTCGCTGAGCAGCACGCCGCCGCGGTCGCGCACCGGTACGTGCGGGTGGATGCGGGGGTGGATGGGATGGCGTGGCTGAGCGCGCACCTCCCGGCGGTGGAAGCGCACGCGATCGCCGGACGGCTCACCGCGATCGCGAAAACCCTCCACTCCGCCGACGACGAGCGCACCCTGGATCAGAAACGCGCCGACGTGTTCGGAGACCTCCTCCTCGACGGCGAAACCGACGCGTTGCCCGATACCGCGCGCGGCATCCGGCCGACCGTCGCGGTCACCGTCCCCGCCCTCACCCTCCTCACCGGCGACGGCCCTGCCGCACAGGTCGACGGCGTCGGCCCGATCCCCCTCGACAGCGCCCGCGAGCTCTGCGGAGCAGCATCCGGGTGGATGCGGGTGCTCACCCATCCCGAGACGGGAGTCGTCCTCTCCGTCGGACGCGAGCAGTACCGGCCCCCGGCCGACCTGCGACGGCTGGTCACCTGGCGGGCCGCCCGGTGCATGGCACCGGGCTGCGGGATCCCCGCCGACGGGTGCGACCTCGACCACACCATCGACTGGCACCACGGCGGGACCACCGCCGCCGACAACCTCGCCCCGCTGTGCCGCGGGCATCACACCCTCAAACACCACTCCGACTGGCAGGTCAGAGCCAAACCCGGCGGCGCACTCGAATGGACCTCACCCGCCGGCCGGGTCTACCTCGTGAGGCCCGAGCGCCGCATCCCCACCTTCGCCACCGACCCACCCGGACCACCACCGTTCTAACGGCCGACATCATCCCCGAGGATGACCCCGGCCACCCTTGCGAAGGACGCGCCGGCGAGCGCCGGTTCGTAGCGTCGGAGTATGGCTACCGCGACCCTCTCCACACGCTCGCATTCCGTCGCCCGCGCGGGTGGCGCGGCCTCTGCGGCCGTGCTGTCGGTGCTCGGCACGATCGTCGCCATCGGCATCGCGGCGATCGGTCTGCTCGTGGTCCCCGTCGCCCTCCTGGTGACCTTCGGTGCGTCCCTGCTCGCCCTGTTCTGACACCAGGCGTGGCGGGGCGCGGCATCCGCATCGGCTCAGCGATGCCCGCACACGGAACTGCCGTCGCACGAAGACGGACATCCACGTGCGACGGCAGGCCTTGCGTCGGGCGGACTCAGCCGCCCGACGGGTTCTCGATGGGGGTTCCGTCCTCGTCCGTCGTGACGGGCGGGTTCTCGTCGGGCGATCCGCCGGACGCGGTGTCGGCGTCAGCGCTCTCGTCGGGGACACCCTGCGTGTTGTGCTCGTCCGAGCCGTTCGTGTCGCTCATCGCAGTCCTTCCGGTCGTTGTCGGTCACGTGTCGGCGACGCTACGCAGCCGCCCTCGTCCCGCTCAGGGCCTTGACAGACCCGATGCGCCGGGCACGCTCAGAGGTCGACGGTCGCGTTGCGCCCCTCGTACGGCTCACCCGTGATCTTCGACTTGACGAGGCTGACCACCGAGGCGACGACCCCTCCCGGGCTGCTCCAGTACTCCCCCGACACCGCATCGATCTTCAGCATCGTGACGTTCGGGTCCTCGGGGCCGTCGGGGAACCACGCCTCGACCGCGGGCGACCAGTACTCACGCAATCG
Source organism: Microbacterium sp. NPDC064942 (assembly GCF_049545525.1). Lineage (NCBI taxonomy): Bacteria > Bacillati > Actinomycetota > Actinomycetes > Micrococcales > Microbacteriaceae > Microbacterium > Microbacterium sp. NPDC064942. Next base: position 274,665 of record NZ_JBMWDR010000001.1, on the reverse strand, counting down.
CGCGAGGTCGTCGACCACCTCGGCGTTGCCCGCGATCGACACCCACGCGTCGTTCGTGCTCAGCGCGACGCCGACCTGAGGACGGGCGGCGACATGCGCGACGACGGACGAGTCACGACCGACGATGAACCACAGGTCGCCGTCGAACTCGCGATCCTGCACCGTCAACGGCCGCGCCGTGTGGGCACCCTCCTCGTTCATCGTGGTGACCATCGCGAAGCGGAACTTCGGCAGCAGGTCGATCAGTGTCGCGTGCGGATCCTTCTCATCGGCCATGAGGCCCTCCTTCGTCTTTCCGCCAGGCTCGCACCGGGGCGCGACGCGATTGCAGGGCTTGACACCCTCGATCGGATGCGCGACCCGAGGTACCGCCGCCGCCCGACCCGTGCCAGGCTCGGGCCATGACGCCGCGATCGTTCCGCACCCTCCTCGCGATCCTCGGGACCGTGGCCGTCACGGCGTACGCCGCCGTGTTCGTCCTCCAGATCGCCGTCTGGAACCCGTTGGCAGCCGCACCCGGACTCACCCTCGACGAGATCCGCGAGACGGCGGCAGCCCGCGGCGAGACCGTGTTCACCCCCGTCCCCTGGGTGTTCGCCGCGGTCGGTGTCGGCCTCGCGCTCCTCGTCCTGGTCCCGGCCCTCATCGTCCGTCACGCCTCGACCCGCGCCGTGGCCGCCTCCTACCTCGCGATCATCGTCGGCGGCGCGCCCGCGTACGTCATGGCCTCGTTCGGGCCCGGGATGTCGCTCGCCGACACGTTCATGATCGGCGGCGGCGATCACGCCCCCGGCGGCGCCGTGCTGATGGCGGCGAGCGCCGTCGCGGCGATGGCCCTGGTCGTCTGGGGTGTCGCGCACGCGACGTCGGCGCGCGCGACGGCATCCGCTTCTCCCGCCTGACGGCCCGGGTCAGGGCGCCGGAACGAGGAAGACCGCGTCGAGCAGTCCCGGGTTGTGGGCGTGGACGAGCACACCGAACACCACCGCATCGAACAGCAGGTGCACCGTCACGACGTAGGCGAGCGACTTCGTCCGCAGGAAGATGACGGCCTGCAGCAGCGCGAACGGGATCGTCAGCACGGGACCCCATGCGCGGTATCCCAGCTCCCACAGGAATGAGACGAACACGATCGCCTGCAGCACGTTCGCCGCCGCATCCGCGAAGTGACGGCGCAGCAGGGCGAAGCACGTGCAGATGAAGAACAGCTCGTCCCAGATGCCGACCGCGCCGACACCGACGAACAGGCGCGCGATGAGGTCGGGGGTGTCCACGACGGGCCAGTTCTCGTAGACGCCCGACGTGATGAAGTAGAACGGCAGGATCAGCCAGCCGAGCACGAGCACCGCGATCAGCCAGGCCCACTGCCAGAGCGTCCACCGCCCCCCGCCGCGCCAGGGGAACCGGATCGCATGGTCCCGGTAGACGAACCGCGACACGAGGTAGGGCACGAGGACCGCGCCGCCCAGCGCCAGGGTGAAGCGCACCATCGCCGCGTCGTCGAGCTCGGCCTTCAACGGGATGACGCTGACGATCAGCATCCCGATCGCGATGAGCGAGAGGTCGCGCGTGAGCGACGGGGTCCGGGCGACGCCCACCTGCGTGGACGACTCGAGGGTCGACCCCACCGAGACGACCTCACCACCACCACCCCCGCGATCGAGCAGCGCAGCGGTTCCGAGCCCCGCGGCGAGCAGAATCCACCCGAGCCAGGGCGTCAGCAGCACGAAGAACGCCGGCGCCGCCAGGCAGACGAGCAGCGCCGGCACGAGGCGCACACCGACGAGCGGACGTGCTCCTGCGTGGGCGCGCACCATCACGGCGTCCGCGGCCGGCGGCGGTACGTCAGGTCGCGGATGTCGCGCCCCTTGGCGATGCCCTTGCGCTCGAACGCGGTCATGATGCGCCCCTCGAACCGCGCCGCCCACTCCCCGTCGAAGGTCGCCTCGAACTCGTCGGCGCCGGCGAGGACCTCGCGCATCTGCAGCGCGTAGTCCTCCCAGTCGGTCGCGAGCCGCAGCACCCCGCCGTCCCGCAGCGCGCGGGCGGCGAGCGCGGGGAATCCGTCGGCGATGAGCCGGCGCTTGTTGTGCTTGGTCTTGTGCCACGGGTCGGGGAAGAAGATCCACACCTCGTCGACGGATGCCTCGGGCAGCAGGTGCTCGAGGACTTCGGGCGCGTTCGCCTCGACGAGCCGCAGGTTCCGCACGCCCTCACGGTCGGCGTCGAGCATCGTGCGGGCGAGCCCGGCGCGGAACACCTCGACGGCGATGAAGTCGGTGGCGGGGTCGGCCGCCGCGGCGTGCACGATCGCGTGCCCCTGCCCGGAGCCGATCTCGACGACGAGCCGGGCCGCGCGGCCGAACTCGGCGGCGGGGTCGATCGTGGAACCGGGGCGGATGCTGGTGGCCGCGGCATCCCGCTCGACCTCGAGCAGGTACGTGCCCGAGAGCTCGTCCCACGCGCGCTCCTGTGCATCGCTCATGCGGCCGCTGCGGCGCACGAACGACACCGGCTTGTCACGGAAGCGCGGCGCGGCCTCGGGCGCATCGGGGTCGGGCATGCGACCAGGGTATCCCGCGGTGTCCCGCGCCCCCGCGGGCCGGCCCTTGCGTCGCCCGCTCATGCGGTCACGAAGTCGATGAGTTCCTCGACGCGGCCGAGGAGGGCGGGGTCGAGGTCGCGGTAGGTCGTGACGGACCCGAGGATGCGCTGCCAGTTGTGGGCGATGTCGGTCTGGTCCTCGGCCGGCCAGCCGAGGGCGCGGCTGACGCCCTTCTTCCACTCGATCCCCCGCGGCACCTCCGGCCAGGCGGCGATGCCGACCGCGCGCGGCAGCACGCACTGCCAGACGTCGATGTGGGGATGTCCGACGATCTTCAGGAACGGTCCGTGCGGACCCCGCAGGATCTGCTCGGCGATGCGCGTCTCCTTCGACCCCGGGACGAGGTGGTCGACGAGCACGCCGTAGCGACGCTCCGCACTCGGCGGCTCGGCACGGAGCAGATCCTCCAGCAGGTCGACTCCCTGCAGGTACTCGACCACGACCCCCTCGATGCGGAGGTCGTCGCCCCAGACCTTCTCGACGAGTTCGGCGTCGTGGCGACCCTCGACGAGGATGCGCGAGGCCCGGGCGACGCGCGCCCGCGCCTGCGGGTCTGCGAAGGACCCGGATGCCGTGCGGGTCCGTCCCCCGGGGGCTGCGGCGCGGGGCGGGACGAGGTGAACGGGCCGACCGTCGACGAGGAACCCGCCGCCGATCGGGAACAGCCGCACACGGCCGTGCCGGTCCTCGAGCTCGACGTGGCCCGCCGTCACGCCGGTCACGGCACCCACGAAGTCGTCCAGCGCGACCTCGACGACGAGACCCCGCTCGGCGGGGACCGTCGCCACCGTGGGCCGCCCCTTGTCGCGCCATCCCGCGGCGAGCACGTCGCTTCCATACCGGTCGTCCATCGGCACCTCCGAACCGGGAAGCCTAGAGGAGGAACACAGAGCGAACGCACAGGCGCTCCGGTCGGATGCCGGTACCGAGGCATACGGGTCGCGGCATAGACTCGCGACAGGCGGTTCCGACCGCACTCGAGCGACTCCCGGAGGTCTGGACGATGCGATCCCGCCTGACGCCCGTCGTGGCGGTGTCGCTCGCGGTCCTCTTCGGCGCCGCCGTCGCCGCACCGGCCGCCGCGACCGAGCCGGTCACCCTCGACGAGACCCGTGTGCTCGACGCATCCGACGTCCTCACGGACGCGCAGGAAGCCCGCCTCGACGCCCGTCTCGCGCAGCTGCAGGACGACACCGGCCTCGGCCTGTGGGTCGTCTACGTCGACAACTTCACCGATCCGTCGAGCGCCGAGGACTGGGCGGACGCGACCGCCGAACGCAACAACCTCGGTCCGAACCAGTACCTCCTCGCGGTCGCGACCGAGGGGCGCGCGTACTACCTCTCCGCCGACTCGAGCGGCCCGATCTCCCCGGACGCCGTCGCACGCATCGAGCAGGAACGCGTGCTCCCCGCCCTGAGCGACCGCGACTGGGCGGGCGCCGGCACCGCCGCGGCCGACGGGCTCCAGGAGGCCCGGTCCGGGGGCGGTGGCGGCGGACTCGGCTGGGTCTTGGTGATCGTCGTGGCTGCGCTGGCGGCCCTCGTCGTGTGGGCGCTCGTGCGGCGTCGACGCCGCGGGGCGGGTGCGGCATCCGGCAAGGCCCAGGTCCCGCTGGAGGAGCTCGAGCGACAGGCCGCCGCCGCCCTGGTCCGCACCGACGACGCCATCTCGACGAGCACGCAGGAGCTCGGCTTCGCGAAGGCGGAGTTCGGGGATGCCGCGACGGGCGAGTTCGAGCAGGCGATCGCCGCGGCGCGCGCCTCGCTGCAGCAGGCGTTCGCCCTGCAGCAGAAGATGGATGACGAGACGCCCGACTCCCCCGAGCAGCGCCGCGCCTGGTACGAGGAGATCCTCGAGCGCTCGCGCGCCGCCGAAGCGGCCCTGGCCGAGAAGGCGGGCGCGTTCGAAGCCCTGCGGGACCTCTCCGCGAACGCCCCCGAGGCGCTCGCCCGCGTGCAGCAGCGCCGCGCCGAGGTCGGCGCGCGGGCCGCGGAATCGGACGCCCGCCTGACGCAGCTCCGCGCCGCCTACCGCGCGGAGGCGCTGAGCGCCGTCGCCGACAACCCCGAGCAGGCGCGCGATCGGCTGACCTTCGCCGACGCACGGCTCGCCGAGGCGCAGCGCGAGGTCGCGGCGGGCGACGGCGCTGCGGCGGCCGTCGGCATCCGTGCGGCCGAGCAGGCCGTCGCGCAGGCGGCCCAGCTGCAGGACGCGATCACGAAGCTCGCCGCCGACGTCGAGGCCGCGGAACGCGACGGCGCCGCCCTCGTCACCGAGCTCGAAGCGGATCTCGCGGCCGCGGCGGCGACACCCGATCCCGACGCCCGCCTCGCCCCCGTCATCGCCGCCACCCGGCAGAACCTCGACGCGGCGCGCGAGGATCTCACGGGCGCTCACCGCGACCCGCTCGCGGCCCTCACCCTGCTCGAGCGCGCGAACACCGCGATCGACGGCGCGCTCGGCCAGGTCCGCGAGGCGCAGCAGCGCGCCGACCGCGCTCGCAGCGTGCTCTCGCAGACCCTGCTGCAGGCGAGGGCGCAGATCTCCGCCGCGGAGGACTTCATCACCGCCCGTCGCGGCGCCGTGGGAGCGACCGCGCGCACCCGGCTCGCCGAGGCCGGAGCCACGCTGGTGCAGGCCACGCAGGCGCAGGACGGCGACCCGGAACGGGCGCTCGCCCTGGCGCAGCGCGCCGCGAGCCTGGCGGAGGAGGCGACACGGCGCGCGCAGAGCGACGTGGGGTCGTTCGCCGGCGGCGGAAACGCTGGCGGCGGAGGCGACTTCGGCGGCATGCTGGGCGGCATCATCATGGGATCCCTCCTCAGCGGCGGCGGGTCCCGTCGCTCCTCCGGCGGGTTCGGCGGGTTCGGCGGCGGCTCCTCCCGGCGCAGCGGCGGATCCATCGGACGCTCCAGCGGCGGCTCCCGATCCCGCAGAGGAGGCGGTCGCTTCTGATCTTCCGACGCCGCAGGGCCACGACCTCCCCACCGACCTCGACCTCACGACCTCCCGCTAGGAAAGGAAACACGATGGCAAAGCAGTCCATCTTCGGCCGCATCTCGACTCTGGTGAAGGCGAACATCAACGCCCTCCTCGACTCCGCCGAGGACCCGCAGAAGATGCTCGACCAGCTCGTCCGCGACTACACGAACAACATCGCCGACGCCGAGACGGCCATCGCCGAGACCATCGGCAACCTGCGTCTGCTCGAGCGCGACCACGATGAGGACGTCAAGGCCGCCGCCGAGTGGGGCAACAAGGCCATCGCCGCCAGCCGCAAGGCCGACGAGCTGCGCGCCGCCGGGAACACGACGGATGCCGACAAGTTCGACAACCTCGCCAAGATCGCCCTGCAGCGCCAGATCAGCGAGGAGAACGAGGCCCGCGCCATCGCCCCCTCGATCGCCGCGCAGACCGAGGTCGTCGAGAAGCTCAAGGACGGCCTCAACGGCATGAAGCAGAAGCTCGACCAGCTGCGCTCGAAGCGCTCCGAGCTGCTGGCGCGCGCCAAGACCGCCGAGGCGCAGAACAAGGTGCACGACGCCGTCAAGTCGATCGACGTGCTCGACCCGACGAGCGAGCTCGGCCGCTTCGAGGACAAGGTCCGTCGCCAGGAGGCCCTCGCCGCCGGCAAGGCCGAGATCGCGGCGTCGTCGATCGACGCGCAGTTCAACCAGCTCGAGGACATCGGCGAGCTGACCGAGGTCGAGGCGCGCCTGGCCGCGCTCAAGACCGGCGGCAACGCCGGCGCGATCGAGCAGTAAACCCATCCGCACGGACGGCGCCGGGCCCTCGGGTCCGGCGCCGTCCTGCTCCCCGGAGGTGTCCATGACCCGTTTCGTCGTCGCCCCGCAGTGGCAGGGCTCGCCGTCCGCCCGCGCGATGCGCCTCATCGACGGCGCCGAGGCGATCGCCGACGACCTCCCCCGGTCCGCGCTCACGCGGATCGAGGTCCCCGCCGAAGCAGGTGAGGCGCTCGGCACCGGCATCCGTCGGTTCAGCACCCTCACCCGCGTGCGCGATGCGATCGCCGAAGCGCTCGACGGCGCCGACGAGCCCGCCGTCGTCGTGGGCGGCGACTGCGCCGTCGCGGTGCCCGGGATCGCGGCCGCGGCCGCGCGGCATCCTTCCCTCGCCGTCGTCTGGTTCGACGCGCACGGCGACCTGCACACCCCCGCGTCCTCGCCCTCGGGCGCCCTCGCCGGCATGGCCCTGCGCGCCGCGATCGCGCCGGGCCCGTTCACGAACGCGCCTCCCGCCGCCGCCTCGCGCACCGTCCTCGTCGGGGCGCGCGCGCTGGACGACGGCGAGGCCGACGTGCTCGACTCCTCGCCGGTCACGATGCTCACCGCCGACGCCCTCGCCGACCCCGCGGCCCTCGCGGACGCCGTCGCCGCGACCGGCGCCGACGCGGTGTACGTCCACGTCGACCTCGACGTCCTCGACCCGGCCACGATCACGGGCGTGCTCGAACCGGTGCCGTTCGGCGCCCAGCCCGCCCAGGTCGTCGCCGCGATCGGACGACTGCGAGAGCGGATGCCGCTGGTCGGCGCCTCCGTCGCGGGTTTCGCCCCGGCGAGCCGGGACGCCGCGGTCGAGGACCTCGGCACGATCCTCCGCCTGCTGGGCGCCCTCGCGTGAGTCCGCTCCCTCCGCCCGGATGGGAGCAGCGCGCGGAGCGTGCCCTCGACCGCGGGCGACGGTGGGACCGGTGGATCCCCGGCATCCTGCTCGAGTCCCCCCTCAGCCGCCTCGGATACCTGGCCGGCACCGCCTTCGGATTCGTGTGGGGATCGCTCTGGTCGACGGGGCGGGTCGAACGCCGCAGCGGACTCTGGGTGTTCCGCGGCATGCCCGAGGCGACGTTCGGACGCGGCGGCGTCTGCGTCGGCGGCTGCTTCCTCACGGGCACGGGCCCCATCGACGACCGGCTGCTCGCCCACGAGGCGGTGCACCGGGAGCAGTGGCGGCGCTACGGCATGCTCATGCCGCTGCTGTACCTGTTCGCCGGCCGCGACCCCCTCACCAACCGGTTCGAGATCGAGGCGGGGCTGGAGGACGGCCGCTACGTGCCGCGCCGCAGAGGGGCGTCACGCGATGAGGATGCGGCGGAGCTCGGCGATCTCGTCGTCGCGCAGTCCGTACGCCCGCAGGTAGTCGACCGGACCGCCGTAGCGCAGCCGCAGGTCCTCGAAGACGGCGCGCATCGCCTCTGCCGGCGAGCGCGTCGCGAGGTCCTCGAGGTGTCGCGCGTGCGGGTAGCGGGCGCGGAGGAAGCGCAGGACGGCGTCGTTGCGGGCCACCGGCAGCAGGTGCTCGGTGCGCGCGTAGTCGGCGACGACGGCGTCCTCGTCGACCCCCGCGGCGGCGAGGACGAGGGCGACCGACAGCCCGGTGCGGTCCTTGCCGACCGTGCAGTGGACGAGCACCGGCTGCGCCGCCAGCACGGCGCGCACCACCTCGACCAGCCGGGACGCGGAACCGTCGACGAGCGCCCGGTACAGGTCGTCGAGCGAGAGGTCGTCGTCGAAGAACGAGGCGGCCGACCCGGCGAACATCGGCAGGCACACGGTCTCGACGCCGAGGCCGTCGATGCGGGACGGTTCGTCGCGCCGCTCCTGCTCGTCGCGGAGGTCGACGATGCGACGGACGCCGAACGCCGCGAGCCGCTCGCGGCCCTCCGAGGTCAGCCGCGCCAGGTGCCCCGACCGGAACAGGACGCCGTCCCTCGTGCGGCCGCCGTCCGCGGGCAGCCCGCCGACGTCGCGGACGTTGAAGACGCCGGGGACGTCGTGGACCGTCACGGTGTCGGCGGCGCCGGGCGCTCGGGCACGGGGTAGCGTCCCGCGATCGCGATGCGGTTGAAGGCGTTGATCGAGACGAGCAGCCAGCTGAGCGCGACGTACTCCTCCTCGGAGAGGATGCCGCCGACCCGGTCGTAGACCTCGTCGGGGACGCCCTCCTCGTGGATGAAGACGTAGGCTTCCGTGAGCTCGAGCGCCGCGCGCTCCCGCTCGGTGAAGACGCCCGATTCGCGCCAGACGGCGATCTGCGCGACGACGTCCATCGTGAGCCCCGCCTTGGCGGCGCGGTCGGCGTGCACGCGCACGCAGTAGGCGCATCCGTTCAGCTGCGAGGAATGGATGAGGGCGATCTCCCGCAGGCGGGCGTCGATCCCCGCCTCGGCGGCGAGGTCGCCGACGGTCTTGGCGAACGCCTCGAGGGCGTCGTAGGCCGGCCGGCTCGCGCGGGCCAGGTGCACGCGGTGGGGATCGCTCATGCCGTCCACCGTAGCCGCGTCCCCGCCACCGGGGATCGGCGACAATGAGGAACGTGAGCGACGACGCGTTCGACGAGTTCTCCTACCTCCCCGCGCAGGGCGACGCCCTCGGGGTCCCCGTCCCGCCGGTGCGCCGCCTGACGCACCGGCTGCCGGACGGACGGACGGTGAGCGCCCTGCGGTTCGGCGACCCGGGCCTCGCGCCCGAGGTCACGTTCCTCCATGGCGCCGGACTGAACGCCCACACGTGGGACACGACGGTCCTCGCCGCCGGTCTCCCGACGCTCGTCCTGGACCTGCCGGGGCACGGCGACTCGTCGTGGCGCAGCGACGCGCAGTACACCGGTGTCACCCTCGCCGCCGACATCGCGCCCGCCGTCACCGCCTGGACCGACGGCCGCCCGCAGACCCTCGTGGGGCACTCGCTCGGCGGGCTCACCGCCGCGGCCCTCGCGGCGCGGCATCCCGAGTTCGTCGCGGCCCTCGTCCTCGTCGACATCTCCCCCGGCATCGACCCGAACGGCGCCGCCGCCTCGATCCGCGCCTTCTTCGCCGGTCCCACCGACTGGGCGAGCCGCGACGAGCTCGTCGACCGCGCGCTCTCGTTCGGTCTCGGCGGCTCGCGCGAGGCGGCCACGCGAGGGGTGTCGCTGAGCTCCCGCATCCGCCCCGACGGCCGCGTCGAGTGGAAGCACCACTACGCGCACCTCGCGAACCGGCTCGCGGCGGACCCGGGGGCCGCCGCAGGGGTCGACGCCGCGCAGCGGGCGGATGCCGGTGTCCTCTCCGCCGCGGGATGGCAACACCTCGCCGCGGTCACCGCCCCCGTCACCCTCGTCACCGGCACGCGGGGCTTCCTCACCGAGGCGGACCGGCGCGAGTTCCGGGAGCGGATGCCGACCGCCCGCCACATCGAGCTGGAGTCGGGGCACAACGTGCAGGAGGAGCGCCCCGTCGAGCTCGCCGCGGCCGTGCGCGCGGCACATGACGGCCGGTGACCGAACTGCGCGCGCGGGACTCTAGGCTGTAACGCGCACCCGAGCACTCCGATGGCGCGGCCGCAGTGACGACCCCCATCGTGCCGAAAGGATCCCCCACGCACATGCTTCGCCGCACCGCCCTGGCCGCCGCCGCGCTCGTCGCTGCCGGCGCCCTGCTCCTGTCCGGCTGCACCGGCTCCCAGCCCGGTCCCTCCGCCTCGGCAGGCACCCCCGACCCCGACGCATCCGTCAACGTGCGTCTCGTGCTCGAGCCGGGCAACCTCGACATCCGCGAGACGGCCGGTTCGGCCCTCGACCAGATCCTCGTCGACAACGTCTACCAGGGCCTCGTCGCCCGCACCCCCGACCAGGAGATCGTCCCGGCGCTCGCGAGCGACTACGAGGTCTCCGACGACAAGCTGACCTACACCTTCACGGTGCGCGAAGGCGTCACCTTCCACGACGGTCAGCCGCTCACTCCCCAGGACGTCGTGTGGTCGCTGACGCAGGTGCGCGACACCCCGACCTTCCGCGACTCCGCGCGGCTCGCGAACGTCGCGGACATCGCCGCCGAGGGGCAGAACGTGACGCTCACGCTGAAGGCGCCCGACTCGACGCTCCTGTGGAGCCTCACCGGTCGCGCCGGGCTCGTCCTGAAGGAGGGCGACACGATCGACCGCAAGACCGCGGCGAACGGCACCGGCCCCTTCCGTCTCACCGAATGGCGCGAGGGCGACAGCATCGTCTTCGAGCGCTTCGCCGACTACTGGGGCACCCCGGCCGCCGCGGCCGAGGTCGTCTTCTCCTATGTGGGCGACAACCAGGCCGCCCTCAGCGGCGCGCTGGCCGGCGAGTTCGACGTGCTCACCGGGTTCGACGCGAACCTGAAGGACCAGATCGAGGCGAACGGCGACTTCTCGCTCGAGATCGGCGAGTCCACGGACAAGGGCACGCTCGCGTTCAACCAGACCTCCGGTCCGCTCGCCGACGACCGCGTGCGCCAGGCGATCCGCCAGGCGGTCGACAAGGCGTCGATCGTCGAGGCGCTCGGCGCCGGCACGACGATGTACGGCCCGATCCCGTCGCTCGACCCGGGCTACGAGGACCTCGCCGACGTCGCCCCGTTCGACCCGGAGGCCGCGCGCGCCCTGCTCGCCGAGGCGGGCGCCGAGGACCTCACCCTCACGCTCACGATCCCCTCGGCGTACGGCACCACGGTCCCGCAGATCCTCGTCTCCAACCTGCGCGACGTGGGGATCACCCTCCAGGTGAACCCCGTCGAGTTCCCGGCGTGGATCAATGACGTGTACGTCAACAAGGACTACGAGCTGAGCTTCGTGCTGCACACCGAGGCGCGCGACTTCGAGAACTGGGCGAACCCCGACTACTACTTCACCTACGACAACCCCGAGGTACAGGCGCTGTACGCGCAGTCGGTCGCCGCGACGGACGACGCCGCCGCCGCTGACCTCCTGAAGCAGGCCGCGCGCATCGTGTCCGAGGACGACGCCGCCGACTGGCTCTACAACGGTGCGTCCGTCGTCGCGGTCGGCTCGAACGTGAGCGGGATGCCGACGATCAACGTCAACGAGCGACTGAACGTCGCAGAACTGGCCAAGAGCGAGGGGTGATCCGTTACGCGCTGACGCGACTGGCCCTGCTGGTGCTGGGCCTGTTCGTCGCCAGTGCGCTGATCTTCACGACCCTGCGCATCCTCCCCGGTGACGTCGCGCAGCTGATCGCGGGCGTCAACTCCACCCCCGAGCAGATCGCGGGGATCCGCGAGCGCCTGGGACTCGACCGGCCCCTGCCCGTGCAGTACGGCGACTGGATCGCGGGCATCCTCACGGGCGACCTGGGACGTTCGCAACTGACCGGCACACCGGTGGCCTCGGAGCTGCTGCAGAAGGCGGAGGTCACGGTGCCCCTCGGCATCCTCTCCTTCGTCATCGCCCTGCTCGTCGCCGTCCCGTTCGGCGTGCACGCCGCGGTCCGGCGCCGCCGACCGGACGGCGTCCTCGTCTCGGTCGGCGCGCAGGCCCTCGCCGCCGTCCCGGTCGTGTGGGCGGGGATGATGCTCGTCGTCGTCTTCGCCGTGTCGCTCGGCTGGCTGCCCGCCCAGGGCTTCCCGCGGGCCGGGTGGTCCGACCCCGGCGCGGCCGTCCGCGCCCTGCTCCTGCCGGCCCTCACGATCGGCGTCGTCGAGGGCGCGGTCCTGCTCCGGTTCGTGCGCTCGGCGACCCTGCAGGCGATGGGGCAGGACTTCGTGCGGACGGCAGCCGCGAAGGGACTCACCCGTACGCAGGCGCTCCTGCGGCACGGCCTGCCGAGCGTCGGCCTGTCGGTCGTCACCGTGCTGGGCGTCCAGGTCGCCGGCATCATGGTCGGCGCCGTCGTGATCGAGCAGCTCTTCAGCCTCCCCGGCATCGGCCGCATGCTCGTGGAAGACACCGGCAACCGGGACCTCGTGAAGGTGCAAGGCGAGCTGCTCGTGCTCACCGGGCTCGTCCTCGTCATCGGTTTCGCGGTCGACCTCGTTCACCGCCTCCTCGATCCGCGTCAGCGAGAGGCCGAGTGATGCGGCGGTTCACGTGGGCGCAGCGGCTCTGGGGGTCGGGCACGGGACGGTTCGGCGTCGTCGTCGTTCTCGTCATCCTCGTCGTCGCCGCCGTCTCGCTGGTCTGGACGCCGTTCGATCCGCAGCGCGTCGACATCGCGAACCGGTGGTCCGGACCGGATGCCGCGCACCTGCTCGGCACCGACGGTTCGGGCCGCGACATCCTCAGCCTGCTGATGGCCGGCGCGCGCACGACGGTCCTCGTCGCCGTCGGCGCCGGCGTCATCGCGACCGTCATCGGGCTCGTGCTCGCGGCTCTCGGGGCGCTCACCCCGCGGCCCGTCCGCGAGGCCGTCACGGTGCTCGTCGACGTCCTCATCGCCTTCCCCGTGCTGCTCATCGCGATGATGATCTCGGCCGTGTGGGGCGGCTCGCTCCTCGTGGTCGTCGTCTCGGTCGGCATCGGGTTCGGGGTCAACATCGCCCGGGTGACCCGACCCGAACTCCGCCGGGTGCTGCACAGCGACTTCGTGCTCGCCGGCCGCGCCTCGGGCATGACCCCCTGGCAGAACCTGTGGCGCCACCTGCTGCCCAACGTCGCGCCGGTGTTCATCGTGCAGCTGTCCTGGGGCATGGCCGTCGCCGTCCTCGCCGAGGCGGGACTGTCCTACCTCGGGTTCGGCGCCCCCGTGACGGAGCCGTCGTGGGGGCTGCTGCTGGCCGACCTGCAGCGGTTCATCAGCGTCCATCCCCTCTCGGTGGTGTGGCCGGGGCTCGCGATCACCCTGACTGTGCTCGGTTTCAACATCCTCGGCGACGCCCTGCGCGACGCCACCGACCCCACGCTGTCGCGCCGTGTCGGCCCGGTCGGCGCGGAACCCCCCGCGGCGGTGACGGCATGACGCTCTCGGTGGCGGGACTCACGATCGACGTCGGCGGTCGCCGCGTCGTCGACGGCATCGACCTCGAGGTGGGCGACGGCGACCGCGTCGGCCTCATCGGCGAGTCGGGGTCGGGCAAGTCCCTCACGGCGCTTGCGATCCTCGGACTCCTCCCCGACGGCGCGGAGGTCAGCGGCAGCATCCGCTGGGACGGGCGGGAGCTCGTCGGGATGCGGGACCGCGACCTCGCGCAGCTGCGCGGGGACGAGATCGGCATGGTGTTCCAGGAGCCCCAGACGGCGCTCAACCCGATCCGCACGGTGGGGCGACAGATCGCCGAGTCGATCCGCATCCACCATCGGGGCGTCTCCCGCGCCGACGCGTGGGCGCGGGCGGTCGAGGAGGCGCGCCGGGTGCGCCTGCCCGACCCGGAGTCGATAGTCCGCCGCTACCCGCACCAGCTCTCGGGCGGGCAGCGTCAGCGCGTCGCGATCGCCATGGCCCTCGCCTGCCGGCCGCGTCTGCTCATCGCCGACGAGCCCACGACGGCGCTCGACGTGACGATCCAGGCCGAGATCCTCGACCTGCTGCACCAGCTCGTCGACGAGGACGGGATGTCGCTCGTGTTCATCACGCACGACCTCGCGGTGCTCTCGCAGATCGCGACGGACGCCGTCGTCCTCGACACCGGACGCGTCGTCGAGCAGGGACCGCTGCGCACGCTGCTGCACTCCCCCGCCTCCCCCGTCACGCAGGCCCTGCTGCGGGACGCGACGGCGACCCTGTGGCGACCGAGGGGGGACGCATGAGCGAACTGATCCGTGCGCGCGGACTCACGCGGCGGTACCGGATGCCGCGGGCCGGCGCCTTCGCACCGAAACGGTGGACGACGGCGCTCGACGACGTGGACGTCGACGTCCGCGCCCACAGCGCCCTCGGCATCATCGGCGAGTCCGGCTCGGGCAAGTCCACGCTGGTGCGCCTGCTGCTCGGCCTCGACACGGCGACCGCCGGCACCGTCGAGTTCGACGGGCGTCCCGTCGACGGGAGCGCACCCGCTCGCGCCCTGCACTGGCTGCGACGCCGGACCGGCATCGTCTTCCAGGACCCGTACGGGTCGCTCGACCCGCGGATGAGCGTCGGACGCATCGTCGGCGAGCCGCTGTCGGCGCTCGAGATCCCGGGCGACCACCGCGCACGCGTGCGGGAGGTGCTGGACGACGTCGGCCTGCCCGCCGACACCGCGGAGCGGTTCCCCCACGAGTTCTCGGGTGGGCAGCGCCAGCGCATCGCCCTCGCCCGCGCCCTCGTGCACCGTCCCGACGTCCTCGTCGGCGACGAGCCGCTGTCGGCGCTCGACGTGACCGTCCGGGCGCAGATCCTCGACCTCATCCGGGGCCTGCGGCAGCGGGACGGCCTGACCCTGGTGATGGTCTCGCACGACATCGGCGTGGTGCAGAACCTCTGCGACGACGTCGTCGTCATGACCGAGGGCCGTGTCGTCGAGGAGGGCCCGACCGAGAAGGTCCTGCTCGATCCGCAGGTCGCCTACACCCGTCGCCTGCTCGCGTCGATCCCCGTCATCGACCCGCGCGAGCGCTGAGAGACGGCCCGGGTGTCGGCGCCGGGCACTAGCGTGGCGGCATGCACGCCATCGTCCCGCCGTACCTGCTCGCCCGTCTCGCGGCCGCTCCGGCCGAACGATTCCCGCACGCCGTCGCCGCCGCACGCGCGACCCTCGCCGTCCCGCGGGCGTACGCGCCGATGCGCGCGCACCTCGACCTGTCGGTCGACGGCGACGCCCTCGTCGTCTCGGCGGCGCCCGACCCCGACCGGCTGATCTCCGACGCGCGAAACCGCGAGGAGCTGCCGGGCGCCCCCGCCCGCGCCGAGGGCGCCGCCCCCACCGGCGACGCGGCCGTCGACGAGGCGTACGACGGGCTCGGCGCGACCTTCAGCTTCTTCTGGGACGCCTTCGAGCGGGTCGGTCTCGACGGCCGCAGCGGCGCTCTCGCCGCCACCGTGCACTACGGCCGGGCCTACGACAACGCGTTCTGGGACGGCGAGCGCATGGTGTTCGGCGACGGCGACGGCGAGGTGTTCGCCGGGTTCACCCGTTCCCTCAGCGTCATCGCGCACGAGCTGGGGCACGGCGTCATCGAGAGCGCCGGCGGCC
Organism: Microbacterium sp. NPDC064942; assembly: GCF_049545525.1. NCBI lineage: Bacteria > Bacillati > Actinomycetota > Actinomycetes > Micrococcales > Microbacteriaceae > Microbacterium > Microbacterium sp. NPDC064942. Next base: position 259,185 of record NZ_JBMWDR010000001.1, on the reverse strand, counting down.
TCGACTACTCGGGGCAGTCCGGCGCGCTCAACGAATCGATCGCCGACGTCTTCGGCGCGCTCACCGACCAGCATCACCGCGGTCAGACGGCGGATGCCGCGACCTGGCTCGTCGGCGCCGAGATCTTCACCGACGCCGTCGCCGGATCGGCGCTGCGCTCGCTCGCCGCCCCGGGCACCGCCTACGACGACGACGTGCTCGGCAAGGACCCGCAGCCTTCGCACATGCGCGACTTCGTCGAGACCTCGGGCGACAACGGCGGCGTGCACATCAACTCCGGCATCCCGAACAAGGCCTTCCACCTCGTCGCCACGGCGCTCGGCGGCTACGCCTGGGAGCGCGCGGGACGCATCTGGTACCTCACCCTCACCGCGGGTTCCCTCAGCCCCACCGCCACCTTCGCGCAGTTCGCGACGGCGACCGCGGACACCGCGGCGCGGGAGTACGGTGAGGACTCGGAGGAGGCCGTCGCCGTCCGCACCGCGTGGGCGAGCGTCGGAGTCGTGGAGGATGCCCGAACCCGCTGACCCGATGACGATCGTCGTGGTGCGCACCGGCGGCTTCGCGGGGCTGCGCCGGGCGTGGCGCGTCGAGGTCGCTCCCGAGGAGACGGACGGGTGGATGCCGCTCATCGACGCGTGCCCGTGGGAGGAGCCACCCGCATCCGCTCCCGGCGCCGACCGGTTCTCGTGGGAGGTCGCCGTGGCCGGAGGCTCGTGCGACCGCCGTGCGTCGCTCGGCGACGGCGACGCCGCCGGGCCCTGGCGCGACCTGATCGACCGGGTGCAGGCCGACGGCGCGACGGTGCCGGCGCCCTGACTCAGCGCGCGCGGATGCGCGACAGGATCGATTCCTTCTTCTTCGGCTTCAGGTGCTTCTGCAGGTAGATCGTGCCGAGCGATCGCCCGAACTTGTACCCGACGCGGCCCATCCGGCCCACCTCGACGAAACCGAGCCGCTCGTGCAGGGCGAGCGAGCCCTCGGCCCCCTTGTCGCTGATGACGGCGACCATCTCGCGGATGCCCTTCTCCTCGCACGCGGCGATGAGGGCCTGCAGCAGCGCCGTGCCGAGTCCCTTGCCGGTGGCAGCCTGACCCAGGTAGATCGAGTTCTCGACCGTGTAGCGGAAGCCGCTCTTGCCCGTCCACGGCGAGACCAGGCCGTAGCCGAGGATCTGCCCGGTCGGCGAGACGGCGACGAGGAACGGCAGCCCGAGCTTCGTCAGGTGGTCGAACTTCTCCACCCACTGCGCGTGCGTCCAGCGCTTCTCGTCGAAGGTCACGACCGAGTTGGTGACGTAGTAGTTGTAGATCTCACGGACGTCCGGCATGTCGGTGCGCACGGCGGGGCGCAGCTCGAAGGAGAACTCGCGCTCGGGCTCGGGCCGGCGGCGGAGGTGACGGGGCAGGCGACGACGATCGCGCTCGTACTCGTCCTCCAGCATGCCGCCAGCATACGGCTCACCGCCGGCCCGTCCCGTCAGTCGGGCAGTCGCCAGTCGACGGGGGCCGCCCCCTGCGCCTCGAGCAGCGCGTTCACCCGGGAGAACGGCCGCGACCCGAAGAAGCCGCGCCGCGCCGAGAGGGGGGACGGATGCGCCGACTCGACGCGCGGGGTGTCGCCGAGCATGGGGATGAGGCCTGCGGCATCCCTCCCCCACAGCACCGCGACGAGCGGACCGGACCGCGCGACGAGGGTGCGGATCGCGTGCTCGGTGACGCGTTCCCACCCCCAGCCGCGGTGGGAGCCCGCCTCGCCGGGCGCGACGGTGAGGACGCGGTTGAGGAGCAGGACGCCCTGCTCGGTCCACGCCGACAGGTCGCCGTGCGACGCCGGCGGGATGCCGAGATCGGCCGAGAGCTCGGCGTAGATGTTGGCGAGGCTGCGCGGCAGCGGGCGCACATGGCGCTCGACGGCGAACGAGAGGCCGATCGGATGCCCCGGGGTGGGGTACGGGTCCTGACCGACGATGAGCACCCGCACCCGCGACAGCGGCTGCGCGAAGGCGCGCAGGACGTGGCGTCCCTCGGGCAGGTAGCCGCGCTCGTCGGCGCGCAGGCGGTCGCCGAGAGCCGCGATCTCGGATGCCACGGGCCCGAGCGCCTGCGCCCATTCCGGGTCGAGCAGACCGTCGGCGGCCAGGTCGTCGAGCGAGCGGGCGGTCATGCGCCGGCGGGGAGCCCCTGGTCCTCCTGGACCACGGTTCCCCGGAACGACCAGGGGAAGTCGATCCAGAGGTCGGTCTCGCGCCACGAGTAGTCGGGCATCGCGATCGACCCGGGCTTCGTGTAGATGCACACCGAGCGGACGTCGGCGCCGGCCTCCCGCAGCATCTTCACGGCGAGCGCGAGGGTGCGGCCGCTGTCGGCGACGTCGTCGACGAGGAGCACGCGCTTGCCGGGGAGGGCGCCGAGGTCGAGGTCGGGCGGCAGGAGCGCGGGGGCGTCGAGCACCGTGCCGATGCCGGTGTAGAACTCGACGTTCAACGCACCGCAGCTCTTCACCCCCAAGCCGTAGGCGATCGCTCCGGCGGGCAGCAGTCCCCCGCGGGCGATGGCGACGACGATGTCGGGAGCGAACCCGTCGGCGATGATGGATCGCGCGAGGTCGCGGGTCGCCCCGCCGAAATCGTCCCAGGTCAACGTCTCGCGTTCGGCGGCCACCGGCATCCCTTCGTCCATGCGGTCCCAGACTACGGCCTGCGGGGAGGGCGCCTTCGCGGTCGCGGGCTCCTCCGGCGCTAGGCTCGCGCTCGTGACCGGCTCCGCGCGCTCCTCGGCCCTGCATTCCTCCGCGCTGCGTTCCTCGGCCGCGGGGATCACCGCCGGGCTCATCGGGTGGTTCATCCTCGTCGAGATCGTCAGCGGCATCCTGCAGGGGTTCTACGTGCCCCTGTTCAGCGACATCGTGATCCAGCTCGGGATCCGCGACGCCGACGTCAACTGGTTCGAGGCGGGGCAGCTGCTGCTCAGCGCCCTCGTCGTGCCGATCCTCGCGAAGCTCGGCGACATGTTCGGCCACAAGCGCATCCTGCTCGTCGCGGCGATCCTCACCGCGCTCGCCTCGTGGGGTCTCGTCTTCGCCGACTCGTTCTGGACGTTCCTCCTGTTCTGGTCGCTGCAGGGCTTCTACGTCGTGTGGCTCCCGCTCGAGATCGCGCTGATCTTCGAACGCGGGCGGCAGCAGAACCGCGGCGTCTCGATGACTCGGCGCGCCGCCGGCCTGCTGGTCGTGGGGCTCGAAGCCGGCGCCATCATGGGCGCCCTCGCGGCGGGTCGCATCTACGCGGCGACGGACGATCTCGGCCTCACCCTCATGGTGCCCGCCGTCGCGGTCTCGCTCATCGCGGTCGTCATCTGGGTCTTCGTACCCGAGTCGACGCCGAGCGGCGAGCGCCGCCTCGACACGTGGGGCGTCGTCCTGCTCGCGTGGGGTCTGCTACTGGTCACCGGCGCACTGGCATGGATGCGGCTCATCGGTGAGCTCGCACTCGGCCCGGTCGCGTGGGCGGGGGTCGTGGGGCTGTTCGTGGTCGGCGTCGGCGTGCTGGTCTGGTTCGTCCTTCACGAGCGGGGCCACGCCTCGCCGGTGATCGACGTGCGGGTCCTCGCCCGACCCGACATGTGGCCGGTGCAGGCGACCGCTTTCCTCATCGGCATCAGCCTGCTCGGTGCGCAGGGCCCGCTGTCCACTTACGCCGGGACGGACTCCTCGCTCGGCTACGGACTCGGATTGGATGCGACCGAGCGCTCGTACGTGATCGGGCTGTACCTCGTGTCGCTGATCGTCGGCGCGGTGCTGTTCGCCGTCACCTCGCGACGGGTCAGCCCGCGCCTCGCGCTCATCGCCGCCGCCGCCCTGGTGGGCATCGGGTACGCGCTCTTCCTGCCGTTCCACCTCGAGGTGTGGCAGGTGCTGCTGAATCTGTCGATCGCGGGCATCGGCTGCGGCGCGCTCGTGGGCGCCCTGCCCGCCGCCGCGGCGGCGGCCGCCCCGCTCGGCAAGACCGGTGAGGCCTCCGGCCTGACCAACACGACGAAGACGATCGGCGGCGCGTTCTCGTCCGCCGTGTTCGGCGTGGTCCTCGCCGCCGGCGCCGGCAGCGTCGTCGGTCAGACGGCGAGCTCGCTCGGCGGCTACCTCACGGTGTGGGCGATCTGCGCGGCCGGCGGATTCCTCGCCGCCGTGCTGCTGGTGTTCGTGCCGAAGGTGGCGTTCGCCGACGCCCCGCCCGCGGGCTGAGCGCGGTCAGTCCTTGTCGCTGCGGGGGCGGAGGCGCCCCCGCGCCAGCAGGTGCTGCGCCGACTGGGCGACCGGTCGCATCGTGACGAGGTCGAGGTTCACGTGTCCCGGCGCCTCGAGCGCGTACCCGATGACGTCGGCGACGTCGGCCGCCGTCAGCGGCTCGTCGACGCCGTCGTAGACCTTCTCGGCCGCGGCCCGGTCGCCGCCGAGGCGGTTGAGTGAGAACTCCTCGGTCTGCACCATCCCGGGGGCGATCTCGACGACGCGGATCGGCTCGCCGTTCAGCTCGAGCCGCAGCGCGTGCACCAGCATCGACTCGCCCGCCTTCGCCGCGTTGTACCCCGCACCGCCCGGGTAGGCGGTCTGGGCCGCGGTCGAGGTGACGTAGACCGTGTCGGCGTGACCGTCGGCCGCGGCGGCGCGCCGCAGGAGCGGCAGGAGGGCTGCCGTCAGCAGCTGCGCCGACAGGACGTTGGCCTCGAACATCCAGCGCCAGTCGGCGGCGTCGCCGTCCTCGACGCGCTGCGTCCCGCGGGCGCCTCCCGCGACGTGGACGAGCGCGTGCACCGGACCGGTGTCAGCGAGGTGCGCGGCGAGCGCCGCGACGTCCGCCTCGCTCGTGAGGTCGGCGGCGTACGAGCGCGACCCGATCTCGGCGTCGAGGGCCTCCAGCCGCGCTGCGCGCCGAGCCACTCCCACGACGTCCCAGCCCCTCGCGCGGAGGTCGCGCACGACCGCCTCACCGATCCCCGAGCTCGCGCCGGTCACCACTGCACGTCGATTCGCCATGGGGTCCACGCTAGCCACTCGCGACCCGCCCCCGGCACGCCGTCACGTTACGCCGCGTGTCCGTTCCGTTGTCCTCGCCGGATGCGGCTCGTAACGTCGGTGTCGAGCCCGCGGCATCCGTCCGCAGGCCCTCACATCCATCGTCCACTCACGCAGGGAGCCCGTCATGTCCGCACCCGAGAACTGGCGCTTCGAGACCAAGCAGATCCACACCGGCGCCGCTCCGGACCCGGTCACCAAGGCCCGCGCCACGCCGATCTACCAGACGACGTCATACGTCTTCGACAACGCCGACCACGCCGCGAACCTGTTCGCCCTGGCGGAGTTCGGCAACATCTATACCCGCATCCAGAACCCGACGCAGGACGTCCTCGAGCAGCGTCTCGCGGGCCTCGAGGGCGGTACCGGTGCCCTCCTCGTCTCTTCCGGCCAGGCGGCCTCCACCTTCGCCATCCTCAACATCGCACAGGCGGGCGACCACATCGTCTCGTCGAGCTCGATCTACGGCGGCACCTACAACCTCTTCAAGTACACGCTCGCCAAGCTCGGCATCGAGACGACGTTCGTCGAGAACCAGGACGACGCCGAGGAGTGGCGTCGCGCGGTCCGCCCGAACACGAAGCTGTTCTTCGCCGAGACGATCGGCAACCCGCAGATCAACGTGCTCGACATCCGCACCGTCGCCGACGTCGCCCACGAGGTGGGCGTGCCGCTCATCGTCGACAACACGATCGCGACGCCCTACCTCATCCGTCCGTTCGAGCACGGCGCCGACATCGTCGTGCACTCGGTCACGAAGTTCCTCGGCGGCCACGGCACCACGATCGGCGGCGTCATCGTCGACGGCGGCTCGTTCCCCTGGTCGGAGCACTCCGAGCGCTTCCCCGGCCTGACCACGCCCGACGAGTCGTACCACGGCGCCGTCTACACCGCAGCGGTCGGCGACGCCCTCGCCTACATCATCAAGGCGCGCGTGCAGCTGCTGCGCGACCTCGGCTCGGCCATCTCGCCGCAGAGCGCGTGGAACCTCATCCAGGGCGTCGAGACGCTGTCGCTGCGCATCGAGCGCCACGTGCAGAACGCGCAGGAGATCGCGGAGTGGCTCGAGAACCACCCCGACGTCGCCTCGGTGAACTACTCGGGTCTGCCCACCTCGCCCTGGTACGCCGCGGCGAACCGCTACGCCCCCAAGGGCGTCGGCGCGGTGCTGTCGTTCGAGCTGAAGGGCGGCGTCGCCGCAGGTCGCGAGTTCGTCAACGCGCTCACCCTGTTCAGCCACCTCGCGAACATCGGCGACGTGCGCTCGCTCGTCATCCACCCGGCATCCACGACGCACTCGCAGCTGACCCCGGAGCAGCAGCTCACCTCGGGCGTCACGCCCGGCCTCGTCCGCCTCTCGGTCGGCCTCGAGAACATCGACGACCTGAAGGCCGACCTCGACCAGGCCCTCGCCGCCGCGCGCCGCCTCTCGGAGGCCGCCCGCGCCTGACCTCCCCTCCTCAGGAGACCGACACCCCGCCCGGGTCACCGCGGCGGGGTGTCGCGCGTCCGGCCCGATACGCTCGAGGGAAGACGATGAAACGCTACGGACCTCTTCACGCTGTGCCTGACGGGCTCGCGATCGGCGATCCCGGTCGGCGTCACCTCGTCCTCGGCGTGGACACCATCAGTCACCGAGATGGACCCGCCGTGACGCAGCAGGTCGACTGGACCGAGATCCGGGGTGCCACCCTGGACCTGAGGACCACACGGTTCCCGTTCCCCGGCGCGTTCTCGGGCCTGTGGAGTTCCGTCCTGGTCATGATCACGCAGACCGACCCGGACCTCGACCTGGCGCCCGGCACCGCCGTGCTCACGACGGACCACCGGTCTCTGCGCCTGGATCTGGACCGGCACCACCCCGGCGGTTACTGGCATCCCATCGTGTCGAGGACCCAGCTGCTCATGGACCGTCTGGTCGAGGATGCCGCGTCCCGCCCGCTGCTGCGTCAGTCGAACGCTGTGCTGGACTCGATCGTCTCCTCGGTCCGCCGCGCGCGGGTCGCCTAGCGATCCGCGCGACGGAGCAGTGCTCGCCGCTTGCGGTGGAGCCGCCACCAGCTGAACGAGCTCCGCGCCTGGATACGGCCGAGCTCCACCAGACTCGGGAGCCCTCGAGAGGCCAACTCGCGCGAGATCGCATCGGAGTCGTCCGTGCCCCCGTGCGCCTCGATGACGGCATGCGCCTGCGTCACGCGTTCGCTGGACAGCGGGTGCGCCGCGATCTGAGAATCGACCTTCGCGATCCTCCGTGCCAGCTCCTCAGGTTGCACGGCGATCACTTGCCCAGTGCGCAGGCGAGCGCGGCCGCGCCGAGGCCACCCCAGATCGTGCCGGTGGCGAAGGCCTGCGTGATCTGCGGCCCTTTGAGCCCGAGGCCCACGAGGCACTTGAACACCCACGGAGCGATCCAGATCGGATCCGCCACCACCGGGTAGGCGACCCCCGCCGCGCGGTGATCGACGACCTGGATGAGCGTGGAGCCCTCGATCTCGTAGTGCGTCGCGACAGGGTCGCCGTCCGCGTCGAGTGCCCAGGCATCCGCGACCACGGCGAGGACAGTGCCGTCAGCGGCGACGACCGCGGCGCCGTCCTCGGTCGATCGCAACGACTCGCCGACGCCGAGGTCGACGTCGTACTCGAGATGCTCCGGCGCGTCGGCGGAAGTGATCGTCGTCAGCATCTGCACACCCGCGTCACCGACGATCACAGAATTGGTCAGGGACTCACCCGGGTAGGTCACCGCCCCACCCTGGAGGAGGACGGCATCGCCCGCCGCGTCCGCCTCGGGGAGATCGATCGTCAAGGGCGACCGCCCGGGAGAGTGTATAGACACCCCGTCCGTCAACCGCGACGGGACACCGATGGTGCCCTGGCTGGTCTGCACCGTCCCGGTCCCGGCTCCATCGGATGCAGCAAGGAGCAGTGACTCATCCAGATTCGCCAGTGATTGCGCAGCGACGGCGATCGAGGCCGCGTCGACCTCGTCGTCCGCCGATGCGATGGAGGGGAATGCCACGATGGTCGACGCCAGGAGCGCTGTAACCATCGTGAGGGAGGCGGTGCGGCGCCAGGAACGTGTCATCAGGGTCTCTTCCGGTGGAGCGATCAGGTCACAGAATGGTGATCTCCCCGACGCTAACGACGGGTCCGAAGGTCCCGCGCCCGCCTTTCGGCGGAAACTTTCGAAGGTTTCCGTGCCCCCCGTAACACTGCGCTGACCCTCCCCATCGGCCGGGAGAATGGTCGTATGGACTGGCAGACCTCGGAAGACACGGTGCCCTCGGCTCCGGTGACCGAGGCAGACGCCCGGTCGCTCCTCGGGCGCCCACCGGCGACCGGCGCCTGGCGCGACGGCGACCCGATCGGGGAGCGCAGGTTCGCGCGGTTCGGCGCGTTCGCGACCGAGGGCGGCGCAAGCCTGCCCGGCATCCGACTCGCCTACGAGACCTGGGGCGAGCTGTCCCCCGCCCGCGATAACGCCGTGCTGATTCTGCACGCCCTCACGGGCGACAGCCACGTGCGCGGCGACGCCGTCCCCGGTCACGCGACCGACGGCTGGTGGGGAGATGTCGTGGGCCCCGGAAGGGCCATCGACACCGACCGCTGGTTCGTCGTCGCACCGAACATCCTGGGGGGATGCCAGGGGTCGACCGGCCCCGCGAGCATCGCCCCCGACGGCTACGAGTGGGCGTCGCGGTTCCCCTTCCTCACGATCCGCGACCAGGTCGCCGCGCAGGTCATGCTCGCCGACGCCCTCGGCATCGACGTGTGGGCGGGCGTGGTCGGCGGCTCGATGGGCGGCATGCACGCGCTCGAGTGGGCGGTCACGCATCCCGAGCGGGTCGAGCGGCTCGGCGTGCTGTGCTCCCCGCCGACGACGACCGCCGACCAGGTCGCGCTCAACTCCGTGCAGCTCGCGGCGATCCAGATGGACCCGCGGTTCGCCGGGGGCCACTACTACGATGCACCCGACGGCGACGGTCCGCATCGCGGCCTGTCGCTCGCGCGCCGCATGGCCCTGCTGAATTACCGCACGCCCACCGAACTGAACCAGCGGTTCCAGCGGTCGTGGCAGTCCGACAAGAGTCCCTTCGGCGCGGGCGGCCGGTACGCCGTGGAGAGCTACCTCGACTTCCACGGCAACCGCTTCACGCGCCGCTTCGACGCGAACTCGTACGTGACCCTCGTCGAGGCGATGAACTCGCACGACGTCGGGCGCGATCGCGGCGGCGTCGAGGACGCCCTGGCACGCGTCACGGCGCGCACGCTCGTGCTGGGCATCGACAGCGACCGGCTGTTCCCCGTGGAAGGCCAGCACCGCATCAGCCGCGGCATCCGCACCGCCATCGACGACGACACCGTCGTGCTGCACAGCGACTTCGGCCACGACGGGTTCCTCATCGAGACCGAACCCGTCGGTCGTCACCTGCGCCGTCTGCTCGAGAGCTGACGCTCAGCGGGGCGACAGATCCGGGGCGATCCGCGTCCCGAAGGTGTGCCGCAGCGCCGACCGCGCCGCGTGCCAGCCCGCGAGCCCGTGCACCCCAGGCCCCGGACTCGTCGACGCGGAGCAGAGGTAGACGCCCTCGAGAGGCGTCCGCCACGGCTCGGGCGAGACGACGGGTCGCTTCAGCAACTGCCAGAGCGCCGGGGCGCCCGCGGCGATGTCGCCGCCGGGATAGTTGGGGTTCTCCGCCTCGACCTCGACGGCGTTCCGCGAGTTGACGGCGAGGATCAGGTCGCGGAAGCCGGGGGCGAAGCGCTCGATCTGCCGGATGACGGCCTCGGCCCGGTCGGCCGTGCTCCCCGCGGGGACGTGCGTGTACGTCCACAGGGTGTGGCCGCCCGCCGGCGCGCGCGACGCGTCGAACGACGAGGGCTGCGCGACGAGCACGTAGGGCGCGTCGGGAAGGCCGCCGTGCGCGATGAGGGTCTCGGATGCCGCGACCTCGGCGCGCGTGCCCCCGACGTGCACCGTGCCGGCCGCCGCGACCTCGGGATTCGCCCACGGCACCGGTCCCGACAGGGCGAAGTCGACCTTCGCGACCGCCCCGCCGTACCGGAACCGTTCGAGCGCACCGCGGTACCCCGCGGGCACGGCGTCGCCGGCCATCCGCAGGAACGCGCGCGGGATGACGTCGAGCAACACGGCGCGCGCCCGCGGCAGTTCGGCGAGCGAGGTGACCTCGTGGTCGGTCACGATCTCGCCGCCGTGGGCGTGCAGGTCGTCGGCCATCGCGTCGACGATCGCCTGGCTGCCGCCAACCGGGATCGGCCAGCCGCGGGCGTGGGCGTAGGTCGTCAGGGCGAGGCCGGCCCCCGCGCCGGCGAGGCTCGGCAGCGGCAGGATCGTGTGCGCGGCGACCCCCGTGAGCAGCGCCGGCGCGGCATCCTCTCGGAACCGGGCGTTCCACAGCGGACTCCCCTGCTCCAGCGTGCGGGCTCCGAACCAGCCCGCCGCGAGCGGATGCCGCGGCACTCGCAGCAGCGGATGCCCGGTGAAGTCGGCGACCTCCGACGCACGCTCGACGAGCGGGCGCAGGAGCCGCGCGTAGGCGTCGCCGTCGCGGCCCAGGCCGTCGGCGGTGCGGTCGAGGTCACGGTAGGCGACGCCCGCGCGACCGCCGTCGAGCGGATGCGCGAACGACGCCTCCGGGACGACGAACGCGACGCGACGGCCGAGGCCGAACTCGCGGAAGAAGCGGCTCTCGAACGCGAGCGGGTGCACGGCGGAGCAGACGTCGTGGTGGTACCCGGGGAGGGTCATCTCGGCCGTCCGGGCTCCGCCGCCGATCGTCGCGCCCTTTTCGTAGACGCGGACGGCCAAGCCCGCACGGGCGAGGGTGACGGCCGCGGCGAGGCCGTTGGGGCCCGCCCCCACGACGACGACGTCGAGGTCGCTCATTCGGCGACGCCCTCGTCCTCGGCGGTCGTCTCGTCGGTCGGCCGCGCGGCGCGCCCCTCGGCGAGATACGCGAGCCGGTGCAGGGTCTCGTGGTTGCGCAGCTGCAGGACGACATCGAGGAGCGGCTGCGGCACGAGGCTGCCCGGCCCCGCGACCGCCTCCTCCTGCATCCGCACGATGCACCCATCCCGGTGCGGCTTGACCTGGATGTCGACCTGGGCCTCGCCCATCGGCCATCCCCTCGCCCGCAGCAGGATGTGCCGGGGCGGGTCGTAGACGAGCACCTCAGTCGCGTCGTCGATGAGCACCGGCCAGACGCCGAACGAGTGGTGCAGCCGGGAGCCCACCTGCGGCCACGTGTCGGCGACCTCCCGCATGCGGGACGCGCCGACCACCCAGGTGGGGAACAGCCACCCGTCCTGGAGGACGGCGAAGACGTCGTCCGGCGTGCAGGCGAACCGGCGCGAGTTACGGGACATGGCTCGACGCTAGCGAGTCGCGGGCTCGGTCGTAGACGGGGTTGCGCCGCCCGCTGCGGCGTGTCAGACCCGGGCGGGTGTGCGGGCCTGCCGCCGCTCGAGGGTGATGCTGAGCGCGGCGATGCCGAGCCCGGCGATCGCGAGGAGGAAGCCGACCCACACGGGCGCCGCGAAGCCGAACCCCGCGGCGATGACGGCACCGCCCAGGGCCGCTCCCATGGCGTTGCCGGTGTTGAGCGCGGAGTGGTTGAGCGCGGCGGCAATCGACTGGTTGTCGCCGGCGACGTCCATGAGGCGGGTCTGGATGGTGGGACTCACCGCCGACGCGGCGAAGGCGACCGCGAAGACGAAGATCACGACCGTCACGATCCACCCCGAGGTCAGGGCGAGCAGCAGCAGCGACAGCGCCAGCAGGCCGAGCAGCCCGAACATCGCGCGGATCAGGTCGACGTCGGCGAGGTGCCCGCCGACCAGGTTGCCCACCGTCATCCCGATCCCGAGGATCACGAGCGTGATCGGGACGACCCACGCGGGCGACCCCGCGGCCTCGGTCACGAGCGGCGACACGTACGTGTAGACGGCGAAGAAGCCGCCGAAGCCGATGGCGCCGATCCCGAGCGCGAACCAGACCTGTCCGATGCGGAACACCCCGAGCTCGGCGCGGAGGGTGCGCGAGGGCTCCCCCGCCCGGCGCGGCACCGTCACGGCGATCGCGGCGGTCGCAGCGGCGAAGATGGCGACGACGAGCACGAACGCCCACCGCCAGCCCAGGTTCTGCCCGAGGAAGGTGCCGAGCGGCACGCCGACGACGTTCGCGACCGTCAGACCGGTCAGCACGAAGGCGACCCCCTTGGCCCGGTTCCCCGGACCCATGACGTCGGCGGCCACGAGCGCGCCGATACCGAAGTACGCGCCGTGGGGCAGTCCCGCCAGGAGGCGCGATGCCGCGACGAGCTCGAACGTCGGCAGCACGAGGGTCAGCGCGTTGAACAGCGTCAGCGCCGCCGCGAGCAGGATCATGACGCGGTGACGCGGGTACTTGGCGACGGATGCCGCGATCGTCGGCGCTCCGATGACCACCCCGAGCGCGTAGAGCGTGATGAGCCACCCCGCCTGCGCGATCGCGTCCTCCTGCGAGCTCGCCCACGCGGCGGGCAGCAGCTCGCGCGCGATCTCGGGGAGCAGCCCCATCACGACGAACTCGGTCATGCCGATGCCGAAGCTGCCGACGGCGAGCGCGAGGAGGGCGCGGCGGGGACGCGTGGGGGCGGAGATCACTCCGAGATCGTAGTCCCGCTCCCCTGCTCGCCACGAATCGATTCGATCGCCGTCTCCAACCGAGCGATCTTGCCGTCGATCTCGCCGGTGTACCCCGGGCGGATGTCGGCCTTCAGCACGAGCGAGACACGGGAACCGAAGGGCTGCACGGCGTCGACGGCGCCCTTGACGACGGCCATCACCTCGTCCCACTCCCCCTCGATCTCGGTGAACATGCTGGTGGTGCGGTGGGGCAGCCCCGACGCGCGGACGACCGTGACGGCCGCGGCGACCGCGTCGTGGACGGAACCGTCCGGGTTGCCGTCACCGGAGGGGGCGACGGAGAAGGCGACGAGCATGGGAGGACCTCCGGGATCAGGGGGCGACGCGGACGGGAGCGGACACGGATGCGGGAAGGCGGACGAGGCGCGCGACCATCCACACCAGGAGGCCCACCAGCACGAGGTTGCGGAGCGTGAGGACCGCGACGGGCAGGACCGCCGGTGTGATGATGCCGCCGTAGAGGACGGGATACACGAGCTGGGTGAGCGCGGCGGCCGTGAGCACGAGGGCGGCGGGAGCCACCCATCGGCGCCGGTCGATCACGAGGCCCAGGACGGTGGGGGCGAACAGCCAGGTGTGGAACTGCGGCGACCCGACCTTGTTCGCGACGATGAGCACGAGCACGAGGGCGAGCGCGAGGACGGGGAACAGGCGCACGAACGGCACTCCGCGACGCAGCTGCCAGGTCCCGAGCAGGAGGACGCCGGCGGCCGCGAGGGCGAGCAGTGGCGTCATCGCGGCGATGACGAGGTCGACCTGCGGGCCGGTGACCTGGAAGGTGAGCAGGCCCTGGTCGTAGTACACCGCCGACCCGTCGGCGCCCAGCAGCGCACCCCAGACGTACGGCGCGCTCACGGGCGCCTCGACCTGCAGTCCGCGCCCGGTCTGCCCGGTGACGAATCCCAGCGCGTGGTCCGCTCCGCCGGCGGCGACGACGACACCCAGCACCGCGACGCTCACGAGCGCTGCGGCGGCGATCACCCTCGCGCGGCGGCGCACCGCGACGACGGCCGCCGCGAGGAGGGCGGCGGGCCACACCTTGATCCAGGTCGCGGCCGCGAGGAGCGCGGCGGCGAGCGCGGGCCGGCGCAACAGCCACAGGCATCCGAGGATCGCCAGCGGTACCGAGACCGCATCGATCCGATACAGGCCGACGGGGCCGAGGCAGACGATCGCCGCGAGCCAGAAGACGGCGGCGACGACGCGCCCGCGGGAGCGTCCGCGGCCGACGAGCACACCGAAGGCGACCGCGTCGACCAGCGTCACGAGCACGGCCCAGCCGACCGTGTAGTCGCCCACGAGGCCGGCGGGCAGATGGGCGAGCAGCATGGGCAGCAGCGCGAGCTGGGGATAGACCCAGTCCTGCGTCACGCCCACGACGCCGCCGCCCGAGAACACCGCGCGCGACCACGGCTCGTACACGCGGTACACGTCGCCCATGGGCTCGTTCGGCAGGACGAACCCCAGCAGGCCGACACCCGCGTGGACGAGGACGAACACGGTCCACAGCAGCACGCGGTTCGTCACGCGCCCAGCCTACGGGCGCCGCCGACCGACGCGTGTCAGCCGGCCAGCACCTCGGCGACCGTCAATGGCAGGTGCTCCGCGACGTCGAGCGCCGCGATCGGTCCGCCGCGGTGGGCGGCGACGGCGAGCGCCGCCGCGTGGCCGTGCAGCCAGACAGCGGATGCCGCGGCCCGCTGCAGCGCGCCCAGGTCGCCCGGCGCTCCGCCCCGCCCGACGACGCCCGCGATCACGGCGCCGACCGTCCCGGCGAGGACGTCGCCGGTGCCGGCAGTCGCAAGCCACGAGGTGGGAGCCGTGATCCCGATCGCCTCTTCGCCGGGCGCGGCGACCACCGTCGTCGCGCCCTTGCGCACCACCACACCGCCGAGGACGGCCGCCGTCTCGGACGCATCGTCCACGTCCGGGTCGAGCCCCAGCATCCGCCGCAGCCGCTCGTGCTCGCGGCCGTGCGGTGTCGCCACGACCGGCGCAGCCGCCGCCGGGGCGAGATCCAGGGCGCCGGCGTCGACCACGACGGGGACCTCCCCCGAGAGGATGCCGCCGAGCGCGGCGCGCTCGCGCGCGGAGCGGTGCGCGGCATCCGTCCCCGACCCGACCACCCACGCCTGCACGCGACCGTCCGCGGTCACCGTCTCCGGGCGCCGGGCGAGTACGAGGTCCGCCGCGCGCTGCGGTCCGAGATAGCGCACCATGCCGACGCCCGTCCGCCAGGCGGCTTCGACGCCGAGCACCGCCGCACCGGGGAAGGCCGTCGATCCGGTCCGCAGGCCGACCACACCGCGGGAATACTTGTCGTCGTCCGCCGTTGGCCCGAAGACGACCTCGGCCGTGTCCGCCCTCGTCCATCCCCGCGCCGCCATGGCGCCCACCCTACTGCGACGGAGTCCGCCCATGACCCTGCTGTTCCGCCCCCTCGAACTGGCCGGCGCCACCGCGCGCAACCGCCTGTGGGTCTCGCCGATGTGCCAGTACTCGGCGGTGGACGGCGTGCCGAACGACTGGCACCACGTGCACCTCGCCCAGTTCGCGACCGGCGGTGCGGGCGTGGTCATCGCCGAGGCATCCGCCGTCACCCCCGAGGGGCGGATCACCCCGCACGACGCCGGGCTCTGGAACGACGCGCAGCGGGATGCCTGGGCTCCGATCGTCGCCGCGATCCACGCCCGCGGCGCCCTCGCCGGAGTGCAGCTCGCGCACGCGGGCCGCAAGGCCTCGACCCACCGGCCGTGGGACGACGCCCGCGGCTCCGTCGCCCCCGCGGAGGGCGGCTGGACGACGATGGCCCCCTCGGCGATCGCGTTCGACGGCTACGCGCCACCGGTCGCGATGACCGACGGCGACATCGACGCCCTCGTCGACGCCTTCGCGCAGGCCGCCCGCCGCGCCGACGAGGCCGGGTTCGATCTCCTCGAAGTCCACGCCGCCCACGGCTACCTGCTGCACCAGTTCCTCTCGCCGCTGTCGAACGAGCGCACCGACGCCTACGGCGGATCGCTCGAGAACCGTGCGCGCCTCCTGCTGCGCGTCGTCACCGCCGTCCGCGAGGCCGCGCCGAGCCGGGTGATCGCCGTCCGGTTCTCGGCCACCGACTGGGCCGACGGCGGCTGGGGCGTCGACGAGACCGTGACCGTCGCCGCCTGGGCCGGCGAGCGCGGCGCGAGCGTCATCGACATCTCCACCGGCGGGCTCGTCGCCCACCAGCGCATCACGACCGGCCGCGGCTACCAGGTGCCGTTCGCCGCCACGGTGCGCGAGCGCACCGGACTCCTCGTCACGGCGGTGGGCGAGATCCTCGACGGCGCGCAGGCCGAGACGATCCTGCAGGACGGGCTCGCCGACGCCGTCATGGTCGGTCGCGGCTGGCTCCGCGACCCCCACTTCGCCCTGCGCGCCGCCGACGAGCTCGGCGACGCGGAGGCTGCGGCGCTGTGGCCGCCGCAGTACCTCCGCGCCCGGCGGCGCTGAGTCGCCCGCGACGCGTCGCCGGCGACCTCAGAGGCGCCGCGTCGCGTCGTGCACCTCGCCGACGAGCTCCTCGATGATGTCCTCGAGGAACAGCACCGCCGTCGTCTCCCCCGCCGAATCGCGCACCTGCGCGAGGTGACGACTCGAACGCCGCATGAGCGCGAGCGCGTCCTCGAGGTCGGTGGCCTCGCCGATGGGGATCATGTGGTGGATGCGCTTCGGCTTGATCGGCGCGTCCACCGTCGCCTCGGCATCCGGTCCCTCCGCCGCGCGCAGCACGTCCTTGAGGTGGACGTAACCGAGCGGCATCCCCTCGTCGTCGACGATCACGTAGCGCGAGAACCCGTGACGGGCCACGGCCCGCTCGATCTCGTCGGGCGTCGTGTGCTCGGGCAGGGTGACGAGCTCCGAGAGCGGGACCGCGACATCCTTCGCCTTCTTGTCGGTGAACTCGACCGCCATGGCGACGGCGCCCGACGCGTCGTCGAGCACACCCTCGATGCGCGACTGGTTCACGATCGTGGCGACCTCGTCGAGGGTGAAGGTCGAGGCGGCCTCGTCCTTCGGCTCGACGCGGAACAGGCGGACGACGTGGTTCGCGATCCAGTTGAGCGCGACGATGATCGGGTGGAAGACCCGCGAGACGAACACGAGCGGCGGGGCGAGCAGCAGGACGGCGCGGTCCGGCAGCGAGAACGCGAGGTTCTTCGGCACCATCTCGCCGAACACGACGTGCAGGTACGACACGAGCAGCAGCGCGATGACGAACCCGGTGACGTCGACGACCGCGTACGGCAGCCCGATCGCCTCCAGCGGCACGGCCAGCAGGTGGTGGATCGCCGGCTCCGAGACGTTCAGGATCAGCAGCGAGCAGATCGTGATGCCGAGCTGGCACGTGGCGAGCATGAGCGTGGCGTGCTCCATCGCCCACAGCGCGGTCTTCGCCGAGCGGGACCCCTTCTCGGCGAGGGGCTCGATCTGCGAGCGTCGCGCCGAGATGACGGCGAACTCCGCGCCGACGAAGAAGGCGTTGGCCACGAGGAGGACGACCAGCCAGGCGATTCCGGCCCAGTCGCTCATCGGCGCTCACCCCCTTCGGTCTCGGCGCCGACCGGCACGGGAGCGGGCACGAATTTGACGCGGTCGACGCGGCGACCGTCCATCCGCTGCACGGTGATGGTCCCGTCCTCGAGGGTGATCTGATCGCCGACCGCCGGGATGCGCTCGAGCGTGGCCATGATGAAGCCGCCGACGGTGTCGTACACGTCGCCCTCGGGGACGCGGATGCCGGTGCGGTCGAGCACCTCGTCGGGACGCAGGTCGCCGGGGAAGATGATCGACCCCTTCGCCCGCACGACGCCCGCGCGGCTGCGGTCGTGCTCGTCGAGCACCTCGCCCACGATCTCCTCGACGAGATCCTCGAGCGTCACGACACCCGCCGTGCCGCCGTACTCGTCGACGACGATCGCCATCTGGTACCCGCGGGAGCGCAGCTCGGACATGAGGCCGTCGAGGTGGACCGCCTCGGGGACGCGCAGGGGCTCCTGCGCGATCGCGGCGGCGGGGACGTCGGCGCGACGCTCGCGCGGCACCGACACGGCCTGCTTGAGGTGGACGATGCCGATGATGTCGTCCATCGACTCGCCGTAGACGGGGAACCGGCTGTGGCCGGTGCGGCGCGCGAGCTGCACGATCTCCTCGACGCTGTCGTCGGCGGCGACGGCGTGGACGCTCGGCCGGGGCGTCATGACGTCGGCGGTCGTGAGCCGCGAGAAGGTCAGGGTGCGATCGAGCAGCGACGCGGTGTCCTCCTCGAGGACGCCGGCGCTCGCGGAGCGCCGCACGAGGCTCGACAGCTCCTCGGCGGTGCGGGCACCCGACAGCTCCTCCTTGGGCTCGACGCCCATGGCACGCAGCACCGCGTTGGCGCTGCCGTTGAGGAGGAGGATCGCGGGGCGGAAGACCGTCGTGAAGACCGTTTGGAACCCGATCACGAGCTTCGCAGTCTGCCGCGGGACGGCGAGCGCGAAGTTCTTCGGGACGAGCTCGCCGATGATCATCGAGAAGACGGTCGCGACCGTGATCGCCACGACGGTCGCGATGGGACGGGATGCCGCCTCCGGCACGCCCCAGAGGGCGAAGACCGGGTTCAGCAGGTTCGACAGCGCCGGTTCCATCGTGTAACCGGTCAGGAGCGTCGTCAGCGTGATGCCGAGCTGCGCGCTCGACAGGTGCGTCGAGGTGATCCGCAGCGCGTTGATCGTCAGCGACAGACGGGTCTCGCCGGCGGCGCGGCGCGCCTCGAGGTCGGCGCGGTCGAGGTTCACGAGGGCGAACTCGCTCGCGACGAACAGACCGGTTCCCACGGTCAGGAGCAGCCCCACGCCCAACATGACGTAGTCCATCACACGTCACCCCCGATCATCGGGGAGCAGGGTCGGTGGGGCGAGGGTCTACTGGGAGGGTCGTCCATTGTGCGGACGATTCTACGGCACGCCCGCCCCCGCCCGGGGGCGGCGGCTCACCAGCTGACGGGCAGGGCCTTGCCCTCCTCGTATCCGGCCGCCGACTGGAAACCGACCGTCGCCCGCTCGTGGAAGTCGGCGACCGTCGCGGCTCCGGCGTACGTGAACGACGAACGCACACCCGAGGTGATCATGTCGAGCAGGTCCTCGACGCTCGGGCGCAGCGGGTCGAGGTAGATGCGCGACGACGAGATGCCTTCGGCGAACAGCTCCTTCCGGGCGCGCTCGAACGGGTCGAGGCGACCGAAGCGCCCCTGTACCGCTTTGGTCGACGCCATGCCCCACGACTCCTTGAAGACCCGCCCGTCGGCGTCGACCCGCAGTTCGCCGGGCGACTCGATCGTGCCGGCGAACCACGAGCCGATCATGACGGATGCCGCGCCCGCCGCGAGGGCCAGGGCGACGTCCCGGGGGTAGCGGACACCCCCGTCCGCCCAGACGTGGGCACCGGCGGCGGTCGCCGCTTCGGCGGTCTCGAGCACGGCGGAGAACTGCGGACGGCCGACGGCCGTCATCATGCGGGTCGTGCACATGGCGCCCGGGCCGACGCCGACCTTCAGGATCGTGGCGCCCGCCTCGACGAGGTCGCGGACCCCCTCGGCGGTGACCACGTTGCCGGCGACGATGGGCAGGTCGAGCCCCTCGGCGTGGACGGCGCGGAGCGCCCGGATCATGCTCTCCTGGTGACCGTGCGCGGTGTCGACGACGAGCGCGTCGACACCGGCGGCCGCAAGGGCGCGCGCCTTCGCCGCGACGTCGCCGTTGATCCCGACGGCTGCGGCGACGATGAGGCGTCCGTCCGCGTCGACCGCCGGACGGTACAGCGAGGAGCGCAGGGCCGTCCGCTGCGACAGCGTGCCCACGAGGTGGCCGTGCTGCAGGACCGTGACGATGTCGGCATCCGCCGCGACCAGGAGGTCGAAGGCCGCCCGCGCAGTGTCCACGTCGTCGGCGTCGATGGATGCCGCCCGCCCCCGCACGAGGTCGCCGAGCCGCGCGTCCGGCAGGGCCGTCCCGAGCCGCTCGGCGGGAACGATGCCGAGGATGTCGTCGACGTGCACCCACGGTGCGCCCGCACTGTGCGCCGACGTCGCGACGACGATCCCGTGCCCCGCGGCCGGAGGCAGGAGTGCGGCGGCCTCCGACACGAGCGCCTCCGGCGGCAGGACGAGCGGGGTGTCCCAGCGCACCGGCTGATCCTTGACCCACCGGATCGCCGCGTCGACCTCTTGCAACGGCATGTCCTGGGGCAGCACCGCGAGCCCGCCGCGACGGGCCAGGGTCGCCGCCAGGCGCGGTCCCGTGACGGAGTTCATGTTGGAGGCGACGAGCGGAATCGTCGCACTCGTCCCGTCGCCGGGTGAGAGGTCGACGTCGAGGCGACTCGTCACGTCCGACCGTCGCGGGACGAGGAACACGTCGGAGTAGGTCAGGTCGCCTGCGGGCCGCTCACCGGAGTAGTGCATACTCCCACGCTAGGCGACCGTCGAGCCCCCGCGCCGGACGGCGTGAGCGGGTCGGGCGGACGCGAACCTGGGATACCCTTGATCTCTGTGCGCGAGGCCGCGCGGGCACCGCACATTTCGAACGTCGACGACGAAAGCAGGCGGAACCGTGTCCAGTCAGGCGACCGGCGTGGGAACTACGAGCGACGGGGAGTTCGGAGCCAACGAATGGCTCGTCGCGGAACTGTACGAGCAGTACAGCCGCGACAAGAACTCGGTGGACAAGGAGTGGTGGCCGATCCTCGAGGCCTACACCCCCGACGGAGCCTCCGGCGCACCCGCGACGGCATCTGCACCGGCGGCATCCGCACCGGCCGGATCCGCCGCACCGGCTTCCGCTCCGGCGGCCCCCGCAGCGGAGAACCGTCCCGCCGCGGTCGGCGCCCCGCCCGTCGCCCGGACGACCGCGCGTCCGGCCGCTCCGCAGCCGATTCCCGCCGAGGCTCCCAAGGCCGCACCCGCCGCCGACAAGGCCGTCCTCGAGGACACCGTCACGCCGCTGCGCGGACTGCCGAAGACCCTCGCGGCCAACATGGACGAGTCCCTCACCGTCCCGACCGCGACGAGCGTGCGGACGATCCCGGCGAAGCTGATGATCGACAACCGCATCGTCATCAACAACCACATGTCCCGCACGCGCGGCGGGAAGGTGAGCTTCACCCACATCATCGGGTGGGCGCTCATCCAGGCCCTGAAGGCCTTCCCGACCCAGAACGTGTACTACGCCGAGGTCGACGGCAAGCCGTCCGTCGTCGCGCCCGCCCACATCAACCTCGGCATCGCGATCGACCTGCCGAAGCCCGACGGCACGCGCGCCCTCATGGTGCCGAGCATCAAGCAGGCCGAGACGCTGACGTTCGGCGAGTACCTCACCGCTTATGAGGACCTCGTCCAGCGCGCCCGCAAGAACAAGCTCACCGCGGCGGACTTCCAGGGGACGACGGTCTCGCTGACCAACCCCGGCGGCATCGGCACGGTCCACTCCGTCCCGCGCCTCATGAAGGGCCAGGGCTGCATCATCGGCGCCGGCGCCCTCGACTACCCGGCCGAGTTCCAGGGCGCGAGCGAGAAGACGCTCGGCGAGCTCGGCATCGGCAAGACCATCACGCTCACGAGCACCTACGACCACCGCGTCATCCAGGGTGCCGGCTCGGGCGAGTTCCTGAAGATCGTGCACCAGCTGCTGATCGGCCAGGAGGGGTTCTACGACGACATCTTCGCGGCCCTCCGCATCCCCTACTCCCCCATCCGCTGGTCGAGCGACATCAAGGTCGACGTCGCCGAGCGCGTCGACAAGACGGCTCGCGTACAGGAGCTCATCAACTCCTACCGCGTCCGCGGCCACATGATGGCCGACATCGACCCGCTCGAGTACGTGCAGCGCACGCACCCCGACCTCGAGATCGAGAACCACGGCCTGACCTTCTGGGACCTCGACCGCGAGTTCGTCACGAACGGCTTCGGCGGCAAGCGCACGATGAAGCTGCGCGACATCCTGGGCATCCTGCGCGACTCGTACTGCCGCACCATCGGCGTCGAGTACATGCACATCCAGGACCCGACGCAGCGCAAGTGGTTCCAGGACAACCTCGAGGTCAAGTACCAGAAGCCCGGCCACGACGAGCAGCTGCGCGTCCTCGGCAAGCTCAACGAGGCCGAGGCGTTCGAGACCTTCCTGCAGACGAAATTCGTCGGCCAGAAGCGGTTCAGCCTCGAGGGCGGCGAGTCGCTCGTGCCCCTGCTCGACCAGATCCTGCAGGGCGCGGCGGCCGAGGGCCTCGACGGCGCCGCCATCGCCATGGCCCACCGCGGTCGCCTCAACGTCCTCACGAACGTCGCCGGCAAGACCTACAGCCAGATCTTCCGCGAGTTCGAGGGCTCCGTCGCCGTCGGCTCGAAGAGCGGTTCGGGCGACGTCAAGTACCACCTCGGCACCCAGGGCACCTTCGTCGCCGACGGCGGCGAGGAGCTCCCCGTCTACCTCGCGGCGAACCCCTCGCACCTCGAGACGGTCGACGGCGTCCTCGAGGGCATCGTCCGCGCCAAGCAGGACCGCCTCCCCATCGGCTCGTTCTCGTGGCTGCCGATCCTCGTCCACGGCGACGCGGCCTTCGCCGGCCAGGGCGTCGTGATGGAGACCCTGCAGATGTCGCGTCTGCGCGGCTACCGCACGGGCGGCACGGTGCACGTCGTCGTCAACAACCAGGTCGGCTTCACGACGCTCCCCCTCGACGCCCGCACGTCGATCTACGCGACCGACGTCGCCAAGACGATCCAGGCGCCGATCTTCCACGTGAACGGCGACGACCCCGAGGCCGTCGTCCACGTCGCCGAGCTCGCCTTCCGCTACCGGCAGGAGTTCAACCGGGATGTCGTGATCGACCTCGTCTGCTACCGGCGCCGCGGTCACAACGAGGGCGACGACCCCTCGATGACGCAGCCGCTCATGACGAACCTGATCGAGGCCAAGCGCTCGGTGCGCAAGCTCTACACCGAGGCGCTCGTCGGTCGCGGCGACATCACCGAGGAGGAGTACGAGAAGGCCAAGCAGGACTTCCAGAACCGCCTCGAGATCGCCTTCGCCGAGACGCACGCCGCCCAGACCGGTACCTCGCCGGTCGTCGCGGCGGACGCACCGGCCGACACGGCCGTCGGCGAGCCCGAGACCACCGGGGTCGCCCGCGACGTCATCGAGCGCATCGGGGACGCGTTCGTCAACAAGCCCGAGGGCTTCACGGTCCACACCAAGCTGCAGCAGCTGCTCGAGAAGCGGCACGACATGAGCCGCAACGGCAGGATCGACTGGGGCTTCGGCGAGCTGCTCGCGTTCGGTTCGCTGCTGGTCGAGGGCTCGAACGTCCGCCTCGCCGGTCAGGACGTCCGACGCGGCACGTTCGTGACGCGCCACGCCGTCATGCACGACCGTGCGAACGGTCAGGAGTGGCTGCCGCTGGCGAACCTGGGCGACAACCAGGGCCGTTTCTACGTGTACGACTCGCTCCTGAGCGAGTACGCCGCGATGGCGTTCGAGTACGGCTACTCGGTCGAGCGGGCCGACACCCTCACGCTGTGGGAGGCCCAGTTCGGCGACTTCGCCAACGGCGCCCAGTCGGTGATCGACGAGTTCATCTCCTCCGCCGAGCAGAAGTGGGGCCAGCAGTCCGGCGTCGTGCTCCTGCTCCCCCACGGCTACGAGGGCCAGGGACCCGACCACTCGTCGGCGCGCATCGAGCGCTACCTGCAGATGTGCGCGCAGGACAACATGACCGTCGCACGTCCGTCGACGCCGGCGTCGTACTTCCACCTGCTGCGCCGTCAGGCGTACGCCCGCCCGCGCCGGCCGCTCGTCGTCTTCACGCCGAAGGCGATGCTGCGCCTGCGCAACGCCACGAGCCCCGTCGAGGACTTCCTCGACGGCCGGTTCGAGCCGGTGATCGACGACAGCCGCTCCCTCGACCGCGAGGCGGTGACCCGGGTGCTGCTGCACGCCGGCAAGATCCACTGGGACCTCGCCGCCGAGCTCGAGAAGAACCCGAACGAGAAGGTCGCGCTCGTCCGCCTGGAGCAGTACTACCCGGCCCCCATCGATCAGCTCAACGCGGTGCTCGACAGCTACCCGAACGCCGAGCTGTTCTGGGTCCAGGAAGAGCCCGAGAACCAGGGCGCCTGGCCGTTCATGGCGCTCGAGGTCGTCAAGCACCTCCACGGCCGCACGATCAAGCGGATCTCGCGTTCCTCAGCCGCCTCCACGGCGACCGGCTCGCCGAAGGTCCACGCCCGCGAGCACGCCGCGATCATGGAGAAGGCGCTCACCTTCTGAGCGCCTTCACGAAAGAAGAGGCCCCGCTTCGGCGGGGCCACTTCTTTCGTGGGAAGAAGGGGTGGCGTCCGGTCAGTGGTGCGTCGCCTGCTCCGCGCGCAGCCGCGCGAGCACCTGATCGCGCAGGTCCTCCGGCGCCGCCTCCTTGCACGCGCGCGCGACCACCGCGGTCAGGGTGGTGGCGACCAGGGCTTCGTCGCGGCACGCGGCGCAGTTCTCCAGGTGCTCGGTGATGTCCGAGTGGCGCGTGTGGCAGATCTCGTTGCGCAGGTACTCCTCGAGGTCCTGCCGGGCTTTGTCGCAACCGCAGTCGGTCATTTCGCACTCCTCGTGGCGGGCACATCGATGCCGCGCTCTTTCGCATATTCGGACAGCAGGTCGCGGAGCTGACGTCTGCCACGGTGCAGACGGCTCATGACCGTGCCGATGGGGGTTTTCATGATGTCCGCGATCTCCTGATACGCGAATCCTTCGACATCCGCGAGGTACACGGCCAGTCGGAAGTCCTCCGGGAGCGACTGCAACGCGTCCTTCACGACGGATGCCGGCATGTGGTCGATCGCCTCGGCCTCGGCCGATCGCGCCGACGACGCCGTGGTCGACTCGGCCCCGCCGAGCTGCCAGTCCTCCAGGTCGTCGATCGTGCCCTGGTAGGGCTCGCGCTGCTTCTTCCGGTACGTGTTGATGTACGTGTTCGTGAGGATGCGGTACAGCCACGCCTTGAGGTTGGTGCCCTGCGTGAACGACGCCCACGCGGCGAACGCCTTCACGAAGGTCTCCTGGACGAGATCCGACGCGTCGGCCGGGTTGCGGGTCATCCGCATGGCCGCAGCGTAGAGCTGGTCCATGAAGGGGAGCGCCTGCTCCTCGAACTGGGTACGCGGGTCGTCGACCGCCTGATCGTTCATCGCAGGCCAGTCTACGTCGGCCCCTTCGGCGAGCACGGGCGCATCAGCTGTCGCGATCATCGCGCTCCTCTCCCCTGGCATGCACGGTGTCGACAGAGGGGTCAACGGACGAAGGGCGGGGCCTATTCCCAGGTTCGCGGATGCCGCGGCTCAGGGCTCGGGAACGGGTGAACGGATTCCGTGTCATCAGTAGGCTGGGAGCGATGAGCGACGCCCCTTCCTCCCCCGCCACCGCCGACGAGATCCCCGGCGGGTCGTGGCCGGCGCCCACGCCGGGCGAGCCGGTCCACGCGCACGTGACGGTGCCCGGGTCGAAGTCGCTCACCAACCGCGAACTCGTCCTCTCCGCCATCGCCGACGGACCGAGCCTGCTGACCGGCGCGCTCCACTCGGACGACTCCGCGCGCATGATCGACGCCCTCCGTCGCCTCGGCGTGAGGATCGAGCCGGTCGCCGGCGACTCCCCCTTCGGTCCGGACCTCGAGGTCACCCCGCCGTCCCGCTTCACCGGCGGCACCACGATCGACTGCGGTCAGGCCGGCACCGTCATGCGATTCGTCTCCCCGATCGCCGGCCTCGCCGTGGGCGACGTGCACGTGACCGCCCACCCCACCGCTCTGCACCGCCCGATGGGGGCGATGATCCACGCGCTGCGTGACATCGGGGCGGACATCGACGACGCCGGCAGCTGGTCGCTCCCCTTCGACGTGCGCGGCCACGGGCACCTCCGCGGCGGCGAGGTCACGATCGACGCGAGCCAGTCCAGTCAGTTCGTCTCCGGACTGCTCCTGGCCGCGGCGCGCTTCGACGTCGGCCTGCGTCTCATCCACGACGGCGAGCGCCTGCCGAGCCTCCCCCACATCGAGATGACGGTCGAGGCACTCGCCCGCCGCGGGGTGCATGTCGAGCACCCCACACCGAACGAGTGGCTCGTGCCCGCGGGGCCGGTGCGCGGCAAGGAGATCGCGATCGAACCCGACCTCTCCAACGCCGCTCCGTTCCTCGCCGCCGCCGTCCTCACCGGCGGGTCGGTGACGGTCCCCGGCTGGCCCGCGCACTCGACCCAGCCGGGCGCGCTGCTGGCCGACATCCTGCCCGTCATGGGAGCGCACGTCTCCCGCCGAGCCGGAGCACTCACCGTCACCGCGGGCGACCGCATCGCCGGCCTCGACCTCGACCTGTCGGCGGCGAGCGAGCTCACCCCGACGCTGTTCGCGCTCGCCGCGTTCGCCGACGCCCCCACGACCTTCCACGGCATCGGTCACATCCGGGGCCACGAGACGGATCGGATCGCGGCCCTCGTGGAGAACCTCCGCGCGCTCGGCGGCGAGGCGGAGGAGCGGGAGGACGGCATCCACATCGTCCCGAGGCCCCTGCACGGCGGGGTGTGGCGCGCCCACCACGACCACCGCATGGCGACGGCGGGCGCGGTCATCGGCCTGCGGGCGCCCGGGGTGGTCGTCGACGACATCGGAACGACGGCCAAGACGATGCCCGAGTTCCCCCAGCTGTGGGCGGGCATGCTCGCGTGAGCTGGCTCGACGACGACGGCGACGACGACGACCTCGACTACGACGAGGCCGACATCCGCGTCCGGCCGAATCCCAAGGCCAACCGCCCCCGCACCAAGCGCCGCCCCGCGCACGCGGATGCGCAGACCGCCCGCGTGCTCGGCGTGGACCGCGGCCGCTACACGGTCCTGATCGACGAGGACGGCCCGGACGAGCGCCAGATCCTCGCGACACGCGCCCGCGAACTCCGCAAGCAGCCGATCGTCAACGGCGACCGCGCCCGCGTCGTCGGCGACACCTCCGGCGACGACGGCACCCTCGCGCGCATCGTCGGCATCGAGGAGCGCACCTCGCTGCTGCGCCGCAGCGCGGACGACACCGACCAGGTCGAGCGCATCATCGTCGCCAACGCCGATCAGCTGCTCATCGTCGTGGCCGCCGCCGACCCCGAACCCCGGCCGCGCCTCGTCGACCGCTACCTCATCGCGGCGCTGGATGCCGGCATGCACCCGCTGCTCGTCGTCACCAAGACCGATCTCGCCGATCCGGCATCCTTCCTCGCGCACTTCGAGGGCCTCGACGACCTGGAGGTGTTCACCAGCGGGACCGGCGCGATGCCGGTCGCCGAGATCGGCGAACGCCTCGCCGGGCACGCCACCGTGTTCGTCGGCCATTCCGGTGTCGGCAAGTCGACCCTCGTCAACGCCCTCGTCCCCGACGCCGCGCGCGCGACCGGACACGTCAACGAGGTGACCGGGCGCGGCCGCCACACGTCGAGCTCGGCCGTCTCGCTCCGCTACGCCGGCGACCAGGGTCGCGGCTGGGTGATCGACACCCCCGGCGTCCGGTCGTTCGGCCTGGGCCACGTGGACCCCGCCAACATCCTCCGCGCCTACACCGATCTCGCCGCCGTCGCCGAGGAGTGCCCGCGGGGGTGCACGCACCTGCCCGACGCCCCCGACTGCGCGATCGGCGAGGCCGTGGCGGAGGGTCGGCTGGGCGAGCGCGGTCCTGCGCGACTGGACTCGTTGCAGCGACTCCTCGCCACCTTCGCGACCTGAGCGGCCGACTAAAATGAGGGGATGCCGCGCCTGAACCCCGGATCCCCCGCCCCCGACTTCACCCTCGTCGACCAGGACGGTGGGACCGTCTCGCTGAGCGACTTCCGCGGCGGGCGCCTCATCGCCTTCTTCTACCCCGCCGCCATGACGCCGGGCTGCACGACCGAGGCCTGCGATTTCCGCGACAGCGTCGCGCCGCTGCAGGCGGCCGGGTACACCGTGGTGGGGATCTCCCGCGACGAGCCGGCGAAGCTGCGCGAATTCCGTGAGCGCGACGCCCTCCCCTATGCCCTCCTGAGCGATCCCGACCACAGCGTCCACGAGGCCTACGGCGCGTGGGGCGAGAAGATGAACTACGGCAAGGTCGTCGAGGGCGTCATCCGCTCGACCTTCGTCATCGACGAGGACGGCACGGTCGCGCACGCGCTCTACAACGTGAAGGCCACCGGCCACGTCGCGCGGATCCGGAGCCTGCTCGAAGTCTGATCAGACCTCGTCGGCCTCGCTCCGCGATCGCGCGCCGGCCGCCCGAGCGGTCGCGATCAGGAGGACGAGCCCCACGACGGCGGGGACCGCGATCGTCGCGGCGAGGCGCGTGTCGGCTCCCTCCCCCGTGAGGGTCCCGAGCGCGACGGACAGGACGAGCAACTGCACGACGACGCCGCCGGAGCGTCCCCACGACCCGCCGCGCCACACGGCGACGGCGAAGCCTGCGACGGCGACCGCGCCGATCACCGTCAGGGCGAGGAGCGCCAGCGAGCTCGGCACGCTCTCGCTGTCGCCGCGGACCAGCGCGACCAGCTCCCACGCGGCGAGGGCCAGGACGCCGATCGCCTCGAGGGCGAGCCAACCGGCCGCGATCCGCTCGACGCGGGTGGTACGCACGTTCACCGCTCCTCCTGGGCGCCCGGGGCACGGCGAGGCGCCGAAATAGTCCGTTAACCCGTGATTCACATAACCCTTGATTCCCATGCCCGGGCATGGGAATATTGACGGGCAAGTGTGCTCCCACAGCGGCGTGGGGCGAGCATCAGCTCGCACACCACTCAGGTTAGTCGACGTCGCCCGGCGTCGCATCCCGACTTCCGATCCCCCACAAGGAGCACCGCTATGGATTGGCGCGACAAAGCCGCCTGCCTGACCGTCGACCCCGAACTGTTCTTCCCCGTGGGGAACACCGGGCCCGCCGTCGACCAGATCGAGAAGGCGAAGTCCGTCTGCGCCCGGTGCACCGTCACCGAACTCTGCCTGCAGTACGCCCTCGAAACCGGCCAGGACTCGGGTGTCTGGGGCGGTCTCTCCGAAGACGAGCGCCGCGCCCTCAAGCGCCGCGCCGCCCGCGCCCGCCGCGCGTCCTGACACCGCCGCGCGCGGGCCTCAGGCCCGCGCGCGCTCGATGTACCGCATCGGGATCTCGATCGTCACCTCGGTCCCGCTGCCCATGAGGGTGTGCCAGTCGATCGTCCCGCTCAGCTCACCCTGGATGAGCGTCCTCACGATCTGCGTGCCGAGACCCCGACCGACCTGACCCTCGGGCAGGCCGACACCGGTGTCGCGGACGCGGACCGCGAGCCGGTCCTCGTCGCGCTCGGCGATGATCTCGACCTCGCCCTCCTTGTCGGCCAGACCGTGTTCGACGGCGTTCGTCACGAGCTCGGTGAGCGCGAGGGCGAGGGGCGTCGCGTACTCGCTCGGCAGCGTCCCGAACGTGCCGGTCTTGACCGTGCGCGCGCGCGTGTTGGGCGCCGCCGCGACCTCGGCGACGAGTTTGAGGACGCGCTCGAACACGTCGTCGAAGTCCACGCTCTGCGTGAGCCCCTCCGACAGGGTGTCGTGGACGACAGCGATCGCGCTCACCCGGCGCATGGCCTGCGTCAGGGCGTCCCGACCCTCGTCGGAATGGGTTCGCCGCGCCTGGATGCGCAGGAGCGACGCGACGGTCTGCAGGTTGTTCTTGACGCGATGGTGGATCTCGCGGATCGTCGCATCCTTCGTGATGAGCTCCTGCTCCTGGTGGCGGATCTCGCTCACGTCGCGGCACAGGACGATGGCACCGATGCGGGTGCCGTTCTCGCGCAGGGGGATCGTCCGGAGCGACACGGTGACGCCGCGCGCCTCGACGTCCGCGCGCCACGGCGCACGGCCGGCCATCACGATCGGCAGCGACTCGTCGAACTGGCGCGACGCCGGCATGATCTTCGTCGCCACTTCCATGAGCGATTCGCCTTCGAGTTCGTCATCGAAGCCGAGCCGGTTGAAGGCCGACAGGGCGTTTGGGCTCGCGAACGTCGTGATGCCGTCGACGTCGAGACGGATGAGGCCGTCCGAGGCGCGGGGGGCGCCCCGGCGCGGCGAGGTCGGCGCCGTGAGGTCGGGGAAGTCCGCCGATGCGATCATCCCGAACAGGTCGTCCGCGCAGTCGTTGAAGGTGATCTGCTGACGCGACGGGGTGCGGGTCTCACCGAGGTTGGTGTGCCGGGTCAGCACGCCGATCACCCGGCTCTCGCGTCCCTCCGCCGCGCGCTCGCGCACGATCGGCACGGCCCGCACGCGGGTCGGGGTCTCCTCGAACCAGTCCGGCGAGGACGAATCCACGACGCGCACCTGCGTGAACGCGTCCGTGACCTGCGTGCGCCATTGCGGTCGCACGGCATCGCCGACGATATCGCGGTAGAACAGGGTCGCGGCGCCGCTCGGCCGGGTGTGGGCGACGGCGATGAACGAGTCGTCCGACGTCGGCACCCAGATGACGATGTCCGCAAAGGCCAGGTCGGCGAGGAGCTGACCGTCACCGGCGAGGCGGTGGAGCCACTCCACATCCTCCGCGGTGGATCGGCCTTGGGCGTAGACGAGGTCGCTGAGGGTGGACACGCCTCCACCCTAGATCCTCCTCCCGGGGGCTTCCCGCGCTCTACGCGCTCCGGGCCAGGCGGCGCAGCGAGTGCCGGGTCGCGGCCTCCGCAGCACGCCGCGGGGCGAGCGATTCGGCCACGAGGCGTCGCACCGCGGTCGGCACCGCCGAGCGCGGTGCGACGTGGGCGATCGGGCGCGCGGCGAGGAGCGCGGCATCCGTCCCCCGGGCATCCCACGGGACGAAGGACACGTCCGTCACGCCCGTGTAGCGCTCGAGTGTGCGCCGCACCTGTCCGCGGGCGTCGACACCGAGGGCGCCGGCGCGGATCTTGTTGACCACCACCCGCACGGGGGCGGTGCCCGCCGCCGCGCGGAGCTCGGGCCAGTTCCGCACGAAACGGGACACCCCGACGGGATCGGCGGCGACGACGGCGAGGACGACGTCGGCCGCTTCGACGGCCGCGAGCGTCGCGGCGTTCCGGCGGGGACCGTCGACGAGGTCGCTCACGATCTCCTCGTCGCGTTCGAGGGATGCCGCGGTGTCGACGACGGTGTCATCCACCCATCCGCGACACGCCTCGAGGGCGGCGAGCACGCGGGCATGGGAGAGCTCGGGCCACCGTCCCGGCCGATTGAGGCCGGTGAGCACGTTCACGTCGGCAAGCGTCGACGCGATGCGGCTGAGCTCGGCCACCGTGAGTGTGCCGCGTTCGGCCTGCCGGCATGCGGCGGCGAACCCGGGGCCCTCGTCGGCGAGGCCGGTCGCGAGGGCGAGCGAGGGCGCGTGGGAGTCCGCGTCGACGAGCGCGACGCGGTGGTCGGCACTCGAAAGTGCACAGGCGATCTCGATGGCGAGGGTCGTCCGCCCGGGCGCCCCCTGTGCGCCCCACACGGTGATCACGCGGCCGCGGGTGGGCTCGACGGGAAGGGACGACGGAGGGCTCGCGAGGAGCTCGGCCGCCGGTGCGTCCGGATCGTGGGCCGCGAGCCCGAGCGATGCGGCGAGGCGCCGATCCGAGGTTCGAGCGCACAGCGGCACGATGCGCACCGACAGACGGTCGCAGGCGGCGACGAGCTCGGCGGTCAGGGTCGCCGCCCGCCCCTCGACGATCAGGAGGTCCGCCCGGGCCAGTTCGGCGAGGAGCTCCGCCGCCTCGGGCGCGGCCATCGCATCGAGCGCGGCGGCAGCGGCGGCGGATGCCGCCACCACCGCGCGCACGTCGGCGTCCTCGTGGCGCAGTCGCGCGGCGAGGGTGTCCGCGCGGGGACCGTCCGCCGCGACGACGACCCTCACCGGGACTCCCCCGCCAACGGCACGACCGACAGGAGGGAGTCGTCGGACACCGCGGCGAGCGTCGCGGCGACATCGGCGCGCGGGATGACGATCTCGAGCGACACGTCCTCGCCCGAGACGACGGCGTCGTCCTTCGTCACCGTGACCACCGTCGCCGAGGGCACGAGGATCCGCGGCTCGCCGACCTCGCCGCCCTCCTCGGCCGGTGCCGCCCAGACCTCCACGACCGAACCCGAGGTGACGGCGTCGGACACGTCTCCGGCCGTCCGGATCACCACGCTCGTCGTGGTCGCGGCATCCGCCTCGTCCACGGCCGCGTGCGGGACGAGTTCGCCCGCCAGGATCGTGCGGGTCGCGATGACGCCGGGCTCGAGGGAGGCGGGCGAGACGTACGTGTCACCCGCGGACCCCAGGGCGACGTCGACCACCCGCAGGTCGTCCGCCGTCACGGTCTGACCGGGGACGATCGTGCGGGCGGCGGCGAACACCGGCGCGGTTTGACGCGCAGAGGCGACGACGAGCCAGACGCCCGCGACGGACGCGATGATCAGCGCGATACCGAGGAGGAATCGCGCGTCGGCCCAGAATGCACGCGGCGCGGGCCGGACGGTGTCGGGAGTGGTCATGACGCCATGGTGACCGAGCCCGCGGCGGTGCCACCGCGATTATCCACAAGCCGGCGATGCAACCGATGCGACCGGTACGCGGGCCCATAATGGCCTCATGCCCGATGCGTCCCCCCTGCGTATGCTCACGCCCGCCCAGGTCGCGGAGATGCTGCAACTGGAGGTCGACGAGGTCGTGGCTCTCATCCTCGACGGACGTCTGCGGGGGGCTCGGCTCGGCTCCCCGCTCGCGTGGCGCATCGAGGCGGACAGCGTCGAGGACTACCTGGACGAACAGGCGGAGGACGCGCGACTCCACGCGCTCTGGCGCGAGTCCAACGCCGCGAGCTTCCCCGAGCTCTGGGGGCGCGGCCGCCGCGGCGGCGAATGATCACGGCCTGATCGCGCCGCGCTCACGCGAGCGAGGCCGGCGCTTCCAGCCGCACGGCCGTGACCGCCGACAGCGGCACGATGCGGTATCCGCTCACGAGGTCGGCGCGACGGGGTGAACCGCGGTCGTGCAGGGCGAGATCGAGATGATCGGATGCCGCACGGTCGATCGTGCCGCAGTACTCCCGCCCGTCGACGGCGTACAGCGTCACGGGGACACGCCGCCGCGCGAGGTCGCGCAGGAGGAAGCCGAGCGTCATCCGCTCGCGGAGCCGCCCGGGCTCACTCCCCCGGGCGCTGCGAAGCAGGTCGGCGTGCGTCGACCCCACCGCGACGAGGGCGGCCAGGGGGACGATCAGGGCACCCCGCGCGCCGCCGTCGTCCACAGCGAGCCAATCCGGTCCGACCGCGACGGGTACGCCGGTCACGGCGGCGCCGCCCACGAGATCCAGGGTGATCGCGTCCTCGACGGCACCCCCCAGGGCATGCAACCGCTGGAACAGCGACAGCCGGGCCAGTCGCAGCCGCTCGGCTTCGGTGTCGAGCGCCGCGCGCTCGGCCTCCCATTCGGAGTCCAATTGGTCTTCGAGATCCTCGAAGAATCGATCCCAGCGCACGATCGCGAATGTAGAGGACCACCCGCCGGCACCGCGGGGTTTGTCCACAGGTTGGAGCATTCTCATCCACCCTCTCGTCGCCCTGTGCTGTACTCGTGGCGTTCATCGACCCGCAGACACCTGTCGCCCGAGAGGAACCGACATGGCCCTCACCGCCACCGAAGACAGCCGGATACCGCGTTCGGGGAGCGCCCTCGAGGTCGCCGAGTACTTCGCACCGCAGCGCACCTCCACGGCCGATCTGCCCGACCCGCTCCCCCTCGTGAAGAACCTCACGATCGGCGTCCTCGAGGTGCTGGCCGGCGTGCGCGACGTCGATCAGCTGGCACGCTGGCTCGGCGAGGACGCGTACCGGGCGCTCGTCACCCGAGCGAACCTGTCGGCCCGCGCGCGGAGCGCACGCGGCGTCGCCGCCGTCCGGCCGGCGCACCGCATCCTGAGCGATCGCACCTGCGAACCCGCCGACGGCGTGCTCGAGGCGGTCGTGGTGGTCGGCGGTCCGATCCGGACGCGTGCCGTCGCGATGCGCCTCGAGGGCTGGGACGGGCGCTGGCGCGCGACCTCCCTCGCCCTGCTCTGACCTCGCGGCCCCTTACTGCTTGTACGACGCAAGGAAGTTGCCGAGGCGCTCGATCGCCTCGGTGAGCACCCGCGCCTCGGGCAGCGTGACGATGCGGAAGTGATCCGGCGTCGGCCAGTTGAACCCGGTCCCCTGCACGAGCAGCACGTGCTCGGCGACGAGGAAGTCATAGACGAACTTGGCGTCGTCGTGGATGTCATGAACCTCGGGGTCGAGCCGGGGGAAGGCGTACAGGGCGCCCTCGGGCTTGACGCAGGTGACGCCGGGGATGGCGGTGAGGCCGGCCCAGGCGGCATCCCGCTGCTCATGGAGCCGACCTGTCGGTGCGATGAGCGCATCGATGGATTGGACACCAGACAACGCCGCCTGGACGGCGAACTGCGCGGGGACGTTGGGGCACAGACGTGTCGAGGCGAGCAGCTGGATGCCCTCGAGGAAGCCCGCAGCGTGCTTCTTCGGTCCCGTGATGACCATCCACCCCGAGCGGTACCCGGCGACGCGGTAAGTCTTCGACAGTCCGTTGTAGGTCAGGCAGAGCAGGTCCGGCGCGAGGGTCGCGAGCGGGATGTGCCGAGCGCCGTCGAAGAGGATGCGATCGTAGATCTCGTCGGAGAGCAAGAGGAGCTGATGCTCGCGGGCGATCTCCACGATCCCCTGCAGCACCTCGCGGGTGTAGACGGCGCCGGTCGGGTTGTTCGGGTTGATCACGACGATCGCCTTGGTGCGCGGCGTCACCTTGGCCCGGATGTCCTCGAGGTCGGGCTGCCAGCCGTTCTCGCTGTCGGCGAGGTAGTGCACCGGGGTGCCGCCGGCGAGGCTCGTCATGGCGGTCCACAGCGGGTAGTCCGGTGCGGGGATGAGGACCTCGTCGCCCTCGTCGAGCAGCGCCTGCATCGTCATCGTGATGAGCTCGGACACACCGTTGCCGAGGTAGACGTCATCGGGGTCGAACTTCGGGAAGCCCGGCTCCTCCTCGTACCGCGAGACGATCGCCCGCCGCGCGGACATGATGCCGCGGGAGTCGGAGTAGCCGTGCGCCTGCGGGACCGCCTCGATCATGTCGCGGACGATCTGGAACGGCGCCTCGAATCCGAAGATCGCGGGGTTGCCGGTGTTGAGCTTGAGGATCGTGTGACCCTCGTCCTGCAGCCGGTCGGCCTCGACCAGGGCGGCTCCGCGGATCTCGTACAGGACGTCCTTGAGTTTGGATGACTGGTCGAAGGTGCGCGGGCTCATCGGTTCAGGATATCGGGGACCCGACGGGGCCAATGGCGGTCCGGTGGCCCGGCCGACACCGTCGGACCGACATCACTTCTTCTTACCGGACGCCCGTCGCTGCGCGCGGTTGCCAGCCTCGGCCGGTGCCTGCACCTGCTGCCCGAAGGAGCCGCGAGGGGCGTCGGCGGGGGCCTCCTGCTCGGCCTCACGCTGGCGTGCCTTGCTGGTCGCCGCCTGCTGGACCTGGCCGCGCTCGTTGCGCACCTCGACCTCGCCCGCGTCGTTCGGGGCGGTGTACTGCAGCTTCTGCGCGTCGATCTCGGGCGCGGCGAGGCCCTTCGCCTCGATGTCGCCCCCCTCGGTCTGACGGACCTCGACCTCGAGGTTGAAGAGGAAGCCGACCGACTCCTCCTTGATCTGGGCCATCATCGACTGGAACATCTGGTACCCCTCGCGCTGGTACTCGATGAGCGGGTCGCGCTGCGCCATGGCGCGCAGGCCGATGCCGTCCTTGAGGTAGTCCATCTCGTAGAGGTGGTCGCGCCAGCGACGGTCGAGGACCTGCAGCACGACGCGACGCTCGAGCTCGCGCATGGCGGGCGCTCCGAGCTTCTCCTCGCGGTTGCGGTAGGCGATCTTGGCGTCCGAGAGCAGCTCGCGCTTGAGCAGTTCGGGGGTCACCTTGCCCTTGCTGCCGCTCTCGGCGACGACCTCGTCGATCGTGACGCCGACCGGGTAGAGGGTGCCGAGCTCGGCCCACATCGCATCGAAGTCCCAGCTCTCGTTGTGGCCGGAACCGGTGTGCTCGTCGATGATCGCGGCGATGGTGTCCTCGAGGAAATGCTCGATGCGCTCCGAGAGGTCGTCGCCCTCGAGCATGTGCCGGCGGTCGGCGTAGATCGCCTCGCGCTGCCGGTTGAGGACGTCGTCGTACTTGAGGACGTTCTTGCGGATCTCGGCGTTGCGCGCCTCCACCTGCGCCTGAGCGCTCTTGATCGCGCGCGAGACCATCGAGGACTCGATGGCCACGTCGTCGGGGAAGTTCGTGCGGGCCAGGATCGCCTCGGCCGCACCCGACTGGAACAGTCGCATGAGGTCGTCCGTGAGCGACAGGTAGAACCGGCTCTCGCCGGGGTCGCCCTGACGGCCCGAGCGACCGCGGAGCTGGTTGTCGATACGGCGTGACTCGTGTCGTTCGGTGCCGAGGACGTAGAGTCCCCCCGCCTCGACGACGCGGTCGGCCTCCTCCTGCACCTTCTCCTTGACGGCGGCGTAGACCTCTTCCCACGCGGCCTCGTACTCGTCCGGCGTCTCGACGGGGTCGAGGCCCTTGGCCTTCATCTCCGAGACGGCGAGGAATTCGGCGTTGCCGCCGAGCATGATGTCGGTGCCTCGACCGGCCATGTTCGTGGCGACCGTCACGGCGCCGTAGCGACCGGCGCGGGCGACGATCTCGGCCTCGCGCGCGTGGTTCTTCGCGTTGAGGACCTCGTGCTTGATGCCCTTCTTCGCCAGCAGGCGGGAGAGGTACTCGCTCTTCTCGACGCTCACGGTTCCGACGAGGACCGGCTGACCGGAGGCGTGACGCTCGGCGATGTCCTCCACGACCTGCGCGAATTTCGCCTGCTCGTTCTTGTAGACGAGGTCGGACTGGTCCTTGCGGATCATCGGCTTGTTCGTCGGGATCGGGACGACACCGAGCTTGTAGGTCGACATGAACTCCGCCGCCTCGGTCTCGGCGGTACCGGTCATGCCGGAGAGCTTCTCGTAGAGGCGGAAGTAGTTCTGCAGGGTCACGGTGGCGAGGGTCTGGTTCTCGGCCTTCACCGCGACACCCTCCTTCGCCTCGATCGCCTGGTGGATGCCCTCGTTGTAGCGACGCCCCACGAGGATGCGGCCGGTGTGCTCATCGACGATCATCACCTCGCCGTTCATCACGACGTAGTCGGTGTCACGCTTGAACAGGGCGAGCGCCTTGATCGAGTTGTTGAGGAAGGAGATGAGCGGGGTGTTCGCCGACTCGTAGAGGTTGTCGATGCCGAGGTAGTCCTCGACCTTCTCGATACCGGGCTCGAGCACACCGATCGTGCGCTTCTTCTCGTCGACCTCGAAGTCGACACCGGCCTCGAGGGTGCGGGCGATCTTCGCGAACTCGGTGAACCAGCGGTTCGCCTCACCGGAGGACGGGCCCGAGATGATGAGCGGCGTCCGCGCCTCGTCGATGAGGATCGAGTCCACCTCGTCGACGATGCAGTAGAAGTGACCCCGCTGCACGAGGTCCTCACGGCGCCACGCCATGTTGTCGCGCAGGTAGTCGAAGCCGAACTCGTTGTTGGTGCCGTAGGTGATGTCGGCTTCGTACTGCTGCCGGCGCACCTCGGGGTTCTGACCCGAGACGACGGTGCCGGTGGTCATCCCGAGCGCGCGGTAGACGCGACCCATGAGCTCGGACTGGTACGAGGCGAGGAAGTCGTTGACCGTGATGACGTGGACGCCCTTGCCCGCGATCGCGTTGAGGTACGCCGGGAGGGCGGCGGTCAGGGTCTTGCCCTCACCGGTCTTCATCTCGGCGATGTTGCCGAGATGGAGGGCGGCCCCACCCATCACCTGCACGTCGTAGGGGCGCTGGCCGAGGGTGCGGCTCGCGGCTTCGCGGACGGCGGCGAAGGCCTCGGGCATGAGCTTGTCGAGACTCTCGCCCGCCTCGTAGCGGGCGCGGAGTTCGGCGGTCTCGCCGCGCAGCTCCTCGTCGGTGAGGTGCGCATAGTCCTCTTCGAGGGCCGACACGGCCTTCACGACCTGCTGCAGCCTGCGCAGGACGCGGCCTTCACCGGCACGAAGCAGTTTCTCGAGGGGGTTCGCCACGGAGGATCTCCATCTGTCGATTCGCCACCCCGACGTGCGATGTCGGGATGCCGGTGCGCGGGACGCGCAGACATACACCGCCATGTTATCCGCCTGTGACCTACGAGGTTGCTGGGGGCATCCGGCCTCTCCCCCGCGCGTCGACCGGCGGCATCCGTCGGCCCGTAAGATCGGCCCATGGCCGGTTTCTGGGGAAGACGCAAGCGCGAGGACGCGGAGATCGAGGCACAGGACGCCGAGCTCAGCCGCAAGGCGGGGGCGGCGCTCGTCTCAGCCGACGAGCGCATCCGCGTGACGGACGACGAGCTGTCCTACGCCGAGATCGAGCTAGGGCGCGAGGCGACCGCTCCGCTGCGCGAGGCGCTCGCGGCGGTGCGCCACCACCTCGGCGAGGCGTTCCAGCTGCACCAGCTGAACCACGACGAGATCCCCGACACCCCCGAGGAGCTGCGCACGCGCAACGCGCGCATCGTCCAGCTGTGCGAATGGGCCGAGGACCTGCTCGACGACCGCACCGAGTCCCTCGCCGAGGCGATCGCCCGTGCCCGGCGCGCGCCCGAGATCATCGCCGGCATCCGCGCGGACGTGACGCGCCTGCGGGAGCGCCTCCCCGCACTGAACGCGAGCCTCGAGCGACTGTCCACGCGGTACTCGGATGCCGCGATGCGCACCGTGCTGGGCAATGCGGCCGAAGCGGCCCAGCTGCTGGATTTCGCCGAGCACAGCGCCGAGGTCTCGGAGCGCCGCCGCGACAGCGGTCAGCGCGAGCAGGCGAACCTCGCCCTCGAGACCGCGATCGAGGCCTCGCGGCGGGCGGGGACGCTCGTCGAGGCCGTCGACACGTTCGAGATCGAGGCGCTACGGGCGGAGTCGACCCTGGCGGCCATCGTCGACGATTCGCGCGACGACCTGATCGTCGCGCAGCCGATGCTGGGCACCCCGGCCGTCGCGGCCGCCGCCGCCGAGCTCGAGGCCGCGCTCGCCTCGCTCACCCCCGCGGGCAGCAAGCCCGACCCCTTCGCCGAACTGACCCGTCTGCGCGCCGCCAACGCCGCGCTCGACGCGGCCGTCGCCAAGGCGCGGGAACGCGCCGAGCGTCCGGTGCCGTCCGAGGAGCACGTGCGCCACGCGATCGACGACGCCGACCGCCAGATCGGGGTCGCGCGCAGTGTGATTTCGGGCCACCGCGGGTGGATCGGCGCCGACGCCCGCACCCGGCTCGCCGAGGCCGAGCGCATCCGCGGCGACCTGCTGCGCTTCTCGGGCCCGATCGGCGAGGACGACCGCGAGGAGGCGATGGGTCTCGCCCGTCGCGCCGCGCACCTGGCGGGCGAGGCGCTGCAGCTGGCGCAGCGCGACATCGACTCGTCCCGGCCGAACGACTGGGGGAACGGCGGATACGGCGGTCGAGGGATGGGCGGTGGGATGGGCGGCGGCAGCCTGGCCGGCGGCCTGCTCGGCGGACTCGTCATCGGCGGTCTGCTGGACGGCATGTTCGACTGATGGCCGCCCTCGACGACGCGCTCGCCCTGTCGCAGACCTGGGGCGTCCCCCACGCCTCCGCCGTCGTCGTGACGGCGGACGGCACTGCGGCGGCGTCCGCCGGGGACCAGGACCGCGTCTACCGACTCGCCTCGGTCACCAAGCTCCTCAGCGCCTATGCCACCCTCGTCGCGGTCGAGGAGGGCGCCCTCTCCCTCGACCAGCCCGCGGGCCCGCCCGGGGCGACGGTCGCCCATCTGCTCGCCCACACGGCCGGGTACGACTTCTCGACGTCGACGCTCCGCGCGGAGCCCGGGGAGCGGCGCCTCTACTCGAACACCGGATTCGAGGTGCTCGCGGACCTGCTCGAATCGGAGACCGGCATCGGCTTCGATGCGTACGCGCACGAGGCGGTCTTCGCCCCGCTCGGGATGACGTCCACCACGATCGGCGGTTCCGCCGCGGCGGGCGGGGCGTCCTCGTGCACCGATCTGGCCCGGTTCGCGGCGGAGCTGCAGCGGCCGAGGTTGCTGGCCCCCGCGACGCTCGCCGCAGCGACCGGTGTGGCCTTCCCGGGTCTGCGAGGCGTCCTCCCCGGCTTCGGTCTGCAGCGCGAGAACGACTGGGGCCTGGGTCTGGAGATCCGCGGCACGAAGAGCCCGCACTGGACCGGGGCGCACAACTCCCCCGAGACCTTCGGCCACTTCGGCCAGTCCGGCACCTTCCTCTGGGTCGACCCGCGGGCGGGCGGAGCCCTCGTCGCCCTCACCGACCGGCCTTTCGGCGAATGGGCGGCCGAGGCTTGGCCACCCTTCAGCGACGCGGTCCTCGGAGCCCTCGCGGCACGCTGAGTCGCACGCCGGACACGGAAGAGGGCGGATGCCGTGCGGCATCCGCCCTCCTCGTCACCGCTCGTCGGTCAGGAGACGAGCTCCGCGGGTGCGGCGGTGGTCGTGAGCGAGATCACGCCGTAGTCCCAGCCCTTGCGGCGGTAGACGACGCTCGGCTGGTCGGTGCGGGCGTCGATGAAGAGGAAGAAGTCGTGACCGACGAGTTCCATCCGGTCCACGGCGTCCTCGACGGTCATCCACTCGGGGTCGAACCGCTTGGTGCGGATGACCACGGGGGTGTAGTCCTCCTCGTCCTCGGCGCCGGTCATGATGGGCACCTCGCCGGTCGCGACGGCGCGGATGACGTCGACGGACGCGGGCTGCACGTCGATGCCCTGCAACGTGCCGGTGCCCTTCTCGAGCTTGGCGCCGCGCGGGTGGTTGCGCGCGTCGACGCGCTTCTCCTTCGCGCGGCGGATCTGTTCGGCGAGCTTGGTGATCGCGAGATCGAGGGCGGCAAACTTGTCGCCGTCCACCGCCTCGGCGCGGACGACGGGTCCCTTGCCGGTGAGGGTGACCTCGACGGTCTCGTCCTCGCGGCCCCCGTTGTGGTAGGTGCGATGCGTCACCTTGATGTCGAGCCGTTGGGCTCGAGGGGCAAGGTGCTCGATGCGGGCGGACTTCTCCTCGACGACTGTGCGGAAACGATCGCTGACGCTCACGCCCACACCGACGATGTTGATCTCCATCCCTGACCTCCTTGTTCCGGTCCACCCGGTCAAGGGCGGACCTCGGTTCGCCTTGTGTCCCCCCACCGTAGTGCCGGTCACCGCTCGTGTCACGACCCGATCACGATGAATCCCCTGAGCCCGCCCGCCGGGGCGTGGCCGCGACCGTGACGGCGCCGACCACCGGGATCCCGGCCGCACGGAGGGCACGCGCCGCCTCCTCGAGGGTCGCTCCCGTGGTCACGACGTCGTCGACGAGGACGACGCGCAGATCCCCCAGGAGGCGATGCGCCCGAGGACGGACGGCGAGCGCGCCGGCGAGGTTCGCGGCGCGCTGCTCCTTCGCGAGAGAACGCTGATCGGCGGTGCGCCGCGCGACACGCAGGAGCCGGTGCGGCCGCCATCCCGCGCGCCGACAGAGCAGCTCGACGGGCGCGTACCCGCGGCGGCGGAGCGACGCCGGGCTCGCCGGCACCGGGACGGGGACGGCGTCGACGTCGAGGGGCCACGCCGCCGCCAGCGCAGCGGCCAGCGCCCGGGCCTGCGAGGTGCGCCCGTCCTCCTTGAACGAACGGATGACGCGGGCCGGCACCCCCTCGAAGACGAGACCGCTCCGGACCTCGAGACCGCTCGGCAGGCGGCGGACGATCGGCGTCGGGCTCAGCAGGCGCCGGCACGCGCCGCAGAGGTCGCGATCCGCCTCGTCGCATCCGGCGCAGGCGACCGGGAAGACGACGGCGAGCGCGTCGGCGACGGCGCGGCGCACGGCGACGCCGGGAGCGGCGGGAGTCGGCATCCGCTCAGCCTGCCGCTCCGGCACGCCCGCCCACCCGCGGGCGGCGCAGAACGAGGAGGGTCTCCCCACCGCGGCGGGTGGGGAGGAGGACTCACCCGGGGAGACCCTGCTGGACGGCGAGGGCCGACACGTCGGAGGCGATCACCTGCCAGGAGCCGCGCTGCACGTAGAGGCTGCCGTCGGACGTCAGCAGCCGCGCGCTGCCGCTCTGGTTCCCGGCGGCGATCGCGACGACGTCGTCGGGCGCGCGCACCTCCGTGCCCTGCCCGCCGATCGTCTGCTCACGGACGACGCGCTGATCGCCGTCGACGAAGACGAGGGCGATCGTCGCGCCGTCGACCCACGCGAGGTCGACACCGCGACCGGCGAGGTTCGCCACGAGCAGCGGCTGGCCGAGCGACACCGGCGCCCCGTTCTCGTCCCGGACGATGCCGGCCACCCAGACGGCCGACCCGCCTCCGCTGCGCACGAGCGCGGCGATCCGGGCACCGTCGCGGGAGACCCGCATCGCGCTCACCTCGCTTGCGCCCACCCAGCCGGACGGGATGGTCTGCGCGGTACCGTCGGGACCGTACGCGACGACCTCCTCCGGCTGGTCCCGAGGCACCGTCCAGATGTAGCCTTCGGTGTCGATCGACGGCTTCGTCATGCCCGAGCGGGTGTCGAGCTCGGTGTACTCGCCGTTCGCGGGCACGCGGAGGATCGCGCCGGAGCCCGTCCGGACCGCCGCCGTCCGGCGTGCGGCATCCGTTTCGACGGCCCGGGCGTCGAGACTCTGCAAGGCCTCCCCGAAGCCGTCGACCTCGTCGAGGTCGTTGCCCGAAAGGAACCCGAACCTGCCGTCCTGGAGGACGAGCGGGCGCGCGTCGACCGCGGTCGAGCGGGTCGGGACGGCGGTCACGTCCAACGGTTCGTCCCCGACGAGCAGCTGCACGTCGAGGATGCCGGCGCCCGCCAGGCTCGCGCCGAGCTGGGTCTTCATGCGCGCGATCGTCTCGCGGCCGAGGTCGCGGATCGCCGGGTCGAACGAGATGCGCGCGACCCCCGCCTCGACGGGCACCGACGGCTGCGCGAGACCCACCTCGCCCGTGAACGCGGTGCGCACGGACTCGGCCAGCCACGGGCTCGGCGTGCCCGACACGAGCGCGGCGGTGATCCGCGTGGCCGGGTTGGTCGACGGGAACCAGCGGACGTCGGGGATCACCGTGTCCCACCCCCGGTCGAAGTAGGCGAGATCGTAGCTCTGGAAGACCGAGGCGAAGCGGTTGGCGTCGAGGACGATGCCGTCGGGTGC
The DNA here is from genome assembly GCF_049545525.1 of Microbacterium sp. NPDC064942. Lineage (NCBI taxonomy): Bacteria > Bacillati > Actinomycetota > Actinomycetes > Micrococcales > Microbacteriaceae > Microbacterium > Microbacterium sp. NPDC064942. The sequence goes on along the minus strand of NZ_JBMWDR010000001.1, from coordinate 216,031 downwards.
CTGGGAGATGCGCCACTGCCCGTCCTCCTGGGCGAGGGAGAAGGCGAACGGGATGCGGCCCTGCTCGGCCGGCTCGTACGATCCGGTGGCGTCGACGTTGGCGACCGGGTCGACCGTGAAGACGATCTCGTTCTCGGCGGGCGAGGAGATCGAGCTCTCCCCCGGACGATAGACGGTGACGTTCGCCTGCGGCTGCCACTGCTGACGGAACGGGGTCGTGAGGAACTCCTGCGCGACCTCCCAGTTGCCGCGGGGGCCGGAACCGGCCGCGACGAACCCCTCGACGATCTGCTGGGGCGTGGCATCCTTCACCGGACCGTCCGGGACGAACGCGAAATCGGGCGGACCCTCGACCTCGTCGATCGCCTTGCCGACGTGGACGGGACCCCCGAGGGGCAGCCCGGCGCAGGCCGAGAGGACGAGGGCGACGACCACCAGGACGGCGGCACCGAGCGGACGACGGACGGTCACGGGTTCTCCTCCCGGGGCGGCAGGGAGATGGGCTGGGTGAGGCCGAGGTCGCCGAGGGCGGCGTCGTCCCGGGGATCGAGTTCGATGGGCGACGGGCCCGAGAGGTGCTCTCCCGCCTGCCGCGGCAGGGTGAGGACGAAATGGCTGCCGCCGCCCAGCTCGGACCAGACCTCGAGCGTGCCGCCGTGCAGTCGCGCGTCGCCGAGGGCGATCGAGAGTCCGAGACCCGTCCCGCCGATCGTGCGTCGACGCGACGGGTCGGCGCGCCAGAACCGGTCGAAGACCCGCTCGGCGTCGGCCTCGCTCATCCCGAGACCGTAGTCGCGGACGCCGAGGGCCACGGCGCGCTGGTCGCTGTCGACGGTCACGACGATCGGCCGGCCCTCGCCGTGCTCGATCGCGTTGCCGAGGAGGTTCCGGACGATACGGCGGATGCGGCGCGGGTCCATGTCGACGGGCGAGTAGCCTCCGGGGGCGACCAGTCGCACGTCGCTGCCGTGCTGCTCGGCGAGCTGCGCCATCGACTCGATGACGTCCTCCGCCAGGTGTGCGAGGCTCGTCGGTTCGAGTTCGAGCTGCACCGAGCCGGCGTCGTAGCGGCTGATCTCCAGGAGGTCGGCGAGGAGCACCTCGAACCGCTGCACCTGCGCGTGCAGGAGCTCTGCGGCACGCGCGGTCGACGCGTCGAACTCGTCGCGCTGATCGTTGATCATGTCGGCCGCGAGTCGGATGGTCGTCAGGGGCGTCCGCAGTTCGTGCGAGACGTCCGACACGAACCGCTGCTGGACGAGCGAGAGCTCGGCGAGCTCCTTGATCTGCCCCTCGATGCTGTCGGCCATCGCGTTGAACGACCGGCCCAGGGTCGCGAACTCGTCCTCGCCGCGCACCGGCAGCCGGACGCCCAGGTCCCCCGCCGCGAGCTTCGCGCTCGTCTCGGCGGCCTGGGCGATCGGGACGGTCACCGAACGCAGCACGAAGAGCGAGATCCCGCCGATGAGGACGAGCAGGGCGACACCGACGACCCACAGCGTCACCTGGACGAATTGCAGGGTCTGCGCCTCGGACCCGAGGTCGTAGGCGAAGTACACCTCGTAGGCCCCCGCTTCGGGCAGCACCAGTTGCTGACCGACGACGATCCCGGGCGTCTCGCCCCCGTCGGCCTCGGGCAGCCCGATCGACTGCCACCACTGCTGGTCCCCCGTGAGGCGGACGCTCTCGCGCAGCTCGGGAGAGATCATCGACTCCTCGAGACCGCCCGCCTCGAAGTTCTGCGGCGCGATCGCCGACGGCTCGTCGTCGATGCGGAAGACCGCGAGCATCGTCGTCCCGGCCTGCCGCGACAGGATCTCGCGCCGGACCTCGTCCATCAGCACCTGAAGGGCGACCTCGTCGCTGTCGACGACCGCCGCGTCGAACGTGCTCTGCGCCGCCTGCGTCGCGCGCTGCGCGGCATCCTGCACCTGTTCGGCGCGCGACTCGTAGAGGTCGGTGAGGATCGCGAGCGACATCCAGACGAGCGCGACGAGGATCGTCAGCGCCGTGAGGGTGAGGGTCACCGACAGGGTGCGGAAGCGCAGCGAGCGACGCCAGGCGTACTGCACGCGGCGCTGCCAGGACCGCCAGTCGCGCCACGGCGGGACGACGGTGTGCGTGCCGGTGCGGGCGGTCACCGACACGGCGGGGGGCTCCCGGTGGTCACACCGCGGCGCCGGCGCGATAGCCCACGCCGCGCACCGTGGTCACGATCTGCGGGTTGTCGGGGTCGCGCTCGACCTTCGCCCGCAGGCGCTGGACGTGCACGTTCACGAGGCGCGTGTCGGCCTTGTAGTGATAACCCCAGACCTGCTCGAGCAGCATCTCGCGGGTGAAGACCTGCTGCGGCTTGGACGCGAGCGCGACGAGGAGCTCGAACTCGAGCGGCGTGAGGGCGATCGGGGAATCCCCGCGGCGCACCTCGTGGGCCGCGACGTCGACGGTGAGGTCCCCGATGCGCAGACTCTCGGAGCGCGCCTCGGCCGTGGGGCGCAGCCGGGTCTTGATCCGCGCGACGAGCTCCTTCGGGTTGAAGGGCTTGACGATGTAGTCGTCGGCGCCGGATTCGAGCCCGCGAACGACGTCGGCGGTGTCGGTGCGGGCCGTCAGCATGATGATCGGGACGCCGGACTCGGCGCGCACCCGCGTGCACACCTCGATCCCGTCCATCCCCGGCAGCATGAGGTCGAGCAGGATCAGATCCGGACGCTCGTCCCGCCACGCGTCGACCGCGGTGCCGCCGTCGGCGCAGAAGGCGACGTCGAAGCCTTCGGTGCGCAGCACGATGCCGATCATCTCTGCGAGAGCGGTGTCGTCGTCGACAACCAGGATGCGCGATGTCATAGGGCCGATGTCGTCCTTCGGGGTCAGCGGATGCCGGTGCTCCGCCCACGGGTGAGTCCACAGTAACCGAACCGTGACCTGCCCGGCGGGACGACGCACGGCCCGCCCCGGAGGGACGGGCCGTGCGGGTGACCGGCGGGGGTCAGGCGTGGAGGTCGAACCGGTCGAGCTCGGTGACCTTCGTCCACGCGGCGACGAAGTCGCGGACGAACTTCTCCGCGGCGTCGTCCGAGGCGTAGACCTCGGCGAGCGCGCGCAGTTCGGAGTTCGCGCTGAAGACGAGGTCGACGCGGGTGCCGACACCGATCTCGGAACCGTCCGCCGCCGTTCCGCGGAACGCATGCGATCCGGGGTCGAGCGGCTTCCACGTGGCACCGAGGTCGAGCAGGTTCACGAACACATCGTTCGTGAGGACGCCGGGCCGGTCGGTGAACACGCCGTGGGACGAGCCGTCCCAGTTCGCCCCCAGGGCTCGGAGGCCGCCGACGAGGACGGTCGTCTCGGGCGCGCTCAGGGTCAGCAGGTTCGCCTTGTCGATGAGGTGGTGCTCGGCGGGCAGGAACGCGTTCGGTCCGTAGTAGTTGCGGAACCCGTCGGCCGCCGGCTCGAGGTAGCCGAACGAGTGCTCGTCGGTCTGCTCCTGCGACGCGTCGGTGCGACCGGGGTGGAACGGCACGGTGACCTCGACCCCGGCATCCTTCGCGGCCTTCTCGACGCCGGCGTTACCCGCCAGCACGATGAGGTCGGCGAGCGAGACCTTCGTGCCGTCCGTCCGCTCGGCGTCGAAGGCGGCCTTGACGCCCTCGAGGGCGGCGAGGACCGTCTGCAGCTGGGCGGGGTTGTTGACCTCCCAGTCCTTCTGCGGAGCGAGACGGATGCGGGCGCCGTTCACGCCGCCGCGCTTGTCGCTGCCGCGGAAGGTGGATGCGGCGGCCCACGTCGTCGAGACGAGCTGCGACACCGTCAGGCCGGTCGCGAGGATGCGCTGCTTCAGGTCGGCGGCGGCGGCCTCGTCGATCAGCGGGTGGTCCACCGCGGGCACGGGGTCCTGCCAGATGAGCTCCTCCTGCGGCACCTCGGGTCCGAGGTAGCGAACCACGGGGCCCATGTCGCGGTGGGTCAGCTTGAACCAGGCGCGGGCGAACGCGTCGCCGAACGCGACCGGGTCGTCCTTGAAGCGGCGCGAGACCGCGTCGTACGCCGGGTCGGTGCGCAGCGCCAGGTCGCTCGTGAGCATGCGGGGCTCGCGGCGGCCGTCGGAGTGCGCGAGCGGGACCATGTCGGCGCCGGCACCGTTCTTCGGCCGCCACTGGTGCCCCCCGCCGGGGCTGCGCATGAGCTCCCACTCGTAGGCGTAGAGGATGTGGAAGAACTCGTTGTCCCACCGGGTCGGGTGGTAGGTCCACGTGACCTCGAGGCCCGACGTGATGGTGTCGTCGCCTTTCCCGGTGCCGTGGTTGTTCTTCCAGCCGAGGCCCTGCTGCTCGATGCCGGCGGCCTCGGGGTTCGCCTCGACGTTCGTGTCGGGCGCGGCGCCGTGGGTCTTGCCGAACGTGTGACCACCGGCGATGAGCGCGACGGTCTCCTCGTCGTCCATCCCCATCCGCCCGAAGGTCTCACGGATGTCGCGGGCCGACTTCAGCGGGTCGGGCTCGCCGTTCGGGCCCTCGGGGTTGACGTAGATGAGACCCATCTGGACCGCCGCGAGCGGCTTCTCGAGGTTGCGGTCGCCGCTGTAACGCTCGTCGGCGAGCCACGTCGTCTCGGGTCCCCAGTACACGTCGTCGTCCGGCTCCCACACGTCGGGGCGGCCGCCGCCGAAGCCGAACGTCTCGAAGCCCATGGTCTCGAGCGCGACGTTGCCGGCGAGGATCATGAGGTCGCCCCACGACAGCGACTGGCCGTACTTCTTCTTGACGGGCCAGAGGAGTCGGCGGGCCTTGTCGAGGTTGACGTTGTCGGGCCAGCTGTTCAGCGGCGCGAAACGCTGCTGGCCGGTGCCGCCGCCGCCGCGACCGTCGGTCGCACGGTAGGTGCCGGCGGAGTGCCACGCCATGCGGATCATGAGCGGTCCGTAGTTGCCGAAGTCGGCGGGCCACCAGTCCTGCGAGGTGGTGAGGACCTCGGCGATGTCCGCCTTCACGGCGGCCAGGTCGAGGCTCTCGAACGCGGCCTTGTAGTCGAAGTCCTCGCCGACGGGGTTGCCGACGGCGGGGTTCTTCTTGAGGATGCGGAGGTTCAGCTGGTTCGGCCACCAGACCTGGTTCGCAGACCCCACGGTCGGGTGCGGCTGTGCGCCGTGGTTCTCGCGGTCCGCACCGGGCGCGCCGTGGAAGACGGGGCATCCGTCGGCCTCGTTGGAACGCGGACGGTCCTCGCCGTCGGCGCGCTCGTCGACCGGCGTGTCGATGGGGGTGACGGCCTGGTCGACGTCGGTGGCCTCGGCGCCGAGGGGCTCGGCCTGGGGGTCACGGTCGCTCATGGTGATCCTTCCGTTCGGGGTGTGGGAGAGGGGATGGTCAGGCGGCGGTCTCGGCGGCGCAGTCGGCGCAGAGACCCCAGTAGGTGACTTCGGCGGACGCGATGCGGAACCCGCGGTCGTCGGAGGGATGCAGGCACGGAGCGGCGCCGACGGCGCAGTCCACATCCTCCACACGCCCGCACGACGTGCAGACGAGGTGGTGGTGGTTGTCGTCGACCCGGAGTTCGAAGAGCATCGGCTGCCCGGCCGGCTCGATGCGGCGGACGAGGGCCGCATCCGCGAAGTCGTGCAACGCGTTGTAGACCGACTGCCGGCTCGCTTTGGGAAGCTCGTCCGCCACGGCGGCGTAGAGCGCCTCCGCGCTGGCGTGCGGGTGGGCGGCGAGCGCGGCGAAGACGGCACGACGCGACTCCGTCACCCGCAGACCGGCGTCGCGGAGCGCGATGTCGGGGTTCGGGGCGGGATCGGTCATGCCCTCAGTCTAGTTCTTTTTTGATCAGATCAAAAGAGAGTCGAGCCGGGCGTGTCGCGTGGTCAGTAGCGGTAGTGATCGAGCTTGTAGGGTCCGTCGACGGGCACTCCGATGTAGGCGGCCTGCTCGTCGGTGAGCTGCGTCAGCTGCACGCCCAGGGCCGGCAGGTGCAGCCGCGCCACCTTCTCGTCGAGCGCCTTCGGCAGGACGTAGACCCCCGTCGGGTACTCGTCGAGCTTCGTGTACAGCTCGATCTGGGCGAGCACCTGGTTGGTGAACGACGCGCTCATGACGAAGGACGGGTGTCCGGTCGCGTTGCCGAGGTTCAGCAGACGCCCCTCGGACAGGACCAGGATGCTGCGCCCGGTCGGCAGCCGGTACTCGTGCACCTGCGGCTTGATCTCGATCTTCTCGACACCGGGCAGCGACTCGAGCGCGGCCATGTCGATCTCGTCGTCGAAGTGACCGACGTTGCCGACGATGGCGAGGTGCTTGAGGGAGAGCAGGTGGTCGACGGTCACGACACGGGTGTTGCCCGTCCCCGTGATGACGATGTCGACCTGGTCGGCGACGTCCTCGAGCCGGGCGACCTGGTAGCCGTCCATGGCGGCCTGCAGGGCGCAGATCGGGTCGACCTCGCTCACGATGACGCGCGCGCCCTGGCCGCGCAGCGCCTCGGCGGCCCCCTTGCCGACGTCGCCGTACCCGACGACGAACGCGACCTTGCCGCCGATCAGGACGTCGGTGGCCCGGTTGATGCCGTCGGGGAGCGAGTGACGGATGCCGTACTTGTTGTCGAACTTCGACTTCGTGACAGAGTCGTTGACGTTGATGCCGGGGAACAGGAGCTTGCCCGCGGCGTGGAGCTCGTAGAGGCGGTGCACGCCGGTCGTGGTCTCCTCCGTCACCCCGAGGAGACCGGCCGCGATGCGCGTGAAGCGCTGCGGGTCGCGCGCGAGCGAGCGCCGGAGCGTCTCGAGCACGATGCGGTACTCGGCGGAGTCGGTGGGGCCCGCCTCGGGCACGGCGCCCGTGGCTTCGAACTCGGCGCCCTTGTGGACGAGGAGCGTCGCGTCACCCCCGTCGTCGAGGATGAGGTTGGGGCCGTCGAAGCCCTCCTCCGACCAGTCGAAGATGCGGTCGGCGAGCTCCCAGTACTGGTCCAGCGTCTCGCCCTTGAAGGCGAACACCGGCACCCCCGCGGGCTCGGCGACGGTGCCGGAGGGTCCCACGACGACGGCGGCGGCGGCCTCGTCCTGCGTCGAGAAGATGTTGCAGCTGGCCCAGCGGACCCGGGCGCCGAGGGCGACGAGGGTCTCGATGAGCACCGCGGTCTGGACGGTCATGTGCAGCGAACCGGCGATGCGCGCGCCGGCGAGGGGCTGCGAGGGACCGTACTCCTCACGCAGCGCCATGAGACCCGGCATCTCGTTCTCGGCGAGGCGGATCTGGTGACGGCCGGCATCGGCGAGCGAGAGGTCGGCGACGACGTGTTCGATGGTCTTCACGGGAGTGGGCACGCGCCCATTCTCCCACGCGGGCTCAGACGCGGAGGGTCTCGTGACGCACGACGACCCAGCCCTTGGGCACCGACATCCGAGTGGTGTGGATGGCGCACAGGTCGTGCGCGTGCGGGTCGTTCCCGGCGCCGAGCGGACCGAGGACGGCCATCTGGTCGCCGTAGTCGTAGGTCAGGGTCGTCACGGCCTCGCGGGCGCAGCCCACCTTGGAGCAGAGTCTGTCGAGCATCGCGTCCACGCTATCCGGCGCCTCCCCCGCCACCGGGATGCCGCGCCGGGTTCAGCGGACGCCACGCGCCGTCAGGGCGTCGCCCAGGTCGTCCGCGTGGCGGAGCGCCAGGACGAGGAACGGGACGACGAACACCCGGATGCCGCGGGCGCCGCGCGCGTGCTGCGCGCTGCGCACCTCGCGCGCGAGACGGGCCAGGGTGGGCACCGTGCCGAGCGTGACGACGAGCAGGAGGGCCGTGCGGGCGGCATCCACCCCCACGCGGTGCAGCGGTCGCAGCGCCCGCTCGACGACGTCGAGGAGGACCGCGACCGGCGTCGTCAGCGACAGCAGGCCCGCGAGGGCGACCGCGGCGACGATGCGGACCGTGCCGACGGCGGCGGCCTCGACACCCAGGAAGAGGCACGGGATGCCGAAAGTCACGAGGACGAGCCAGCGGAGCGCCCAGATCTGCCGCCCGAGCTCCCGCACCCCGACGCCCGGCACCGCGTAGCACGCGACGCACAGCACGGACGCCGCCACCGCGGCCGGCCAGGCGGGAGGCAGCAGCGAGACGGCGAGGACGAGGATGAGCAGGAGCACGGTCTTGCGTCCGGCGGGCATCCGGTGCCACGGACCGTCGCCGGAGCGGTACAGCGTCAGCACCGCCACCTCGCGGTGTGCGCGGCGACCACGTCCGGCGCCTCCCCCACCTGGGCGATGCGTCCGTCGTCGACCCGCACCGCGACGTCGCATCGCGCGGCGAGCTCGAGGTCGTGCGTCACGACGACGAGTCGGTGGCCGGTGTCGGCGAGCAGGTGACCCGCGACGAGGTGGGCGTTGCGACCGTCGAGGAACGCGGTCGGCTCGTCCGCCACGACGAGATCCGGCGTCCGCACGAACGCGCCGCACAGGGCGAGGAGCTGCTTCTGCCCGCCTGACAGCTCGTACGCGGGCCGGTCCGCGAGCGGGGTGAGCCCGAAACGCTCCAGCGCGGCGGCGACGCGGGCGTCGCGCTCCGCCCGCGGCAGGCGGTCCGCACGCAACGAGAAGGCGACGTCCTCGGCCACCGTCGGCATGATGATCTGGGCGTCGGGATTGCTGAAGACGACCGCCACGCGACGTCGGAGGGCCGCGGCATCCCTCGCCGCGTCGAGCCCCAGCACCTCGACGCGGCCCCTCGTCGGACGGACGAGCCCGCCGATCAGCCGCGCGAGGGTCGACTTGCCGGACCCGTTGTCGCCGACGATCGCGACGGTCCGCGCATCCACGGCGAGGTCGATCCCCCGCAGGACGTCGGTGTCGGCCAGCCGCACCGACACGTCGGCGAGGCGGAGCGCGCTCGTCACCGGACCGGCGCCGCCTCACGCGGGGCGGCCGCGCGCGACGCCCACGTCCGTCGGAACGCGCGCGGATAGCCGCGCACGAGCGCGGCGACGACGACCGTCGCGACGACGGCCTTCGCGAGGTCGCCCGGGACGAACGCGAGGTTCGCGAGGAGGGCCTGGTCCACTCCGATGCGCATGACGAGGCTCTGGATCGGGATGCCGCACGCGTAGACCACGACCACCCCACCGATCACGACGCCCGCGAAGGTCCGCCACCACACCGGCCGCCGGCCGCCCAGGTGCACGATGAGGCCGATCACGACGACACCGACGAGCCAGCCGACCAGGTATCCCGCGGTGGGGCCGACGAAGACACCTGCTCCCCCGCGGCCGCCCGCGAGCAGCGGCAGGCCGACGGCGACGAGCACGAGCAGCGTGCCGACCGAGACGGCGCCCACGAGCGGTCCCAGGACGGCGCCGGCGAGCATGACGCCGAGGGTCTGCGCCGTGATCGGCACCCCGCCGAAGACGGAGAACGACCCCGGCAGCCCCAGGATCGCGATGACACCGGCGAAGACGGCGGCGCGGGCCAGGTCGGTCGTGTCGAGCCGCGGGGTGCGGGCGGGGTGGTCGTGGGTCATGTCATCCTCCTGAACAGCGTTCACGTGAACACCGTTCAGGTAGGGTAGCGGCATGTCTCCGCGCGATCCAAACCCCCGCGGCGCCCGGCGGTCGAAAGACGACGTCGTCGACGCGGCCCTCGTCCTGCTCGACCGTGTCGGCCTGCCCGACCTGTCTATGCGCCGCCTCGGCGAGGAGCTCGGGGTGCAGCCCAGCGCGCTCTACTGGCACGTCGCGAGCAAGCAGGAGCTGCTGGCTCAAGTGAGCGCCCGCATCCTCGCCCCGGTCGCGCTCCGCGACGGCGACCCCGATGATCTCGAGCGGGCCGCGGTGACGCTCGGGCGCCGCCTGCACGACCGCCTGCTCGCGCACCGCGACGGCGCGGAGGTCGTCTCGAGCTCGCTCGCCCTCGGACTGGTCGCCTCCCCGGTGCACGACGGGCTCCGCACGTTCGACGACTCCCCCGCTGCGGACGTCGTCGCCGACGCGGTCACCCACTACGTCGTGGGCGTCACCTTCCACGAGCAGCAGCGGCGAGCGGCGGATGCCTGGGGCACCGCGGCATCCGTTGTCGCCCTCTCACCGGAGTCGGCCGCCGCACCGGCACCGGACGCCTTCGAGGCCGCGCTCGCGCTGATCGCCCGCGGCATCGCCCCCTGGCGCGCGGACATCGGGCGAGCGCCCGACGCGGCGGCACCGGGCGCCTAGGATGGCGTCATGCGCTGCAAGGGGGATTCGTGAGGCGTCGCGCCCGCCCGACCGCACGCCCCGACCGCCACGGCCGGCACGGACGCCTCGACCGCAGCCCGGTCGTCCGGCCGCCGCTGCCGGCCATCGAGACGCGCGCCGATAAGTTCGACCTGACCGTCGCGACGGCCGTCGAGTTCCTGCGCAGCGCCTGGCCCGAACTGCGTGAGGTCCGCTTCGACATCGGATGGATGCCGGACGCCGCCGACGTCGACGGCATCCCGCGCTGGGTGGTGCAGTCCGAGCAGAAGCGGATCGTGCTGTTCCGCCTGCCCATCGAGCGCCTCGCGCGGCTGCACCGCAACGACGAGCTGCACCGGCGCATGATGATCGAGAGCTGCGTGTTCCGCGCGGCCGCGGAGTACCTCGACCGCGATCCCTGGGACCTCGGTCCCGACCGCTTCCGGTTCTGAACCGCGATCCCGTCAGCGCGGCCGGACCACGACCGGTGCGGCCGCCGCGTCGGCCGGCACGACCGCGTAGCCCGCGATCGCGTCGGAGGCGGTGAAGGTCACGCTCGCCCGCAGCGTCCCGCCCGCCGGATCCAGGCGGTAGAGCTCCCCGGCGGCGAGGTCGACGGACACCGACCCGCCGGCGGGCACGCGGACCTCGCGCGGCTCGCCCGCCCCGGCGCCGTCCGCGAGCACCGCGGCGACCTCCTGCGGGCCCGGGTTCACGAGCGCGAGCTGCGGACGGGGGCCGTCCGAGACCGCGACCAGTGTGGGGACGCGGACGTCGTCGGCGGTGCCGTACCACGCGAAGTCCGACCCGGCATCCGCTCCCGTGGAGGTGTGCGCGGCGGCGACGACGGGAGCACCCGCCTGCACCTCGACGCGGTAGCGCCCCTCGGGGAGCGTCTCGAGGTCGACCTCGATCGGCACCCCCGCGGTGAGCGCGAGGTCGGTGAACGACGCCGCCGTCATCGACCCGCCCACGGGGGTGACGGTGACGGATGCCGTCGTGTCGTCGGACGGCGCCAGCAGACGGATCGTCGTGTCGGTGGGTTCGTCGCCGCCGCCCACCGCCGAGAACGCCGGGATCGTCTGCTGCATGCGCGGCAGTCCGGTGGCGCCGCCCTGATCGACGCCGACGGGGACGAGCGTCCGGGTGAGCGTCGACTGGAGGGCGGCCTGCACCGGCGCCTGGCTCGCGGAGACGAGGACGACGGGGCGCGCCTCGTTCAGGGCGAGCGCCGCGAGGGGGACGATCCGCTGCTCCCCCGCGGGGACGAGGATGTTCGTGCCGGCCTCCGGGGCGGTGCGCCCCTCGGCGCCGAACACCGTGAGATCGACGCGCGACGCGACGTCGCCGGGGTTGGCGATCACCACCAGGTCGGCGGCGCCGGTGAGACCGCTGCCGGCGGCGAGCCAGGTCTCCATGGCGGGCGGGGCGCACGTCGACGCGGCGAAGCCGGCGAGGTCGTCAGCTGCGACCCGGGCGGACTGCGCGGCGGCCAGGTCCGCGCGGACGCGGTCGACGGGCTCGGCGGAGAACGACGGGATCGGGTCGGCGCCCTCGATCGCCGAGGCGATCTCGCCGGGGACCGGTTCGGGCGACCCGGCGGCCGTGCCCGACACGATCCTCGCGCCCGCGGCGACCTGCAGGGCGCCCGGGTCCTCGACGTCACGCCCGACCGCGACGAGCGGACCGTCGCAGGAGAGGACGGAGGTCGCGGGCTCGGGTCGTGTCGTGATCGACAGCGTCGAGCGCTCGACGCCCTGCCACGGCGTCGTGATGACGAGGAACGCGCCGGCCACGACGGCGAGGCTCACGATCGCCCCGACCCCGCGGCGGACGGTCCGCGCCGCGGTCACAGCCGGACCCCTTCGCCGATGATGCGCGGATGCCGGCGCCCGGCGCGCAGGCTGGCGCGGGTCGGGACGGCGAGCAGGAGCGCGACCACGATGACACCGAGCTGCAGGAGGGCGACGCGGATCGAATGCGGACCTGAGGCGTCGTCCACGGTGCGCTCGGAGATCGTCCCGTCGACGCTCCACAGCGCCCCGCGCGCCGTCTCGCCGACGCTGACGAGGTCGGCTCGCTGATTGAGCAGGTTCTGCGCGCCGAGGCGGGCCGCGCGCGCGACGTCGCTCTCCCCCGGCGCCTCCTCGAGGAGCACGTACGCGATGCCGTGCCGGGCGAGGTCCGCCACGACGTCACCCGTCGCGGTGGAGACCAGGTCGGCGGTCACGTGGGCGAGCTCGCGGTCACCGGCGGTGAGCGCGGGGCGCGTGGACTGGACGGTCGTCTGACCGCCGAGGGTCTCGCTCGCTCCCCAGACGACGGCGGCCGAGTAGGCGGCATCCGCCTGGACCGTGAGGACCAGCGTCGCCGTCTGCTCGCCGTCCCGCTCCCCTTCGCTGCCCGCCGTCTGCACGTAGGCGGGGAGCGTGCTGGCGGGCCCGTCCGTAAGGGCCGCGTCGCCGCGGATCACCGCGGTCAGGGCCGGGACGGCGCCGATGGCGAGGAACGCGATGACGAGGGATGCCGCCACCGGCACGAGCGCGTCGACGCGGCGGAACCCGTCGAGCCCGGCGACGGCGGCGAGAAGCAGGCCCGCCCACGCGAGCGAGAGCGCGCTCCCCGGCCAGATCGCGACCGGTCCGGAGCTGCCTGCCGTCAGCGCGATGCCGGAGGCCAGGACCGCGGTCGCGACGCCGAGGCCCGCCGCCACGAGCGCGAGCGAGGCGGGGAGGAGCCGGCCGAGGGCCGGGCCCAGCAGCGCCAGCACGAGCACGGGTGCGGTGAAGGCCGCGACCCACCATGCCCGGCCGTCCTCGCCGAGGAACTGCAGCCAGCCGGCGCCGTCGGTCGACGGGTAGCCGAAGGCGAAGAGGATCTTCGGCAGCAGTCCGTCGGGGTTGCCGGCGACGGCCAGCGGGCGCCCGGGGTCGGCGAACACGGCCAACGGGTCGCCCCTCGTCAGGTGGTACCAGACGAGGGGGAGGAAGACGGCGATAGAGGGGATCACGAGCCAGATGATGCGGCCCGCCCCGCGGCCCCGCCGCGCGACGATCGCGAGGATGAGGGCGACGAGCCACAGCGCACCGAGCCCGGGGGCGAGCGACGGCGCGCACGCGACGACGATGACGAGGAGGATCGAGGCGAGACCCGCGCTGCTCCAGGAACGACGCGCCGCGGTCGCCGTGTAGACGAGCCACGGCAGCGCGAGATGGAGGATGACGGCCGCCGGCCGCCCCTCGACGAGCGCGACGAGGAAGGTCGGGGCGACCGCCCAGGCGAACGCGACCGTGCAGCGCAGCACCGAGCGCTCGGTCACGCGGGTGGCCGCGAACCAGCCGCCGAGGGCGGCCAGAGGCAGCGCGAGCAGCCACAGGATCACGAGAGCGCGCGACGGCGCGAGCGGCGAGAGCGAGCCGATGAGCGCGACGACCGCCGCGAACGGATCGGCGGGCCCGACGGTGTCCCATCCGAGCGCACGCGGCCCGTAGGCGGCGTCGGTCCAGAGCGCGACGACGCCGCTGCGCAGCGGCGCGAGTCCGCCGCCGCCGAGGACCGGCCACGCCAGCAGGGCACTGAAGGAGAGGAGCGACGTGGCCAGGGCGCCCAGCACGACCCACGCCCCGCCGCCGCTGAAGAACCGGAGCTCCTCGCGCGGCGCGGTGGCGGCATCCGCTTCGTCTTCGAGGCGTTCGCGCAGGTCCCGTCGACCGATGCGCAGCTGCGCGAGGGACAGCCACGACGTCGTGCGGGTCCGGCGGATCGTGCGGCGCGCCCGGATGACGGACGCGAGTCCGACCAGGACCGAGACGGATGCCGCCCACTCCGGACCGATCCTGCCCGGGTTCTTCGCGACGAGATGACCGAGGGTGCGCCACAGGGCCAGTGGCAGGAGTGACAGCCAGTGCAGAGGGACGACCGGGGCGGGGGCGTAGACGAGCCGGCGGTGCAGTTGCGCTTTGCGCACCGCGTAGAGCCGCCGGCCGCGCGCACCCGCGGAGCGCCCCGTGGGGGTACCGGCGACACCGTCTCCTGCGACGGCGACGATCGCGGTCGGTGCGAGAGCGACGCGCCCGCCGGCCAATCGGGCGCGGATGCCGAGGTCGAGACCTTCGTCCGCGCCGGCGAGCCCCGGGTCGACGCCCCCCAGCGCCTGCCACACCTGGGCACGGACGAGGACGCCGCGGATGTCGGAGCCGAGGACGTCCTCGCCGGCGTCGTGCTGGCCCTGGTCGAGTTCGCCGTCGGCGAGTCCGACGGTGCGCCCCGTCCGCGTCAGGGTGACGCCGAGCGAGACGATGCGGGTCGGATCGTCCCAGGAGACGAGCTTGGGCGCCGCGAGGGCGACGGACGGCGCGGTCTCGAGAGCACCGGCCAGCCGGGCGAGGGCATCGGGGGCGGGGGCGGTGTCCTGCGCGAGCAGCCACACCGCGTCGCCCGAGATGCGACGGCCGGCTAGACGCAGGGCCTCCGCGAAGCCGGTGTTCCGGCCCGCGACGATCACCGCCTCCGCACCGGACTCGGAGGCGAGGCGGGTGAGGGTCTCGTCGGGTCCGCAGAGGACCACGGTGAGCACGTCGGCTCGCCGCGTCTGGGCGGCGAGCGCGCGCAGCGTGCGGCTCAGATGGAGATCCGTGGGGCCTCGTCCGTGGGGGCGGACGACGAGGATCGCGTGTACTCGGGGGGGCATGACCAGGTCAGCCTAGGTCGCGACCCGCCCGACTCGGGGAGGACGGACGGGGTGGCGCGGATCGTGTCAGGACGCGCGACGCTTGAGCTTGCGGCGCTCGCGCTCGCTCAGTCCGCCCCAGATGCCGAAGCGCTCGTCGTTCTGGAGCGCGTACTCGAGGCATTCGCCGCGGACGTCGCACGACGTGCAGATCCGCTTGGCGTCACGCGTCGAGCCGCCCTTCTCGGGGAAGAACGCCTCGGGGTCGGTCTGTGCGCAGAGCGCATCGGCCTGCCACGCGAGCGCGGTGTCCTCGTCGGTCTCGACACGCCGGCGGACACCGGGCACCCCGAGGTTCACCGGGTCGACGAACCAATTCTCGGGAACGCCGGAACGGTAACCCGTCATCTTGCTCTCCCACCTGTAGACACTCGCCGCGGTGCGGCCGATGCCTAATTACACCCGTGTGATTCGCTCCGGTCAAGTCGCAAATCGTAAACCCTCAACCGGTGATTGAATCTTCTTGACGCTCCCGGCGTGTCGCCGCGTCAGGCGGGTCGGCCGGGCTGAGCGAGGTAGGCGACCCCGTCGCCGGACAGGGCGATCGACGTTTCGTCCTGGGCGTACGCCGCCGTCCCCGGCGTGAGCGTCACCTCGCGCTCCGCAGTCCCGACGGTGACCTCCCCCGACACGACCAGGACGATCGCGGGACCGCTGAGCGGCGCCTGCACCGGCGCGCCGGCGAGGACGTGACGCGTGAGCAGGAAGTCGGGGACGCCGACGTCGAACACCTCGCCCTCACCCTCCGGCACGGGTGTCAGCAGCGGCGCTGGTCCCGGTTCGGTGTCGACGATCCGCAGGAGCTCCGGGACATCGATGTGCTTCGGGGTGAGACCGCCCCGCAGGACATTGTCGCTCGCGGCCATCAACTCGACGCCGAGACCGTCCTGGTAGGCGTGCAGCACACCCGCCGGAGCGAAGACGGCCTCCCCCCGGCGCAGGACGACGAGATTCATGAGGAGGGCCACGACGATGCCCGCGTCCCCGGGGAAGTCGCGGACGATCGCGCGGAGGACGTCGAGCTCCTGCGCGAAGCCGGGCACGGCCGCATCCGTCACAGCATCCGACACGTCGCGGACGACGTCCTCGGCGCGTCCGGTGAGCACCTCCTCGATCACCCCGCGCAGGGCGGCGGACGCGTCGGTCGCCGTCAGGGCGGAGCGCAGACGGTCGACCCCGGCGGCATCGCCCAGTCCGTCGAGGAGCCGGAGGGTGTCCGCGACGGGGCGGAGACCGACGAGCGCGCGGAACGGATCGCTCAGCGCCACGATGACCTCGGGCTTGTGGTTGTCGTCGCGGTAGATGCGGTCGCCGGCGTCGCGCGGGACCCCGGCGGCCTCCTCGGCGGCGAAGCCCGCCTTCGCCTGCGCGAGGTCGGGGTGGGCCTGGATCGACAGCGACGACGAGGCGGCGAGGATCTTCAGGAGGAAGGGCAGCGGCGGCTCTCCGGCCGCCGCGCGCGCCTCGGGCAGGGACCGCCCGTCCCCCAGGCGGGCGGGGCTGCCGGGGTGGTCGCCGAACCACACCTCGGCCTCGGGGCCGCCGGTCGGCACCCTCCCCTGCAGGTCGGCGATCGCGGACGGGGATCCCCAGGCGTAGTCGCGGGGCTCGTTCGAGAGGGTCTCCAGCACGCGATCAGCCTAGGGCGTGCGGAGGAACGACCAGGCCCGCGCGATACCCTTCTGTCACCATGGCCGTCCATTCCTCGCACCCGGTCTCGGCGCCGCCGGCCGCCCCGCCGCGCGAGCGGACGAGCCACATCCTCCTGCGGGGTTGGTGCATCCTCCTGCTCGTCATCACCCTGTCAGGCACGGCCCTCCCCCTCGCCTTCGGTATAGAGGTCGCCGCGGGCATCGGGAGCGTGAGCTTCCTCGTCTCGGTCGTGCTGTGGGTGACGATCCGCCCGCGCGTGCAGTGGCGCCGGCTGCCCTGGTACGCGCTCGCCTACCTCGCCTTCGCCGTCCTCTCCCTCTTCTGGTCGCACTGGCCGGACGCGACCCTCGCCACCGTCGCCCTCCTCATCGTGACGACGGTCGGCGCCCTGTTCGTGGGCGCCGTGCTCACCTGGCGCGAGGTCGTGCGCGCCCTGGCATCCGCTCTGAAATGGATGCTGGCGCTATCGATCCTCTTCGAGCTCTGGGTCAGCCTCGTCTGGAACGGCCCGATCCTGCCGCACTTCGTCCGCCCCGACGGGCCCGTCGACGATCCGATCGTGCTGTGGTCTCGCGACAACCTGCTCGACGGCGGGCGGATCCAGGGCGTCTTCGGCAACGCCAACGCGCTCGCCTACGTCGCGCTCCTCGCCATCGTCGTCTTCGCCATCCGGATCGCCTCCCGCGCGCCTCGGCGCCCGGTCCTCGTGCTGTGGATCCTCCTCGCGGTGTACCTCTTCGTCCGGGCGGGGTCCGCGACCGCGACTGTGTCGGCCGTCACCGTCGTCGTGGTGCTCATCACCGTGCTGGTGATGCGCACGACGACCCGGGCCGGCGAGCGCACCCGCTACTACCTCGTCTACGCGATCGTCGCCGTGGGCGGGCTGCTCGCGGTCTGGGCGCTGCGAGACCGCGTCTTCTCGGCGCTCGGGCGTTCGAGCGACCTCACCGGCCGCGAGTCGATCTGGGAGAAGGTCCTCGAGCGGGCGGTCGAGCACCCCGTGATCGGCTGGGGCTTCTCCACGCCCTGGATCCCGACCGAGCCGGCCTTCGACCGCTGGATCGTGGACCACGGTCAGACCGTCATGCAGGCGCACAACATGTGGGTGGACGTCTTCCTGCAGCTCGGCGCCGTCGGTGTCGTCCTCATCACCGCCGCGTACGTCGCGTTCGTCTGGCGGTCGTGGTTCTTCGCCGTCGACCGCCCCCGGTGGGACCTCGTGGCGGACCGGCCGTACACCGCGGTGACGCTGCTCCCGACCCTTACGGGCGCGATCCTCCTCGTGCAGGGCCTCGCCGAGTCGACGCCGCTGCTGAACTGGGGATGGTTCCTGCTCATCCTCTTCGCGTTCAAGATCAAGCAGGCGCCGCTGGTCGGCCGCGGACCGTCCGAGGAGCGCCTCATCGGCGAACAGGGCGACAGGCCGACCGAGCGATGAGGACCGTGCGCGCGCTCCCCCGGCTCATCGCCGCGCTGCAGACCCCCGACGTCGCCGCCGCCTACACCCTCGTCACCGTCGGCGCCCTCTTCTCCACCCATGCGCTGCGCCAACTCATGGGCAACGCGGGGTATGGCGCCGTCCTCAGCGGTCTCTGCCTGATCGGCGCGGGGATGATGATCGCCCGCCGCGCGGAGCTCCGCCTCATCCACCTCATCCCGACCACGCTCCTGATGCTCCTGCTCTGGCTCATCATCACGGCGGGGTGGTCCGCGTCGCCCTCGGCGACCCTGACGGGGTGGCTGCAACTGGGCGCCCCGACCTTCCTCGCCGTCGTCGTGGCCCAGTTCCGCGACACGCTCCAGACGGTGCGCGCCACCGGCGACGTCCTGCGCGTGCTCCTCGGCGTCTCCCTGGGACTCGAGATCCTGAGCGGCATCCTGCTCGACCTGCCCATCGCCTTCCTCGGCATCGCCGGCAACCTCGCCGACGGAGGTCCCGTCCAGGGCATCTTCGGCACGCGCACCGTCCTCGGGGTGGTCACGATCATCGCCCTCGTGACCTTCCTCGTCGAATGGCGCACGCGATCGGTGAGTGCGGGCGTCGCGATCGGGTCCGTCTCGCTCGCGGCCGTCCTGGCGGTGTTCACCGCCTCCCACATCGTCCTGGGGATGGTCCTCGTCTCGGGCGCCGCGACGGGCGCGCTGGCCGTCCTGCGTCGCGTCCCCCTCCAGGTCCGCCCGGTCCTGCAAGGGGTCCTGGCCGGCGTGGTCGTCGTGGGGCTGGTGCTCGTCTACATCTTCCGCCGACCGCTGGTGTACTGGCTCAACGCGGAACCCGACTTCTTCACCCGCTCCCGCCTGTGGAACGTGATCCTCGACATGTCGGCGCTGCGTCCGGTCCAGGGATGGGGGTGGGTCGGCACCTGGCCCGACCACCTCTCCCCCTTCACGTACATCCGCCTCGTCACCGGCCGCTCGCATGCCTCGGCCCTCAACGTCTGGATGGACGTCCTACTGCAGGCGGGCGCCGTGGGGGTCGTGCTCCTCATCGCCTTCGTCGGCTTCGCCCTCGCCCGCGCGTGGGCGACGGCGAGTGAGCGGCGTTCGACCGTCTACGTATGGCCGGCCCTCGTCATCATCGTGCTCCTCACCGACTCCGTCGTGACGAGCTCCCCCCTCGGCGGCTTCGGGTGGTTCCTCCTCGTGCTGTGCGCCACGCAGGCGTCCCTCGTGCGCGGCTGGCGGCGCGAGCGCCCCCTGCCCCCGGATGCGTCGGAGCGTCCCGACACGTTCGGGCTCGGAGCACCGGCTTAGAATCGAGCGACACCCGCCACGATCCAGGAGGTTCCACCGTGCGATCACTTCGCCGGCGTCTGCGAGGGAACGCCTTCCTGCAGAGGTGGCGGTTCGGTCTGTGGATCGCCCTCTACGCGCTCGCCTCGCGGATCGCGCGCGTCCAGCAGGGACGCACCCTCTTCCTCTCGGACTCCCGTCGGGGATTCTCGGGCAACATCGCCTTCCTCCGCGACGAGATCCGACGTCAGCGACCGGACGCGAAGGTCGTCGGCATCTTCAAGGGGAGCCTCGCCGAGCGGCGCCCCCTCCGCGACTCGCTGCGGCTGCCCTGGGAGCTCGCCCGCGCGCAGACCATCGTCCTCGACGACTACTACCCGATGATCTACCCGCTGCAGCTGCGTCCCGAGACGCGTCTGCTGCAGGTCTGGCACGCCGCCGGTGCCTACAAGAAGGTCGGCTGGAGCCGTGCGGGCCTGCCCGGCGGCCCCCTCCCCGGGTCCGTCGCGCACCGCAACTACACGGATGCCACGGTGAGCTCGGAGGCGATCCGCCCCGATTACGCGGAGGCGTTCGACATGGACGTCGCGCGGGTCCACGCGCTGGGCGTGCCGCGCACCGACGTCTTCTTCGACTCGGACCTGATCGCGCGCAGCGCCACCGAGGTCCGCACCCGCCTCGGCATCCGACCCGAGCAGCGCATCGCCGTGTTCGCGCCGACCTTCCGGGGCAACGGCCAGCTGAGCGCGCACTACGACGTGGACTGGGTGCCATGGCTCCGGCTCGTCGAGGAGTTGGGCGAGGAATGGGTGGTCCTCGTCAAGCTGCACCCGTTCGTCGCGCGCGCCACCGCCGGGATCCCGTCGCACGAGCGGATCCTCGACGTCTCCGCCGAACGCGAGCTCAACGATCTGCTCATGGCAGCCGACGTCCTCATCACGGACTACTCCTCGGCGATCTTCGAGTTCTCCTTGCTCGGCCGCCCGATGGTCTTCTTCTGCCCCGACGTCGAGGTCTACGCCGCGGAGCGCTCGTTCTACCACCCGTTCGAGGACTACCTCGCCGGTCCCCTCGTGACCGACGGCGCCGACCTCGCCGGCGCCATCCGGGACGCGCGCGCCGGCGCGGACCTCGCCGCGTTCCGGGAGCGGTTCATGTCGGCGTGCGACGGCCGATCCACCGAGCGCATCGTGCGCGAGATGATCCTCACCCCCCGTGCGGCGCACGACCGCCCCGCGATGCTCGACGCTCCCCCCGTCGCGCCGACCCGCATCGACGGCCCGGTCGGCCGGCACGTCTTCGCGGCCCGCGTCGCGCAGACGGTGCTCGGGGTCTGCTACGCGCCGCTCAAGCTGCTGCCCACCCGACGCAAGGTGGTGATGATCAGCCGGGAGCACCCCGAGGAGACCGACGACTTCATCGACCTGCGCACCGCGATCGCCGCCATGGACCCGTCCGTCTCGGTCGTGTCGCTCGTGCGGATGGTTCCGCCCGGCCTCCTCCGCAAGATCGGCTACGCCGGGCACCTGCTGGTGCAGATGTACCACGTCGCCACCGCGCGCGTCCTGGTCGTCGACACCTACTCGATGGTCGCCAGCATGCTGCGGCACAAGAACGAGCTGAGCGTCATCCAGATCTGGCACGCTCTCGGAGCCTTCAAGAAGTTCGGTCTCAGCATCCTCGGCACCGGCGAAGGACGCGATGCGCGCCTCGCGCAGGCCATGCGGATGCATGCGGGGTACGACCTCGTGCTGGCCAGCGGCGAGGCGTGCCGCGCGCCGTACGCCGAGGCGTTCGGCACCGACGAGAGCCGGATCGTGGTGGCTCCCCTGCCCCGCGTGGACCGCCTGCGCGACGAGGAGCTCACCCGTCGCACGCGCGAGCGCATCTACCGCCGGCATCCGCATTTGCGGGACGCGCGTGTGGCCGTGTTCGCCCCGACGTTCCGGATCGAGGACACCGCCATGTCCGCCCCCGACGACGTCGTCGCCGCCCTCGCGGCGATCGGGGTCCACGTGGTCGTGAAGCTCCACCCCCTGATGACGCTCCGCGGGAGCGCCGTCGACACTGCCGAGGGCTTCTCGACGCAGGAGATGCTGACCGTCGCCGACGTCTTCATCACCGACTACTCCTCGACGCTGTTCGAGGCGGCCGTGCGCGGCATCCCCACCTACTTCCTCGCCCCGGACCTCGACGAGTACCTGGCGACCCGCGACTTCTACCTCGACTACCGGCGCGACCTGCCCGGCCCCGTATGCACCACCGTCGGGGAGCTCGCTGCCGCCGTCGAGGCCGAGACCGCGACGACGACGGATGCCGCGGCGTTCGCCGCACGCTGGGTCGCCGAGACGGGCGCCGCCACCGGGCACCCGTGCACGGAACGGATCGCGCGACTCGTGCTCGACCGCGTGGCCGGCAGGGGGCCCGCAGAGCCCCTCGCATAGGATGGTGCGGGCGTGCCAGCGCACGCCCGCACCGACTCACGAGGAGCCCTCGCCGTGACCACAGCCCGTACCGTCGCCGTCGTCCTCGCGGGTGGCATCGGAGTCCGGGTGGGTCTCGGCATCCCCAAGCAGCTCATCAAGATCGCGGGCAAGGCGATCGTCGAGCACACGCTCGAGGCGCTCGAGGCCAGCCCCCGCATCGACGAGATCATCATCATGATGAACGCGGCCGCGATCGGCGAGCTCGACCACCTGCTCGACACCGGCCGGTTCACGAAGCTCAGCCGCATCCTCCCCGGCGGCGAGACCCGCAACGACACGACCCAGCTGGCCATCGCCGCGCTCGAGGGCGACGACACGAAGGTCCTCTTCCACGACGCGGTCCGTCCCTTCATCGACGACCGCATCATCGAGGACTGCGTGCGCGCCCTCGACACCTACGAGGCCGTCGACACCGCCATCCCCTCGGCGGACACGATCATCCAGGTCGACGCGGATCGGCTGATCACCGGCATCCCGGACCGTTCTCTGCTCCGTCGCGGACAGACGCCGCAGGCCTTCCGCCTCGGCACGATCCGCAAGGCGTACGAGATCGCCGCGACCGATCCGCACTTCCGCGCGACCGACGACTGCGGCGTCGTCTTCACCTACCTGCCCGACGTCCCCATCTACGTCGTCGACGGCACCGCCGAGAACATGAAGGTGACCGAGCCCATCGACGTCCACATCGCCGACAAGCTCTTCCAGCTGCAGTCCGCGAGCCTGTCGCTCGAGAGCATGACGACGGTCCCCGACCTGTCGGGGAAGTCCGTCGTCGTGTTCGGCGGCAGCTACGGGATCGGTGAGAGCATCGTCCAGCAGGCGACGGATGCCGGGGCCACGGTCCACGAGTTCAGCCGGTCGTCGACGGGTACCGACATCCGCTCCGCCAAGGCCGTGCGCGCCGCCCTCGCCGAGGCGCACTCCCGGAGCGGTCGGATCGACGTCGTCATCGTGACCGCGGGCGTGCTGCGCATCGCTCCGCTGGTGGAGAGCCGCAAGCGGGACCTGAAGGACACGATCCAGGTGAACCTGATCGCGCCGGCTGTCGTGGCTCGCGAGTCGCACCCCTACCTCGCCGAGACGGCGGGGCAGGTCGTGCTGTTCACCTCGAGCTCGTACACCCGTGGACGGGCCGGCTACAGCGCCTACTCGGCGACCAAGGCGGGTGTCGTGAACCTCACGCAGGCCCTCGCCGAGGAGTGGGAGGCGTCCCGGGTGCGCATCAACTGCATCAACCCGCAGCGCACCCGTACCCCGATGCGGACGCAGGCTTTCGGCGAGGAGCCGGTCGACAGCCTGCTCGACCCGGCCGACGTCGCGCGCGTCACGTTGAACGTGGCGGCATCCGACCTGACGGGTCAGATCGTCACGGTCAACGTCGCCGCGATGCGCAACGCCGGGGGCTGAGCCCGGGCCTCAGCCGCCGATCTGGTTGCGCTCGATGACGTCGAAGAACGCGCGGCAGACGTAGTAGTCCTCGGCCGTCGTGATCTTGATGTTCGAACGCGGACCGTCGACGCGGTACAGGGTGTGCCCGTACCGGCGCAGCAGGCTGCAGGTGTCGATCGAGTCGTTCTCGCCGTCGGCGACGGCCTGGTCGTAGACGCCGAGGACGGTGTCGAGACGGCCGCTCTGCGGCGCCTGCGCGACGTACAGGTGGTCGCGCGGGATGACCTCGTCGACGGCGCCCGCGGCCGAGGAGATGATCGTCTCGTTGAACTTCGTGCTGGTGATGGCGGGCCCCTGCGAGCGGACGGTCTCGATGTTCGCCGAGATCACGTCCGCATTGATGAGGGGACGCACCCCGTCGTGCAGGAGGACGACGGTGTCACCGGGAGCCTCGTTGGCGACGGCCCGCAGCGCGCGGTGGCGGGACTCCTGACCGGTCGCGCCGCCGTCGACGATCCAGTTCACCTTGGTCAACTCGTACCGGGCGACCAGACGCGCGAAACGATCGCGCCACTCCGGCAGGATCGACACGGCGATGCGGTCGATCTCGGGGTGGTCCTGGAAGTGCTGCAGCGTGTGGACGATCAGCGGCGTGCCGTGGATCTCGAGGAACTGCTTCGGCAGGGTCGCCGACGTCATCCGGGATCCGATCCCGCCGGCGAAAATGATGGCGATGTTCACGCGATCTCCTCTTCTGGGACGTCCTTCTCACTGGACTCTGTGGTGTTCGCGTCGGAACGCTCGGTCGGCACCGGGCTCTCGGTGATCTTCTCGGTGTCGGGGTTGCCCAGGATCAGCCAGTCGATGACGCGGTCGGCGGCCCCGGTGTCGACGCGGTCGAAGTTGAGGCGACGGAACTCCGCGACCTTCTCCTGCTCGAACTCGCCGGTGCGGAGCGCGTCGATGACGTCGTCGAAGGTGTCGGCGACGCGGCCCGGAGCGGTCTCGTCGTAATCGCGGTGGAAACCTCGCGTCGCGGCGTAGTTCACCTTGTCGGGCGCGAAGAACAGCATCGGGCGATCGAGCAGCGAGAACTCGTAGATGATCGACGAGTAGTCGGTGATGAGCACATCCGTCGCGTGCAGCAGGTTGAGCCCGTCCGGGTAGTGCGTGAAGTCGAAGAAGCGATCCTGGTACTGCTCGGGGATCTCGATCGGGTTCTTCACGAAGTGGTGCATCCGGAACAGGACGACGGTGTCATCGCCGCACACCTCGTAGAGGGCGTCGAAGTCGATCTGGCTGTAGTCGTAGAACGCCGTGTAGATCGACCGTCCGCGGAACGTCGGCGCGAACAGCACGACCTTCTTCCCGGCGATCTGCGGATACTCGGTGGCGAACGTCGTAAGGAACCGGTCGCGCAGGGTGGTGTCGAGGAACCAGTCGACGCGCGGCAGGCCCGTCGAGATGACGGCGGCCTCCTCGATGCCGAACGCTTCCGCGTAGACGTGACGCAGGTGCTCGGAGCCCGTGATCGCGAAGGTGTACTGCCGGTGCGGATGCCAGAGCTTCGGCGACCCCAGGTTGCCGAAGCGGCTGTATCCGACCGACTTGAATCCGCTGCCGGCATGCCACAGCTGGATGACCTTGGTCCGCGGGTCCATCCGCAGACTCTTGAGGATGCCGAAGTAGTCGTCGAGAAGCACGATCTCGCTCGTCGCGAGCAGGTAGATGATCCGGAGCGTCGTGCCCCAGCCGCCCGAGCGCGGCAGGCGGAAGGAGTACTTCATGTCGAAGCGGTCCTGCAGACCGCGCTCGACGATCCGCTCCTGGACGCGACGGAGGTTGCCCTCGATGCGCAGACGCTGATCGGACGCGAAGAGGATGCGGCCGGGCTTCACCCCGACCGTGCGGGTGATCAGCTGGTAGATGAGTCCCGCGTACCGCTGCTTGGCGGGGGCGCCGAGGAAGAACGCTTTGAGGCGCTTCATCGGACGGAACTTCTTCGGCTTCGGTCGGGAGCGGAAGAGGTGGTAGCTCCGCATGAGGAAGTCGAGCCGTTCCAGGTCGACCGCGTTCTCGGCGATGCCGAACGAGACGGTCGTGACGGCGCGGTTGCCGTCGTACAGGAAGACGCGGGACCCCTCGTCGAGTTCGAGCAGCGAACGTCCGTCGAAACGCGCCGGCGCGACCCGTTCCCCGTGCGCGAACATCACGATGCGCCAGGTGCCGTTGGGGATCGCCTGACGGTCCCGGAACGTCGGGACGTCGACATGCAGTTCGAACGAGCCGGGTCCGACCGCGGTGAAAGGCACCGGGATGCGCCGCTTGCCGTCGATGAGTCGGAAGTCGACGGCGGGCGGGGGCACCTCGCCCCGCTCAGGGGGCAGCGGCGTCCAGTCCCCCACCTGGACGACCGACAGGCGGATCGTGAGCTTCGCCCTCTCCCAGCTGAGCTCGTCGACGGTGACGTCGAACGGCGGCAGAGGCCGGATGATCTCCGCCTCGCTCACCGGGACGACGGATGCCGGAGGCACAGCGGCATCCGTCACGACCCGGACCCCGTTTCGCGCTCCTCGTGCCACGCCAGCGTGCGGTCGAGCCCCCGCTGCAGACCGACGTGCGGGGCCCACCCGAGGCCCCGGAGCCGCGCGTCGTCGAGTCCCTGACCCTTGACGGCGTTGTAGCGGCTGAGGTCGACGCCCTCCGCGAACCGCACGCTGAGCCCCTTCTCGGGTCGCGCCTGCGTGAACGCCTCGGCGAGCTCCCGGATGCTGATGAACCCGTCGCGATCGGAGATGTTGTACGCGGTGTCCTCCCCCAGGAGGATCGCCGCGAACATTCCGGACACGGCATCCGCGAGGTAGGTGTACGTGCGCCGGGCGCTGCCGTCGCTGTTGAGGGTGATGTCGCGTCCGGCCAGGACGTCGGACGCGAAATCCGCCTGCACACGGCCGTCGTCGAGCGCCATGACGGGTCCGTAGATGTGACCGAAACGGCCGATCGTGATCGGGACACCGTGCTGTGCGTGGTAGCTCACCGCGATCGTCTCGGCCGCACGCTTGCCTTCGATGTAGGACGCCCGGGGCGTCAGGATGTCGACCGCGCCGTAATCGGACTCGCCGACGAGGGATCCGTCGTCGGCGCGCTGGCCGTAGACCTCCGCCGACGACATGAGGACGAAACGGGCGCCTCCCGAGGCGACGCAGAGGTCGAGCAGTCCGAAAGCGCCGTTGACGTTCGCGCGGATGGAGTCGACGGGATTCGCTGCGTGCAACGCGGGGCGTGCGGGAGAGGCGCCGTGGATCACCAGGTCCACCGTGCGGTCGAGCTCGATCCTTTCGCGGACGTCCCCCTTCACCAGGACGACGTCGCCCCGCTCGGCGACGGGGCCGAGCAGGCGCCGCGCCTTGTCGAGGTCCCGGACGAGAGCGAGGACCGTGATGCCGGCATCCCGCACCTCGTTGAGGCCCAACAGCGTGTAGAGCGCGTACGAGGGGATCATCCCGGCGGCGCCCGTCACGAGCACCGTGCTCCCGTCGAGCTTCTCCCACGGCAGCGGCTGCCCGATGATCTCGGCGATGTCACCGTCGACGGTGGCGCTCCCGGTCACGCGGGGAACGGGGGCCGTCGAGGTCGATCCGTCGCCGCGGGGTGTGTGTTCAGGCATTTTGCCGATTCTACGGCACCGGTTCGCGATCGCCCTGAGCGCCGGGCCGTCTCAACGGAGCCCGAGTTTGCGCAGCACCTTGCCGACCTTGCGGCGGAGGGTCGGCGCCGCGGGCTTCGCCGTGGGACGCGCGCTCTGCGCCGTACGCGCCGTGCGCGCCATGTCGACACCGCCGGGCCGCCGCCGGAAGGACCACGATGTGGCGCCTCCGGGAGCACGGTCTCCGATGCGGAGCTCACGAACGTCGGGGTGCGGTCCGGGGATGCGGAGGAGAGCGTGCCCGTCCTTCACCGTCAGCGTCGCCGCCGTCGCTCGCGGTCCGGCGGCGCCGGCCTTCCACTCGCCCACGGATGCGTCGACGGACCCCGAGCCGTCGTGTCGGCCATCGAGGCTGATCACGAGATCGCCACCCTCCAGAGAAGCAGCCGTCGGGCTGAGCCGCCGAACGGCTTCCTGTTGGCCGTCCGGGATGAGAGTGGCGGCTCCGCCGTCGTTCGGGTAGACGAGGTGAAGGTGGCCGTCGGCGACCGAGACGGACGCGGGGATCGCGGACTTGACGGCGCGTGCAGTCGTCGCGCTGCCGAACCTCGTATGCAGGCGGATGTCCCAGTGGGATCCGCTATCGAGAGGACGACCGAACGCGGCGCGGCGCGGATCGATCGAGAACCTCATCCGGCCGGCAATCCCGACCGTGCCGTCGGGGCGATCCTCGACGCTCACCTCCGAGGTCGTCTCAAGGGCCCAGGCCACCCGCGACTGTCGCGAGTGACCGAATGCCGTGAGCTCGATCGCGTCGATCTCCCGGGTCACGTCGATCGCGTCGCTGGAGACCGCATCGAGGACCTCCTGGGGAAGATCCTTGACGATCCGGCTGCCCATGCGCCGCAGAGCGGGGCGACGGCCCGAGGAATCGGCCCACTCGACGACCCCCTCGACGTGGAGGACGCCATCGCGCCACTGCACCGCGTCGGCACTCCCCCATCCGGGCACAGCGGCATCCAGCGCGCACACCGTCTCGATTAGATCCTGACGACCCGCATGGAGCAGCTCAGCGCGCAACCGACGCGATACGGCGAGCCGACTGTCCAGACGCCGGTAGCCGTAATCGGCCTGCAGGGCAGCCGCGTGCTCGAAGATGAACTTCTTGTTGCGCTCGGATCGCTCGGTGAACTTGAGGTCGAAAGCGCCGACCACGCGCGAGTTGTACTGATGCAACTCGAGCTGTTCGCGCTGCATCCGGTTCTCTTCGCCGGGCAGCGTCTCGACGGTGGCGGAGCAGACGCGACGCAGCCACTCCCAGTAGTCGTCGTTGGACTTCAGGAACGTGGTGGACCCGCTGCCCTCGGTCGTCACCCAGTGGTAGTACGGGACGCTGGCGAGCGAGGACACCACCTTCGCGTCCCGGGCGACCTGGAGGTTGAAGAAGATGTCCTCCCACAGCACCCGCCTCCCCTCGGGGAAACGGATTCCGTGCTGGTCGAGGAACGCCTTCCGGTAGAGCTTGTGGGGATTCATCGGGAGGAGCGGGTGCACGTCCTCGCGCCCCTTCGCCTGGGGGCGATCCACGTCGTAACTTCCGAGCGCCCACCCGGGATCGGTGGTTCGCGACTCCTTGCCGCTGACGACGTCTGCGCGATGGGCTGCGGCGAACTCGTACGCCGCTCGGAGCGCATCCGGGTAGAGCTCGTCGTCGTGGTCCATGAAAGCGACGTACTCGCCCCGAGCGAGGTCGATGCCCACATTCCGGGGCTTCGACGGCCATCCGGAATTTTCGATCGCCTCGACCCGCACGTTGCGGTGCGTGGACTGGAGTCCGCGGAGCCGCTCCAGGGTGTCGTCGGGCGACCCGTCGTCGACGAAGATCACCTCGAACTCGGATGCCGGCAGGGTCTGCCGGTCCAGCGAGCCGATGAGCCGGGCGAGCCCCTCGGGAGGTGTCTTGTAGGTGGGCACGACGACCGAGACCTTGATCACCAGGCCATGTTACGGGCGCGGTCCCACGGCTCGCAGGATTTCGGCGTCGGGCGCACGACACCGCTTGTGGAACGATGGGTGTCATGAAGGGCATCATTCTCGCGGGGGGTTCGGGGACGCGGTTGCACCCGATCACGCTCGGTGTGTCGAAGCAGTTGATCCCGGTGTACGACAAGCCGATGATCTACTACCCGTTGTCGACGTTGATGCTCGCCGGCATCCGCGACATCCTCATCATCACGACTCCGCATGATGCGGAGCACTTCGCGCGGTTGCTGGGGGACGGGTCGCAGTTCGGGGTGTCGTTGTCGTTCGCGCAGCAGCCCTCACCCGATGGTCTCGCGCAGGCGTTCACGATCGGGGCGGACCACATCGGCGGCGACAAGGTCGCCCTGGTCCTGGGTGACAACCTGCTGTACGGGCCGGGGCTGGGGTCGCAGCTGGCACGGTTCCGGGATGTCGACGGGGGCGCGGTGTTCGCGTACTACGTCGGCGAGCCCGAGGCGTACGGCGTGGTGGAGTTCGGCGCCGACGGTCGTGCGATCTCCCTGGAGGAGAAGCCGGCGCAGCCCAAGAGCAACTACGCGGTGCCGGGTCTGTACTTCTACGACAACGACGTCGTCCAGATCGCCCGCGACCTGAAGCCGTCCCCGCGTGGGGAGTACGAGATCACGGACGTGAACAAGGCGTACCTGGCGGCGGGCAAGCTCCAGGTGCAGGTCCTCCCCCGTGGGACGGCGTGGCTGGACACGGGCACGTTCGATCAGATGCTGGATGCCGGTGAGTACGTCCGCACCATCGAACGCCGCACCGGATTGAAGATCGGGGTGCCCGAGGAGGTCGCGTGGCGGCAGGGGTTCCTCACCGACGATCAGCTCCGCGAACGGGCCGAGAAGCTCGTCAAATCCGGGTACGGCACGTACCTCCTCGACATCCTGAACAGGGGCCTGTGACCATGGCACACCTTCTCGTGACCGGCGGCGCCGGTTTCATCGGATCGAACTTCGTCCACCACGTGATCGACCACACCGACCACACCGTGACGGTGCTCGACAAGCTCACCTACGCCGGCAACGAGGCATCCCTCGCCGGTCTCCCCGAGGACCGGGTAGACCTGGTCGTCGGGGACATCGCCGATGCGGAACTGGTCGACACCCTGTTCCAGAAGGCGGATGCCGTCGTCCACTACGCGGCGGAGTCCCACAACGACAACTCGCTGCACGACCCGCGTCCGTTCCTGGACACGAACATCATCGGCACGTACACGCTGCTCGAGGCGGCACGCCGCCACGACACCCGGCTGCACCACATCTCCACCGACGAGGTGTACGGCGACCTGGAACTCGACGACCCCGCCCGGTTCACCGAGCACACCCCCTACAACCCGTCCTCGCCGTACTCGTCGACCAAGGCCGGCAGCGACCTGCTCGTGCGCGCCTGGGTCCGCTCGTTCGGGGTGCGCGCCACGATCAGCAACTGCTCCAACAACTACGGCCCGTACCAGCACGTGGAGAAGTTCATCCCCCGCCAGATCACCAACGTGATCCGCGGCATCCGTCCCAAGCTGTACGGCAAGGGCGAGAACGTCCGCGATTGGATCCACGCCGACGACCACTCCTCGGCCGTCCTCACCATCCTCGACAAGGGCGAGATCGGCGAGACCTACCTCATCGGCGCCGACGGGGAGAAGGACAACAAGACCGTCGTCGAACTCATCCTCGAGCTCATGGGCCAGTCCCCTGACGCCTACGACCACGTCACCGATCGCGCCGGGCACGACCTGCGCTACGCGATCGACTCCACCAAACTCCGCACCGAACTCGGCTGGACCCCGAGCTACCAGGACTTCGAAGCCGGCCTCGCCGCCACCATCGACTGGTACCGCCGCAACGAAGCCTGGTGGGCCCCCGCCAAGGACGGCGTCGAAGCCTTCTACGCCTCGAAGGGCCAGTGAGAGTGACGGATTTCGGTAAGGCGCTGTCTGCCACCGAGACCGGGATCCCCGGTCTCGTCGTCTGGGACCTCCCCGTCCACGGGGACAGCCGCGGCTGGTTCAAGGAGAACTGGCAGCGGGAGAAGATGACCGCGGCGGGGCTCGCGGACTTCGGTCCCGTGCAGAACAACATCTCGTTCAACGACGCGGTCGGGACGACGCGCGGCATCCACGCGGAACCCTGGGACAAGTGGGTCTCGGTCGCGACGGGCCGGATCTTCGGTGCGTGGGTGGACCTGCGCGAAGGCCCGACGTTCGGCACGGTCTTCACGGCCGAGCTCGACCCGTCGCGCGCGATCTTCGTGCCGCGCGGTGTCGGAAACTCCTACCAGACGCTCGAGCCCGACACCGCCTACACGTACCTCGTCAACGACCACTGGTCCCCCGACGCGTCGTACTCCTTCCTGAACCTGGCCGATGAGACGGCGGCGATCGACTGGCCGATCCCGCTGGCCGACGTCGAGATCTCGGCGAAGGACCTGGCCCACCCGCGGTTGGCCGACGTCGTGCCGATCCCGCCGAAGAAGACCCTGGTGGTGGGGGCGAACGGACAGCTCGGACGCGCCCTGCGCGCCGCCTACGGCAAGGACGAGAGCGTCGAGTTCGCCGGCCGGCAGGAGCTCGACCTCACCGGCGATCTGCACGCCGCTCGCCGGTGGCGCGACTACGGCACGATCGTGAACGCCGCGGCCTACACGGCCGTCGATGCCGCCGAGACCGACCGCGCCGGCGCGTGGGCGGGGAACGTCACCGCGGTCGCCCAGCTGGCGCGGATCGCGGCCGAGAACGGCATCACCCTCGTCCACGTCTCGAGCGACTACGTCTTCGACGGCAGGGCCACGACGCCGTACACCGAGGACGAGCCGGTCGCTCCCCTCGGTGTCTACGGGCAGACGAAGGCCGCCGCCGACGCGATCGTCGCGACCGTCCCGCGCCACTACATCGTCCGCACGTCCTGGGTGATCGGCGAGGGCAAGAACTTCGTCGGCACGATGGCCTCCCTGGCCGAGCGCGGCATCGCCCCCTCGGTCGTCGACGATCAGATCGGTCGGCTCACGTTCACAGACGACATCGCCGGCGGCATCCGTCACCTGCTCACCAGCGCCGCGCCCTACGGGACCTACAACCTCACCGGCGGGGGCGCTCCGGCGTCATGGGCGGACATCGCCGCCGAGGTCTACGAGCTCACCGGCCACGACCGCACGGCGGTCTCGGGAGTCAGCACCGAGCAGTACTTCGCGAACGCGACCGGCCCCGTCGCGCCGCGCCCGCGGTGGTCGGTCCTCGACCTCGGCAAGATCGAGGCGACGGGGTACTCCCCGCGCGACTGGCGGGAGTCGCTGCGCGACCACCTCGGCTGAGCGCGCGGGGCGAGCGGAACGCTCAGCCCTTCTCGAGCACCTCGAGGGCATCGTCGATCGGTCCGTCGAAGACGACCTTGCCCTTGCGGATGACGACGCCCCGCGAGCACAGGCTCTTCACGATGTTCTTGCTGTGACTGACGATCATCATCGTCACACCCTTGTCCGCGAGCTCGCGCAGCTTTGCGTCGCACTTCGCGCGGAAGGGGGCGTCACCCACCGAGAGGACCTCGTCGACGAGCAGCACGTCGAGTTCGACGTGGATCGCGACGCTGAACGCGAGACGCATGAACATGCCCGAGGAGTAGTGCTTGACCTCCTGGTCGATGAAGTCGCCGATGCCGCTGAACTCGACGATCTCGTCGTAACGGGCTTTCGTCTCCTTCTCGGTCATCCCGAGGATGGCCGCGTTGAGGAAGACGTTCTCGCGGCCGGTGAGGTCGGGGTGGAAGCCGGCACCGACCTCGATGAGACCGGCGACACGACCGCGCGTGAAGACACGGCCTTCGTCGGGCTCGAGGACGCCGGAGACGAGCTTGAGCGTCGTCGACTTGCCCGAACCGTTCAGACCCATGATGGCGACGGACTCGCCCTCGGCGATCTGGAACGAGATGTCATCGAGCGCCTGGAACTGGCGCGAGCGCGTGGACTGCCGCTTGATGACGCTGATGAAGGCGTCCTTCAGGGAGCGCGCGGACCGCTTGTTGAACCACTTCGAGACGTGCTCGACGATGATGCGGGGCTGGGC
This sequence comes from Microbacterium sp. NPDC064942, assembly GCF_049545525.1. Taxonomy (NCBI): domain Bacteria; kingdom Bacillati; phylum Actinomycetota; class Actinomycetes; order Micrococcales; family Microbacteriaceae; genus Microbacterium; species Microbacterium sp. NPDC064942. Next base: position 183,112 of record NZ_JBMWDR010000001.1, on the reverse strand, counting down.
TTCGGTGGCGGTACGGGACATCACAGATCCTGGGCGAAGGTGCGCTCGGCGCGGCGGAAGACGAGCTGGCCGATGACCAGGGTGACGAGGATGACGCCGACGGATGCCGCGACGTGCCACCCGAACTCCGGCGGCCAGCCGAGGTTGGCGGGCGCGGGCGAGGCCTCGTTCACCACGGGCAGCGCGCCCCAGAACGCGTGGTGGAACATCTCGACGGCCACCGCGAGGGGGTTCGAGATCCAGACGTGGAACAGCCACCGGAAACCTTCGGTGCGCTCGTAGACCATCGCCCAGGTGTAGAGGACGGGGACCGACCACGTCGCGATCGTCCGGATGATGTCGACGGTGTTGCTCGCGTCGCGGAACCGCACGTTGAGGGCGGCGAAGAAGAGGCCCAGGCCCGTCACGAAGAGGAGGACCAGCAGCATCCCGAGGAGGACCAACCCGACCGAGGCGAAGCTCGGCAACCACCCGAACAGCAGGCTCACGATGATGAGGACGGCGAGCTGCGGGAGGAAGTGGGTGAAGGCACCGATGATGGCGGCGAGGGGGAACAGCTCACGCGGCAGGTAGATCTTGCGGACGAGGGCGCGGTTGCTGACGATCGACTGCGTCGCCGCCCCCAGCGTCTCGTTGAACAGGTTGACGAGGACCAGACCGCTGAACAGGTACAGCGGGAAGGCCGGGACGTTCCGGTGGAGCCCGAGGATCTCTCCGACGACGAGGAAGTAGACGAGGAACTGAATGGTCGGACGGACGTAGGACCAGAACCAGCCGAGCACGGAGTTGCGGTATCGCAGGGCGGTGCTCTTGCCGATCAGCAGCCGGAGAAGGTAGCGGTACTCGAAGACGTCGAGGATGCCGCGTCCACGTCCAGGCGTGTCGAAGGCGCTGTAATCGATCTGTGTCACGGGTTTCCTTGCGAAGGCGGGTGCCGTTCAGGCCGTCGATCATCCTATCCGACGGTTCCTGAACGACCTCCGGCGGGGTCGTGTCGCGTCAGCGCAGGAAGTCGCTGCTCACCCAGCCGGTCTTGCCCTGGAACGACGTCTTCCGCCAGATCCCCGAGGATGCGGTGGTGGTGACCTTGGTCCCCTTCGGGATCACGACGAGGATCTTGCCCGACGTCGACGGAGTCTGCCGCAGGTTGAGCGCCGACGTAGTCGTCTTCACGCTGGTCGCGGGCGCAGCCGTCAGCTTCTTGAGCTCGGAGTCCCGCATCCACCCCTTCGTCGATCCGGCCGTGACCGCGCGCCAGATCCCGAAGGTGTCGTGCACGGTGACCTTCGTGCCCGCCTTCAGGGTCGAGAGGACCTTGCCCGAGGCGGATGCCGTCGCCCGCAGCGGCGTCGAGGCGATGACCTGTCGGTCCTGACCGCCGACGGCACCGGGGTTCTTCGTCGACAGCTTCGACGTGAACACCCATCCGGTCATCCCGTCGACCGTGATCTGCGTCCGGTCCCCCGAGACCGAGAGCGCCTTCACCGTCGTGCCCTTGCGGAGCGTCGCCTGAATCGCCTTCGACGACACCGACGGCGTCATGTTCGTCGTCGTCGCCAGATACATCGTCTTCGCCGCCGGAGGCGCCAAGACCGCCTTCAGCTCGGAGTCCCGCATCCAGCCCCTCGTCGACCCCGCCGTGACGGCGCGCCAGATCCCGAACGTGTCGTGCACGGTGACCTTCGCGCCGGCCTTCAGGGTCGAGAGGACCTTGCCCGAAGCGGATGCCGTCGCGCGCAGCGGCGTGGACGCGATGACCTGCCGGTCCTGGCCGGAGATCGCACCGGGGTTCTTCGTCGACAGCTTCGACGTGAACACCCATCCGGTCATCCCGTCGACCGTGATCTGCGTCCGGTCCCCCGAGACCGAGAGCGCCTTCACCGTCGTGCCCTTGCGGAGCGTCGCCTGAATCGTCGCCGACGACACCGACGGCGTCATGTTCGTCGTCGTCGCCAGATACATCGTCTTCGCCGTCGGAGGCGCCGAGACCGCCTTCAGCTCGGAGTCCCGCATCCAGCCCTTCGTCGACCCCGCGGTGACCGCGCGCCAGATCCCGTAACCGTCGTGGATCGTGACCTTCGTGCCGGCCTTCAGCGTCGTGAGCACCTTGCCCGACGCCGACGCCGTCGCCCGCAGCGGAGTCGATGCGATGCTCTGGCGATCCTGGCCCGCGACGGTGCCGGGGTTCTTCGCGACGAGCTTCGATGTGGTGACCCACCCGGTGATCCCGTCGACCGTGATCTGCGTGCGATTCCCGGACACAGTCGACGCGGTGACGGCCGTCCCCTTGCGCAGCGTCGCCATGATCGTGGTCGAGGTGGCCGACGACGCGACGTTGTCGGGCGCCGACAGATACATCGTCTTCGCGATCACCTGCAGCTCGGCGTCGCGCATCCAGCCCTTCGTCGAACCCGCCGTCACCGCGCGCCAAGCGCCGAAGGTGTCGTGCACCGTGACCTTCGTGCCCGCCTTCAGCGTCGAGAGCACCTTTCCCGAGGCGGATGCCGTCGCCCGCAGCGGTGTCGAGGCGATGACCTGCCGGTCCTGACCGCCGACGGCACCGGGGTTCTTCGTCGACAGCTTCGACGAGAACACCCACCCCGTCATGCCGCCCACGGTGATCTGGGTCCGGTCACCGGACACCGAGAGCGCCTTCACCGTCGTGCCCTTGCGCAGCGTCGCCTGGATCGTCGACGACGAGACCGACGGCGTCATGTTCGTCGTCGTCGCGAGGTACATCGTCTTGGCCGGCGGCTTCTCCTCGACCGTCATGTAGTCGCTGTGCGACCAGTACGTCGAACCCGCCACCTGGATGCGCCACCACGCGCCGTAGATCCCGGTGCGCTCGTACTTCTGCCCGGCCGTGATCCAGCGGAAGCCGGTCGCGCAGTCGAGCGAGGGAGCCTTGCGGGCTCGCAGGTTCTCCGAGACGACGGTGATCGTCCCACCGGCCTTCGTGACGCTCGACTCCGCGGGCACGGCGCACGGGTTGCCGGCCGGCGTGCCGCTCGCGATCGAGAGCGCCGACTTCGCGATCCACATCGACGTCGAGCCGACCGTCGCCCGCGCCCACGACCCATACGTGCCGGTTACCGTCACCTTCGCGGACTTCGCCACGCTGCTCGAGCCCGCCGCACACAGCGTGCTGGGAGCCTTGCGCGCCGTCGTGGCGGCCGTGACGGTCGCCACGGAAGACGCCGGGACGATGTCAGCGGTCTTCGGCGCCGTGCACGCGTCCACCCGGGCGGCCGCCCCGGATCCCCAGCGGTTCACCTCGGGGGCGAACCACTGGACGTAGTAGTTGTAGAAGTTCCGGTTGCCGTAGCTCGAGCACGAGTCGCCCGTCGCGTAGCCGGCTGCGAGGGCCGCCATATTCGGACGGTACGGCGTGTAGATGTACAGGTTGGCGGTCGCCTGGTTCTTGATGAGGACCTTCGACGTCCCGCAGGCGCTGTTGGGGTGCCACTTGACCGTGGCCACCTGGCCCTTGCGGTACCCGTACTTCGTGGGGTTGTTCGCGTACACCTGCTGCTGCCGCGCGCCGAGATAGACCTGGTTGAAGAACCCCGCGGATGCCGCGCTGCACGGCGCCGTGTCGGGGCAGTTCATGCCCATCGCCGCCCGATAGCTCCACTCGCTCGGCTTCGTGGAGGTGACCAGGCCCTGCTCCTTCTGGAGCATGACGAGGATGACCTTGGGGCTGAGGCCGCAGGCCTTCCCGACGGTCACGATGATCTCGGCGGCGCGCACCTTGGTCTTCTTGGGGATGGCCGCGCAATAGGCATCCTTCGCCTTCGCGGGGATGTCGGCGGTGAAGTTCCGCAGGCAGGTCGGTCCGCTCGTGGCCTTGCAGGACGGCACCCGCGCTTCGAGGAAGGTCTGCGCCTGAGCCGCAGTCATCGAGCCGCCGTTGAAGTACTCGGCGTCGCTGATGATGAACCCGCCGTCCTCGATGGTGGACGGGAGGCGGGGGTCCGCCGCGGTCGCCGTCGACGCGGGCGCGACGGCCATCAGGACACTCAACGACAGCACGGTCGCCAACAGGATCGCGAGGCTCCGCAGGGGTCGACGGGGCACGGAAACTGAGAGGCGCATGTGAACAGTGTTACTGAAGTCACGTCCTGTTACCAGTCGGGGCTGGATATCTGTTGTGCGACACGCCGACGCCCGGCGTTCGGACGACCTCAGAGCTCGGCGTGGAGCTGCCAGACGCGCTCCGCCGCGCCCGCCCAACTGAACGCCCGCCCACGATCGGCGGACAGGACGGCGAGTCGTTCCACCGCGGAGGTCGACGCCAGCGTCGCGGCGAGCTCGTCCCCCAGCGATTCGGCGTCGCCCGGCGCGAAGGTCGCTCCGTCCAGCAGGAGTTCGCGGTGGGTCGCGCTGTCGGCGGCCACGATGGGCACCCCCAGCCGGAGCGCATCCAGCGTCCGCCAGGGGAAGGCGGTGCCGTCCGAGGGCGCGAGGAGGGCCACGGCACCGGCGAGGACCGCGGCGCGATCGGGCGCCTCGAGGTGACCGCGCACGTGCACCCGTCGCTCGGGCAGGCCCGCCGCGGCGGCGAGCTCGGCGATCGCGGGTTCCTGACCGTCGGGCGCGTCGATCACGACGACGGCCGTGTCCCGTCCGGAGGTCGCGACGGCCTCGAAACCGGTGCGCAGGCGGTCGGATGCCGCCGACGACCCCGACAGCAAGACGTACCCTTCGGGTAGGCCGAGGTCGCGCCGACGCCCGATCTCGTCACTGGGGACGCGGAGGGCGCTCTCGGGAGCCCCGGCGATCACCCGGATCCGGTCCCCGAGGGGCGCCAGCTCGGCGACCCGGTGGGCGAGCTCGTGCGTCGGCACCACGACGGCGTCGGCGTGCCGGACGGCCCGGCGCAGCATGGCGCGGGCCCAGGCGGCATCCGCTCGCGACACCTCGTCGGGGTGGTCCCACGGACGGACGTCCCACAGGGTCACGACCGTCTGGTCGTGGTCGTGGACGCGGTCATGGCGCACGAGCGGCGCCGCGAGCGTCGCCGAGTGGATGAGACCGTCGCCGGCGCCCGCGCGGAGGCCGCGCCGCCACAGGGCCGCGGCGGCGGAGGAGCCGACCGGGAGGCGATCGGCGGCCGCCACGCCCTGCGCGGCCAGGGTGTCGTCCCCCGCGTCGCCGGGGACGATCGCGCGCACCTCGCACCCGCTGGGCGCCGTCGTGACGAGCGCGGCGGCCAGCTCCCGGGCGGCAGTCGCGAGGTCGGGCCCGGTGCCGGGAGCGGACGGGTCGAACACGACCCGCAGTGTGGTCGTCATCGGAACTCCCCCTGTGCGCTCACGGCGCGGTCGTCGGTGTCGGCGTCGGCGGGTGCAGGAGCGCCTGGACCTCGCCGCGGATCTTCGCCCAGTCCTCGGCGGTGGGGTCCTCCGGATCGATGCCGACCCCCTTCGGCGTCAGCTCGAGGTCCTGGACCTTCTGGTCCTTCGCCTTCACGCCGAGATCGACGAGGAAGGGGAGCAGGGACTCCGGGATGTCGGTCTGCACGAGGTTCTTGCCCGCCGCCACGACCTCGCTGAAGCGGGTCGCGACCGTCGACGGGGTCGCCTGGGCGAGGATCGCGGTCTGGAGCTCCCGCTGGCGCCGCATCCGGTCCCAGTCGCTGGTCGTGTACCGCGATCGCGCGTACCACTGCGCGGTCTCGCCGTCCATGACCTGGGTGCCCTTCTCGATCCATCCGGTCGCCCATTCCTCGGCGGGCTGACCCTCGAAGCGCGGGCCGGGGCCTTCGGGGAGGCGTTCCTTGACCGTGATCTTCACGCCGCCGAGCGCGTCGACGAGGTCGGCGAACCCGTGCATGTCGATGAAGACGTGGTACGGGATCTCGATGCCGAGGATCCCCTCCGCGGCGTCCTTCGTCGCTTCGACGGCCGGTGTCGAGTTCTGCGCGGCGGCATCGGGGTAGAGGCCCGCCCCGCGATCCTCGCGGCACACCTCGACGGCGTTCATCAGCTGGTTGATGCCCGACGACCACCCGCACGTCGACGAGGTGTGGCCCTCGAACCCGTCGGGGTACAGGTCGCGCATCGGTCCGTCCGAGAAGGGAACGTGACGGAGGTCGCGCGGGATGCCGAAGATCGTCACCGCGCCGGAGTCCGCGTTCACCGACACCACCGAGATGCTGTCGAAGCGCATGGAGTCGCGTCCCTGCCCGCTGTCGGCGCCGAGCAGGAGGAAGTTGTAGTAGCCGTCCGACGGGGGCACGCTCGGGCCGGAGGCGAAGATCGACAGCCCGGAGCGCAGCGGCGCGACGACCGACTGGGCCGTGTATGCGGCCGCCGAGGCGGGAACGAGCGCGAGGACCAGCGCGACGATCGACACGGCGGCGCGGGTGCGTCCGGGCACGCGCCGCAGCCGAGCGAGCCGGAGCGTGTCGATCGTCAGGACGACCCACAGCGCGGCGTACGCCCAGAGCAGCACCTGCGCGAGGGTCAGCGTCCACCACGATGCGACGAGGGTCGTCAGCATCGAGCGCCACATCAGCGCCAGGAGCACCGTCGTGAAGAGGAACACCCACATCACGATCGTCGAGATGAGGCCGACGCGGCCCAGACGTCGACCACCCGCGAGGATCTGCGCGGACCCGGGAAGGAGGAAGTTGGATGCCACGAGCCACCACGCGCGCCGCGACATCATGCCGGGGGCCGAGGCATCGGGGTTGCGGAGCGGACGCTCTTCGACGAGAGCACGGCCGGGCGACGAGGTCGCCCGCGGCGGGCTCAGGACGCTCACCGGAGCTCCCCCACCGGGCGGCGGCTCACAGGGAGTCCTTCAGGCGGCGGTTCTTCTCCTCGACCTGCACTTCGAGGTCGGCGGCGTAGGCGGCGACGCGGTCGGCGACCTCGGGATCGGCCGAGCCGAGCAGGCGCACGGCGAGCAGGCCCGCGTTCTTCGCCCCGTTGATCGAGACCGTCGCGACGGGGATGCCGGCGGGCATCTGCACGATGCTCAGCAGGGAGTCGAGGCCGTCGAGGGTGGACAGCTGCACCGGAACGCCGATGACCGGGAGCGTCGTGACCGAGGCGAGCATGCCCGGCAGGTGCGCCGCGCCGCCGGCACCGGCGATGATCGCGCGCAGGCCCCGCCCACGCGCCTCGCGGCCGTAGCGCAGCAGCTTGTCGGGCGTGCGGTGGGCGGACACCACCTCGACCTCGTGAGGGATGCCGAAGTCGGTCAGCGCCTGCGACGCGTCGGACATCACACGCCAGTCCGAATCGGATCCCATCACGACGCCGATGAGCGGAGCGGTCGATGAGTGCAGGGGGCTGTTCACCCGATCAAGGCTAGGCGCGCGAGCCTGGAGAACTCCGGAACGGCACGGGTCAATCGAGGAAGAACGCCGCCGCCGCGCGCGCTTCGTAGACGACCGTGTCGAGGTCGTCCCCGGCCACGTTGACGTGCCCGACTTTGCGCCCGGGGCGGGGGTCCTTCCCGTACGTGTGGACCTTCGCCGAGGGGTGCGCGGCGAGCGCGTCGGGGAGCCGCTCACCGAGGGTCCCCTCGGCCGGGCCGCCGAGGATGTTGACCATGACGGCGTGCGGTGCGCGCATCGCGGTGTCGCCCAGCGGCAGGTCGAGGACGGCGCGCAGGTGCTGCTCGAACTGGCTCGTGATGGAGCCGTCCTGGGTCCAGTGCCCGCTGTTGTGCGGACGCATGGCGAGCTCGTTCACGAGGAGCCGCTCGTCGCCGGTCTGGAACAGTTCGACGGCGAGCATGCCCGTCACCCCCAGGCCCGTCGCGATCGCCTCGCCGATCTCGGCGGCGACGTCCGCGAGGCGGCCGGCGGAGTGCGGTGCCGGCGCGATCGCCTCGGCGCACACGCCGCCCTGCTGCACCGTCTCGACGACCGGGTAGACGAGGAGTTCGCCCGAGGGACGGCGGGCGACCTGCTGGGCGAGCTCACGGGTGAAGGGGACGAGTTCCTCGGCGAGCAGCGCCGCTCCGTCCGCCAGGCGGTCGAGCCAGTCGGCGGCCTCGGCGGAGGAGGAGACGACGCGCACACCCTTGCCGTCGTATCCGCCGCGCGGCGTCTTCACAACGGCGCGGCCGCCGTGGTCGGCGATGAAGGCGTCGAGGGCCGCGGCATCCGTCACGGCAGCCCAGTCGGGCTGCGGCAGACCGAGCTCGGCGAGCTTCGTGCGCATGTCGATCTTGTCCTGCGCGTAGGCGAGCGCGTCGGGACCGGGGTGTACGGCGACACCGGCGTCCACGAGGCCGCGCAGCACGTCCTGCGGGACGTGCTCGTGGTCGAAGGTGATGACATCGACGTCCTTCGCGAACGCGAGGACGGTGTCGAGGTCGCGGTAGTCGCCGACCGCGGTCGCCGCGAGAGCGGCGGACATCCCGGGCTCCTCCGCGAGGACCCGGACGCCGAGTCCCAGTTCCACAGCGGGCGCGATCATCATCCGCGCGAGCTGACCGCCTCCGACGATTCCGACCTGCAGTGCCATGCGTCTCCTCCCGACCCCGACATTCTCGCGCATCCGGGCGGGCGCCCGCAGACGCTCAGTCGTCCGTCGCGATGACCGGGACGCTGTGCGAGTCGCGGTGGGCGAGGATCTGGCTGACTTCGACCTGGTCCGACAGCGTCTCGTGCACGAGACGGACCGAGGGGACATCGACGAGCCGCACCGGTTCGTCGACCCCGTTGGCGAGGATCAGGGTGCCGCTCCCCCACAGCCGCTGCACCGGACCCCGCCGTTCGGAAATGGTGTAGCCGCGGGCGTGCGGGATGTCGACGCGGCGACGCTGGACGAGACCCGTCCGCTCGATGACGCGCCGCGTGGTCACGGTGTAGGTGTGCGACAACCACCGCAAATAGGGCACGGCTGCGAGCAGCAGCACCACGAGCCCGGCGGCGGCCCACAGCATCCAGTCCTCCCACGGCGACGGGAGGTTGCCGCTGACGTAGCCCGTCGTCCCCGCCACGGCGATGAGCACGATCGCAGGCCACAGCAGTCGGCGTCCGTGCCGGCGGAAGCGCGCGATCACGAGCTCGGGTGCGGCGGCACCCGGAGCGGGCGTCCGCGGACGACCCGGATACGCGGTCGGCTGGCTCACGGGACCATCATGGCGCGACGACGGATGCCGGGTGCGCCGACGCGCCCACCGTCACCGGACGTGCACGACGTCGCCGGCGGACACGACGTGCGCGACGCCCGCGGCCTCGACCACCAGTCGCCCCTCATCGTCGATGCCGGTCGCCCTGCCGATGAGGGAGGAACCGTCGGGAAGGGAGACGGAGACGTCGCTGCCGACAGTCGTGCACGCGTCGCGGACCGCCTTCGTCGCAAGGCCCGCGGCGGTGCCGCCCACGGCGAGGTCGGCGATCCCGTCGCGGAGTCTCGTGAGGTAGTCCGCGAGCAGCTGATCCTCGTCGGCGGTGCGGCCGAGTGCCGCGAACGAGGTGGCGGTCGGCACCGGCAGTTCCGCGGCGGTCATCCGGGTGTTGACGCCCGCTCCCACCACGACGGCGTGCGGATCGCCGGGCATGACCTCGGCGAGGATGCCGCAGATCTTGAGGCCCCCGACGAGGACGTCGTTCGGCCACTTGAGTCCGACCTCGCGGTCCTCCAGCTGCGCCCGGACGGCCGCGGTCATCGCCGCGCCCGCGATGAGGGGGATCCACCCCCGCTGCGCGACGGGGACCGCCTCGACCCGCAGCAGGACCGACACCGCGAGCGCGGAATCCGGCGGCGTGACCCACGTGCGGTCGAGGCGACCGCGGCCGGCCGTCTGGTCGCGGGTCACCACGGCGGAGAGGTGCGGATGACCGTCGGGGTCGTCGAAGGCGTCCTTCAGGAGCTTCTTGTTGGTCGAGTCGACGCTCGGGGCGACGTGGAGGCGGGGGCTGACCGCGGCGGCGCGGGGATAACCGTTCTCGGGGATCGACATGCCGCCCACCCTAGACGCGGCCGCGTCGAGCGCCGGGCGGCTTGACAGCCGACATCCTGAGGGATCCCACAGCGGATCCGCGCGGCGATTGTCGCCGGTATCCAACGCCGCCGGGACCGCGCTCGCTAGGGTGGAACGCGTGACCGATCAGCCCGACCTCTTCACGACCGCCGGCAAGATCGCCGACCTCCGTGCCCGCTATGAAGAAGCCGTCGTCTCCGCCGAGGAGACCGCCCGCGCCAAGCAGGGCGCGAAGGGGAAGCTCACCGCCCGCCAGCGGATCGAACTGCTCGTCGACCCGGGCTCCTTCGTCGAACTCGACGAGTACGTCCGGCACCGGACGACCGCCTTCGGCATGGACCGCTCCCGCCCCTACGGCGATTCGGTCGTCACGGGGACCGGCACGATCCACGGCCGCACGGTCGCGGTGTACTCGCAGGACTTCACGACCTTCGGCGGATCGCTCGGCGAGGTGGCCGGCGAGAAGATCATCAAGGTCATGGAGTTGGCGCTGCGCAGCGGCATCCCGATCATCGGCATCCTCGACTCCGGCGGCGCGCGCATCCAGGAGGGTGTGGTCGCGCTCGGCAAGTACGGCGAGATCTTCCGCCTGAACACCGCGGCCTCGGGCGTCATCCCGCAGATCTCGCTGATCATGGGACCCGCCGCCGGCGGCGCGGTCTACTCCCCCGCCCTCACCGACTTCGTGATCATGGTCGACAAGACGAGCCAGATGTTCGTCACCGGCCCCGATGTCATCAAGACCGTCACCGGCGAGGACGTCGGCATGGAGGAGCTCGGCGGCGCGCACACCCACAACACCCGGTCGGGTGTCGCGCACTACCTCGCCGAGGACGAGGACGACGCGATCGACTACGCGCGCACCCTCATCAGCTTCCTGCCCGACAACAACATGTCGGATGCCCCGGGGTACGAGTCCGGCTTCGAGTTCGAAACGACCGACTCCGATCGCGTCCTCAACACGGTCATCCCGGACTCCCCCAACCAGCCCTACGACATCCACCAGGTCATCTCGCACATCGTCGACGCGGGCGACTTCCTCGAGGTCCAGCCGCTGTTCGCACCGAACATCGTCATCGGCTTCGGTCGCATCGAGGGGCGGACGGTCGGCATCATCGCGAACCAGCCGTCGCAGATGGCGGGAACGCTCAACATCGACGCGGGCGAGAAGGCGAGCAGGTTCGTCCGGTTCTGCGACGCGTTCTCGATCCCGATCCTCACCCTCGTCGACGTCCCCGGCTACCTCCCCGGCACCGACCAGGAGTGGACCGGCGTCATCCGTCGCGGCGCGAAGCTGCTCTACGCCTATGCGGAGGCGACCGTCCCGCTCGTCACCGTGATCCTCCGCAAGGCCTACGGCGGCGCGTACATCGTGATGGGCTCCAAGCAGCTCGGCGCCGACATCAACCTCGCGTGGCCGACCGCCGAGATCGCCGTCATGGGCGGTCAGGGTGCGGTCAACATCCTGTACCGCGGCGAGATCAAGCGCGCCGAGGAAGCCGGCGAGGACGTCGCCGCTGTGCGCACCCGCCTCGCCAACGAGTACACGTACAACGTCGCCTCCCCCTTCCTCGCCGCCGAACGCGGTGAGCTCGACGGGATCATCGAGCCGGCGCAGACCCGCGTCGCCGTCGCGAAGGCGCTGCGCGCCCTCCGCGGCAAGCGGGCGAGCCAGCCGGCCAAGAAGCACGGGAACATTCCGCTGTGAGCGAGTCGGACGACGCACGCCCGGATGCGACGCACCTCCAGGTGCGGCGCGGTTCGGCGACTCCCGAGGAGATCGCCGCGGTGATCGCCGTCGTCAGCGAGTCGCTGGCCCAGGAGGCGAGCACCGCGGTCGCGGACGAGCCGACCGTGTCGGCGTGGCGGATCTCGGCCCGCGGCGTCGGGAACGATCTGCGTCGCGACGTGCCGTGGGGCCGGTGGGCGGGCTGACGCCCGATTTGTCCCCCAAAGTACCTACAGACACGCTTTTCGCGATCAGAGAGACTAATAGCGCTGGAACGCTTCTGCGTTCTGTCGATTCGTATCCCTCAGAGCGCGGATCGACATGTGCGGGTCGGTTTTCGGGTAACCACTCGCATGGCGAGGGGCGGGCGGCTTCGCCGCCCCTCGCCTCTTCTTTTCGGCGCGTCCTCTCGGCGCGGTGCCGTCAGGACGCCGGGCGATCTACCACCGGGCGCGGATGGGCGATCTCGTGCCAGAGGTCGACGACCTCGTCGCCGTCCGGGTCGTCGCGTCGGCGGGACCGGCCCACGACCGTGACCGCGACGCGAGGGTGCGGCGACGTGCGGATGTAGATCCGCTCCGACGAGGCGCCGCGGAGGGCGTCGGCGAGCTCGGCCCGGATGCGATCGAGCGCGGCCGGGCCGGCGGCATCCAATCCCCCCTCATCGAGGACGGTGACGGTGCTGCCGCGCAGCCGCGCCTCCTGCAGCCGCGCACGCACGGCCTCGTCGAGCAGGCGCGGCCCGCGCAGCTCGTCACGCAGGGATCCCTCCGCCAGCCGCGCCCGCTCGCGCTCGTCGGGCTCGAGGTCGCCGTCGGACTCGATCGTGCGGATGAGGATGGGGCCGGCGACCGCGAGTGCCTGCTGCACGCGGACGCGACGCTCCCGGCGACGGCCCTCCTGGCTCGCGAGCCACTCGAAGGAGCGGCGCTGGATGCCGGTGAGTTCCGCCGTGTCGACGGCCGCCCGGTCGACCAGACGCGTCAGGAGCTGCGCGGCGACGACCCAGACGGCGGCGCCGACGAGTCCGAGGGCGAGGGAATCGAGGATGCCGATCCAGAACGACGACGACACCCCGAGCAGGACCACACCGATCCACGCCACGAGCGGTCGGCGACGGACGACGACGATCGTCAGGAGCGCCCCGATGCCGCCGAGGCTCCACGTGGCGAAGGTCGCGCGACGGAGATCCTCGCCGACCGCCGCCCAGGTCGCAAACGGCACGACGACCGCCGTGCCGAGAACCAGCAGGCACAGCCACAGCGGCAGCGAGGCACCGCGCGGAAGGCCGTCCGCGTCCGCCGCGACCGGAGCCGTCGCCGTCGGAGCCGACCGCGGCGTGAAGCCCCAGAACACGCAGAGCCAGGTCGTGACGAGGTACAGCGACAGGGCGGCGATGAACAGCGCCGGCTGCGCCACCGGCGCGGTCCACACGAGTCCGCCGACGGCGAGGTAGGCGGTGAAGACGACCGCGACGATCGAGAGTCCCGTCTGGACGCGCACGTTCATCGCGGGTACTCCCAGCGCAGTTCGGCCACGGTGCCCCGGCGCGAGCTGCGCACGAGCGCCTGCCCGCCCACCGCCGCGGTGCGGGCGACGATCGAGCCGCTGATGCCCAGGCGGTCCTCGGGGACGGCTTGGACGTCGAAGCCCGTGCCCGCGTCGACGACCCGGACGATGACCCGACGGTCGTCGGCGCTCACGTCGACGTGCAGTCCGACCGCGTCGGCGTGTTCGACGGCGTTGACGATCGCCTGATCGGCAGCGAGGACGAGGGCGCGTGCGACCCGTCCCGGAAGCCGCGGAGCCCGCGGATCGACGGTGACGCGCAGGTCGAGGTCGAGATCGTGTTCCGCGGCCGCCCGGCGCAACCCGTCGACGATGAACGCCGGGTCGACCGGCTCGTCCGGGCCCTCCTCGGCTTCCCGGTCGGCGTTGGCGAGGCGGGTGAGCGCGTCACGTGCCATGCCCACGGCGAGATCGCGCTCGCGCGGCGTCGAGGCGCGCTCGGCAGCGATGAGCGCGGCGAGCACGCTGTCGTGCATGAGGGCGGCGACCGAGATCCGCTCCTGCTCCACCGCGTCGGCGGCGGCCGCCGCCGCGTACGAACGGACCGCCTCCTCGCGGGTGCGATCGAGGCGCTCGGCGAGCAGGCGCAGCATCCACCCGATCATGATCATGACGACGGCGAGGATGATCGCGTAGACCACCTGACGCGAGACGAGGATGACGCTCGCGCCGTCCACACCGATCTGGATCAGTCGGACGACCCCGTAGAGGACCGGGACGAGGCCGCACCACACGTACTGCAACCGCAGCGGGAAGACGAGGGCGGTCGCCACCGTCGCGACGTTGAGGAGGTACCAGATCCAGGGCTCCGCCGCCGCGCCGCCCTCTCGCCCCGCGGTCGCGAGCGGCCAGACGACCAGGACGAGCGGGAACACGATCGCGAAGACGGCGGCGGGCGCCCGGTAGAAGCGTCCGGCGACGCCGGCGGCGATCATGAGCGCCAGCGGGCCGAAGGTGACGACGCTGAGCACGAGGTTCCACATCGGCGTCTCCTGCGTGGAACCGATCGCGTGGAACAGGGACTGGAAGCCCAGGATGGCGCATCCCACCGAGACGACGAGCGCGAGGATGCGCTCGACCCTCTCGCGGGAGAAGAAGGTCGAGTCGGGCGGGATCGTCAGCGTTCCCGCCGGTGCGACCTCAGCTGCCACCGGGTTCCTCCGCGACCAGGCCGTCCTCCATCGCGCGCCGCAGCAGGTCCACCTTCGTGGGGGCGGGCCGACCGACCTCCACGTACTTCACGCGGACGCGGGTGATGTTCTCCTTCGCCGTCGAGTAGGCCACCCCGAGTCGCTCGGCGACCGTTTTGAGGGGCAGGCCGGCGGCGTACAGACGCAGCACGTCGCGCTCGCGCGAGGAGAGCTGCGCGTCGGCGAAGGCCCGGTCGCCGTCGACGGCGGACGCCCACTCGACGTTGTCGAGCGCATGACCGCGGGCGACCGTGTCGATCGCCGCGATGACGTCGTCGATGCGCGACGCCTTGCTCACCACGCCCGCAGCCCCCGCGACCAGCGCCTCGCGGACGGCGGCCGGGCGATCGGCCACGCTGTGGATGATGACCGGCGAGCCGTCGTGGACGAGGCGGGTCACGTTCTCGGTCACGGTGGCCCCGTCCCCGAGCATGAGGTCGAGGACGACGACGTCCGCGGGGTTCTCCTGCGTGAGCGTCCGCCGATCGAGGTAGGCGGCCACGCTCTCGCCCGAGAAGACGACGCGCAGGTGGTCCGTGCGGCTGCACGCGGCCTCGAGGCCGAGACGCACGGATTCGTGGTCGTCGATCAAGGCGACGCGGATCATGCGCTCACCCTAGCCGTCACCGCGTCAACACGGTGATCGCCTCGACGTGGTGCGAGTGCGGGAAGACGTCGAAGGCCCGCACCGCGGGAGTCGTGTATCCGTGCGCGGCGAAGGTGCCGAGGTCGCGGGCGAGGGCGACGGGGTCGCACGCGACGTAGACGATGCGCGCCGGTGAGAGGTCGACGAGCTGCTCGACGACGTCGCGTCCGGCGCCGGCGCGGGGCGGGTCGAGGACCACGGTGCCGCGCGCGAGCCGGGCGCGCTGCGCGGGGGTGGCCGTCTGGACGAGGTTTCCGAGCCACCGGTCGACCCGGCCGGTCTCCGCGCGGGCTCCGATCCACGCGGCGAGGTTCTCCCCCGCGTGCTCGGTCGCGCGGGCGTCGGACTCCACCGAGGTGATCCGGGTGGCGGGACCGCCGACATCGGCGACGGATGCGGCGAGCAGCCCGACCCCGCCGTAGAGATCGAGGTGCCATCCGTCGGGGTCGACGGCATCCGCGACGGCGTCGGCGACCGCGTCGTGCAGGGTGCCGGCGGCGAGGCGGTGGACCTGCCAGAAGCCGCCCGCATCGACGCGGAACTCCCGGTCGCCGACGGTCTCGACCACGACCTCCCGGGCCGCGGGGTCGACCGGAGCCGGGCGCCGGGAACGGCCGGGCTCGGCACGCGGGATCACGCGCACGCGTCCGTCGGCGGGCTGCACGAGGTCGAGGCGGCCGGCGGACCCGCCGCGCCGACGGCTCGCCGCGCGGGCGATGCCCGCGGTCGCGAGCGGCAGGTCGTCGACGGGGATGACGCGGTGGCTCCGGGCCGCGAACGGGCCGATGCGCCCTTCGTCGTCGACGTGCAGGCTGACCCGGGTACGCCATCCCGTGCCGTCGGGGGATTCCTCGACGAGACGGTCGCCGCGCATCTGCGGGAGGGGCGGCTCGATCGTGACGGGAGCGGTGGACCCGGCGAAGCGGGACAGCGCGTCGCGGAGGACGTCGGCCTTCAGTTCGCGCTGATGGGCGAGGGCGATGTGACCGAAGTCCGCACCGCCGGGCCGGGCGTCGGGAGGCATGCTGACATCGGCGGGCGCCCACACATGCGGACGGCGGTGGGGCGAGGCATCCAACACCTCCACCGTGTCGCCCCGCCAGAACGACGCCTTGCGCGTGTCGGTGAGGGCGACGCGCACCCGCTCGCCGGGGATCGCGTCCGAGACGAACACGACACGGTTCTCGTGCCGGGCGACGAACACACCGCCGTGCGCGACGGCGGTGATCTCGAGGTCGAGGAGGTCTCCCGGTTGCATGCTCCGATGCTGTCACACCGGGTCGCCGCGGACCGTCATCCACTCCCGCCCGCGCGGCTACCGTGGTCGGTATGCGCGTGTGCCTCGCCTCCACCTCCCCCGCCCGTCTGATGCTGCTGCGCCAGGTCGGCATCGAGCCGACCACCCGCTCACCGCGGGTCGACGAGGAGGCCGTGATCGCGGCGGTCGAGGCGGCGCAGGCCCGCACGCTGCCGTCGGAGGAACACGTGCTCCTCCTCGCCCGACGCAAGGCGGCCGACGTCGCGGCGACCGTCGCCGCGGAAGGTTTCGAGGGCCTCGTCGTCGGCGGCGACTCGATGTTCGAACTCGACGGCGAGATCCTCGGCAAGCCCTACACACCCGAGGCGGCGCGCGCCCGGTGGCAGTCCATGCGGGGCCGCACCGGCGTGCTTCACTCGGGGCACAGCGTGTTCCTCGTCCGCCCGGGCGCTGACCCCGTCGAGGCCCATGCGGTGGCCGCCGCGTCCGTGACCTTCGCGGCGGATGTGACGGATGCCGAGATCGACGCGTACGTGGCGACCGGTGAGCCCCTGCTGGTGGCGGGCGCCTTCACCGTCGACAGCCTCGGCGGCGCGTTCATCGAGCGGGTCGAAGGCGATCCGTCGACCGTGGTCGGGATGTCGTTGTCGACCCTGCGCCGACTGGTCCGCGAGCTCGGGGTCGAGTGGACGACGCTGTGGAACTCCGCGGGTGGCGGCGGCGCGGCATCCGCTTAGTGGGATCCGCGACACGAAACCCCGATGATCTTGTGCGAGTGATCCAAAGGAGCGGCCTCACTCGTGGGTAGGCTCGAAGCCATGCCTGAGAGCGTGACCACCGGAATCTCGAAAGTGCTGATCGCCAACCGAGGCGAGATCGCGGTGCGCATCATCCGCGCCGCACGCGATTCGGGGAAGTCGTCGGTGGCGGTCTACGCCGACCAGGACCGCGATGCGATGCACGCGCGGCTGGCTGATGAGGCGTACGGCCTCGGCGGCTCGACGAGCGCCGACACCTACCTCTCCATCGAGAAGATCCTCTCGGTCGCGCGCCGCTCGGGCGCCGACGCCGTCCACCCGGGCTACGGCTTCCTCGCCGAGAACGCCGACTTCGCCCGCGCCGTGATCGGCGCGGGGCTCGTCTGGATCGGCCCCTCCCCCGAGGCCATCGAGGCGCTCGGAGACAAGGTCACCGCCCGCCACGTCGCCGAGAAGGTCGGCGCCCCGCTCGCCCCGGGCACGCCGGGGCCGGTCGAGGGCGCCGACGAGGTCGTCGCCTTCGCGCGCGAGTTCGGCCTGCCCATCGCGATCAAGGCCGCGTACGGCGGCGGCGGACGCGGCCTCAAGGTCGCGCGCGAGTTCGACGAGGTCGAGGAGCTCTTCGAATCGGCGACCCGCGAGGCGATCGCGGCGTTCGGCCGCGGCGAGTGCTTCGTCGAGAAGTACCTCGACAAGCCGCGCCACGTCGAGACGCAGTGCCTCGCGGATGCCGCGGGCAACGTCGTCGTGGTCTCGACCCGCGACTGCTCGCTGCAGCGCCGGCACCAGAAGCTCGTCGAAGAGGCTCCCGCACCGTTCCTCACCGCCGAGCAGAACGAGATCCTGTACGCCGCGTCGAAGGCCATCCTCACGGAGGTCGGCTACGTCGGGGCCGGCACGTGCGAGTTCCTCATCGGCGCCGACGGGACGATCTCGTTCCTCGAAGTGAACACCCGTCTGCAGGTCGAGCACCCGGTCTCGGAGGAGGTCACCGGCATCGACCTCGTCCGCGAGCAGTTCCGCATCGCCGAGGGCGGCACGCTCGACTACGCCGACCCCGAGCCGGTCGGCCACTCGTTCGAGTTCCGCATCAACGGCGAGGACCCGGGCCGCGGCTTCCTGCCCGCCCCCGGCGACATCCACGTGTTCAAGACCTTCGGCGGACCGGGGGTGCGCCTGGACTCCGGCGTCACCGCCGGCGACAGCGTCTCGGGCGCCTTCGACTCGCTCCTGGGCAAGCTCATCGTCACGGGACGCACGCGCGAAGAAGCCCTCGAGCGGTCGCGCCGCGCCCTCGACGAGTTCGAGGTGGCCGGGATGCCGACGGTGCTGCCCTTCCACCGGAAGGTCGTCCGCGACCCCGCCTTCACGGCCGAGGACGGCACGTTCGGCGTCTTCACCCGCTGGATCGAGACCGAGTTCCACAACGATATCCCCGCATGGGACGGCGAGGCGGGTCCCGCCGCCGAGCCCGAGGGCCGCCACACCGTCGTCGTGGAGGTGTCGGGCAAGCGCCTCGAGGTGAGCCTGCCGGACCGCCTGACCCACGCACCCGCCGCCGTCGGTCGCCCCCTCGCCGTGCCCCCGTCGCGTCGTTCGCACGCCGCGAGTGCCGTCTCGGGCGCGAGCGGCGACGCCGTCGCGTCGCCCATGCAGGCCACCGTCGTCAAGATCGCCGTCGAGGAGGGGCAGCAGGTCGTCAAGGGCGACCTCGTCGTCGTCCTCGAGGCGATGAAGATGGAGCAGCCCATCCAGGCGCACAAGGACGGCGTGGTCGGCGCGATCAACGCGCAGGCCGGCACGACCGTGTCGGCAGGGCATCAGCTGCTCACGATCTCCTGATCCTGTCGGGCGAAGCGGAGCGCCCCTAGGGTGTGGGCATGAGGACTCTGCGTGCGCCGGTGACGACGTGACCGCCGACGTCACGGTGAACGTGATGACCGCGGACGGCGGGCAGATGACGATCACGAATCAGATCGTCTGCGACACCGAGCCGCGCCGTATCCCGTTCGATGGCTCGTCGGCGCGGGCCGTGTCGGCGTCGGGGACCGCGCCAGTGCCCACCTACCTGTATGTGACCGCGATCGCCGTCGGCTGAGGCGCGCGGATCAGCTGTAGGTGTCTTCGTCCCGGGCGACCTGGTGCATCGCGCGGGTCGCGTCGGTGATGCTGCCCGCGAGCGACGGGAACACCGCGAACACGCGGGAGAGCTGGTCGACCGTGAGGCGCCGCTCGACGGCGATGGCGATCGGGTAGATCAGCTCGGAGGCGCGCGGGGCGACGATGACGCCGCCGATGACGGTGCCCGACCCCTCGCGGGCGATGATCTTCACGAACCCGTCCTTGACGCCCATCATCTTCGCGCGCGCGTTGGCGGCCAGCGGGAGCTTGTGGACCGTGCCGTTGACCGCGCCGGACTCGATGTCGCGCTCCTGGCGTCCGACGGTGGCGATCTCGGGCGCCGTGAAGATGTTCGCCGTGACGCGGTGCTTCTCGAGCGGGATGACGGTGTCGCCGAGCGCGTGGAAGACGGCCATGCGTCCCTGCATGGCGGCAACTGAGGCGAGCGGGAGGAACGTCGTGCAGTCGCCCGCGGCGTAGATGTTCGGCACCGACGTGCGCGCGACGCGGTTGACCTGGATGTGACCCGAGCCGGTGAGCTGGACCCCGGCATCCTCCAGTCCGATACCGGCGGTGTTCGGGATGGATCCGACGGCCATGAGGCAGTGGCTGCCCTCGACGGTGCGACCGTCGGACAGCGTTGCGACCACGCCGTCCTTCGTGCGCTCCACCTTCTCGGCGCGGGACTTCGACAGCACCTCCATGCCGCCGCGGGTGAAGACCTTCTCGATGACGGCCGCCGCATCGGAGTCCTCACCGGGGAGGACCTGGTCGCGGCTCGAGATCAGCGTCACCTTCGATCCGAGGTTCATGTAGGCGCCGGCGAACTCCGCGCCGGTGACGCCGGATCCCACGACGATCAGGTGCTCGGGCAGCGACGACATGTTGTAGAGCTGCGTCCAGGTCAGGATGCGCTCCCCGTCGGGCTTCGCGCTGTCGAGCTCGCGCGGCGAGGCGCCCACCGAGACCACGAGCGTGTCGGCTTCGATCCGGTCGAAGTCGGTGCCGCCGGGGCCGGTCGAGACGACGACGGCGTGCGTCCCGTCGAGGCGGCCGTGGCCGGAGATGATGCGGACCCCGGCATCCACCAGCTGCGCGCGCTGATCGTCGGACTGCTGGCGCGCCAGGGACAGGAGCCGCTTGTTGACCGCCCCGAGGTTGATGGCGATCTCGGGCTTGAGCGGCTTGCCGCTGTCGCCCCGGGCGAACAGCTGCACCCCGAGATCGGAGGCGCCGCGGATGGCGACGGCGGCGTCGGCGGTGGCGATGAGGGTCTTGGAGGGGACGACATCCGTGATGACCGCGGATCCCCCGATGCCCGCGCGCTCGACGAGCGTCACCTCGGCGCCCAGCTGGGCCGCTGCGAGAGCCGCCTCGTATCCGCCGGGGCCGCCGCCGATGATCGCGACGCTCTGGGTGGTCTCGAAGCTCACAGACATGCGCACCATTCTTCCAGCCCGCGGGGTCCCCGTGCGCCGCGACGCGATGCGCGGCGTGTGGCCGAGCCGTCCCCGGGTTCCTAGAGTGGGAGCATGCACGAGGAGACCCACCCGCTCGACGACCCCACCGCCGACCCGTTCGAGGTCGCACGGACCGCCGCCGACGACATCGCCCGCCTCACCGGCGTCGACCACCACGACGTCGCCCTGACGCTCGGGAGCGGCTGGGGCAAGGCCGCCGAGCTGATCGGTGAGACCACGGCGACCCTGGCCGCGACCGATGTCACCGGGTTCAGCAAGCCCGCCCTCGAAGGGCACGTCGGATCGATCCGCAGCATCCTCACCCCGGACGGCAAGCGCGTGCTCGTGATCGGCGCGCGCACGCACTACTACGAGGGGCACGGCGTGCGTCGTGTCGTGCACAGTGTGCGCACGGCCGCCGCGACCGGCGCGAAGACGATGGTCCTCACCAACGGCGCGGGCGGCATCAAGACGTCGTGGACGCCGGGGCAGCCCGTGCTCATCAGCGACCACATCAACCTGACGGCCGACTCCCCCCTCGAGGGCGCGACCTTCATCGACCTCACCGACCTCTACTCGCGGCGCTTGCGCGACCTCGCCCGCACCGTCGACCCGTCGCTCGACGAAGGCGTGTACTGCCAGTTCCGCGGACCGCACTACGAGACGCCCGCCGAGGTGCAGATGGCGAAGGCGATCGGCGGGCACATCGTCGGCATGTCGACGGCCCTCGAGGCGATCGCCGCGCGCCAGGCGGGCATGGAGATCCTGGGCTTCTCGCTCATCACGAACCTCGCCGCCGGCATCCAGACCACCCCGCTGAGCCACCAGGAGGTCATCGAGGCGGGCCGCGAGGCCGAGCCGGTCATCTCCGACCTGCTCGCCCGCGTGATCGGCGTCCTGTGAGCGAGGGCGTCCTCGACGTCGCCCGCGGGTGGCTCGCGCAGGACCCCGACCCGCAGACGAGCGATGAGCTGCGGGCGCTGATCGAGCGGGCCGAGGCCGGTGACGCGGCGGCGCTCGACGACCTGCACGACCGGTTCGACACGCGGCTGGCCTTCGGGACTGCGGGGCTGCGCGGGGCCCTGGGCGCCGGGTCGAACCGCATGAACCGCGTCCTGGTCGGACAGGCGGCCGCCGGGTTCGCCGCGTACCTGCACGAGCGCGCGACCGACGAGATACCGTCGGTCGTCGTCGGCTACGACGGTCGTCGCAACTCCGACGTGTTCGCCCGTGACAGCGCGGAGATCTTCGCCGGCGCGGGCCTGCGCGCCATCCTCCTCCCCCGCCTGCTGCCGACCCCGGTGCTCGCGTTCGCCGTCCGGCACCTGGGCGCCTCCGCCGGGGTCATGGTGACGGCATCCCACAACCCGCCGGACGACAACGGCTACAAGGTGTACCTCGGCGGTGCCGATGACGGCGCACAGATCGTCTCACCGGCGGATGCCGAGATCGCGGCGCATATCGACGAGGTCGCCGCCCGGGCGGACCTCGACGCGATCCCCCGCTCGGCGGACTACGAGACCGCCGGCGAGGACGTCGTGGACGCCTACGTGCGCGCCACGGCGCTCGTCGCCCCCGCCCCGGCCGGTGCGGCCGGCTTGAACTGGGTCTACACCGCGATGCACGGCGTGGGCCATGAGACCCTCTCGCGCATCCTCGAGACCGCGGGGTACCCGGCGCCGACGGTGGTCGACGCCCAGATCGAGCCCGACGGTCGGTTCCCGACGGTCGCCTTCCCCAACCCGGAAGAGCCCGGCGCGATGGACCTCTCGTTCGAGGCCGCCCGCGCCGCCGGCGCGGAGCTGATCCTCGCCAATGATCCCGACGCCGACCGGCTCGCCGTCGCGATCCCGGATGCCGCAGCCCCCGGCGGCTGGCGCCGGCTCACCGGCAACGAGGTCGGGCTGCTCCTCGGCTGGCGCGCCGCACGCACCGCGACGGCGGGCACCCTCGCGTGCTCGATCGTCTCGTCGCCCGGCCTTCAGGCGATCGCCGAGCACTACGGACTCGACTTCGCCGCCACGCTGACCGGCTTCAAGTGGATCTCGCGCGCCCCCGGCCTCGTCTACGGGTTCGAGGAGGCGCTCGGCTACCTCGTGAACCCCGACACCGTGCGCGACAAGGACGGCATCTCGGCCGCCGTCGCCGTGCTGGGCCTCGTCGCCGAGGCGCGCGAGGAGGGCCGGACGCTCGGCGACCTGCTCGACGAGTCGGCCGCGACCTTCGGGCACTTCGCGAGCGGGCAGGTGTCCCTCCGCGTCGACGATGTGTCGGTGATCGGGCGCATCATGAGCGCGCTGCGCGCGGCGCCCCCGGCATCCGTCGGTACGGTCGCCGTCGAGCGCATCGAGGACCTGCTCACCGCTCCCGAGAGCTCGCCGCGCGGCGACGTGCTGCGGGTGTGGCTGACCGACGGATCGCGGGTCATCGTGCGCCCGAGCGGGACCGAACCGAAGCTCAAGGCCTACCTCGACGTCCGCGGCGACTCGGCGGAGGATGCGGCGGCCCGGCTGGCGGCGGTGGACGCCGGCGTCCGGGATATCCTCGCCGCGGCGCAGGCGTGATGGCGGCGCAGACGTGACGGCGACTCCGCTCACGGAGCCGGTCGTCCTGAGCCGCGGTCGCGTGCACCTGGTCCCGCTCGATGCCGCGCACGCCGACGACCTCGCGGCGGCCCGCGAGGGCCTCGAGTACGCCTGGTACACCGCCATCCCGGCATCCGTCCCCGATGAGATCAGCTGGCGTCGTGCCGAGCACGCGGCCGGGCGGATGAACCCGTTCGCGGTCCTCGTCGACGGCACCCCGAGCGGGATGACGACCTTCTGCGGCATAGACCAGGTCAACCGGCGGGTCGAGATCGGCTACACGTGGTTGTCGCCGAGCGTGCAGCGGACAGACGTCAACACGACCGCGAAGCTGCTGCTGCTCGGGCACGCGTTCGAGGCGTGCGAGGCGATCGCGGTGGAGTTCCGCACGTCGTGGCACAACCGGCAGTCGCAGGCCGCGATCGAACGGCTCGGCGCGCGCCGAGACGGCGTCCTGCGCAACCACCGCATCAGCCCCGACGGCACGCTGCGCGATACCGTCGTGTACTCGATCCTCCCCCACGAGTGGCCCGGGGTGAAGATGGGGCTCGAGGCGCGCCTGGCGCGCTGATCAGCCGTCGACGACGGCGACGAGCTCGTCGAGGAACGCGGCGAACGTCGTGCCGCGGCGCAGGATCCGCTGTACGCTGTCGCGTTCGCTGAACACCTCGACGAGCTGCTCGAACACCGTCTGGAAGGCCTCGCGGTCGGACTCCGAGAACGCGACCATCGTCACGACCTGCACCCGTCCGTCGCCCCAACGGATCGACGGGTCGGCCAGGCCCACGGCGATCGCGGTGCGGGTCGCGGTCATCCCGATGGCGTGCGGGACGGCGAGCGCATCGGTGAAAGCCGTCGAGGAGATGCGCTCCCGCTCGAGCGTGCGGGTGACGTAGTCCTCGGTGATGACGCCCTGGGCCGCCAGCAGTCCGCCGAGCCCGCGGATCACGGTCTCCTCGTCCGCATCGGCGGGCAGGCGGGGCACGAAGGCCTCGGCGGAGAAGTACCGCTCGAGCTCCGCGCGCAGGCCCGCCAAGCGTCGCGCGCGGCGGGCGCGGGCCGCCGCGCCCTGGACGCGCTCGACGTCGGGTTCGGTGAGGAAGGGCTGGACCCGGACGATGCGGTCGGACGGCGCGGGCGGATCGATCGTCGTGAGGACGAGTTCCGTGTCGAGCCCCGCCCAGTCGGGGTCGACGCGCGTCTCGACGGCGACGACCTCGATCTCGCGACCGAGCGCCCGGTCGATGCTCGCTCGCAGCAGCTCGTGCATCTCGTAGTACCCCGGGCACACGAGCGTCGCCGTCAGCAGACGAGCCGACTGGCGGGACCGCTCGAGCCGGCCGCCGACGTGCATCGCGATGTAGGCGATCTCGTCCTCGTACAGAGGTGCGCCGACGACGTCGCGCAGCTGCTCGGCGATGAAGACGGCGACCTCGAAGATCATCGGGTAGCTGGACTTGAGCGAACGGGTGAGCGCGTTGCGCGACCAGGCCTGGTCCTGCGCGCGCTGACGCAGGTTCTGGACGTGGAGGGCGAGGCGCAGGATGAAGTCGTCGTGATCGATGTCGACGAGGAACTCGGATGCCGCCTGCGCGACGATCCCGCGCACGGCGGTCTCGACGTCCGCATCGAGCCGGCCCCGGATGACGGTGTCGGGTTCGGCCGCGCCCGGCGCCACGACGCGGGTCTGCACGAGCGCGGCGAGGTGGTCGCGGTCACCGTCGCCCAGGCGGACGCCGAGGTGCGCGACGGCGAGGCGATCGAGCAGGTCGGCGATCCGCGCACGCGCGGGCGCGTCGTCGACCGGAGGGCCGTCGAGTCCGCGTCCGCGCCCCACCCGGTCGGCGGCGATCGCGATGTGCATCATGACGTCGCCGATGCCGAACTCGTTGACGAGGTATCCCAGGTCGCCGAGGCCCGCGACCAGGTCGTCCTTGAACGCCCCGAGCGCCGACGTCTCGGCGGTGCTCTCGCCGAGGGCGCGCCGCAGGGCGCGCAGGTCGAAGGCGCCCTGCTCCATCTCGTCGTGCGCCAGTCGGCTGAGCAGGCGCCGCTGGGCCATCTCCGTCCCCACCAACCGCACGCGCTCAGCGGAGCGCTCGAGGGTCAGCTGCGTGCCGCTCAGCAGCGCGCGCACGCGTCCGAGATCGGCTTCGAGGGTGGCGTCGCTCACATGGAAGCGCTGCGCCGCGGCGTACACGTCGATGCCGTCCGGCGCATCGAGGATGTCGCGGACGAGCCGGTGCAACCGGTCGCGAGGAGTCTCCTCGGATGCCGGCTGCAGCGCCCCCGCCGCTCCGGCACCCGCGCGGTAGCCGGACGGACCTGACTCGACGGCGTCGCCGCCGGGCACCCGCGCGTTGAGGGCGGCCACGTACGAACGGATGCTGCGGGGCGTCACCCCGACGAGGTCGGCGAGCTCGCCGGCGGTACGCCACCCGGCATCCCTCGCCAGGAGCGCCATGACGCGATCCTGCCTCGTCCGACTCACGGGTCCAGTCAACCATCCGCCGGACCACCGGGGTTTCCTCCCCCGCGGAAGAAGGCCTGGTTGTCGCTTCCTGGGAGTCGGATGAGAATTGCGGGGAGACAAGGAGGCGGATCGATGAAGATCCTCGTCGTCTGCGGCGCCGGCGCGTCGAGCACGTTCGTCGCCCAGCGTCTGCGGCAGGCCGCACAGCGCGAAGGCAGGGAACTGCTCGTCCACGCGGGTGTCCCCGGCATGGTCGCCACGGGGACGGATGCCGGCGACGTGGTGCTCGTGGGTCCGCATCTTGCCTCCGCCCTCCCCGACATCGAGCGGGATGCCGCCACCCGACAGGCGCGTGTCGTTCTGCTCCCGGAGGACGTCTTCGACGATCGTGACGGAACCCGCACGCTCGCCCTCGTCACCACCGCGACCGCCGCCGACCGCATTGAAAGGACCCCGCGATGAGCGCACCGGCCAGCCGGACGGTGAGGATCGGTTCCTCCCACGGCCTGCACGCCCGCCCCGCGAAGCTCTTCGCGCAGGCGGCGAAGGATGCCGGCATCCCGGTCACCATCTCGAAGGGGGCCGGCGGCGCGGTCAACGCGGCGAGCATCCTGAGCGTCATCTCGCTCGGCGCGGAGAGCGGCGATTACGTCACGCTCACCGCGGACGGGCCGGGCGCGGAGGACGTCCTCGACACCCTGACCGAACTTCTGACCACCGACCACGACGCCTGAGGGACACATGACTGAGCTTCGAGGAGTAGGAATCGGCCTGGGCGTGAGCCACGGCCCCGTCGCACGGATGGCCGAGCCGCTGCCCGCGCCGAAGGATGAGAAGAGCACGCTCAGCGCCGAGGAGGAGAAGGCCCGCGTCGCCGCGGCGATCGAGGCGGTCGCCCGCGAGCTCGAGCAGCGCGGCGCCACCGCCGGCGGAGCCGCGCAGGAGGTGCTCGAGGCGCAGGCCATGATGGCCGAGGACCCCGCCCTCGAGGACGAGGTCGCCACCCGTCTCGCCGCCGGTGCGACCGGCGAGTTCGCCGTCTTCGACGCGTTCGCCTCGTTCCGTGACTCCCTCGCCGCCATGGGCGGCTACCTCGGCGAGCGCGCCGCGGACCTCGACGATGTCGCGCAGCGGGTCATCGCCCACCTGCGCGGGGTGCCGGCACCGGGCGTGCCCGACCCCGGGCATCCGTTCGTCCTCGTCGCGAAGGACCTCGCCCCGGCCGACACCGCCCTGCTGGACCTCGACAAGGTGCTCGCCCTCGTCACGACCGAAGGCGGCCCGACCTCGCACACGGCGATCCTCGCGCGCGAGAAGTCGATCGTCGCCGTCGTGGGCGTGCACAGCGCCTCGGGTCTGACCGAGGGCGAGACGGTCATCGTGGACGCCGCCGCCGGCATCGTCACGACCCAGCCCACGGACGACGAGATCGCGCAGGCCGAGCGCCGCGAGGCCGACCGCGCCGCCGCCGCGGACGCGCCGATCACGCCCGGCGCACTGGCGGACGGCACGACGGTGCCGCTGCTCGCGAACCTCGGCAAGCCCGCCGACGCCGCCAAGGCCGTCGAGCTGGGCGCAGAGGGTGTCGGGCTCTTCCGCACCGAATTCCTCTTCCTCAGCTCGTCGCAGGCTCCCACCGTCGAGGAGCAGACGACGGCGTACACCGAGCTGCTGCAGGCGTTCCCCGGCAAGAAGGTCGTCGTCCGCGCCCTGGATGCCGGCGCCGACAAGCCGCTCGCGTTCCTCAACGACGCGCACGAGGAGAACCCGGCCCTCGGTCTCCGCGGGCTCCGCGCACTGCGCGCGAGCGAGGACATCCTGCGCGAGCAGCTGACCGCCCTTGCGAACGCGGATGCCGCCACCGACGCCGACCTGTGGGTCATGGCCCCCATGGTGTCGACCGTCGAGGAGACGGAGTACTTCGTCACCCTCGCGAAGGAGTACGGCATCAAGACGGCCGGTGTCATGGTCGAGGTCCCGTCGTCGGCCCTCCTCGCCGACCGGGTGCTCGCCCACGCCGACTTCGCCTCGATCGGCACCAACGACCTCACCCAGTACACGCTCGCGGCCGACCGCCTGCTCGGTTCGGTCGCCTCGTTCCAGGACCCGTGGCATCCCGCCGTCCTGCAGCTCGTCAAGGCGACGGGCGACGGCGGACGCGTCACCGGCAAACCGATCGGCATCTGCGGTGAGGCCGCGGCCGACCCGCTCCTCGCAGTCGTCCTCGTCGGCCTCGGCGCCACCACCCTGTCCATGGCCCCGACGGCGCTCGCGGATGTGCGCGCCACCCTTCTGCACCACAGCCTCGACGATGCGAAGCGCATCGCCGACGCAGCCCTCGCCGCATCCGATGCGGCATCCGCCCGAGCCGCGGCCCAGGAAGCCGCAGCACAGCACACCGCCGCATGACCCGCGGCACACCAAAGGAGAACCAGCACATGTCAACGGCGACAACAGCCACCCGCGCACCGAGCCGCGCACGCGTCGGCGTGCAGCGATTCGGGACGTTCCTGTCCGGCATGATCATGCCGAACATCGCAGCGTTCATCGCATGGGGTTTCATCACCATGCTCTTCATCCCCGACGGCTTCTTCGGCGCCCGCAGCCCGTTCGGCTGGCACTGGTTCCCCGTCGCCGAGATCCTCGGCGGCGGCGGAGATGTGGCCCAGATCGGGTGGCAGGGTGCCCGCACTGCGCTCACCGAAGGTGACGCCGGGACCTACACCGGGTACATCGGCCTCGTCGGCGCGATGGTGACGTACCTCCTGCCGCTGCTCATCGCGAACACGGCAGGTCGCATGGTCTACGACGCCCGCGGTGGGGTCGTGGCGACGATCGCCGTCATGGGTGTCATCGTCGGCACCGACATCCCGATGTTCCTCGGCGCGATGATCATGGGTCCGCTGGCGGCCTGGATCACCAAGCAGATGGACAAGCTATGGGACGGCAAGATCAAGCCCGGCTTCGAGATGCTCGTCAACAACTTCTCCGCCGGCATCCTCGGCATGATCCTCGCGATCATCGGGTTCTTCGCGTTCGGCCCGATCATGCTCGGCGTCAGCGCGTTCCTCGGCGGCATCGTCGACTGGCTCGTCTCGCTCAGCCTGCTCCCGCTGCTGTCGATCTTCGTCGAGCCCGCGAAGGTGCTCTTCCTCAACAACGCCATCAACCACGGCGTGTTCACCCCGCTGGCCCTGCAGCAGGTGGAGGACACCGGCAAGTCGATCCTGTTCCTCATCGAGGCCAACCCCGGCCCCGGCCTGGGCCTGCTGATGGCCTTCACCTTCTTCGGTGTCGGTCAGGCCAAGGCCTCCGCCCCCGGTGCGGCGATCATCCAGTTCCTCGGCGGCATCCACGAGATCTACTTCCCGTACGCCCTGAGCAAGCCGGCTACGATCCTCGCCCTCATCGCGGGTGGTGCGAGCGGCGTGACCGTCAACATGCTCTTCAACGGCGGACTCCAGTTCCCGGCCGCTCCCGGCAGCATCATCGCGGTCACCGCGGCCGCGGTCGGCGCGGGTGTGCCGAACCTAATCGTCGTGTACCTCTCGGTGATCGTCGCGGCCGTCGTGACGTTCCTCATCACCGCGGTCATCCTGCGGGCGTCCCGCAAGCGGGACCTCGCCGCCGAGGGCGACACGTTCGGCGCCGCGATCGCGCAGACCGAGGCCAACAAGGGGAAGTCCTCGTCGGCGATGGACGCGCTGCGCGGCTCCGGCACGGCGGCGGCTGCGGCATCCGCTCCGGCCGGCACGGCCGTCGCCGACCGCGAGATCTCGAACATCGTGTTCGCGTGCGACGCCGGCATGGGGTCGTCCGCGATGGGTGCGAGCGTCCTGCGCAACAAGTTCAAGAAGGCGGGCGTCGAGGGCGTCACGGTCACCAACAAGGCGATCGCCAACCTCGACCCGTCCGCCGACCTGGTCATCACCCAGGCTCAGTTGACCGATCGTGCCCGCGGGGTCACCCCCGGCTCCGTGCACGTCTCGGTCGACAACTTCATGAACTCGCCGAAGTACGACGAGGTCGTGGAGATGGTGCGCCGCCAGCGCGGCGACGCCTGATGCACAGTGCTGCGGGGTCGGGAACAATGGTCCCGACCCCGCAGCGCTGTTTTCCCACACACACAGTCCCCAGAAGGAGAAAGTCATGGCTCGCGAAGTCCTCACCCTCGGCCAGATCCGCATCCACTCCGGCTCCGTCAGCCAGGAACAGGCCATGAAGGAGGCCGCCGACATCCTCGAGGCCGCCGGCGCCGTCACGAGCGCCTACTTCGACGCCATGCAGCAGCGCGAGGTCGCCGTCTCGACCTACATGGGCAACGAACTCGCCATCCCCCACGGAACGAACGAGACCAAGGAGGCGATCCTCGACTCCGCGCTGTCCTTCGTCCGCTACGACGGCGGCGTCGACTGGGGCGGCGAACACGTGTCGTTCGTCGTCGGCATCGCCGGCAAGGGCGACGAGCACCTCGAGATCCTGTCGCAGATCGCCCTCCTGTTCTCCGAGGACGAGGAGGTCGCGAAGCTCAAGGCCGCGCAGACGCCCGAGGAGCTGTACCAGCTGCTCGCGACGGTGAACAACGCATGAAAGCCGTCCACTTCGGCGCCGGCAACATCGGCCGCGGCTTCGTCGGACTGCTCCTGCACGAGGGCGGGTACGACCTCGTCTTCTCCGACGTCGCCCCCACCCTCGTCGAGACGATCAACGCGGCATCCGCCTACACCGTTCACGAGGTCGGACCGGGCGGCGGCGACAAGACGGTCACCGGTTTCCGCGCCCTCGACAGCCGGGCCGACCCCGACGCGGTCGCCGACGAGATCGCGACGGCCGACGTCGTGACGACGGCGGTCGGGCCCAACATCCTGCCCTTCGTCGCGCCGCACATCCTCGAAGGGCTCGCCCGTCGAGCGGCGGACGCGAAGCCCCTCCAGGTCATGGCGTGCGAGAACGCGATCGGCGCGACCGACACCCTCCGCGGCGAGATCGAGAAGCTCGCCGGTGATGCCTGGGGCGACCTCTCCACACGCGCCGTGTTCGCGAACACCGCGGTCGACCGCATCGTCCCGGGCCAGCCCGAGGGCGCCGGCGTCGACGTCACCGTCGAGCCGTTCTTCGAGTGGGCGATCGAGCGCGGTCCCTTCGGCGACGACCTGCCGAACATCCCCGGCGCGCACTTCGTCGACGACCTCGCTCCCTACATCGAGCGCAAGCTCTTCACGGTCAACACCGGCCACGCTGCGACCGCCTACTTCGGGTACGTCGCCGGGATCACGCGCATCTCGGACGCCCTCGCCGACCCCGGCATCCGCACCGAGGTCGAGCGGGCCCTCGAGGAGACGTCCGCCTTCCTGTCGGCCACCCACGGCCTCGATGCCGGCGAGCTCGCCGACTACCGCGCGACCATTCTCGACCGGTTCTCGAACGAGGCGCTCCCCGACACCGTCCAGCGCGTCGGCCGGCAGCCGCTGCGCAAGCTCTCGCGCCACGAACGTTTCATCGGACCGGCAGCTGCTGCCGCCGAGCGCGGACTCCCGGTGGACGGTCTCGTCGCCGCGATCGCCGCCGCTCTGCGCTTCGAGGACGCCGCAGATCCGCAAGCGGTCGAGTTGCAGGAGCGCATCCGGACCGAGGATGCCGCGGCCTTCACCACCTCCGTCACGGGCCTCGACGCGGAGCATCCGCTCTTCGCGCGCGTGCTCGAGCAGGTCGCGCAGCGGCAGACCGAGCTCGGCGTCTACCGCGCGTGAGCGCGGCGAAGCGGCCCCGGTCGCGCGCACGGCGCGTCATCACGATCGTCGCGCTGTCGCTGGCGGGGCTGCTCGTCGCCGGCGTCGTGGGCATCGTGGTCTGGAGCCAGGTCGGGGTGATGGATGCCGAGGCCGGCCCGCTCGCCTCGGTCCGCGAGGACGACCGGATCGTCGTCGCCGACACCGGCGGGAACGTCGTGATGTCGCCGGCGTCCGGCGAGAGCACGGTCGGTCTCGTCTTCATCCCGGGAGCCAAGGTCCAGGCCGAGGCCTACGAGGCGAAGCTGTCGGGTCTCGTCGCCGAAGACGGGATGACGGTCGTCATCACCCGTCCCTGGCTGAACCTCGCGTTCTTCGACCCGCGTCCGCTGTCGGACTTCACGTCCGCCGCACCGGATGTGGAGGCCTGGCTCGTGGGCGGCCACTCGCTGGGCGGCGTGCGCGCGTGCCAGCTCGCACCGGATGCCGACGGGCTCGTCCTCTTCGGCTCCTACTGCGCGAACGACCTGTCGGATACCGGCTTGCCGGTACTGAGCACCTCGGGCGCGGAGGACGGCCTGTCGACGCCCGAGAAGATCCAGGACGCCCGCGGGATGCTGCCCGCCGACGCCGCGTTCGTGGAGATCGCGGGAGCCGCGCACGCCTCCTTCGGGGACTACGGCCCCCAGGCCGGTGACGGCACCCCCACGATCGACGACGCCGACATGACGGCCGAGATCACGGCATCCGTCGCGGAGCTCCTCCCCCGCCTCTGAGCGCCGCCGAGGTCCCACTCCGGCCGGGTAGCCGCACGCCCGGCGACAGCCGCGGAACCGGACCTCACCGGACCTCCGGCCACAGCCGCGGAAAGACTCTCGTCTCCACTTCCGACTGCCGCCTCACTCCGACGTTCCGCGAGCTCCAACCGCGGAGAAATCTCCTTCGGCCCCGTCGATCGCGGACCTGAGCGGCCGCCCGGCGACAAGACTCCTCGGATGGCGCAACACGGCCGATACCGCGCGCGGCGCAGGCAGCCCGGTCCGGGCCCAGAACTCCGCGCACAGGGTCGACGCCGGCTCCTCCCCGGACGCGGGATCGAGGTGCTGCTCCCCAGGTCGGTCCCGCCGCGGCAAGCGTCTCCGCCGGAACCGCCACCGTGGTGCGCATGTCTGCTCACACGCTCCCCGCTCACGCCCTTTCTCGGCGGGAGCTCCGCGACGCCGGGATGCGACGACGCGATATCGACGTCGCCGTGGCCGCCGGGCGACTCGTGCGCGTGCGTCGGGACCGTTACCTCCCGGGGAACGCGCATCCCGACCTGATTCGCGCTGCTCGATCGGGTGACCGCCTGGACTGCGTATCGCTGCTGCGGACGCTCGGCGTGTACGTCCTCTCGGATACGCGATTGCACGTCCAGGTGACGCCGCACCGCAGCAGCCTCGCGCCGGCTGAGCCCGATGTCGTCCGACACTGGCGGCCCGCATCGCTGCCGACAAGCGCGACGGCCGTCGACATCGTCAGCGCGGTCGTGGCTGCCGTCCGGTGCCAGGAACCTCGAGCCGCCGTCGCGACCCTCGACAGCGCCTGGCACCTGGGTCTCATCGACGAGACCGCCATCGCGGAGGCCTTCCGCCGGCTACCCCAGAGGCATCGTAGCCTCAGATCCCTCATGGACCCATCGGCAGAGTCCGGACCGGAGACCCTGATGCGACTGATCCTCCGCTCGCTGGGTTGCCGATTCGAGACGCAGGTCAGGATCCCGACCGTCGGGCGGGTCGACTTCGTCGTGGAGGGATGGCTGATCATCGAATGCGACAGCCGCGCCCACCACGAGGGGTGGGAGGCGCAGAAGCGCGACCGCAGACGGGACCTCGCGGCCGCCGCGCTCGGCTACGCCACGGTGCGCCCGCTCGCGGAGGACATCCAGTACCACCGTGATCGCGTCCGAACGTCGATCAGTTATGCCCTCGCCCGGCACTGACCGCGGAGAATCGGAGGGTGTGTCCCCGCTCCGGACCGAATTGCGGGCCAGGACCCGGAGAACTCCGCGGACAGTGCCGGCGCGCCGGTGCAGCAGCCGTCAGGCCGAGAAGCCCTCGCCGATGAGCTCGATGAGCTCCTCGCGCTCCTCGATCGTGAGGAAGGCGGCCGCGGCCGCGTTCAGCTGGAACGCCTCGAGGTCCTCGAGCGTGTACTCGAACGCGTCGGCGAGCAGCGAGAGTTCGCGCGTGAGCGACGTGCGGCTCATCGTACGGTTGTCGACATTCACCGTGACGGCGAACCCGAGCTGGTAGAGCAGGTCGAAGGGGTGGTCCTCGAGCTGCGTCCCCCACGCGGCGATCGCGCCGGTCTGCAGGTTCGACGACGGCGAGAGCTCCAGCGGGATCTCACGGTCGCGCACCCAGCGGGCGAGGTCGCCGAAGCGCACCTGCACCTCCTCGCCCTTCTGCTCGACGACGTCGAGGTCCTCGGCGATGCGCACGCCGTGTCCGAGGCGCAGAGCGCGTCCGTCGATGAGGGCCGAGCGGATCGAGTCCAGGCCTGCTGCCTCACCCGCGTGGACCGTGGCCGGGAAGAAGGCGGATGCCAGGTAGTCGAACGCCGGGCGCAGGTTCGACGGCGGGAACCCGGCCTCGGGACCGGCGATGTCGAACCCGACCGCGCCGCGCCCGCGGTGGCGGACGGCGAGCTCGGCGATCTCGAGCGACCGGTCGGTGTGGCGCATCGCGCTGATGAGCTGGCCGACCCGGATGTCGCGGCCCGACGCCTCGACGGCGTCCTCACCCTCTTCGATGCCCTCCTGCACGGCCTCCACGACCTCGTCGAGGCTCAGACCGCCCTGCAGGTGCTGCTCGGGAGCCCAGCGGACCTCGCCGTAGATCACGCCGTCGGCGGCGAGATCCTCGACGAACTCCTTCGCGACACGGCGCAGGCCGTCGCGGGTCTGCATCACGGCGATCGTGAGATCGAAGGTCTTCAGGTACTCGACGAGCGAGCCGCTGTCGGACTGGTCCTCGAACCAGTCGGCGAGGTCGTCGGCGGCCGCCTCGGGGACCTCGACGCCGACCTCGTCGGCGATCTCGATGATCGTCTGCGGGCGCAGCGCGCCGTCGAGGTGGTCGTGCAGCGAGACCTTGGGGAGCGAGCGGATCGAGACGCCCTCGAGCTTCGCGTCGCCGTGCTGGTCGATGGCCATGGGTGCAGTCCTGTCGTGAGGGGGTCAGGCGGTGATGCGCTCGAGGACGAGCGGAGTGGATGCCGGTGCCTCGGCACCGATCTCCCAGGCGCCCTCGAGCGCCTCGGTGGCCCGCGCGAAGCGGTTCTCATCGTCGGCCAGCAGGGTGAACAGCGGCTGTCCGGCCGTCACGGTGTCGCCCGGCTTCACGTGCAGGTCGATGCCGGCGGCGTGGATGACGGGGTCCTGCGCACGTGCCCGGCCCGCGCCCAGGCGCCACGCGGCGATCCCGAACGGCAGGGCCTCGAGGCGCGTGATCACGCCGGACTCGGTCGCGGTGACGGTGTGCGTCTCGCGCGCGGTCGGGAGCGCGGCATCCGGGTCGCCGTCCTGCGCTTGGATCATGCGGCGCCAGGAATCCATGGCGCGGCCGTCCTTCAGGGCGGCCTCGACGTCGGCATCGGGCTGACCGGCAAGGGCGAGCATCTCGCGGGCGAGGGCCACGGTGAGTTCGACGATGTCGGCGGGGCCGCCGCCGGCGAGCACCTCGACCGATTCGCGGACCTCGTTCGCGTTGCCGATGGCGAGGCCGAGCGGCGTGTTCATGTCGGTCAGGAGTGCCGTCGTGGCGACACCCGAGTCGGTGCCGAGCGCGACCATCGTGCGGGCGAGCTCGCGCGCCTTGTCGACGTCCTGCATGAACGCGCCGGAGCCGAACTTCACGTCCAGGACGAGCGAGTCGGTGCCTTCGGCGATCTTCTTGGACATGATGCTCGAGGCGATGAGCGGGATCGCCTCGACGGTTCCGGTGACGTCGCGCAGCGCGTACAGGCGCTTGTCGGCGGGGGCGAGCCCCGATCCGGCCGCGCAGATGACGGCGCCGACGCCCTGCATCTGCGCGATCATCTCGTCGTTGCTGAGGGCTGCTCGCCAGCCGGGGATGGCCTCGAGCTTGTCGAGCGTACCGCCGGTGTGGCCGAGGCCGCGGCCCGAGAGCTGCGGCACCGCGACACCGAACGAGGCGACGAGGGGGGCCAGCGGCAGGGTGATCTTGTCGCCGACACCGCCGGTGGAGTGCTTGTCGACGGTCGGCTTGCCGAGACCGGCGAAGCTCATCCGCTCACCGGAGGCGATCATCGCGTCGGTCATGACGCGGATCTCGTCGCGGCTCATGCCGTTCAGCAGCACCGACATGGCGAAGGCCGCCATCTGCGAGTCCGCGACGTATTCGCGCGTGTAGGCGTCGATCATCCAGCGCAGGGCGTCCTCGGGGACCGCTCCCCCGTCGCGCTTGATGCGGATGACGTCGACGGCGTCGAACGCCTCGACCCCGCTCATCGGGCGGCCTCCAGATCGCGCGGACCGAAGGCGTCGGGGAGGACCTCGTCGATCGTGCGGATTCCCGACACGGTCTCGAGCAGCATCCCGGGGATCGCGAACTCGTTGAGCAGCTGCCGGCACCGCCCGCACGGCATGATCGTCTCGCCGTCGTTGTTGACGCAGACGAACGCCACGAGCTCGCCGCCGCCGGTCATGTGCAGGTTCCCGACCAGGCCGCACTCGGCGCACAGGCCGACGCCGTACGACGCGTTCTCGACGTTGCAGCCGGTCACGATCCGTCCGTCGCTCACGAGCGCCGCAGCGCCCACGCGGTAACGGGAGTACGGCGCGTACGCCTTCTCCATGGCCTCGACGGCTGCCGAACGCAGCTCGTCCCAATCGATGTCGGTCACGACTTCTTCCTCTGTAGTTGAGCGGATGCCGCGGGTCGCGGCATCCCGGTCAGCCCTTGATGTAGGGCTTGCCCGACGCGGCGGGTGCCCGCGACTTGCCGACGACACCGGCCACGACGAAGATCGTCACGACGTAGGGCACCATCAGCATGAACTCGCTGGGCACGGGCGCGCCGATCACGCTGAGCGTGTTCTGCAGGTTCGACGCGAAGCCGAACAGCAGCGCGGCGAGGGTGGCGCGGATGGGGTTCCACTGGCCGAAGATGACGGCGGCGAGGGCGATGAAGCCGGCGCCGGCGGTCATCTCCTTGTTGAACGCGATGCCGTTGCCGATCGTGAAGACCGTGCCGCCGAGGCCCGCGATCGCACCGGCGAGCAGCACGTTCCAGAACCGGGTCGCGTTGACCTTGATGCCGACCGTGTCGGCGGCCTGCGGGTGCTCGCCGACGGCACGCAGTCGCAGTCCCCACCGGGTGCGGAACATCCCGAAGAACACCGCCGCGACGACGATGTACATGACGTACACGATGATCGTCTGGCGGAACAGCACCGGCCCGAGGACGGGGATGTCGCTCAACAGCGGGATCGGGATGCGGTCGAATCGCGGCGGCTGGTTCAGCGTCGCCGCGTTGGGCTGGAGCACCTGCGAGAAGAGGAAGCTCGTGAGGCCCGTGACGAGGACGTTGAGCACGACACCGACGATGACCTGGTCGACGAGGTAGCGGATCGCGAACACGGCGAGGATCGCCGCCACGAGCACACCGGCGACCATCGCCGCCACGAGACCCAGCAGGGGCTGACCGGTGACGGTGCTGACCACGGCTGCCGTGAAGGCGCCGGCGAGCAGCTGACCCTCGATCGCGATGTTGACGACGCCCACCCGCTCGCCGATGACGCCGCCGAGCGCGCCGTAGATGAGCGGCACGGCGAGGGTGAGGGAGCCCGCCAGCAGACCCACGACGGGGATCGCGGCGCCGGCAGCGGCCCAGGTCAGGAACCCCACGACCACGAGGAGGACGTACGTGACTGTGACCCACAGCGGCGAGCGTCCCGAACTGCGGACGAGGTACGCCGACCCGGCGGTGAGCAGGACCAGCAGCACCAGGATGCCGGTGGTCGTCGCGCCGACCGGGACCACCAGATCGGCCAGCTTGATCACGTCGGTCTGGGTCGACAGGCGGAAGGTGCTCTCGCCGCCGCGGGCGGCGACGAGCACGAGCAGCGCGTAGAGGACTGTGAACACCGCGAGGGCGATCGGAGCCTTCCAGCTGCGGATGATTGTGGTCTCGGGCAGCACGTCGGCCGTCGAGGTCTGAACCACGGGGGCGCTCACGCGGCCACCTCCTGCGACTTGTCGGACTGCGCCTTGAGCTCCTTGCGGCGCGCCTTCTCGACGCGGCGCCGGTCGCGCTCGGGCGAGGGCAGGCCGAAGATCGTGCGGACGAGCGGCGGCGCCGCGATGAAGAGGACGATGAGCGCCTGGACGACGGTCACGATCTCGATCGGGACCTGCTCGGCCGCCTGCATCGAGAATCCGCCCGCCTTGAAGGCGCCGAAGAGGATGCCGGCGGCGAACGTGCCCCACGGGGTCGACCGTCCGAGCAGGGCGACGGTGATGGCGTCGAAGCCGATGCCCGCGTCGATGTCGGACGAGAAGCCCGTCGTCACGGTGCCGAGCACCTGGTTCACGCCGGCGAGGCCCACGAGACCACCGGCCAGGAGCATGCCGTAGACGTACATGCGCGGCACGCTGATGCCCGCGACGCGCGCGGCGGCGGGGTTCTCGCCCACGGCCCGGAATTGGAAGCCGAGGCTCGAGCGGTTGAGGATCCACCAGACGACGACCGTGGCGATGATGACGAGGACGAAGCCGAGGTGCAGATTGAACTGCGGCCCGAGGAGGTCCGGCAGGATCGCCGTCTCCTTCATCGCGGGCGTCTTCGGGTTGCTGGAGCCCGGTGCCTGCAGCAGACCAGGCGTGCGCAGCATCCACGACACGAGGTAGAACGCGACGTAGTTGAGCATGATCGTGACGATCACCTCGTGCGCACCGGTGCGGGCCTTGAGGAACCCCGCGATGCCCGCCCAGAGCGAGCCCGCCATGATGCCGGCCAGCAGCGCCACCAGCATGTGGATGACGGGCGGCAGATCCAGGCCGAACGCGACCCACCCGGCGGCGGCCGACGCCATCAGCATCTGACCGCGACCACCGATGTTGAACATGCCGATCCGGAACGCGAGCGCGACGCCGAGGCCGGCCGCGATGAGCGGCGTGGCGAAGGTGAGCGTCTCGGTGAGCGGACGGATCGCGCGGGCGAAGGTCGGCGCACCGAAGTTGAAGATCGAGCCCTGGAAGAGGGCGCCGTATGCTCCCGACACCGCCTGCCAGATGGCGACGAACGTGTCACCCGGGCGGGCGAAGAAGTAGCCGGATGCCGCCTGGACGCCGTCGTCGGTCGCCGCGATCATGATGCCGCCGGCGATGAGGGCGAGGACGACGGCCAGGACCGAGATGATCGCGCTGCCCTGCGTGATCTGCAGGAGCATCGTGTGCCACTTGGACGGCTGGGGCGCGTCGGTGCGCGCGGGTTCGGTGGCGACGCTCACGCCGCGACCCCCTCTCCGGGGGCGCTCTCGCCCGCCATCATGAGGCCGAGGACCTCACGTTCTGTGTCTCCCGGGACGATCCCGACGATGCGTCCGCGGTACATGACCATGATGCGGTCGGCGAGGGCGGTGACCTCATCGAGCTCGGTCGAGACGACGATGACCGGCACCCCGGCATCCCGCGTGTCGACGATCCGCTTGTGGATGAACTCGATCGACCCGACGTCGACGCCGCGGGTGGGCTGGGCGGCGACGAAGAGCGACAGGTCGCGGCTGAGCTCGCGGGCGAGGACGACCTTCTGCTGGTTGCCGCCCGAGAGACGGCCGACCGGGGTGTGGATGCCGGGGGCCCGCACGTCGAACTCGGCGAACTTCTCCTGCGCGAACGCCTCGAGCACGCCGCGCTGAACGGCGCCGCCGCGGACGAACGGCTCGCCGTCGGCCCGGTCGAGCATGAGGTTCTCGGCGATCGTGAACGCACCCACGAGGCCGTCCTCGGTGCGGTCCTCGGGGACGAAACCGACACCCTCGTCGAGGATGCGGCGGACGCTGCGTCCCACGAGCTCCGTGCCGTTGAGGGAGATCGAACCGCGCGTCTGCGGCTGGAGGCCGAGGAGCGCCTCGGTGAGCTCGGTCTGACCGTTGCCCTGCACGCCCGCGATGGCGAGGACCTCACCACCGCGGACGGTGAAGCTGACGTCGCTGACGACGACATGGCCGAACGGGTCGACGACCGTGAGGTTCTCGACGACGAGGGCGGCGTCGTTGAGCTTCGGCGCCTCCTTCTGCACGGTCAGCTCGACGGCACGGCCGACCATCAACGAGGCGAGCTCGGCGTTGGACGCGGTCGGCGAGGCCTCGCCGACGACCTTGCCCAGGCGGATGACGGTGATGCGGTCCGCGACCTCGCGGACCTCGCGGAGCTTGTGGGTGATGAAGACGATCGAGGTCCCGGCATCCTTCAACTGACGCATGATCGCGATGAGCTCATCGGTCTCCTGCGGCGTGAGGACGGCGGTCGGCTCGTCGAAGACGAGGACGCGCGCGTCGCGGGACAGCGCCTTGATGATCTCGACACGCTGCTGCACGCCGACGGGCAGGTCTTCGACGAGGGCGTCGGGATCGACGTCGAACCCGAATCGTGCGGAGATCTCGCGGACCTTCTCGCGCGCAGCGGCCAGGTCGAGGAATCCACCGGCTTTGGTGGACTCGTGGCCGAGCATGACGTTCTCGGCGACGGTGAAGACGGGGATGAGCATGAAGTGCTGGTGCACCATGCCGATGCCGGCGTGCATCGCATCGCCGGGGCCGGTGAAGTTCTGCACCTGGTCGTCGAGGAGGATCGCCCCCTCGTCCGCCTGGTACAGGCCGTAGAGGACGTTCATCAGCGTCGACTTGCCGGCGCCGTTCTCACCGAGGAGACAGTGGATCTCACCGGGCTGGACGACGAGGTCGATGTGGTCGTTGGCGACGAGTGATCCGAACCGCTTGGTGATGCCGCGGAGCTCGAGCTTCATAGAGCCGATCCTAAGAGAGGGGCGCGCAGAGCGCACCGGACGCAAAGAACGTGGGGGGCCGGAACTCCGGCCCCCCACGTCCGAAGGGGATTACTGGGCGAGGTAGGAGTCGACCGTGATCGACCCGTCCACGATGCCCGCCTTGATTGTGTCGAGCTCACCCTGCAGGTCGGGCGAGACCTTCGACTCGAAGTCGTGGAACGGCGCGAGGCCGACACCGTCGTTCTCGAGCGTTCCGATGAACGGGGCGGCGTCGAACTCGCCCTTGCCCGCGGCGGTGACGGCGTCCTCGACACCGACGTCGATCAGCTTGCGGATCGAGGTCAGCAGCAGCTCGGCGACGCTCGGGTCGGTCTCGTAGACGTCCGCGTCGACACCGATGAGGGCGATGTCGCGGCCGGAGTCACGGATGACGGATGCCGCGGACTGGTAGATCGGGCCGCCGACGGGCAGCAGCACGTCCACGCCCTGGTCGACGAGACCCTGGGCGGCGTTGATGGCGTCCTGGTTGGCGGTGAAGCCACCGGTGAAGACACCGTCCTTGCCGTCCCAGCCGAGAACCTCGACGTTCTCGCCCTTCTGCTCGTTCCAGTACTCGACGCCCTGACGGAAACCGTCCATGAAGACCGTGACGGTCGGGTAGGGCTGGCCGCCGAAGGTGCCGACCTTGTCGGCCTCCGAGTACGACGCGGCGGCGTAACCGGCGAGGAACGCGGCCTGCGAGGTGTCGAACAGCAGCGGCTTGATGTTCGGGGCGTCGGTCTTGCCGTCGAAGTCGTTGTCCACCGGGTCGTCGATCGAGACGTACTCGATGTCGGGGTTGGCCTTCGCGGACTCACCCGCGGCGGATGCCAGGGCGAAGCCGACCGTGATGATCATGGTGCAGTTCTGGTCGACCAGGTTCTGCAGGTTGGGGGCGAAGTCGGTCTCGCTGTCGGACTGGACCGTGATCGGCTCGACGCCGAGCGCCTCGGAGGCCTTCTGCAGGCCCTCGAAACCGAGCTGGTTGAACGACTTGTCGTCGAAGCCGCCGAAGTCGGACACCATGCAGGGCAGGAAGCCGTCGACGGCTCCGCCGGGCTCAGCGCCGGCGCTGCCGGAGGGGGTGGCTTCGGGTGCGGTCCCACATCCGGCGAGGGCGACGAGAAGGCCCGCTGCGGCGGAGATGCCGACGAGCTTCTTGGGGGTCGAGAGAGTCAATGCAGCCTCCACATTGAAGGCGCCGCGGACTTCGCGGCGGCTCAACTGAAGTTACCTACTGTGACGCCGAGGACGCAGCGTGATCAGGCCGTACGCCGGAATGGTTACAAAGCCGCAATCATCCCGTCACGGGAGCGGCATCCTGCACAATTGCGAATCCCGGATGACGCCGATCAGAGCACGTCGCCGCGCCCGGTGACCTTCAGGGCGTCGACGACGCTCTTGACGCGCTGGGCGTGCTCGGCGGTGGTGACGAGCAGCGCGTCGTCGGTGTCGACGACGACGATGTCCTTCACGCCGATGATGCTGATGACGCGGCTCGTCTGCGACACCACGATGCCGCTGGCCCGGTCCGACAGCACGCGTGCGTTCTGACCGAGGATGGCCAGGTCGGTGCGGCCGCCGGAGTTGAGCTTCGCGAGACTCGCGAAGTCGCCGACGTCGTCCCAGTCGAAGTGGCCCGGCACGACGGCGAGCCGGCCCTTCTCGGCGGCGGGCTCGGCGACGACGTAGTCGATGGCGATCTTCTCGAGCGTGGGCCAGATCCGGTCGACGGCGGGCCCGCGTCGGTCGCGGTCGTCCCAGGCCTCCGCCAGCTCGATGAGCCCGGCGTGCAGGGCGGGGTTGTTGGCCTCGATCTCGGCGAGCAGCACGTCGGCCCGCGAGATGAACATGCCCGCGTTCCAGAGGTAGGAGCGGTCGGCGACGTAGGTCTTGGCGGTCTCGAGGTCGGGCTTCTCGACGAAACGCTCGACCAGCGAGGCATCCCGGGCGCCGTCGACGATCAACTCGCCGCCCCTCTTGATGTAGCCGAAGCCCACGGCGGGCTCGGAGGGCTGGATGCCGATCGTGCAGATGTACCCCTCGCGGGCGACCTCGACGGCGTCGCGCACCGCGAACTCGAAGACGCGCGATCCGCGGATGACGTGGTCGGCCGCGAAGGAGCCGATGACGACGTCGGGATGCCGGCGGTGCAGGATCGCCGCTGCGAGACCGATCGCCGCGGCCGAGTCCCGCGGCTCGGACTCGAGGATGACGTTCTTGTCGGGGATGCCCGGCAGTTGCGCCTCGACCGCGGCACGGTGGGCGCGCCCGGTGACGACGGCGATCCGGTCGGGGCCGGCGAGCGGCTCGAGCCGGTTCCAGGTGTCGCGCAGCAACGAATGCCCCGAGCCGGTGAGGTCGTGGAGGAACTTCGGCGCATCCGCCCGTGAGAGCGGCCACAGCCGCGAACCGACGCCTCCGGCGGGGATCACGGCGTAGAAGTCCTCGATGTGTTCGACCATGCTCCGAACCCTACCGGCCGCTCGTGACGCCCCCGTTCCGGACGCATGACGACGACGGTCGGCCGAGGCCGCGGCCGTGACCAAGATGTTCTAAGGCTCCCCTTCCTCGCCCGGCACCTTCAGGGCCGCTTAGGATGGACGCTGCGCCCGCTTGCGACGATGGGCGACATTCCCTCGGGATGCCGTGACCTCGCCGCGCAGCGACCCATCTCACCCAAGGGAGGACGACCGTGTCTGCACCAGCACGCGTCACGCCGTCGGTAGCTGAGACCACGTCCAAGACCCCGCGCGGCACGCTGTACCGCGGCAACGAGGGCATGTGGTCGTGGGTGCTGCACCGCATCACCGGCATCGCCATCTTCTTCTTCCTGCTCGTGCATGTGCTCGACACGGCCCTCATCCGGGTCTCCCCCGACGCATACAACGCAGTCATCGGCACGTACAAGAACCCGATCATGGGTCTCGGCGAGGTCGCGCTGGTCGCCGCCATCGTGTACCACGCGTTCAACGGGCTCCGCATCATCGCGGTCGACCTGTGGCCGTGGGCCACGCGCCACCAGCGTCAACTGTGGTGGGGCGTCCTCGCCGTCTGGGCCGTCGCGCTCGTCGGGTTCTCCGCCCGCCACCTTCCGAACGTCTTCTCGCACATGGGAGGCGAGCGCTGATGACCGCCGACACCCTCGTCGCACCCCGCACCCCGCAGGGCAAGGCCGCCGTCCGCAAGAAGGGACCGAACCTCGAGAAGTGGGGCTGGGTCTTCATGCGCGTCTCGGGCGTGCTGCTGATCGTGCTCATCTTCGGCCACCTCTTCGTCAACCTGATGGTCGGCGACGGCATCTCGGCGCTCGACTTCGCCTTCGTGGCGGGCAAGTTCGCGAACCCGTTCTGGCAGATCTGGGACGTGCTGATGCTGTGGCTCGCGTTCATCCACGGCACCAATGGCATGCGGACGATCGTCAACGACTACGTCACCAACGCGAAGGTGCGGAAGGTGCTCGTCACCAGCCTGTGGGTCGTCGCCGGATTCATGATCCTGCTGGGCACCCTCGTCGTCTTCACCTTCGACCCCTGCATCCCCAACCTCGACGGCAGCGTTCTGGCCGAGGTCTGCAAGGCGCAGGGCTGAGCCGGTACGACCGGCCCGCATACGGATAGAACAGAGGCAATCGTCACGTGAGCACTCAGACCGCGGACTCCGTCGTCAAGGACGGCGTCCACTACCACCAGTTCGATGTCGTCATCGTCGGCGCCGGCGGCGCGGGCATGCGCGCCGCCATCGAGGCGGGTCCCGGGGCCAAGACCGCCGTCATCACGAAGCTTTACCCCACGCGCAGCCACACCGGCGCGGCGCAGGGTGGCATGGCTGCGGCGCTGGCGAACGTCGAAGAGGACTCGTGGGAGTGGCACACCTTCGACACCGTCAAGGGCGGCGATTACCTCGTCGACCAGGACGCGGCCGAGATCCTCGCGAAGGAGGCCATCGACGCGGTCATCGACCTCGAGAACATGGGCCTGCCCTTCAACCGCACGCCCGACGGCAAGATCGACCAGCGCCGGTTCGGCGGCCACACCGCCGAGCACGGCAAGAACCCGGTCCGCCGCGCCTGCTACGCCGCCGACCGCACCGGCCACATGATCCTGCAGACGCTGTTCCAGAACTGCGTCAAGCTCGGCATCAACTTCTTCAACGAGTTCTACGCGCTCGACCTGATCACGGTGAAGGATGCCGTGGGTCGCACCGGCATCGCGGGTGTCGTCGCCTACGAGCTCGCCACCGGCGACCTGCACGTCTTCCACGCGAAGGC
This sequence comes from Microbacterium sp. NPDC064942, assembly GCF_049545525.1. NCBI lineage: Bacteria > Bacillati > Actinomycetota > Actinomycetes > Micrococcales > Microbacteriaceae > Microbacterium > Microbacterium sp. NPDC064942. Next base: position 138,320 of record NZ_JBMWDR010000001.1, on the reverse strand, counting down.
CGTCATCTTCGCCACCGGCGGCTTCGGCAAGATCTTCAAGACCACCTCGAACGCGCACACCCTGACCGGTGACGGCGTCGGCATCGTGTGGCGCAAGGGTCTGCCGCTCGAGGACATCGAGTTCTTCCAGTTCCACCCGACAGGTCTGGCGGGCCTCGGCATCCTCCTGACCGAAGGTGCGCGCGGCGAGGGCGCGATCCTCCGCAACGCCTCGGGTGAGCGCTTCATGGAGCGCTACGCCCCCACCATCAAGGACCTCGCCCCCCGCGACATCGTCGCCCGGTGCATGGTCAAGGAGGTCCTCGAGGGCCGCGGCGCCGGCCCGAACAAGGACTACGTCTACCTGGACTGCACGCACCTCGGCGCAGAGGTCCTCGAGACCAAGCTCCCCGACATCACCGAGTTCGCCCGCACCTACCTGGGTGTCGACCCGGTCGTCGAGCCGGTGCCGGTCATGCCGACCGCGCACTACGCGATGGGCGGCATCCCGACCAACACCAAGGGTGAGGTCCTCGCCGACAACGACACCGTCGTCCCCGGCCTCTACGCCGCCGGCGAGTGCGCGTGCGTGTCCGTGCACGGTGCGAACCGCCTCGGCACGAACTCGCTGCTCGACATCAACGTCTTCGGCAAGCGCTCGGGTCAGAACGCGGTCGAGTACGTGAAGACGGCCGAGTTCATGCCCCTCCCCGAGGACCCCGCGAAGGAGGTCCGCGAGATGATCGAGGGCCTGCGGAACAACACCGGCACCGAGCGCATCTCCACCCTCCGCAAGAAGCTGCAGGAGGAGATGGACGCCAACGCCCAGGTGTTCCGCACCGAGGAGACGCTCACCAACGTCATGGGCACGATCAACGACCTGCGCGAGCGGTACAAGAACGTCCACGTCGACGACAAGGGCAAGCGGTACAACACCGACCTGCTCGAGGCCGTCGAGCTGGGCTTCCTGCTCGACATCGCCGAGATCGTCGCCTACGCCGCCCGCAACCGGCGTGAGAGCCGTGGCGGTCACATGCGCGAGGACTACCCCGACCGCGACGACGAGAAGTACATGCAGCACACGATGGCCTACCTCACGGGCGACCCGCACTCCGCGAACCCCGAGGACCACATCCGCCTGGACTGGAAGCCGGTCGTGTTCACCAAGAACGAGCAGGGCGAGTACAACTACCCGCCGATGGAGAGGAAGTACTGATGACCATCGTCGATTCCGACGCTCCGACCGGCACGAAGGAGTCCACCGACTCCGGCATCCAGTCGTACCTGGTCACCTTCATCATCCGGCGCTTCGACCCCGAAGTGGATGCGGAGCCCCGCTGGGTCGACTACGACGTCGAGATGTACCCGACCGACCGCGTGCTCGACGCGCTGCACCGCATCAAGTGGGACGTCGACGGGACGCTCAGCTTCCGTCGCTCGTGCGCGCACGGCATCTGCGGCTCGGACGCCATGCGCATCAACGGCCGCAACCGCCTCGCCTGCAAGACGCTGATCAAGGACCTCGACATCTCGAAGCCGATCTACGTCGAGGCGATCAAGGGCCTGCCGCTCGAGAAGGACCTCATCGTCGACATGGACCCGTTCTTCGAGTCCTTCCGCGACGTGCAGCCCTTCCTGCAGGCGAACACCGCGCCCGAGCCGGGCAAGGAGCGCATCCAGTCCATCAAGGACCGCGCCGTTTACGACGACACCACCAAGTGCATCCTCTGCGCCGCGTGCACCTCGTCGTGCCCCGTGTTCTGGACCGACGGTCAGTACTTCGGCCCCGCCGCGATCGTCAACGCGCACCGCTTCATCTTCGACTCGCGCGACGACGCCGGCGACGTGCGCCTCGACATCCTCAACGACAAGGAGGGCGTGTGGCGCTGCCGCACGACCTTCAACTGCACCGAGGCCTGCCCCCGCGGCATCGAGATCACGAAGGCCATCGCCGAGGTCAAGCGGGCGGTCCTGCGCGGCTGAACCGGCCGATACCCTCGAGGCGTGACCTCGGACGACACGACGCCTCCCCTGCGCGAGCGGTGGGAGGCGTCTCGTCTGCGGGAACGCCTCGACCAGCCGATCGAGCGCGCGACGCAGATCACCCGCCGGACGGTCGCCTCGTTCCCGGTGCGGGTGTGGCGGCACTTCCTGCGTCGGAACGGGTTCCTGCTGGCGGCATCCATCAGCTACCAGTCCCTGTTCGCGCTGTTCGCGACGCTGTACTCGGCGTTCGCCGTGGTCGGCCTGTGGCTCGGCGGGTCGCAGGCGGCGATCGACGGCCTCATCCGGGTCGTCAACTCCTACATCCCGGGCTTCATCGGTGAGGCGGGGCCCGTGGATCCCGACGACGTGGCGTCGATCGCCCGCGACAGCGGCAGCCTGCTCGCCGTCACCGGAACGATCGCCCTCGGTGTCGCCGTGTGGACCGCCATCGGGTTCGTCACCTTCACCCGACGGGCCGTCCGCAACATCTTCGGGCTGCCGTTCGACACCCGCAGCTTCGTGCTGCTGAAACTCGGCGACCTCGTCGCGGCGATCCTGTTCGGCGCCGCGCTCGTCCTCGGCGCCGGCCTGGGGCTGGTCGCCGGCGGTGTCCTGACGCAGGCGTTGCGGTGGCTGGAGGTCGACGTGCCCTCATCGGCCGCCGAACTCGCCAGCCGGATCGGGTCGGTCGTCGTCAGCGTCGCGCTCAACTCCGCCGCTCTGACGCTGCTGATCCGCTTCCTCACCGGGACCTCGCTGCCGTGGCGCTCCATCATCCCCGGGGCGACCGCCGGCGGCGCGACGCTCGCGCTCCTGCAGCTGGGCTTCGGTTTCCTCGCCGCCTACTCCCCCACCAACCCCCTGCTCGCCACCTTCTCCGTCGTCGTCGGTCTGCTGCTGTGGCTGCGTCTGGCCGGGATCGTGATGCTCGTCGCGGCATCCTGGATCGGGGTCGCGGCTCGGGATGCCGACATCCCCCTCGCGCCCCCGACCGCCGAGCAGCAGCGCGCCGCCGAGCGCGAGGCGCTACGGGTGGTCGCCGAGGCGGGCGTGCGCGAGGCCCGGTCGGCGCTCGCCCGCGCGAGGTGGTGGGAGCGCCCGGGCGCGCGCCGGGACCTCCGTCGCGCCGAGGACCTGCTCGCGCAGACCCGCGGCACGACCGGTGTCGGCGGCCCCGCTTAGGCTGAAAGGCGTGCCTCGAACCGTCCGCATCGCCTCCGTCAACGTCAACGGCATCCGCGCCGCCGCCCGGAAGGGCATGCACGGCTGGCTCGAAACGGCGGGGGTCGACATCCTCACGCTGCAGGAGGTGCGGGCCGAGGCATCCGATCTCACCGCCGCCCTGCCCGGCTGGCACGTCGTGAACGACGAAGCCCTCGCGAAGGGGCGTGCCGGCGTCGCCATCGCCGCCCGCGAGCCGCTGGACGTCTGGCGCATCGAGCTGGGCGACGACACGCTCGACTCGAAGGGGCGCTGGGTCGAGGCGGACGTCGAGGTCGAGGGCGAGACCCTCACCGTCGTCAGCGCTTACGTCTTCACGGGCGAGGCGGGTACCGAGAAGCAGGACGCCAAGTACGCGTTCCTCGACGCGACGGAAGAGCGGATGCCGCACCTCGGCGACCTCGCCCTCATCACCGGCGACCTCAACGTCGGCCACCGTGAGCTCGACATCCGCAACTGGAAGGGCAACGTCAAGAAGGCCGGATTCCTGCCCCGCGAGCGGGCGTACTTCGACCGGTTCACCGCACCCGCGGGCGAGACCGTCACCACCGTGGACGGCGAGAGCGGTCGCGGCCTCGGCTGGGTCGACGTCGGGCGCTCGTTCGCCGGAGAGATCGACGGGCCGTACACGTGGTGGTCCAACCGCGGCAAGGCGTTCGACAACGACACCGGCTGGCGCATCGACTACCACCTCGCGACCGCCGAACTCGCGACCCGCGCGACCGATTACCACGTCGTCCGGGCGCCCTCCTGGGACACGCGCTGGAGCGACCACGCGCCCGTCGTGGCCGACTACACGCTCGGCGGCTGAAGCCGGCGGCGAGGGGCGCGGCATCCGTTCGCGCCTAGGATCGTAGGGTGAGCAAACCCCGCCTGTACTCCGGAATGCAGCCCTCCGCCGACTCCCTCCAGATCGGCAACTACATCGGGGCGCTCATGCAGTGGCGGGACCTGCAGGAGTCCTACGACGCGTTCTTCTCCGTGGTCGACCTGCACGCCCTCACCCAGCCGAACGACCCCGCCGAGCTGCGGGAGAAGACCCGGCGGACCGCGGCGCAGTACATCGCCGCGGGCATCGAGCCGTCGAAGTCGACGCTGTACGTGCAGTCGCATGTGCGCGCGCACGCCGAGCTCGCCTGGGTGCTGTCGACCGTGACCGGCTTCGGCGAGGCGAACCGGATGACCCAGTTCAAGGACAAGTCGGCTCGCTACGGCACCGACGCCACGAACGTCGGTCTGTTCACCTATCCGATCCTCATGGCCGCCGACATCCTGCTGTACCAGACCGACATCGTGCCCGTCGGCGACGACCAGAAGCAGCACGTCGAACTGACCCGCACGCTGGCGGAGCGCTTCAACGGCCGCTACGGCGAGGCGTTCCGCGTGCCGATGCCGGTGATCCAGAAGGACACCGCCCGCATCTACGACCTGCAGAACCCGACGTCCAAGATGTCGAAGTCCGCCGAATCGGATGCCGGTGTGCTCTGGCTCCTGGACGACCCGTCGAAGTCGGCGAAGAAGGTCATGCGCGCCGTCACGGACTCGGAGGGTGTCGTCCGGTACGACCGCGAGGCCAAGCCCGGGGTGTCGAACCTGCTCGTGATCTACGCCGCCCTGACGGGGCGGCAGATCCCCTCGATCGAGGACGAGTACGCCGGCCGCGGCTACGGCGACTTCAAGAAGGGCCTCGCCGAGGTCGTGGTGTCGGAGTTCGGTCCCGTGCGCGAGCGGGCGCTCGAACTGCTCGACGACCCGGCCGAGCTCGACCGGGTGCTCGCCGCCAACGCGGCGCGCGCCGACGAGGTCGCCGACCGCACCCTCAACGACGTGTACGACAAGCTCGGACTGCTGCGACGTGTCTGAGGAACCGAGGCTCAGCCCCGCGCCCGAGCTCGTCGCCGCGATCGACGCGGCGGCCGGCCCGTCCATGGCTGCGCCCGACGACCGCGCCGCGCAGGAACGCCTGTGGCGGGCGGTGTTCGCGCTCGAGAAGTGGATCTTCATCGCCCGCGGCACCGACCAGGAGCCCACGCCGTTCGCCGCCTCGACCGAGCAGGGTCCGGCGATCTTCGGCTTCTCGACGCCGGAGCGTGCACAGGCCGCTGCGGCGGGCTTCGGCATCCCGCCCGAGGAGACCGGCAGGCTGCTGGCCGTGCCGTTGCCGGATGCCGCCGGATGGGTCGCCTCCTACGCCGAGGCCGGCGTCGCCTCGATGGTGTTCGACGCCCCCGCGATCGGCGCCATGGCCCCGCTGGCGAACCTGGCCGCGATGGCGGTCTGGATCCAGCAGCACCCCGAGGGCTGACGCCGCACGAGCGCGGAGTGCACGACGGTTCGCGTACCGGATGCAGGTTCAGACGCGCATTCAGGACGTTTCCGACCGCATCACCGACGCTGAACCTGCGTTCGGCACAGCGTCAGCGTCGCCGCGCGCGCAGCAATCCCCTCACCGCTGCAACCACCCGGTCGGGATTCCACATGATGTCGGCCGCCATCGGCCGGAGCGTCGTGTAGCCGAGTGCAGCGAGCGCCAGGTCGCGGCCTCGGTCGACCCGGTGGGCGAGCGGACCGGAATGGTGCGCATCACTGTCGCACTCGACGACAAGCCATCCGTCGACAAGTAGATCGACCCTCCCCACGCCGTCGATCCTCACCTGCAACTCCACCCTCACGCCGAGGCGACGCAAGATGAGGCGCATCAACGACTCCGGCCCGGACTCGGCTCGGCCGTCGAGCAGATTCCGGATGACGCGGTACTTGCGAGGCACGGCGGCGAAGACGAGATCGAGCTCAGACGGAGCGACCAGGCCCCGGTGCAGGGCACTGTCGAGGGTCGCCACAGCCGCCGCGGGTGGCTGGCAGACGATCGCGTGGGCGAGGAGGTCCCATGGGTGAGAAATGCCGGCGCCGGAAGGTCGCTGCCCGATCGGTGGCGACCAGTGCCGGAAGGCTCCCTCCTGCGGTATCCGGAGGCGAGCCGCGTGCGGCGGGACGTGCACATGCAGATCCTCCGACGCGAGGGTGAAGATCCCCAAGAGCCGGAGCGCGCTCACGCAGGTCAGTCGACCGCCGACGCGCGCGGCGCGGATGACATCGACCGGCGCGTCCGAGGCGACGTACCGGCCGCGACGGACCGCCAGGATCATGCCATCCGCCGCAGCCCGCGCGATCGACCGTTTCGACATCCCTGCCGAACGGAGTTCGTGCGCGGTCTGTGACCGCACGGCGAGGAGGGTTTCTGCTTCGGCGGCGAAGGCACGCCGATCGTGCGACGAGGTCATGCGACGACGCTCCCCGACACCGCCCAGTGCGCAGCCTGCTTCGGCGGGGAATGTGGTCGGTCGTTCCGAAGACGACCTCGGGGAGGAGTCTCCGTGCCGAATGCAGGAGGAGAAGGCGAATGCGTCGACGAGCGCCGTCCACGGCGCATCTGCACCTGCATCCGGAACGGAAGACGGCACGTGCGTGGATAGGGTCGGAGGATGGAACCGGTGACCCTGCGGACGGAGCGTCTCGAACTGTCGGTGCCGACCGACGCCGACGTCGATGCGATCACCGCCGCGGCGCAGGACCCGGAGGTGCCGCGGTGGACGACGCTCCCTGCGCCGTACGAGCGTCGCGACGCCGAGGAGTTCATCGCCAAGGCGGCCGCCTGGTGGGACGAGGAGAGCGAGCTCACCTGGGGCATCCGCCTCGAGGGCCGCTGGATCGGCATGATCGGGCTGCACCGGTTCGAGAAGCAGGGGTCCGCCGAGATCGGGTTCTGGATGGATGCCTCGGCCCGCGGCCACGGCTACCTCACCGAGGCGGCGACCGCCGTGATCGACGCGGGGTTCGCCGAACCGCTCCGGCTCGCGCGCATCCAGTGGCGCGCGATCGTCGGCAACGTCCCGTCGGCGCGCGTCGCTCAGAAGCTCGGCTTCCGGTACGAGGGCCTCCTCCGGCAGGATCTGAACGACCCCCGCGGACGCCACGACGGCTGGATCGCAGGGCTCCTGCCGACCGACGACCGCATACCGGTGCCCTGGCCGGTGATCTGACAACCCCCTCACCGCCGTCGGACCGGGGTGGCAGGATGACCGCATGCCTGAGATGCCCGAGGTGCAGGGACTGGTCGACTTCCTCCGCGAGCGCGCGACGGGACTGACCGTCACGAAGGTGTCGGTCGCGAACATCGCCGCGCTGAAGACGTACGACCCTCCGATCGACGCGATGACGGGCGCGACGGTGACGGGTGCGCAGCGGCACGGCAAGTTCGTCGACGTCGAGACGGATGCCGGTGCCCACCTCATCTTCCATCTCGCCAAGGCGGGCTGGTTGCGGTGGTACGACCAACTGCCGGCGACGGTCATCCGGCCGGGTAAGACCCCGATCGCGCTGCGGGTGGGTTTCGACGACGGCTCCGGGTTCGACCTGACGGAGGCCGGCACCAAGAAGTCGCTCGCGTACTACGCGGCGCGCTCCCCCGCCGACATTCCGGGGATCGCACGCCTCGGTGCCGATCCGCTCGACGACGGATTCACCCGCGACACGCTCGCGCAGCTCCTCGCCGGACGCCGGACGCAGATCAAGGGCGTCCTGCGCGACCAGTCGATCATCGCCGGCATCGGCAACGCCTACTCCGACGAGATCCTCCACGCCGCAAAGATGTCTCCCTATGCCCTGGCGGCAACGCTGACGGATGCCGAGATCGATCGGCTCTACGCGGCGATGCAGCAGACGCTCGCCGAGGCGGTGGCCGCGGCATCCGGCAAACCGCCCGCCGACCTCAAGGACGCCAAACGGCGCGGGATGGCCGTCCACGGCCGCCGCGGCGAGGCGTGCCCGGTGTGCGGCGACGAGGTGCGGTCGGTCTTCTTCGCCGACAACAGCCTCGAGTACTGCCCGACGTGCCAGACGGGCGGCAAGATCCTCGCCGACCGCCGGCTGTCGCGGCTGCTGAAGTAGCTCAGACGGTCCCGGCGAGCACGCGCGCGTCGTCGTCGACCCATCCCATGGACTTCTCGACGGCCTTGGCCCACAGGCGGCAGCGGCGGTCCCGCTCGTCGGGATCCATCTGCGGCTCGAACCGGCGGTCCTCCTGCCAGTAGCCGCGCAGGGCGTCCTTCCCCGACCAGACGCCGACGGCCAGTCCCGCGGCGTACGCGGCGCCGAGGGCCGTGGTCTCGACGACCTTCGGGCGGACGACGGGGATGCCCAGGACGTCGGCCTGGAACTGCATGAGCAGGTCGTTGCGCGTCATCCCGCCGTCGACGCGCAGCTCCTCGAGCTCGCGGCCGGTGTCGGAGACGACGGCCGCGATGACGTCGCGCGTCTGGAACGCGGTGGCCTCGAGAGCGGCCCGCGCGATGTGGGCCTTCGTGACGTAGCGGGTGAGGCCGACGAGCGCGCCACGGGCGTCGGGGCGCCAGTACGGCGCGAACAGGCCCGAGAAGGCGGGCACGAAGTAGGCGCCGCCGTTGTCCTCGACGGTGCGGGCGAGCCGCTCGACCTCGGTGGACTCGGAGATGATCCCGAGGTTGTCGCGCAGCCACTGCACGAGCGAGCCGGTGACGGCGATCGAGCCCTCGAGCGCGTAGTGCGGCGGCTCGTCCCCGAGGCGGTAGGCGACCGTGGTGATGAGGCCGGCATCCGAGCGCACCAGCTCGGTGCCGGTGCCCACGAGCAGGAAGTTGCCGGTGCCGTAGGTGTTCTTGGACTGCCCGGCGTCGAAGGCGGCCTGACCGAAGGTCGCCGCCTGCTGGTCGCCGAGGATGCCGGCGATGCGGATGCCGCGCGCGACGCGCGGCTGCACGACCTCGCCGTAGACCTCGGACGACGAGCGGATCTCGGGCAGCATCTCGCGGGGGATGTCCCACACCTGCAGCATCTCGTCCGACCAGTCGAGGGTGGCCAGGTCCATGAGCAGGGTGCGGCTCGCATTGGTGACGTCGGTGATGTGGATGCCGCCGTCGCTGCCGCCCGTGAGGTTCCAGACGACCCAGGTGTCGGGCGTCCCGAAGAGCAGGTCGCCGCGGCGTGCCGCCTCGCGCGCCCCGTCGACGTGGTCGAGGATCCACGCGATCTTCGACGCCGAGAAGTACGACGCGAGCGGGAGCCCGGTCACCTCGGCGAAGGCGTCGACCCCGCGCGCCTCGATGAGGCGGTCGATCGCGGGCTGCGTGCGGGTGTCCTGCCAGACGAGGGCGTTGTGGATCGGTCGGCCGGTGCGACGGTCCCAGACGATCGCCGTCTCGCGCTGATTGGTGACGCCGATCGCGGCGACGTCGGCGGCGGACAGGCCCACCTGCCCGAGCGCGTTGGCGAGCACCCATTCGGTGTTCGTCCAGATCTCGACCGGGTCGTGCTCGACCCTGCCGGCGCGGGGGAAGATCTGCTCGTGCTCTCGTTGCGCGGTCGCGACGAGGGTGCCCTCCCCGTCGAACACGATCGCTCGTGTCGAGGTCGTTCCCTGGTCGATGGCGATCACGTGATCGGTCACGTCTCGTCTCCTCTTCGAGTGCTCATCGCCGGTGCGGCGACGGGGATGCCGGCGTCAGACGGCGACGGGATCGGCGGCGTGCACCGCGGCGAGCGCCCGATCGATCTCGGTGCGGCGCGTCGCGGCATCCCAGCCCATCACATCCGCGACGGCGTCGGCCACCTCTTCGACGACCTCGGGGGTCGCCTCGCCGCGGAACGCGATGTTGGTGCGGCGCAGCAGGATGTCCTCGAGGTGCACGATCGATTCGGTGCGCGCGATGTGGCGGAACTCGCCCGAGCTGAAGCGGGGCAGCGAGCTGAGGGGTGCGTCCTGGGCGTCCTGCCGGAGCGAGGCTGCCACGGCGAGGGCATGCGTGCCGTAGCGGTGCAGCAGACGGGTGCCGCGCTCGGCACCGAAGTCCGACAGGTGGTGGTGCACCCAGGCGTCGCGCTCGGCGTCGGTGCGGGGGAAGCCGACGGCGCCGCCGATGGGGAGCCCCTTCGTCGAGCGGACCCGCGTGCGTCCGATCCGGGACATCAGTTCGTCGGCCAGGCGTGCGGCGACGGCGCGGAAGGTCGTCCACTTGCCGCCGACGAGGCTGAGCACCGGCACGCCGTCGGAACCCGGCAGCGTCGCCTCCTCGATGCGGTAGTCGCGCGAGACGAAACCTGCGGCCATGTCGCCGTGACCGGGGAGCGGGCGGACGCCCGAGTAACGGAACACGATCTGGGACCGGTCGACGGGGATCGACGGGAAGACGTGGCCGATGAGGTCGAGGAAGTAGTCGACCTCCTCCTCCGTGCAGACGGCGGGCTCGGACATGTCGTGCTCGAGGTCGGTCGTGCCGACGAGGACCCGACCGTTGAGCGGGTAGATGAGCACGATGCGACCGTCGGAGTGCTCGAAGAAGATCTCCCGACCACCGGTCGCCTGCATCAGTTCGGGGTGGTCGAGCACGATGTGCGAGCCCTTGGTGCCGCCCATGTACCGGGTCGCGTCGCCGAGGGCCTCGTTGGCGAGGTCGGTCCACGGGCCGGCCGCGTTGAGGACGACGGATGCCGCGAACGGGAACTCCTCGCCGGTGACCTCGTCGCGGAGGACGACCTTGCCGCCGTCCACTCCGACCGCGGAGGTGTAGTTGGCGGCGCGGGCGCGGCTGCCGCCGAGCGCGACGCCGTCACGGACGAGGTCGAGGCCGAGGCGCTCGGGCTCGCGGAGGGAGGCATCCCAGTAGGTCGCCGTGTACTTCACGTCGGCGTTCAGGTCGGGGAGCTCCCGCAGCGAGCGGCGCCGACCGCGGAAGGTGTGCCGCGGGACGCGGCCGCCGCCGCGCGAGAACGAGTCGTAGATGATGAGGCCGACCTTGATCAGGAGGGCGCCGCGCTCGGTGGAGGCGGTCTTGCGGTGGAGCACCATGCGCAGCGGCGCGGAGAGCAGACCCGAGAACGTCGAGAAGATCGGCACGGTGGTCCGCAGCGGACGCACGTAGTGGGCCGCCGTCGTCAGGAGGTCGTTGCGCTCGGTGACCGCTTCGTGGACCAGGCGGAGCTCGCCGTTCTCGAGGTAACGGATGCCGCCGTGGATCATGTGGCTCGAGGCCGCCGACGCACCGGAGAGGAAGTCGCTGCGCTCGACGAGAGCCACGTCGACGCCCTGCAGCGCCAGGTCGCGGAAGGTCGCGACGCCGTTGATGCCGCCGCCGATGATGAGCACGTCCGCCTGCGGCCGCTCGCGCAGCGCCGTCGTCGCCTGTCGGGTCTCGGTATCCACGTCACACTCCCACTTCTGCCGGGCTCTCGCCCCGCTTGCCTCAGACCGCTTCCGAAGAAGCCGATGGGACCATGATGACAGCGGTGGACGGGATTGCAGTCCGGTTGCACATACGTGCACACTGTCATCCGTGGACGAGACCCTGGACCCCGACGACATCCGACGCGCGCTCACCGCGGCGCACCTCTACTACGTCCAGGACCGCACGATGGAGGCCATCGCCCGGGAGCTCGGCACCTCGCGGTCGACCGTCTCGCGTCTGCTGTCGCGCGCCCGCGCGACGGGCATCGTCGACATCCGCATCCGCTCCCCCTTCGCCGCTCCGCAGCTGCTGGAGCAGGAGCTCGCCGATCGTTACGGCATCACCGCTCACGTCGTCCCGGTCCCCGACGACGCGAGCGAGGTGGAGCGACTGGAGCGGGTCGCGACCGCCGCGGCGCACCTGCTCGGCGATCTCATCGAAGCGGATGCGACGGTCGGCGTCGCGTGGGGATCCACCACCGCCGCGGTCAGCCGCCGCCTCGTCCCCAAGGCCGTGCACGGCACGACCTTCGTGCAGCTGAACGGCTCCGGGAACACCCGCACCACGGGCCTGCTGTATGCGAGCGACATCCTGAGCCGCTTCGCCGTCGCCTACGGCGGCAGCGCGCAGCAGTTCCCGGTGCCCGCGTTCTTCGACGATCCGCGCACGAAGCAGGCCATGTGGCGCGAGCGGAGCACCACCCGCATCCTGGCCATGCAGGCGGCGATGGACCTCGTCGTCTTCAGCGTGGGGGCGGCGGATTCGCGCGTCCCCAGCCACGTGTACTCCGGCGGCTACCTCGAACCCGAGGAGCTCGCGGCGCTCGACCGCGAGGGCGTGGTGGGCGACGTCGCCACGGTCTTCTACCGCCTCGACGGGTCGACCCGCGGGATCGAGTTGAACGACCGGGCGACCGGGCCCCGCTTCGAGGTGCTGCGTCGCGTGCCGAGCCGGGTGTGCATCGTGTCGGGCGTCGACAAACGCGACAGCCTCCGGGGTGCGCTCGCGGCGCGGCTGGTCACCGAGCTCGTCGTCGACGAGGCCACCGCCCGCGCTTTGACCGGATGAGCGTCCGCGTCAAGAGATGACGGGGAATGAATCCGCGTCATCCCGGTTGACTACACTTCGAGAGCAAGAAACGTGCTCCGGGGTCGGTGGGAATCCGAACCGGCGGTGACAGTCCGCGAGCGGGACCCGAGGTCCTGCTGATCCGGTGGAAATCCGGAACCGACGGTGATGCGACGCGAGTCGCTAGTCCGGATGGGAGGCAGCACGGGCGCCCGCAGCGACCCTGCAGGACCGCCTGACGCGCCCGCGCCCCGGAGCACCCCATCGTGAGGATCCGGATGAGTGCCACCGACGCGGAGCGCGCCGCGCTCCGCCACGCTTTCGCGCTCGCTCAGCGTGGACCGCGGGGGGTCAACCCGCAGGTCGGCGCGGTCATCCTCTCCCCCGCGGGCGAGGTGCTCGCCGAGGGCTGGCATCACGGCGCGGGGACGCCGCACGCCGAGATCGACGCCCTCTCGACGCTCGGACCGGATGCCGCGCGCGGCGCGACGGCCGTCGTGACCCTCGAGCCGTGCAACCACACCGGGCGCACCGGCCCCTGCGCGGTCGCGCTCATCGAGGCCGGCGTCGCCCGGGTCGTGTACGCCGTCGACGACCCGGGCGAGGTGTCCTCCGGGGGCGCCGCGCGGCTCCGGGACGCCGGCGTCGAGGTCGAGGGCGGCGTGCTGCGCGACGAGGGCGAGACGCTCATCGCGTCGTGGCTGACCGTGCAGCGCCTCGGAAGGCCCCACGTGACCCTGAAGTGGGCGCAGTCGCTCGACGGGCGGGCCGCGGCATCCGACGGCACCAGCCAGTGGATCACGGGACCCGAGGCCCGCGCCGACGTGCACCGCCGACGCTCGCTGGCGGACGCGATCGTGGTGGGGACGGGAACCGTCCTCGCGGACGATCCCGCACTGACGGCACGGCGCGAGGACGGCGGACTCTACGAGGACCAGCCCCGACCCGTCGTGGTCGGCGTCCGCGCCGTGCCGCAGCAGGCGCGACTGCGCACGCACCCGCGGCCGTTCATGCAGGACGAGGGCGAGGACCTGCGGGACCTGCTGGACCGCCTCCGCGAGCTCGGCGCCCAGCGTGTGTTCATCGAGGGCGGCCCGACACTGGCGGCATCCTTCCTGCGCCAGGGGATCGTCGACGAGCTCCTCGTCTACGTCGCACCGACGCTGATCGGCGGCGACCGCCTCGCGGTCGGCGACATCGGCGTCGCGACCATCTCCCAGCAGCGACGCCTCGACATCACAGGCGTCGACCGACTCGGCGACGACATCCTCGTCACCCTCACCCCCCAGGAGGCCTGATGTTCACCGGCATCATCGAAGAACAGGGCGTCATCACGGCGATCGAGCCCTCCGGCGAGGGCGTGCGACTCACCGTGCGCGCGCCCCTCGCCGTCTCGGACGCGCAGCGCGGCGACTCGATCTCGATCAGCGGCGTCTGCCTGACGGTCACCGACCAGACCTCCGAGGGGTTCACGGCCGACGTCATGAAGCAGACGCTCGACATGTCGACGCTCGGCACCCTCGGGGTCGACTCCCGAGTGAACGTCGAGCGTGCCCTCGCCGCGCACACGCGCCTCGGCGGGCACATCGTGCAAGGACACGTCGACGGCACGGGCGAGGTCCTCGAGGTCCGCCCCGGTGAGCAGTGGCGCGTCATCCGCGTCTCACTGCCGGCCGACCTCGCCCCGCTCGTCGTCGACAAGGGGTCCATCACGGTCCAGGGCGTCTCGCTCACCGTCTCGGACGTGTCCGAGCCCGACGCCGCGTCGCACTGGTTCGAGATCTCCCTCATCCCCGAGACGCTCGAGGTGACCACCCTCGGCACGCTCGCCCCCGGCGACCGCGTCAACCTCGAAACCGACATCCTGGCGCGGCACGTGCAGCGCCTGCTCCGATTCGCCTCACCCGACGGCATCCCGTCCGCAGAAGAAGGAGGCTCCCGATGAGCCTTTCGTCCATCCCCGACGCCCTGGCAGCCCTCAAGGAAGGCCGACCGATCCTGGTCGCCGACGACGAGAGCCGCGAGAACGAGGGCGACATCATCCTGTCCGCCGAGCTCGCCTCGCCGGAGTGGCTCGCGTGGACCATCCGCTGGTCCAGCGGGTTCCTGTGCGCCCCGATGCCGGCCGACTGGGCCGACCGCCTCGACCTGCCTCCCATGGTCGAGCAGAACCAGGATGCCCGGAGCACGGCGTACACGGTGAGCGTCGACGCCGCGGAGGGCGTCACGACCGGCATCAGCGCCTCGGACCGCGCCCGCACGGCCAACGTGCTCGCCGACCCGGACTCGGTGCCGTCCTCGCTCATCCGCCCGGGGCACGTGCTCCCCTTGCGCGCCGTCGACGGCGGCGTGCGCGAGCGCGCCGGCCACACCGAGGCCGCCGTCGAGCTCATGCAGCTCGCGGGCCTGCAGCCGGTCGCCGTGATCGGCGAGGTCGTCGCCGACGACGGCAGCATGATGCGGATGCCGGGACTCCTCGAGATGGGCGAGCGCGAAGGCATCCCCGTCATCACGATCGAGCAGCTCATCGCGCACGTCAGCGCAGCCGACGGCGACGGCACCGCCGCCCACACCGACCACACCGCCAAGCGCCGCGTGAGCCTGCGCGCCGAGGCGACGGTCCCCACCTCGCACGGCCAGTTCCGCTTCCTCGCCTACAAGGACCGGATCACCGGCACCGACCACATCGCCGTCGTCTCGGGCGACCTCACCGAGGAGGCACCGCTCGTGCGCGTGCACTCCGAGTGCCTCACGGGTGAGGCGTTCGGCTCGCTCAAGTGCGAGTGCGGACCGCAGCTCGAGGCGGCGCTCGACGCGATCGAGCAGGACGGCGGCGTCGTCATCTACATGCGCGGCCACGAGGGCCGCGGCATCGGCCTCATCAACAAGCTGCGCGCGTACAGCCTGCAGGAGCGGGGCCTCGACACCGTCGATGCGAACCTCGCGCTCGGCCTGCCGGCCGACGCCCGCGACTACGCGGCGGCCGCCGGCATCCTGTCCGACCTCGGCGTGAAGCAGATCCGTCTGCTGACCAACAACACCGACAAGGTCGCGCAGCTGCGTGCCCTCGGTCTCACCATCGTCGACCAGGTGCCCCTGCTGGTCGGGGTCGGCGCGAACAACCATCAGTACCTGGCGACGAAGGCCGACCGCATGGGCCACATCATCGACGCCGACGAACTGCGCGAGGCCCTCGCGCACAGTGAGGAGCACACCGCATGAGCGGACACGGAGCACCCCGGGCCGAAGCGGTCGACGCGAGCGGCCTGTCCGTCGTCGTGATCGCCGGGCAGTGGCACGACACGATCACCGACGGCCTGATCGCGGGCGCGAAGCGCATCCTCGACGCCTCGGGCGCCACGTGGCGCCTCGTGCGCGTACCGGGCTCGTTCGAGCTGCCCGTCGCCGCCAAGGCCGCGCTCGACGCCGGCGCCGACGCGGCCGTCGCGCTGGGCGTCATCATCCGCGGCGGGACCCCGCACTTCGACTTCGTCTCGTCGGCCGCGACGGACGGACTCACCCGCGTCGCTCTCGACACCGGCAAGCCCGTCGGCTTCGGCGTGCTGACGCTGGACGATGAGCAGCAGGGCCTCGACCGCGCAGGCCTCGCAGGCTCGAAGGAGGACAAGGGCGCAGAAGCAGCGGATGCCGCCATCCGCACCGCGCTCGTCCTGCGGGACCTCCGCGGCTGACGCGCGACGCGTCACGCCTTCTCGATGCTGCGGGGGTTTCGACCTTCAGGTAGCCTGAGGGCATGGAGATCCTGCGCAGCATCGTCGTCCTCGTCCACCTCGTCGGTTTCGCGACGCTCTTCGGGGCGTGGGTGGTCGAACTCGTCGGACAGCGCCGAGTGACGCGCATCATGCACTGGGGCCTCGGCATCGCACTCGTCGCGGGCCTCGCGCTCTCGGCGCCGTGGGGTCTCGACCACGACATGAACTACGCCAAGATCGGCATCAAGCTCGTCGTCCTCGTCCTCATCGGCGGCCTCCTCGGTGCCGGCGCAGGACGCCTGCGGAAGTCGGGGTCGGTGCCCGCCGGGATCTTCTGGCCCATCGGCATCCTCACCCTCCTCAACGCCGGGCTCGCGGTCATCTGGTGACGACCCCCGCTCGCGGGGACATGCGGGAGTAGGCTTGAGGTTTGGCGCCGGCGACTCCGTCGGCGCCTCGGTGATCCCAGAGCTGTGACGCCCTCGCATCACCCCTGCGAGGACGTCCGCCGCCGACGCGTCCCATGAGGACCCACCGCTTCGTTCCGAAGGTCCCCCGCATGTCATCCGCAGCACCCGCGGCATCCACCGCACCCGCCAATCCCCGCTCCCGCGTCATCACGGCGAGCCTCATCGGCACCACGATCGAGTTCTACGACTTCTACGTCTACGCGACCGCCGCCGTCCTCGTCTTCCCCATCCTGTTCTTCCCCGCCGGCAACGACACCACGAACCTGCTGCTCTCGTTCAGCATCTTCGGCGCCGCCATGGTCGCCCGCCCCGTCGGCGCCGTCGTCTTCGGCCACTTCGGCGACAAGTTCGGACGCAAGGCGACCCTCGTCGGGTCGCTGCTCACGATGGGTGTCGCCACCTTCCTCATCGGCCTCCTGCCGACGTTCGACCAGGTCGGCGTGCTCGCCCCGATCCTGCTGCTCGTCCTCCGCCTCGCGCAGGGCTTCGCCCTCGGCGGCGAGTGGTCGGGTGCCGCACTCGTCGCGACCGAGAACGCCCCGAAGGGCAAGCGCGCCTGGTACGGCACGTTCCCGCAGCTCGGCGCGCCGATCGGCTTCATCATCGCCAACACGGTGTTCCTGGTGATCTACTTCCTGCTGCCGCACCCCGACGGCCCCGCGCAGCGCAGCGAGGAGTTCCTCGCCTGGGGCTGGCGCGTGCCGTTCCTGTTCTCGGCGGTCATGGTGATCGTCGGCCTGTACGTGCGTCTCAAGCTCGTCGAGTCCGAGACGTTCGCCAAGGCCGAGAAGACGGGCGCGATCCGCAAGTTCCCCCTCGGCGAGGTCGTCCGTCGCCACTGGAAGCAGCTGATCCTCGGCACGTTCATCATGCTCGCCACGTACGTGCTCTTCTATCTGATGACGAGCTTCACCCTCGCCTACGGCACGAAGGCTACGACCGAGGGAGCCGCCGCCGCGGCAGAGGCTGCGGGCGCGGCGTTCGACGCGGCCACTTATGTGCCGGGCCTCGGGTTCGGGTACACCGACTTCGTCATCATGCAGATCGTCGGTGTCGTCTTCTTCGGCGTCTTCACGCTGCTCTCGGGCCCCGTCGCCGACACGATCGGCCGTCGCCGCCTGCTGCTGTGGATCACGGGGGCGATCGCCGTCTTCGGTCTGCTCTTCAACGTCTTCCTCCTGCCCCAGCTCGACCCCAAGTTCAGCGGCGCCCTCGTGCAGGCCTTCCTGATCTTCGGGTTCATGCTCATGGGTGCGACGTTCGGTCCGATGGGCGCCCTGCTCCCCGAGCTGTTCCCGACGAACGTCCGCTACACCGGGTCGGCGATCTCGTACAACGTGTCGTCGATCCTCGGCGCCGCGCTCGCCCCGATCGTCGCGACCGCCCTCTGGGCCGCCGCCGGCGGATCGCCGTGGCTCGTCGGCGTCTACCTGTCGGGCTCAGCCGTCCTCACCTTCATCGCCCTGTGGCTGTCGAAGGAGACGAAGGACGTCGAGTACGAGACCAACATCGGACACGTCGACCTCGGCGCACGCTGACACGACCCTGACGAGCGGATGCCGCGCCCCACCCCACCGGGAGGGTCGCGGCATCCGTCTGTCAAGAGCTCCCCTCCGTCCGGGCGCAGGACTATCGTCGGCCCCACAGGCACGTGAGGAGTGGACGATGGCCATCAAGAAGGTCACACAGGCATCGGTCGTCGAGTACGACGAGACCGGCGGACCCGAGGTGCTCCACCTCGTCACCCGCCCGCTTCCGGAGCCCGGCGCGGGCGAGGTGACCGTCGAGGTCATGACGATGGGCCTCAACCACATCGACGGCTTCGTCCGCTCGGGCGCCGAGCAAGAATGGGACGACCCGTTCCCCCGCCGATCCGGCAGCTGCTTCGCCGGCACCGTGATCGCCGTCGGCCCCGACACGGCGGGCTTCCCCGTCGGCAGCGACGTCGTCGGTCACGTCCGCTCGGGAGCGCAGGCCAGCCACCTCACGGTGTCGACCGACCGGCTCGTGCGCAAGCCCAAGAACGTCACGTTCGAGACCGCGGGCGGTCTCTACCTCGCCGGCACGACGGCCCTCGACATCCTCGACGAACTCAAGGTCGGCGCCGGCGACACGGTGGTCGTCTCAGCCGCGGCGGGCGGTGTCGGCAGCGTCGAGGCGCAGATCGCCATGCACCGCGGTGCTCGCGTGATCGGGACGTGCGGCGACCGCAACTTCGACTACCTGCGTCAGCTCGGTGTGAAGCCGGTGCGCTACGGCGAGGGGATCGTCGACCGGATCCGCGCCCTCGCCCCCGACGGGGTCAGCGCGTACATCGACAACTTCGGGCAGGACGGACACGAGATCGCCGAAGCCCTCGGCGTCCCCGCGAGCAAGTTCCGCTCGAGCGCCGACCGTCGCGATCGCGAGGTCGCCCTGCTGTCGGACGACCCCGCGGCCGTCGCCCACGGCACCGACCAGCTGCGCAAGGTCGTCGAGCTCGCCGAGAAGCGGGCGGTCAACGTCCTCGTGTCGGGCTTCTACCCGCTCGCCGACGTCGCCGAAGCATACGACGACCTGCAGAAGCTGCACTCGCGCGGCAAGGTCGTGCTCGCGACGCATCCGGTCAACCCCCGCCGCATCCGCAAGGCGCGCGAGGTCATGGAATCGGGACGCTGACCCTCAGTCGAGGAACAGCGCGCGCAGGCGCTTCGTCGTGAAGACGAGTCCGACCGCGATCATCACGACGTAGTACAGGACGTGCCACAGCATGCCCGCCGACAGGATGCCGGTGGTCAGCCCGCGGATCAGTTCGACGCCGTGCCAGAGCGGCAGCGCCATGACGATCGACTGCACCCACTCGGGGTACACGGTGATCGGGTAGAAGGTCGCCGAGAACAAGAACATGGGCAGCAGGACGAAGTTGATCCAGTCCATGTGCTGGAACGTCTTCATGTAGCTCGTGACGGCCATGCCGAGACTGGCGAAGCCGAACGCGATGAGCAGCACCGCCGGGATCGCGAGGATCGCCGTCCACGCCAGGTTCAGCCCGAGGATCTGCATGACGATCATGAACCCGGTCGCGTAGAGCAGACCGCGCAGGAGCGCGTAAAGGATCTCGCCGAGCGCCACGTCGAGCGGACCGAGCGAGGTCGCCAGCATTCCCTCGTAGAGCTTGCCGTAGTTGAGCTTGAAGAAGACGTTCCAGGTGGAGTCGTAGATCGCGCCGTTCATCGCCGAGACGGCGAGGAGGGCGGGAGCGATGAACGCGGCGTAGCTCACCGGGATGCCCTGCGATGTCTCGACGTCGCCGATGAGCGCCCCGAGCCCCAGCCCCATCGACGCGAGGTAGAAGACCGGCTCGAAGAACCCGGAGAGGACGACGGCCCAACTCGACGACCGGGCGGCGAGGAAGCCGCGCTGCACGACCGCGCCGGGGTTGCCCGCCCACAGCGCCCGCACTCCCCCGCGACGCGCGGTGGCCTCGATGGTCGCGGCGCTCACTTCGCGAGCCTCTCGACGAAGACCTTGCGGCCCCACAGGTAGCCGACGCCCGCGAGCACGACGAGGTACGCGAGGTGGACGGCGATCAGCACCGGCGGCACGGCGGCACCGTACGTCGCCAGTCGGCCGAGCTCGGCGCCGTGCCAGAGCGGCGAGACCCAGCCGATCCACTGCAGCCAGACCGGCAGGGTCTCGAGCGGGTAGAAGGTGCCCGAGAACAGGAACATCGGCATGAAGACGAACCGTTGGACGAGCGCGAACTGCCCCTTGTCGTCTTCGATCGACCCCGCGTACGCCATGAGCGGGATGCCGAAGGCGAGGCCCGCGAGCAGACCCGCCGGGATCGCGAGCCAGCCGGTCTCGGGATGCGGCACGGTCGTCCATCCGATGCCGAGGGCACCCAGGAGCCAGATGAAGAGGTAGTACGCCGCGACCGCGAAAGTCATGCGGGCGGCGGCGCCGATGACGACGCCGTTCGCGATCTGCGGGCTCGACAGGGCGGACGCGTTGAACCCGAAGAAGTAGCGCCGCCACTTGAACCCGGCCATGACGGGGTAGGTCATCTCCTCGGAGGCGACCGAGATCGCCGCCGTGACGAGGAGAGCAGGGGCGACGAACACGAGGTAGTCCACCTGCACGCCGCGGTCGTCGATGGGCGCCTGGATGAGGGCGGCGAGACCCGCCGCGAGGCCCAGGAGATACAGCACCGGCTGTCCGAGGGCGCCGACGACGATCGTCCAGCCGTACGCGCGCATCGCGCGGACCATGTGCTCGGTCACGTACCAGCTGCCGTGCCGGCGCGGCTTGCGGCCCCACTCCAGGGCCTCGGCGCGCAACTCGTCGAGCGTCGGCTGCACCGACGGGGTCGTCTCACTCATTCGATCAGCGACCGTCCGGTGAGACGGAGGAAGACGTCCTCGAGACTCGAGCGGCGCACGAGACTCGTGAGGGGCTGCAGGCCCGCGGCCGTGACGCGCTCGAGCGCGGCCTCGCCGTCGTGCGCGTACACGAGGATGCGGTCGGGCAGCACCTCGATGCGATCGCCGACCCCCTGCAGCTGCGCCGCGACCTGCTCGTTGCGGTCGGACCCGAAGCGCACCTCGAGGACTTCGCGGCTGGAGTGCTCGCGGATGAGGGAGGCCGGGCTCCCCTCGGCCATGATGCGCCCCTTGTCGACGACGACGAGCCGGTCGCAGAGCTGCTCGGCCTCGTCCATGTAGTGCGTCGTGAGGACGAGGGTCGTCCCGCGCTCCTTGAGGCGGAACAGGCGGTCCCACAGGACGTGCCGCGCCTGCGGGTCGAGGCCGGTCGTCGGCTCGTCGAGGAGCAGGATGCGGGGGTCGTTGATGAGTCCGCGGGCGATCGTGAGGCGACGCTTCATGCCACCGGAGAGCTGGTCGACCTTACTCTTGGCCTTGTCCTCGAGCTGCGCGAAGGCGAGCAGCTCGTCGGCCTTCTCTCCGCACACCTTGCCGGGCAGCCCGAAGTACCGGCCGTAGATGTACAGGTTCTCGCGGGCGTTCAGCTCACCATCGAGGTTGTCCTGCTGCGGAACCACCCCGAGCCGGGAACGGATCTCGGGACCGTAGCGGTCGGGGTCGAGCCCGAGGATCGAGAGATCGCCGCTCGTGCGGGTAGAGACGGCGCCGATCATCTTCATCGTCGTCGACTTTCCCGCGCCGTTCGGGCCGAGGAGACCGAACGACTCGCCCAGCGCGACCTCGAACGACAGGCCGTCGACGGCGACGAAGTCGGGCTTACCCTTGGTCTTGTAGGCCTTCACGAGGCTCTCGGCGCGGATCACGGCTTCTGGCACCGCACCACCCTACCGACGGCATCGGACATCCCCTCAGCCGCGAGGGGGAAGATAGAGGGATGTCCACGCCCCGCCGCGGTCTGCGTCGCCCCTCGAAGGACGACGGCCCCCGCGCCAGCCTCCGCCAGCTCCTCCCGTTCCTGCTCGAGCACAAGGGCGTCCTCGTCGTCGTCGCCGTCCTGAGCGTCCTCGAGGCGGTCGCCACCCTCGTGCAGCCGCTCCTCGTCGGCGACGTCATCGGGCGCGTGCAGGCCGGCCAGGCCCTTGGCATCCTCGTCTGGGTCCTCGTGGGCCTCGTGGTCGTCTCGTCCCTCATCGGCGGGTTCCAGCACTACCTCCTGCAGCGCACCGGCACCGCGGTCGTCTACTCGAGCCGGCGGCGTCTGATCGCGAAGCTCCTGCACCTACCGGTGCAGGAGTACGACGCGCGGCGCACCGGCGACCTCGTCTCGCGCGTGGGCACCGACACGACTCTGCTCTACGCCGTCCTCACGCAAGGCTTCGCGGACTCGATCGGCAACGCGCTCATCTTCGTCGGCGCGATCGTCGCGATGCTCGTGATCGACCCGGTGCTGCTGCTGCTCATCGTGGTCGTGATCGGCGCCTCGGCCGCCGTCGTCGGCGTCCTGAGCGGACGCATCCGGCGGGCGACGTCCGTGCAGCAGGAGAAGGTCGGCGCACTCGCCTCGGGTGTGGAACGCGCGATCGGCTCGATCCGCACGATCCGGGCATCCGGCGCCGAATCCCGCGAGCAGGCGGCCATCTCGGCCACCGCGAGCGAGGCGTACGACGCCGGCGTGTCGGTCGCGAAGGCGTCGGCGGTCGTCGTCCCCGTGGCGGGCATCGCGCTGCAGGTGTCGCTCCTCGTCGTCCTCGGCGTGGGTGGTTTCCGCGTCGCGTCGGGAGCGATCGAGATCGCCCAGCTGGTCGTGTTCGTGATGTTCCTCTTCTTCCTCGTCCAGCCCCTCGCCTCGTTCTTCGGGGCCATCACGTCGGTGAACCAGGCCCTCGGCGCGCTCGGCCGCATCCAGGAGGTCCTCGACCTGCCGGACGAGACGGCAGAGGATGCCGCGATCGCCGCATCCGCCGTCGCCCCCTCCCCCGACGGCGCGGCCGCCATCGAGTTCCGCGACGTGCACTTCTCCTACCCCGACGCGGTCGTCCGCGCCCGCCGGAGCGCGCAGGACGAGGCGCTGAAGACCCTCGCGGACGCGCGCGCCCCCCTGCCCGAGGACGCCGAGCCGGAGCCCGAGGCCACGCTGCTGCGGGGCGTCTCGTTCCGGGTCCCGCGCGGCTCCCGCGTGGCCCTCGTCGGCCCGTCCGGCGCCGGGAAGTCGACGACCCTCGCCCTCATCGAGCGGTTCTACGACCCGACGGCCGGCGCCGTGCTCATCGACGGCGTCGACGCCCGCGCGCTCGACCGGCTCTCGCTGCGCGCCCGCCTCGGCTACGTCGAGCAGGACGCCCCGACCCTCGCCGGCACGATCGCCGACAACCTGCGGCTCGCGTCACCCGACGCGTCCGATGCGGACTGCGAACGGGTCCTCGCCGCCGTCAACCTGACGGACGTGCTGGAGCGCTCACCGCTCCGCCTGCAGGCACCCGTCGGCGAGGCGGGCGTCATGCTGTCGGGCGGCGAGCGCCAGCGCCTCGCGATCGCGCGGGCGCTGCTGGCCGCTCCTCCGATCCTGCTGCTCGACGAGTCGACGTCGTCGCTCGATGGGCTCAACGAGCAACGGATGCGGGAGGCGATCGACGCCGTCGCGGCCGGCCGCACGCTCGTCGTGATCGCCCACCGGCTCTCGACCGTCGTCGACAGCGACCTCATCGTGGTCCTCGACCACGGCCGCGTCGTCGGCCAGGGGACGCACGACGAACTCATCCGCGACGTGCCGCTCTACCGCGACCTCGCCGCCCGCCAGCTGCTCGTCTGACCCGAACGCACCGCGACCCGACGCGAACGGCGGCTCCCGGCATCCAGGAACAGCCGATCGCGTCGGGTCGACGGCCGAAACGTCGTAGATGGTCGCCTCCCGAGCGGGAGAGCGACATCTGCGACGTCTCGGCGACCGCGGCGCGTCAGGCGCGCTGGGTGCGGTGCAGGCGGTAGCGGAGGGCGGCGAGCTCGGCGTACAGGGCCGCGGGGACCTTACCGCCGAAGGTGCGGTAGAACTCCTCGGTGAGGTCGGCTTCGGCGAGCCAGGATGCCGGGTCCACCGCGAACAGCTCGTCGAGATCCGCCTGCGGCACCTCGATACCCGCAAGGTTGAGGTCTTCGGTGCGCGGCAGGCGTCCGACGGGGCTGTCGACGGCGCCGACGGACCCGTCGATCCGGCGGATGATCCAGTCGATGACGCGCGCGTTGTCGCCGAAGCCCGGCCACAGGAAGCGTCCGTCGGATCCCTTGCGGAACCAGTTGACCTGGAAGATTCGCGGAGCGCGGTCGAAGCGCAGCTGCTGCCCGACCTTCAGCCAGTGGGCGAAGTAGTCGGCCATGTTGTAGCCGCAGAACGGCAGCATGGCGAACGGGTCGCGGCGCAGCTCGCCGACGAGTCCCTCGGCGGCCGCGGTGCGCTCGGACGAGATGTTCGAGCCCATGAACACGCCGTGGGTCCAGTCGGTCGCCTCGACCACGAGCGGCACGTTGGTCGCGCGGCGGCCGCCGAAGAGGATCGCGTCGAGCGGCACCCCCTCGGGGGCATCCCAGTCCTCGGCGATCTGGGGGCACTGGTCCGCGCTGACCGTGAAGCGCGAATTCGGGTGGGCCGCAGGACGACCGGATGCCGGGGTCCAGGGCTTGCCCTCCCAGTCCGTGAGCTCGGCGGGTGCCTCGTCGGTGAGACCCTCCCACCAGACGTCGCCGTCGGGGCGCAGCGCGACGTTCGTGAAGATCGTGTTGCCCCAGAGCGTGTCGACCGCCGTCACGTTGGTCGACTCACCGGTGCCGGGCGCGACGCCGAAGAAGCCGGCCTCGGGGTTGATCGCCCAGAGGCGTCCGTCCTCGCCCGGGCGCAGCCAGGCGATGTCGTCGCCGAGGGTCTCGACGCGCCAGCCCGGGATCGTCGGGCGGAGCATGGCGAGGTTCGTCTTCCCGCAGGCCGAGGGGAACGCGGCGGCGACGTGGTAGGACTTGCCGGCCGGGTCGATGACGCGGATGAGCAGCATGTGCTCGGCGAGCCAGCCCTCGTCCCGGCCGATGACCGACGCGATGCGCAGCGCGAAGCACTTCTTCGCGAGGATCGCGTTGCCGCCGTAGCCCGAGCCGAAGGACCACACCTCGAGCGTCTCGGGGAAGTGCACGATGTACTTCTCGTCGTTGCAGGGCCAGGCGGCGTCCTGCTCGCCGGGCGCGAGCGGAGCGCCGACGGAGTGCACCGTCTTCACCCAGGGCTTGCCGTCGGCGATCTGCTCCAGCACCGACGCGCCGACGCGCGTCATGATCCCGATCGAGGTGACCGCGTAGGCGCTGTCGGTGACCTGCACGCCGATGTGCGAGAGCGGCCCGCCGACGGCTCCCATCGAGAACGGGACGACGTACATCGTGCGACCGCGCATGCTGCCCTCGAACAGGGGCGTGATGGTGGCGCGGATCTCGTCGGGCGCGATCCAGTTGTTCGTGGGCCCGGCATCCTCTTCACGCTCCGACGCGATGAAGGTGCGCGCCTCGGTGCGGGCGACGTCGCTCGGGTGCGAGCGGGCGAGGTACGAACCGGGCCGCCACTCGGGGTTGAGCTTGATGAGCTTGCCCTCGTCGACCTGCTGGCGCAGGAGCGCCTCGTTCTCGGCGGCGGAGCCGTCGACCCAGTGGATGCGGGCGGGCTTCGTGAGGGCGGCGATCTCGTCGACCCAGGCGTGCAGGGCCGCCATGCCCTCACCCGTGACGGTGGGGCGGATGCCGGTGGGCGCCGCCGCGGCTGTGTGCGCAGCCGGCGTGGGCGCGGTGGGGGTGGGGCGGGTGAACAGGTCTGCGATGGCCATTCGGCGCTCCTCGGTCGGGGTGGTCGTGGTTCCACTGTGACGGGTGGATCGCGGGGCTTTCCGGGAATGGAGACGTAAAGAATCCGAAATCTTTCGCTAAGCTCAAGATCATGGCGACGCCCCTCCAGCTCTCGACCCTCGGCCACCGCATCCGTCATCAGCGCCAGGCCCACGGGTACACGCTCGACGAGCTCGGGGCGATCGTCGGCATCGCCGGCAGCCAGCTCAGCCTGATCGAGAACGGCAAGCGCGAGCCGAAACTGTCGGTCCTGCAGGCGATCGCGACCGCGACCGGGACCGATGTGACCGACCTGCTCTCGAACGAGCCGCCGAACCGGCGGGCCGCGCTCGAGCTCGAGCTCGAGCGCGCGCAGCAGAGTCCGGTCTTCCGCCGCCTGGGCGTGGCTCCGGTCAAGGTCACCAAGACGATGACGGACGAGACGATCGAGGGGATCCTCGCGCTCCACCGCGAACTCGAGCGCCGGGAGCGCGAGTCGATCGCGACCCCGGAGGAGGCACGTCGCGCCAACACGGAACTGCGACTGCGGATGCGAGAGCAGAACAACTATTTGCCCGACATCGAGAAGCTCGCGGAGAAGAAGCTGAAGGCAGCCGGCCACACGACCGGTGCGCTCACCCACCGCACCGTCAGCATCATGGCGGAACAGCTGGGCTTCGAGCTGATCTACGCGAACGACCTCCCTCACTCCGCTCGCTCGGTCACCGACCTGGAGAACGGCCGGATCTATCTGCCCCCGGCATCCATCCCCGGCGGACACGGCCTGCGCTCGATGGCCCTGCAGGCGATGGCGCACCGCCTGCTCGGGCACACCCCACCCACGGACTACGCCGACTTCCTGCAGCAGCGCCTCGAGATCAACTACTACGCCGCGTGCTGCCTCATGCCCGAGACGGCATCCGTCGCGTTCCTGTCGCAGGCGAAGAAGGACCGGAACCTGGCCGTCGAGGATTTCCGCGACGCGTTCGGCGTCACGCACGAGGCGGCCGGGATGCGGCTGACCAACCTCCTGACGCAGCACCTCGACATCGCGCTGCACTTCCTGCGCGTCGACGGGGCGGGTGCCATCAACCGCGTCTACGAGAACGACGGTCTCCCGCTGCCCATGGACGTCACCGGCTCGGTCGAGGGTCAGGTCGTCTGTCGCAAGTTCGCGGCGCGGTCGGCGTTCGCCGAGCAGAACCGCACGACCGAGCACTACCAGTACACCGACACCCCCGGCGGCACCTTCTGGTGCTCGAGTCAGACCGGCACGACCGCCGAGGGCGAGTTCTCGATCACCGTCGGCGTTCCCTTCGACGACGCCCGCTGGTTCCGGGGGCGCGAGACGCAGAAGCGCGCCACGTCGACCTGCCCCGACGAGGCCTGCTGCCGGCGGCCGGACGCCGACCTCACCGAACGCTGGCAGGGCAAGGCGTGGCCGAGCGCCCGCGTGCACATGCAGATGTTCTCGCCGCTGCCGCGCGGGATGTTCCCCGGAGTCGACGACGGCGAGGTGTACGCGTTCCTCGACCGACACGCGTGAGCGTCGTGTTGATCGCCGCCGCGGGACGGGTGTAGCGCGAGTGAGGTTCGCCTGAAGTCCTGCGCCTGCAGGGCGCCCAGATGCTCGGCGACCTCCACGACGCTCGCCGCAGGCGAGGCGAGCAGGTGCGAGCGGAGCCGGTGCGCGCGGACCGTCGCGGCATCCGTCATCTCGGCATACGCCCGCTCAGGCCGACGTCGCGTACGGCTCGAGCGCGTCGATCACGCTCGAGGCGAAGTCGGCGCTCGCGCCCCAGTCGAAGCGGAACAGCGCCCCCTCGCCTCCGCCGGATCCGCGGAAGACGGCCTTCGTCGGGCCGGCGAGGTTCTCGATCACGACCGTGAGGGACGCGCGACTGCTCGTGCGCATGTAGTACTTCTCGAAGATCAGCAGCGCCATCTGGTGACCGGACTCCGTCGCCGTGGCGTGCTGCCCCACGCACTCGACCGTCATGCCCGACGACTGCACGTGGTCGAGGACGATGCGTGCCGCGTCGAAGGGGGTCAGGCTGATCTCCATCGTCTGCAGCATGACCGCAGTGTGGCACGCGGGCGTGATTCCCGCACGCGTCATGGCTACACTGAATGCCGTCCAGGGGCGCGACCGACCCTGGTGCTCGGAAAAGGGGCACGCAGCCACCCGCGACGCCGCGGGAAGCGAGACACATACGGCATCCGTCGTCATCGTCTCCAGGAGCATCCATGCCCACCGTCGCCGCCCACGTCGCCTCCGCCCTCGCCGCCCACATCGACCATGTCTTCGGCGTGATGGGCAACGGCAACGCCCTCGTCCTCGACGCCCTCGAGCGTCGCGACGACGTCACCTTCACCGCCGTCCGCCACGAGGCGGGCGGGGTCGTCGCCGCCGACGCGCACCATCGGGCCGGGGGCGGGCTCGCCGCCGCGACCGCCACCTACGGCGCCGGGTTCACGAACACGCTCACCCCGCTCGCCGAGGCGGCGCAGGCGCGTGTGCCGCTCGTGCTCGTGGTCGGCGACGAACCGACCTCGGGTCCGCGGCCGTGGGACGTCGACCAGCTCTCGCTCGCGTCGGCCGTCGGCGTCCGGACCTACACCGTCGGACGGACGGATGCCGCGGCCACGACGGTCATCGCCATCGAGCACGCCCTGTCGTTCCGCATCCCCGTCGTCCTCGCGATCCCCTACGACGTCGGCGGCCGCGAGGCGGGCGAGATCCCCGCGACACCCGATCCGGTGCTGCCCGCCCCGCTCGCACCCACCGGGCCCCACGCCGAGGCGACCGTCGCGGTGATCGCGCGTCTGCTCGCCACGGCGGAGCGCCCCCTGCTGCTCGCCGGTCGGGGCGCGTGGACCGCGGGGGCCGGCGACGAGCTCGGACGTCTCGCCGACGCGGCCGGGGCGCTGACGGCATCCACCGCCCTCGGCCGGGGAATCTTCCCGCGCGCGGAGTTCGACCTGGGGGTCACGGGCGGCTTCGGGGCCGAGCGGGCCATGGCGACAGTCCGCGAGGCCGACGTCGTCGTCGTTTTCGGCGCCTCGCTCAACCAGTTCACGATGCGCTTCGGCGAACTGTTCGCCCCCGACGCGACGGTCGTTCAGGTCGACGTCGCACCCGCGGCGACGCATCCGCAGGTCGGCCGGTACCTGCGGGCGGATGCCGCGCTCGCCGCGCGGGCGATCGTCGACGAGCTCGAGCGTCTCGGCGGCGGCGCGTCGCGCTGGCGGGACGGCGTCGACGTCGCCGCACTGCGCGCGCGGGAGCACGGCGACGGCATCGCCCCTGATGGCCGGCTCGATCCCCGCAGCGCGGCGGCGGCCATCGCGGAGCTGCTGCCCGAGGACCGCGTCGTCGTCTCGGACGGGGGCCACTTCATCGGCTGGGCCAACATGTTCTGGCCGGTCGCCTCACCCGACCGCATGATGATGGTCGGCACCGCCTACCAGTCGATCGGGCTCGGCTTCCCGTCGGTCCCCGGTGCGGCGACGGCGCGGCCCGAGTCGACGATCGTCCTCACGACCGGCGACGGCGGCGGGCTCATGGCGATCGCCGACCTCGAATCCGCCGTTCGGGTCGCCCGCGGCCGAGGCCTCGCGGTCGTCTGGAACGACGGCGCGTACGGCGCCGAGGTGCACTTGTACGGGGTGATGGGACTCGCGCGCGGTCCGATGGAGATCCCCGAGGTCGACTTCGCCGGCCTCGCCCGCGCCGTCGGTGCCGAGGGCGTCGTCGTGCGGACCCTCGACGACCTCGACGCGCTCGCACGCTGGCGGGAGCTGCCGGCGGACGAGCGCCCGTTCCTGCTGCTGGACCTGCGCGTGTCCGGCGCCGTCCGCGCGCCGTACCAGGAGGAGATCCTGCAGGTGAACCTGCGGCGCTGAGGCGCGAACCGTCAGGTGCGGGAGTCGGGGCGGCCCTCGAGGCCGGCCCGCCGACCGACCGCGAGCCAGGCGACGGGGCCGAGGACCGGGACGAACAGCACCACGAGGACCCAGGCGAGCGCCTGCACCGACGTGAAGCCTCGCCCTGCGCGCGCGAGCGACACGAGCGCGACGACGGCGAGCGCGACCACGATCACCGCGACGAGCGACCAGACCACGTCGTAGACGGACGGGAGCAGCGGGTTGACGATCACGTCCCCGAACCTACGCGGTCCGCTCACCGCGCGGCATCCCACCACTGCAGCGCGCGGAGCGCGAGGAAGGTGAGCCAGCGCGAGGGCTGCCCCTCGGGAGCGTCGACGTCGAACCAGCGGCGCCCTTCGAGGACGCGACCCTGGTGCCACGACCCGTCGGGCTGCTGCGCGGCCCGCACCAGGTCGAGGGCGGCGAGTGCGCTGTAACGGTGCCGGTTCGGGTAGACGAACTGCGTCACGAAGGGTCCGACGAGGTCGCCGGTCGACAGCCGGTACAGCAAGCGGCGCTCGAGCAGGTACTCCTGACCGCGTCGGCGACTGTCGTGCAGGGCGGTGTCGCCCGTGAACTCCTCGTAAGCGAGCATGCCCCGCAGGGCGTTGAGGGTCGAGTGGAACGAGCTGCGGACGGAATCACCCTCCTCGGCCTCACAGTTCCACCCGCCGTCGGCGAGCTGATGCTCGGGGAACCACTGCGCGAGCCGCGAGACGTCTGCGGCGAGCCAGGCCCCGGTCCCGAGCGTGAAGGCGTTGATGCAGACGTCGACCTCGCCGCCCCAGTAGGGCAGGTCGTCGTACTCCCACCGACTGTGGCGGTCGAGCTTGTCAGCGGTGTCCCCGAGGGCGGATGCCGGGACTCCCCACTCGCGCAGATCCTTCAGCGTCCAGGTCGTCGCCGTCCACGGCTGCCCCGGCATCTCCGCTTCAGGGCTGCCGAAGAACCCGGCCGGGAAGTACGCGCCGCCCTCCCACTGTCCGTCCTGACCCTGCTGCGCGAGCAGGGCCGCGCCGTACCCCTCCGTCGCGACGCGAGCGCGCGTCGCCTGCCACACCTCGGCGGGCTCCCCCGCGAGGTCGCGCTCGACCTGCCATCGCAGCGACGGGTCGGAGTCGCGCAGCCAGTGCAGGATCCGGGGATCGACGCTCATGCGCTCATCCTCCCGCGCGCCACCGACACCGGCCAGGGGTCAACGCCCAGGGCTCCCGCGGCGGTCAGCTCTCGGCGAGCATCTCGCCGTAGCCGTCCTCGAACGTCGGGTAGGCGAGCGGGCCGACGACCGAGCGCAGCAGCGCACCGTCGAGCACCGTGCCGTGCCGATCACCCGGTGCGCCGCGCGGCGGCACCGGCACCCCGAGGCGTCCGGCGAGGAACGTCACGACCTCGCCGAGCGTGGCGGGGCGCTCGTCCGTGCCGTGCAGCACCCGCGGCGGGGCGTCCGCGGAGAGCAGGGCGAGGATCGTCCGCACGACGTCGGTCTCGTGGATGCGGTTGGTCCGACGCTCGTGGTCGACCGGCACGCCGCCCTGCACCTGGCGGATGAGGCGGTCGCGCCCGGGCCCGTAGATCCCCGCCGGCCGCAGGATGACCGCGTCGAGCAGGTCGACGGCGCGCACCTCTCCGTCGACGAGCTGCTGCGCGCGCGGACCCGCCGGGCGCGGCTCGTCGGCCTCGGTCAGAGGGCGGTCGTCGCCGTACCCCTCGAAGACGCGCGTCGACGAGACCCACACCGTCCGCCCCGGCGCCACGGGAAGCGCCGCCGCCAGATGGCTCGCCGCCGCGGCGAGGAAGTCGTCGTCCCCGGGCGGCAGTGTCACGACGACGGCGTCGACGGCCGGCAGCGGGCGTTCCAGCGGACGCGAGAGGTCGGCCGCGATGTGGTGATCGTCGGGCTCGGGTGCCGCCGACCGCCGCAGTGTCCAGACCTCGCCGCCCGCGTCGCGCAGCGCGGCCGCGACACGCGAGCCGATCCGACCGGACCCGACGATGAGAGTGCGAGAAGGAGTCACCCCGTCATCCTCTCAAGCGCTTACCGGCCCGCGGCGATGACGGGCGTGTAACAAAGCGACGCTCCGGGGCCCGCGGCATCCCTCCCCGCGCGAGAATGAGGGTCGGCACCCGCCCGATCGCGCGGCGTCGCCACCCGAACCCCCTCGACCGAGCCTGCTCGGCGCCTCCGGAGGCCCTCATGTCCCGTCGTCCCGCCCTGCGCACCGCACTCGCGGCATCCGCTGCCGCCCTCGCCCTGCTCCTCGGAGGCTGCGCGTCGAGCGCCGCGCCGAGCGCCTCGTCCTCATCGGATGCAGGCCCCTCCCCCGACGACTACGTCACCCCCGGCAAGCTCACGATCGCGACCGGCGAGACCGCGTACGAGCCGTACGTCATCGACGACGACCCGGAGTCCGGCGAGGGCTTCGAAGCCGCCGTCGCCTACGCCGTCGCCGACAAGCTCGGCTTCGCGAAGGACGACGTCGAGTGGGTGCGGACGAGCTTCGACGCGGCGATCGCTCCGGGACCGAAGAGCTTCGACTTCAACGTCCAGCAGTACACGATCACCGACGAGCGCAAGCAGGGCGTCGATTTCTCGTCGCCCTACTACTCCGCCAGCCAGTCGCTGATCGCCCTCAAGGGCGGAAAGGCAGACGGCGTCACCGACCTCGCGGGGCTCAAGGACATCACGATCGGCGCGATGGCGAACTCCACGAGCGCCCTCACCCTCGACGCGCTCGACCTCGGACTGGAGCCGAAGCTCTACAACTCGAACGAGGACGCCACCGCCGCCCTGAGTGCGGGCCAGGTCGACGCCGTCGTCCTCGACACCCCGACCGCCTACGTCGCGGTGAACTTCTACATCGAGAACTCGTTCTTCGTCGGCGAGCTGCCGAAGTCGGGCATCGAGGACCAGTGGGGCCTCCTCCTCGCGAAGGACTCGCCGCTGACCCCCGCCGTCAGCGCCGCCGTCGACGAGCTCCGCGAGGACGGCACCCTCGCCGACCTCGAGGAGAGATGGCTCTCGGGTCTGACCGAGGGCGTCACCGAGCTCCAGTGAGGGCGCGCTAGCGTCGATCCGTGACCACCCGCATCCCGAGCGAGCTCGAGCTCGACCGTCGCGCCTACCGGCGCGGCCGCGAACGGCGATCCGTGCTGATCGCCATCGCGTCGACCCTCGTCTTCGCCGTCGTCGTCTGGGCGACGGTGATCAACACCGAGGGCTGGTCGAAGGTCCAGCAGAGCTTCTTCGACCCCGCCGTCGCGCTGCAGGCGCTGCCGAAGGTATGGGACGGGTTCCTCGTCAACCTCACCGTCCTCGGCATCTCGATCTTCACGGTCGGCGGCGTCGCGCTGGTGATCGCGTTGCTGCGGACGCTCCGCGGTCCGGTGTTCTTCCCGGTCAGGATGCTGGCGGCCGGCTACACCGACCTGTTCCGCGGCCTGCCGTTCATCATCGTCCTCTACTTGGTCGGGTTCGGTCTGCCGACGATCGTCGGCGAACGGATCGACGAGCTGTTCCTCGGCGTGCTCGCGGTGACCCTCACCTACTCGTCGTACGTCGCCGAGGTGATCCGCGCGGGCATCGAGTCGGTCCACCCGTCGCAGCGCCTCGCCGCCCGCGCGCTCGGTCTCGGCCACGTGCAGACGCTCCGCCGCGTCGTGCTGCCGCAGGCCCTGCGCAAGATGACCCCGGCGCTCATGAACGACTTCATCTCGATGCAGAAGGACGTGGGACTCATCTCGATCATCGCGGGGATCGACGCGATCGCCGGGGCGCGATCGGTGACCGCGACGACGTACAACTTCACGCCGTACGTCGTCGCCGGCATCCTATTCATCCTGCTCGCGATCCCCACGATCCGCCTCGCGGACTGGTACACGGCGCGGCTGCGCGAGCGCGAGCAGACGGGATCGGTGCTGTGAGCGCGGTCCTGCGAGCCACCGGCATCCACAAGTCCTTCGGCGACCGCGAGGTGCTGAAGGGCGTCGACGTGTCGCTCGCCGCGCACGAGGTCGTCGCCCTCATCGGCGCGAGCGGCTCGGGCAAGTCGACGCTGCTGCGCTGCCTCGGACTGCTCGAACCCATCGACGACGGGCAGATCTTCCTCGGCGACGAGGACATCTCCGACCCCCGCGTGGACGGCAACCGCGTGCGGGCACGGCTCGGCGCAGTGTTCCAGAGTTTCAACCTCTTCCCGCACCTGTCCGTGCTCGACAACGTGACGCTCGCCTCGCGCGTCGTGCACCGGGTGCCGCGGCGCGAGGCCGAGACCCGCGCTCGCGAGCTGCTCGCCCGCGTCGGCCTCGCCGACAAGGCGAAGGACCACCCCGACCGGCTGTCGGGAGGTCAGCAGCAGCGTGTCGCCATCGCCCGCGCGATCGCCACCGACCCCGACGTGCTGCTGCTCGACGAGATCACGTCCGCGCTCGACCCCGAGCTCGTCGGCGAGGTCCTGGAGCTCGTTCGCGATCTGGCCTCCGAGGGCGCGACGATCCTCATGGCGACGCACGAGATGGCGTTCGCGCGCGATGTCGCCGACCACGTCGTCTTCCTCGACGCGGGCACGATCGTGGAGCAGGGCCCGCCGTCGGAGGTGCTGCGGCATCCCCGCGAGGAGCGCACCCGCGCCTTCCTCGCCCGCTTCACCGGCTGAGGCCCCGCGCGGGTCACTCCCCTGTCACGACACGCCGCGCACCCCCGCAGTTTGCGACAGGCGAGCGGCGTCGGGCACCACCCCCAGGGCTCCCCTGTCACAACACGCCGCGCGCCTCCGCAGACTGCGGCTTCCGAAGACGAGAACGAGGGATGCCGGGCGACACCCGGCATCCCTCGTTCACGACATGTGCGTCAGGCGCGCAGGCCCGCCGCGCGCTCGGCGACCTCGACGACGTTCGTCATGAGGAGCGCGACGGTCATGGGGCCGACGCCGCCGGGGTTCGGCGAGAGCCAGCCGGCGACCTCCGCGACGTCCGGGTGCACGTCGCCGTAGACGCGGCTCTTGCCGGTCTCGGGGTCGTCCTCGCGGGTGACGCCGACGTCGAGCACCGCCGCGCCGGGCTTCACGTGCTCGGCGGTGACGATGTGCTTCACACCGGCTGCGGCCACGATGACGTCGGCCTCGCTCAGGTGCGCGCCGAGGTCGGTCGTGCCGGTGTGGGTGAGCGTCACGGTCGCGTTGTACTCGCGGCGCGTGAGCAGCAGACCGATCGACCGGCCGATCGTGACACCGCGGCCGACGACGACGACGTGCTTGCCCGCCAGGTCGTAACCGTTGCGCACCAGCAGCTCGATGACGCCCCGCGGCGTGCACGGCAGCGGCGAGGTGATCGGGGTGTTGACGTTGAGTATCAGGCGGCCGAGGTTCGTCGGGTGGAGGCCGTCGGCATCCTTCTCCGGGTCGATGCGCTCGAGGATCCGGTCGGTGTCGAGGTGCTTCGGCAGCGGCAGTTGCACGATGTAGCCGTGGCATGCCGGGTCGGCGTTGAGCTCGTCGATCAGCGCCTCGACCTGCTCCTGCGTCGCGTCGGCGGGGAGCTCCCGCTGGATCGAGTTCATCCCGATCGCTTCGGACTGCCGGTGCTTCATCCCCACGTAGAGCTGGGATGCCGGGTCCGCCCCCACGAGCACGGTGGCGATGCCGGGCGTCACACCGTGCTCCTTGAGCACGGCCACTCGCTCCGCCAGCTCGGTCTTGATCGCGGCCGAGGCCGCCTTGCCGTCGAGGACCCGTGCGGTCATCGTGTCTCCTGTCGTCGCCCCTCGACCGCGAGACTGCACCGGGAGCTCGAGACTGCGGTCCGCGACCACTGTCTCGAGGCGTGCGTGCAGTCTCGCGGGCGGAGGAGGGGCCGGATGCCGGGGGTCACTGCTGGAGGCCGGGGTACAGCGGGAACGCGTCGGCGAGCGTCGCGACGCGCGCGCGGAGCGCCTCGAGGTCGGCGCCGGGCTGCAGAGCCAGGGCGATGACGTCGGCGACTTCGGTGAACTCGGCGTCGCCGAAACCGCGGGTCGCGAGCGCCGGCGTGCCGATGCGGAGCCCCGACGTGACCATCGGCGGGCGCGGGTCGTTCGGGACCGCGTTGCGGTTGACGGTGATCCGGATCTCGTGGAGGAGGTCCTCGGCCTGCTTGCCGTCGATCGCCGCGTCGCGGAGGTCCACGAGGACGAGGTGCACGTCGGTGCCGCCGGAGCGGACCGAGATGCCGGCATCCTTCACGTCCTGCTGCGAGAGCCGGTCGGCGAGGATCGCGGCGCCCGAGACGGTGCGCTGCTGGCGTTCCTTGAAGGCGTCGGACGCCGCGAGCTTGAACGCGGTCGCCTTGGCGGCGATGACGTGCATGAGCGGCCCGCCCTGCTGGCCCGGGAAGACGGCCGAGTTGATCTTCTTCGCGATGTCGGCGTCGTTCGTGAGGATGAAGCCCGACCGGGGGCCGCCGATCGTCTTGTGCACGGTCGACGAGACGACGTGCGCGTGCGGCACGGGCGAGGGGTGCAGGCCCGCCGCGACGAGACCGGCGAAGTGCGCCATGTCGACCCAGAGGAGTGCCCCGACCTCGTCGGCGATCGCGCGGAACGCGGCGAAGTCGAGCTGACGCGGGTAGGCGGACCAGCCGGCGATGATGACCTTCGGCTTGTGCTCGAGGGCGAGACGCCGCACCTCGTCCATGTCGACGAGCGAGGTCTCGGCGTCGACGCCGTACGCGACGATGTTGTAGAGACGGCCCGAGAAGTTGATCTTCATGCCGTGGGTCAGGTGGCCGCCGTGGTCGAGCGAGAGGCCGAGCAGCGTGTCGCCGGGGCGGGCGATCGCATGCAGCACGGCGGCGTTGGCCGAGGCGCCCGAGTGCGGCTGGACGTTGGCGAACTCGGCGCCGAACAGCGCCTTGGCGCGCTCGATGGCGAGCTCCTCGGCGACGTCGACGACCTCGCAGCCGCCGTAGTAGCGGCGACCGGGGTAGCCCTCGGCGTACTTGTTGGTGAGGACGGAGCCCTGCGACTGCAGCACCGAGACGGGAACGAAGTTCTCGGAGGCGATCATCTCGAGGAACCCGCGCTGGCGGTCGAGCTCGCGCTCGAGCACATCGGCGATCTCAGGATCGACCTCGGAGAGGGGGGCGTTGAACAGCGAATCGGTCATGACGATCTCCTGACGACGGCTTTCGGGATGAGGAATCTCGCATCGGCCCAGGCGCGCGGTCGAATGCCGTGTCAATCGCTCCCCGGTGGTAGCCCACCTCAACGCCAGTCGCGACACTGCGAGCATAACGGATGCCGCCGCTGCTAGGCTGGCCCGATCGGTTTTGTTAGGACACCTTACAGAACGGTGGTGGCGGTGCTCCCCCTCCCCCTCGTGCCCCTTCCCGCAGACGTCGCCGTCGCGGACGGCGCCCCATTCGCGCTGACGGGGGCGGCGGTGACGGGCGATCCGGATGCCGCCGCGCACCTGCGTGCGCTCGTCCGGACCCGCACGGGACTCGACCTCGGCACGGGCGACGGCATCGCACTGGCGGTCGACGGGTCGGGCCCGGCGGAGTCGTACCGACTCGAGGCGTCGACCACCGGCATCCGGATCACCGGAGCGGATGCCGCGGGCCTCTTCTACGGCGTGCAGACCCTCGTCCAGCTGGTCGGACGCGACGGCGGCGCGTGGGTCGTCCCCGCCGTGCGGATCGTCGACGGCCCGCGGTTCGCGTACCGGGGCGTCATGCTCGACGTCGCACGGCACTTCCACGACCTCGACACCGTGCGGGCGTACATCGACCGTGCGGCATCCCTCAAGCTCAACGTCCTGCACCTGCACCTGTCGGACGATCAGGGCTGGCGGCTCGAGCTGCGCTCGCACCCCGAGCTCACCGCGGAGGCGTCGGCCACCGCCGTCGGCGGCGCCCCCGGCGGGTACTACACGCAGGACGACTACCGCGCGATCGTCGCGTATGCAGCATCCCGGCACATGACGGTCGTGCCCGAGTTCGACATGCCCGGCCACACGCACGCCGTCGGGCTCGCGTACCCCGAACTCGCAGAGGCCCCGGCCGTCGAGGTCATCACCGAGGGGTCGACGCCGGTCGCCGGCGCGCCCTACACCGGGATCGGCGTCGGGTTCTCGTCGCTGCGCATCGGCGAGGAGGCGACGGATGCCTTCGTGCGCGACGTGTTCGCCGAGCTCGCCGAGCTCACCCCCGGCCCGTGGCTGCACTTCGGCGGCGACGAGTCGCTCGGCACGACGCCCGAGGACTTCGCCCAGTTCGTCGCCTCCGCCAGCGCCGCGATCACGGCGCTCGGCAAGACCCCGGTCGCCTGGCACGAGGCCGGCGCCGCGGCGGGTCTCGCGCCCGGCACGGTCGGCCAGTTCTGGGGCTTCGTCTCGCCGACGGATGCCGCGGCCCGCCACGCGCGCGCGTTCGCCGAGCGGGGCGGCCGGCTCATCCTGTCGCCCGCCGACGCGGTCTACCTCGACATGAAGCCCATCGCAGACTCCCCGCTGGGGCTCACCTGGGCGAACGGTCCGACGAGCCTCGCCCGTGCGTACGACTGGGAGCCGACCCGTGTCGTGGACGGTGTCGACGAGGCGGCGATCCTCGGCGTCGAGGCGCCCCTGTGGACCGAGACCGTCGCGACCCTCGAGGACATCGACGCCCTCGCGTTCCCCCGCATCGCGGCCGCGGCGGAGATCGCCTGGTCGCCCGCGTCGGGCGCGGAGCGCTCGTGGGCGTCCTTCCGCAGCCGGGTCGGCGGTCTCGGACCGCTGTGGACGACCCTCGGCATCCGCTTCCCCGCTCTGGAGGAGGTCCCGTGGACGACCTGAGCCGCATCGTCCACTCGGTCCGACTCGTCGACGGCGGCACCGAGACCCCGGACGCGTGGATCCACGTCGTGGCCGGCCGCGTCGCGGCATCCGGCACAGGTGACGCCTGGCGCGAGCTCGACGCGGACGAGGTCGTCGACGCGCGGGAGGTCGCCGGCGACGCGGCTCTGCTCACACCCGGCTTCATCGACCTGCACGGCCACGGCGGCGGCGGCCGGGCGCACGAGGAAGGGCGCGACGCGATCCTCGCGGCCCGCGCGCTGCACCTCGCCCACGGCACGACCCGCGCGGTCATCTCGCTCGTCGCCGGCTCGCCGGCGGATCTGCAGACCCGCCTCGGTGTCATCGCGGATCTGGCGGAGACGGATGCCTCGGTCCTCGGCGCGCACCTCGAGGGACCGTTCCTCGACCCGGGTCACCACGGCGCGCACGACCCCGCACTTCTCGTTCACCCGACACCCGACGCGATCGAGGCGCTGATCGCCGCCGCGCGCGGCTCGCTCGTGCAGGTGACCCTCGCCCCCGAGCTGCCCGGCGGACGCGACGCGATCGCACGCCTCACCGCCGCGGGCGTGGTCGTTGCGGTGGGTCACACCTCCGCCGACGCCGACCTCGCCCGCGACGCGTTCGAGGCGGGCGCCACGCTGCTCACGCATGCGTTCAACGCGATGCCCGGCCTGCACCATCGCGCCCCCGGGCCGGTGGGCGCGGCGACCGGCGACCCGCGCGTGACGATCGAGGTCATCGCCGACGGCGTGCACGTGCACCCCGACGTCATCCGCATCCTCTTCGCCGCCGCCCCCGCCCGCATCGCGCTCGTGACCGACGCGATGGCCGCCGCCGGGGCGACCGACGGGACCTACCGCCTCGGGTCGCTCTCCGTCACGGTGCAGGCGGGCGTCGCGCGGCTCCCGGACGGCACGATCGCGGGGTCGACGCTCACGCAGGACGCCGCTCTCCGCACCGCCGTCGCGGCGGGGGTCGCGCTGCCGGACGCGGTCACGGCCCTGACCTCGACGCCCGCGCGCACGATCGGCCGGCCGGAGCTCGGCTCGCTCGCCGTCGGCGCCGTCGCCGACGCGGTGCTGCTCGACGCCGATCTGCAGGTGCGGCGGGTGTTCGCCGGCACGGTCTGACGCGGCATCCGCTCGGCGCGTTCGGTACGCAGTCCGCAGGGTTCGCGCCGTCGTCTCGGATCAGTCGCCCATGGGCCGTTTCGGCCGTGAGCGAACCGCCGGGACTGAATTCCGTACCGCGGCCCGCCTCAGACCCCGGTCACCGCGGTCGCGCCCGCCAGGAGCGCCGCGCCCCGCGCGCCAACCGGCGCGTTCCGGGGCGTCGACACCACGCGATCCGCCAGCTCCAGCGAACCCAGGAAGGCAAACCCGGATGCCGCAGTAGCCAGGGCCGTGCGCACCGGATCACGCAACCGCTCACCGAGGTGCGACACCCCGCCACCCAGCACCACGACATCCACGTCGGCGGTCAGGACGAGCAGCTGCACGGCCGAGGCGACCCCGCGCACGACGTCCGCGCGCAGGCCCGCGGCGAGCGGGTCGCCCACCTCCGCCGCGTCGAACACGTCGGCCACCGGCAGGGCGGCGGGCCGCGCCCAGCGGGCGGCCACGGCCGCACCGCCGGCGAGCGCCTCGATGCACCCGCGCTGCCCGCACGAGCAGGCGGGCCCGGCGGGGTCGACGCTGACGTGGCCGATCTCGCCCGCAGCGCCGCGCGCGCCGCGCCATGGCATCCCGTCCCGGACGATGCCCGCGGCGATGCCGGTTCCGAGATTCAGGTAGGCGATCGACCCGGCACCGGGTAGGAGGGACGCCGCACCGACGGCGGCCGCGCGGACGTCGTTCTCGACGACGGGGCGGAGCCCGGTCCGGGCGCCCACCACCTCGGCGAGGTCGAGCACGTCGATGCCGAGGTTGAGCGCGTGGCGCACGACACCGTCCGGCGACACCTGACCCGGCACCCCGATCCCCAGCGCGTCCGGGCGCGCGCCCCCGGCCACGCCCGTGACGACGGCGACGATCCCGTCGACCACGGCCTCCGGGCCCCAGCCGGTCGCCCGCCGCTCCTCGGCGATGACGCGTCCGGCGTCGTCGAGCGCGACGGCGAGGGTCTTCGTGCCTCCGACATCCAGTCCGATGCGCACGTCAGCCCTTCACGGCGCCGGACACGAGTCCACCCGACATCCGTCCCTGCACGATCAGGAAGAAGACGACGACGGGGATCGAGATGAGGGTGGATGCCGCCATCACCGCCCCCCAGTTGGTGGCCTCGGTCGCGGACTGGAACGACAGCAACCACGGCGGCAGGGTCAGGTTCTGACCGCGCAGCAGCAGGAGCGCCATCGTGAACTCGTTCCACGACTGGATGAAGGCGAACACCCCCGTCGCGACGAGGCCCGGGGCGAGCAGCGGGAAGGTCACCTTCCAGAACGCCTGCGAGCGGGTGCAGCCGTCGATCATCGCGGCCTCCTCGAGGTCCACCGGGACGCCCGCGACGAAGCCGCGGAGGGTCCAGATCGTGAAGGGGACGACGGCGGCGACGTAGACGATGCCGAGCCCGACGAGCGTGTTCATGAGACGCCAGTCGTCGATCATCCCGTAGATCGTGAACATCATCGCCTCGCCCGGGATCATCTGGACGATCAGCACCGCGACGATGAAGGACCGGCGCCCGCGGAAGCGGATGCGGGCGACCGCGATCGAGGCGAGGAAGGCGACCAGCAACGTGACGACCAGCACACCGACGGTCACGAGCCCCGAGCTGAGGAGTCCGTGCACGAAATCGGTCTGCCCGGGCGCCGCGGGCCGCGTCCACGCGGTCTCGTAGTTGCGGAG
This sequence comes from Microbacterium sp. NPDC064942, assembly GCF_049545525.1. Taxonomy (NCBI): domain Bacteria; kingdom Bacillati; phylum Actinomycetota; class Actinomycetes; order Micrococcales; family Microbacteriaceae; genus Microbacterium; species Microbacterium sp. NPDC064942. Next base: position 96,767 of record NZ_JBMWDR010000001.1, on the reverse strand, counting down.
CGTGAAGTCCAGCGGCAGGAAGCTCGGGGTGCGGCTGATGATCGACTCGCCGCTCGTGAACGACATGTTCAGCATCCAGTACACGGGGAAGACCGAGCAGGCGAACACGACGAGGGCGGCGACGTTGAGCAGGATGCGGCCGAGCGGCGAGCGCCGCTGCCGCCGCGCCGCGAGCGACCCGGTGACGGGCGTCTTCGCGTGGCCGACGGGTCCGGCGACCTCGTCGACGCCGACGGTCGAGAGCTGGGCGGCGGGGGTGATCTGGGTGCTCACAGCTCCTCCTCCTTGAGAGTCGTGCGGACGTAGCCCCACGAGAGGGCGAGCAGGAGGATGACGGTGAGCACGCCGATCGCGCTCGTCACCCCGAACTCCCCCACGCCTTGCCGGAAGATGTAGGTGCCGAGCACGTTCGTCTCCGAGACGAGACCGCCGCGCTGCTGGAGTGTGTAGACCTGCGTGAAGATGCGGAGGTTCCAGATGACCTGGAGCACCACAACGACGGTGACGACGTTGCGGAGGTAGGGGTAGACGACCAGGCGGAAGCGCAGCAGCCCGGTCGCGCCGTCGAGCGACGCCGCTTCGAGCACCTCGCCCGGCACCTGACCGAGCGCCGCGTAGAGCGTAAAGGCCGCGAACGGGACGCCCTGCCAGACGACGATGATCGTCAGCACGACGAAGAACGACCACGGGTCGAGCAGCCAGGAGTGGTTCGTGAAGTCGCTCGTCCCGGTGACGGTGTTGAACAACCAGTTCACGAGCCCGTACTCGGCGTCGAAGATCCACCCCCACACCGTCGTGGCCGCCAGCGGCGGCATCGCCCACGCCAGGAGCAGCCCGACCGACACGAGCAGCCGCCAGCCGCGCGTGAGGCGCGTCATGAGCACCGCGACGAGGGCACCGAGCCCGACGATGAACACGGTCATGACGAGCATGAGCCCGAGGCTGCGCACGAGCACCGCCGGGAAGTCCGACGCGGTGAACACCTCGAGGTAGTTGGCGAACCCGACGACGTCGGGCAGGGTTCCCTGCACCTTGTTGCGGATCGAGTAGTCCGTGAACGACTGGACCACCATGAGGACGGCCGGGTAGCCCACCATCACCGCGAGGATCACGAGGGAGGGACCGAGCAGGGTCAGTGCCGCCGCCCCGTCCTTGCGACGACGGGCACGTTCGCGCGCGGCGCCGGCGAAGCGGTCGCGGGGTGCCCGCGCGGGAGCGGGCCGGGTCAGGGTGACGGTCATCGGCATCCTCCGGAAAAGGGTGCAGGGGGCGTCGCCGCCCCCTGCACCGGGGGTCACGAGTTGAGGATCGACTCGATCTGGCCGTCGAGCTCGGTCGCGATCTGCGTGACGTCGCCGCCCTGGGCGATCTTCACGAGCGCGTCCTTGATGACGCCCGCGGATTCGACCTCGGCCCACTTCGGGCTGGCCGGGACGGCCTTGGAGGATGCCGCGGCCTTCGCTGCCTCGGCGGTGATGGCGTCGTCGGGCAGGTACTGCGCGAACGAGGTGCGCGCGGGGATGAGGCCGTTCTCGGCGAGGATCTTCTGGTAGCCCTCGGAGAGGATGATCTCGAGCGCCGCCTGGGCCTTCTCCTGCGCGTCGGACTTCGCCGCGATGGCGACGTTCGAGCCGCCGGCGAAGACGGGGGCGACCTCGCCCGCGCTCATGCCCGGCAGGGCGAAGGCGGCGAGGTCCTTGCCGGCGCCGTCGGGGCAGCCCGGCGCTTCGGCGTCCGCCGGCGCGAGGATCGACCACTTCACCCATGCGGGCGCGGAGAGGAACCCGATCTCGTCGGCGCAGAAGGGCACCTGCGGGTCGGCCTCGTCGGCGTCGGCGGGAGCGATGGTCGCGTTCTCGTAGACGTCCTGCAGCATGGTCAGGCCGGCGACGCCACCTTCGCTCGAGAAGCCGCCGACCCAGGTGTCGCCGTCGAGAGTGGCGATCTCGCCGCCGTTCGCCCAGATGTAGGGCAGGGCGTTGTACCAGTCCTTGCCCGGAGCGTAGATGCCGGACTTCGTGGCGGTGGTGGCCGCGATCCCGTCCTTCACGTAGTCCTCGAGGGTGGTGGGGATCTCGCCCGAGAAGGTCGACGGCGAGTAGAACACGACGCGCGACCCGGCGTAGTAGGGCGCCGCGTAGAGCGTGCCGTCCTCCGATCCGAGGTCGACGAAGCTCTGCAGCATGTCGTCGCCGCCGAGGTCGTCCTGGGTGCCGGAGAGGTCGGCGAACAGGCCCTGCGCGATGAAGCCGGGCGCCTGGGTGTTGCCGACCTCGACGATGTCGGGTGCATCGTTGGACGACAGCGCGGCGACGTACCCTTCGGCGGTGTCGGCCCAGGTCTTCTCCTCGATCGTGAGGGTCCACCCGTCGTTCTGCTCCTCGAAGGTCTTCTCGAGGTAGTCGCGCGCGTCCTGGGGGGTGTCGGTGCCGACGAGCCAGACGGTCAGGTCGCCGGTCTCGGCGCTTCCTCCCGCGGGGGTCGAGGCGCCGGCGCAGCCGGACAGGACGAGGGCCGACGCGCCGAGGAGCGACAGTGCTCCGAGGGTCTTCTTCATAGCGGTTCCTTCACTGTGTGGGATGCGGCGACCCGGGCGGATCGTCGCGGGAGATGCGGGTGATGCGGGTGATGCGGGGGTCAGGACACGCCGAGACGGCCGGACAGGACCATGACGGCCGCACCGCGCAGGACGATGTGCTCGCTGTGGGTCGACATGCGCACCTGGAGCCCGTCGTGGAACGTGGCGAGGGTCCGGGTGCGTACCGTCTCGGCGGCAGCCTCGGCGAGGGTGCCGCCGAGCAGGTCGGCGGGGCCGGAGAGGGCGATCTCCGACAGATCGAGGGCGCCGACGATCGGCGCGAGGGCGATGCCGAGGCGCTCGCCGGCGTCGCGGAGCACCCCCTGCGGGTCGTCCGCGGCGGCGAGCCGCTCGGTGAGGGCGGGGACCGCGAGCCAGGCCTCGAGGCATCCGATCTTGCCGCAGGCGCACGCGGGGCCGCCGTCGGTCCCGACCGTCACGTGGCCGATCTCGCCCGCGGCGAAGCGGGCGCCGGCAAGCGGCTCGCCGCCGGTGAGGAGCCCCGCACCGACACCGCGGCCGACCCGGACGAGGATGACGTCGTCGCCCGCTCCCCCGAACGTGTGCTCGGCGAGGACGGCCGCGTTCGCGTCGTTGGCGACGAGGACGGGGAGACCGAGCTCGGCCTCCAGCTGCCCGGCGAGATCGACGTCCGTCCACCCGAATCCGGGCGCCGCGAGCACGACGCCGCGGTCGTCGACGACACCGGGCGTGCCGACGCCGAGGCCGAGCACCGGCGCGTGCGCGTCGGCGATGACGTCGCGCGCGAGGCGGACGATCGCGGCGAAGACGTCGCTGCGATCGGCGGGTACGTCGACGGCGTGCCGGGCGACGATCTCGCCGTCGAGGGTGAGCACGGCGCCCGCGAACTGCTCGCTGCCCGACAGGTCGAGCCCGGCGATGCGGTGGCCGTCGCGGTCGATGTCGACGAGGATCGCCGGTTTTCCGGGACCGGATGCCTCGCGCACCCCCTGCTCGATCACGTAGCCGTCGTCGATGAGGCCGGCGACGAGGTCCGAGATCGTGACGCGGGTGAGGCCGGTCTCGCGGGCGAGGTCGGCGCGGCTCATGGCGCCCTGCGTGAAGAGCGCCTGGAGCACGAGCGCGCGGTTGTGGGCGCGGGCGTGCTCGGGCAGGATCTTGCCGGCGGTGCGGCGGCTGCGGGTCGCGGGGGCGGGTCGCGTCGGGGTCGACATGTTTGTTAGTAGACCTTACGAATAGGGCTGCCACAAGATGCCCGACCCTGTTTGCGAGCAGTCTTAACAAACTCGTTACACTTCCCCGCCCGCGTAGGATCGAACCATGTCCGAGCTCCCCCACGTCCGGCCCGAACGACCCGCGGAGCCCGCCCCCGCCGCGACCGCCCCGGCACGTCTCTCCGGACTCGACCTCCTCAGCTTCCTGTGCGCGATGTTCGCCGTCGTGTCGCTCGCCATCTGGGGTTTCACGGCGTGGGATGCTCCGTGGAACGTCGTCCTCGGCATCGCCACCCCGCTCGCCACCCTCATCGTCTGGGGCCTGTTCGCCTCACCGCGCGCCGTGGTCCGGGTCCACCCGTTCGTGCGCGGGCTCGTCGAACTGCTCATCTACCTGTCGGCGACGATCGCGTGGTGGAGCGCCGGTCAGGCCTGGATCGGCCTGGGCTTCGCGCTCGTCGCCGTCGTCGTCGGCGTCCTGGCGGGTCGTCGACGGCTGTCGTGACCGACGTCGTCGACCGCCTCCGCGACGCGCTCGGCGAGCGCGTCGACATGAGCGAGGCCGCCCTCGAAGACGCCCGCGCCGACAAGTCGGGACACCGCGCGTCGGGACGACCGCTCGCGCTCGTGCGGGCGGCATCCGTCGCGGACGTGCAGACCACGATGCGGATCGCATCCGCCACGGGCACGCCGGTCGTCACCCGCGGCGCCGGCACGGGCCTCGCCGGCGGCGCGAACACCGGCTCGGGCGAGATCGCCCTGTCGCTGCGCGGCATGGACCGCATCCTCGAGGTGCGGCCCGACGACCTCCTCGCCGTCGTCGAACCCGGCATCCTCAATGCGGATCTCGGCCGCGCCCTCGCTCCCCACGGCCTGTGGTGGGCGCCCGACCCCGCCAGTCGCGAGATCTCCACGGTCGGCGGGAACATCGCCACGGGGGCGGGCGGACTGCTCTGCGCGAAGTACGGCGTCGTCCGCGACGCGGTGCTCGCGCTCGACGTGGTCCTCGCCGACGGGCGCCTCATCTCGACCGGCCACCGCAGCGTGAAGGGTGTGACCGGCTACGACCTGACCGCGCTGATGATCGGCTCGGAGGGCACGCTCGGGGTCGTCGTGGGTGCGACGCTCAAGCTCCGACGGCTCGTGCCGGGGCAGTCCCGCACCCTGACCGCGCAGTTCGCCGATGTGCGCGCCGCCGCCGCGGGTGCTGCCGCCGTGACCGCCGCCGGGGTGCAGCCCGCGATCATGGAGCTGATGGATGCCGTGAGCCTGGCGGCCGCGCACGCGCTGCTCGGGCTGCCGAGCCCCACACCGGGTGCGACGCAGCTCACGGTCCAGACCGACGGCGTCGCCGCCGCCGCGGATCAGGCGGAGATCACCGAGATCCTCACCGCCGCGGGCGGCGCGGTGCGCCTGGCCACCGACGACGCCGAAGCGGCGCAGCTGTGGGCGGTGCGCCGGGCGATGCACCCCGCGATGGAGAGCCTCGGGACGGCGCTCATCGAAGACGTGTCGGTGCCGCGCAGCGCCCTTCCGGCGATGTTCGACGAGATCGCGCGCATCGAGGCGGAGTTCGGCCTCACGATCCCGACCGTCTGCCACGCCGGCGACGGCAATCTGCACCCCAACTTCATCTTCGACGGCGACGAGGTCCCCGAGCGCGTCTGGCAGGCCGCCGACGCGCTCTTCCGCGCCGCGCTCGCCCTCGGGGGCACCCTCACCGGGGAGCACGGGATCGGCGTCCTCAAGAGCCGGTGGCTCGCCGACGAGATCGGCGACGATCAGTGGGCGTTGCAGCGCGGCATCAAGGCCGTGTTCGATCCGGCCGGCATCCTCAATCCGGGCAAGGTGTTCGCCGCTCAGCCGTGACGCGCGGTCGCGCCGGCCGCCGCGGTCGTCTCGCGCGGCGCGGCGGGACTCGTCGTCACCGCCAGCACCATGGAGACGATGCCGACGACACCCGGGATGGTCGCGGGCAGCACCCCGACGGGTCCGCCCGCCCCCGGTCCACCGTTCCCTCAGGGCGATCGTGGCAGTCTCGAACGGTCCCGTCCTCGAGGAGGTCCGCTGTGCCCGCAACCCGCTCCGTCCGCACGACCGGTGCGCTGGTCGTGGCCGGCCTCGTCGCGCTGGGCGGCACCGCGTGCACGTCGTCGTCGCATCCCGAGGCGGACGGCCAGAGCGTCGCCGCCGCGTGCGCGACCCTCGCCGACTCGGTCGAGCAGGCGATGACGGCGTTCACCGAGGCGGATGCCGCCGACCCGGCCGCCGCGGCGCAGGCGACCGCCGAGGTGCGCGACGACCTCGCCGCCGCGGTGACGTCGATCGGCAACGCACGCGTCGAGGCCGTCGCGGCCGATCTGCGGGCGGGGTTCGACGTCCTCGCCGAGGCGACTGCCGCGGCCTCGAAGGGCGACATCGCCGGCGCGACGGGTCTCGCCGACGCCACCGATCGCATCCGCACCGGCCTCGCCGAGTATCACGATCTGTGCAGCGGATGATCGGTGATCCGCCCTCGTCACGTACCATTTCCTGAAGCGACATTCGCCCGACGACGAGACCCCGGATCCCCGTGGCGTCCGGAACGCCGGGCCGCAGCTCGGGGGAGACCGATGTCGGAGATCATCACACGCCAGGACACCGGCGACACGCCCGCCTCGGGCGAGCACCTCGACGTGCGCTGGGCTCCCGCCGAGCCCGCGCCGCGCCCCCGTCGCCTCTGGCTGAAGATCGGTCTGCCCGCCGCCGCGGTCGTGGCGGCCGCGACGGTCTGCTCCCTCGTACTGATCGCTCCCGGCACGACCGCCGCCGGCGTCCCCGTCGGCGGGCAGACGGTGGGCATGGCCGCCGACTCCATCTCGTCCCGGCTCTCCTCGATCCAGGTCTCCCTGGGCGACGGCGGCCCGACGGTGTCCGCCGCCGACCTCGGCGCGACCGTCGACGCATCCGCCCTCGCCGACGAGGCCTTCGCGGGCAGCCCCCTCTGGAACGTCTCGGCATGGTTCGCCGAGTACGGCACGCCGACGGTCACCCTGAACGCCGAGCGCGCCGCGACGACGCTGCGCGCCGCGCTCCCCGAGGCGTACGTGGATCCCACTCCCGCCGCGGTGTCCTTCCAGGACGGCGCCTACGTCAGCACGCCCGCCGTCGACGGCACGGGCATCTCGCTCGCCGCCGTCAGCGACGCCCTCGGATCCGCTCTCGCGTCGGGCGCCTCCACGGCGACGGTCGACGCGACTCCCGAAGCCGTCCCCGCCACCGTGACGACCGCCGCCGCCGAGTCCGCCGTCGAGCGCCTCAACGGCATGATCGCCGAGGCCGGTTTCTACGCGGGCGACGACCGTGCGGTTCCCGTCTCCGCCGCGGAGCTCGCCTCGTGGCTGACCGTCGAGACCGACGCCTCCGGCGCCTTCACGATCACCGCCGACGCCGCCGCGATCCAGCTCGCCGTCGACAAGCTCCCCGAGGTCGTCAACCAGGACCCGGTCACGGCCCAGGTGCTCGCGAACGAGGCCGGTGAGGTCCTGACCACAATCGTCGAAGGCCAGGACGGGCGCGTGCTGGGCGACACGTCCGGCGTCGCGCGTGATTTCGCCGACCAGCTCGCGACGGGCGATGCGTCGTATGCGCTGCCGGTCGACGTCACGCCGCGGGAGACCGTGAGCACGGTGCGTCTGGCCGAGGTCGACCTGGGCGAGCAGCGCCTGTACCTGAAGGAGAACGGCAAGGTCGTCGACACCTGGCTCATCTCGAGCGGTCGCGACGGCGCGGTGACCTTCACGGGCCACTACTCCATCGGCTGGCGCACGCCCCTGCAGGACATGACCGGCACCTCCCGCGACACCGGGACGAAGTACACGCAGCCCGACGTGCCGTGGGTGATGTACTTCAACGGCAACCAGGCCTTCCATGGCGCCTACTGGCACAACAACTTCGGCAACCAGATGAGCGCCGGCTGCGTGAACATGCCGCCCGCCCTCGCGAAGAAGCTCTACGACTGGATGCCCGACGGCGGCGACGTCTGGATCCACTCCTGAGCGTCATCTGACGACCCGCATCCGTCGTCCCCGTGCGACGGGCTGCGATCACGGTTAGCCTGTGCTCATGGCTGACCTCCGCGTGGAAGAACTGTCGGCGTCGACGATCGTCGCCGTGAACACCCTCTCGCTCAAGCCGGGCCAGGAACGCTTCATCGCGCCCGAGAGCTACGCGATCGCCGCAACGGTGGTCGACCCCGCCACTTCGTGGCAGCGTGTGATCCTCGACGGTGACGAGGTGGTCGGCTTCGTGAGCGCCGGCTTCGACGCCGACGCCCCGCACGAGCACTTCCGCTCGGTGCTGTGGCGGATCAACGTGGATGCCGACGACCAGGGTCGCGGCGTCGGGCGCTACGCCGTCGAGCAGCTCATGAACGAGGCCCGCGCGCGCGGGTTCGATCACGTGAACGTCATCTACGAGGCCGGAGAGGGCGGGCCCGACGCGTTCTTCCGCCGCGTCGGCTTCACCCCCGTCGACGAGACCGAGTACGGCGAGGTCGTCGCGCAGATCCGGCTCTGACGCTCCCCCGAACGCACGGATGCCCCGGCCCGCACTCGCGGCCGGGGCATCCGTTTGTGCGGATCAGAGTCCGTCGATGATGCCGTTCAGCGTCGCGGAGGGCCGCATGACCTTCTCCACCAGCGCCGGGTCGGGACGGTAGTAGCCGCCGATCTCGGCGGGCGAGCCCTGCACGGCGACCAGCTCGGCGACGATGGTCTCCTCGCCGGCGGTCAGCGCCTCGGCGACCGGGGCGAACGCCGCGGCGAGCTCGGCGTCGACGGTCTGACGCGCCAGCTCCTGCGCCCAGTAGGTCGCGAGGTAGTAGTGGCTGCCGCGGTTGTCGATCGTGCCGAGGGCACGGCCCGGCGACTTGTCCTCTTCGAGGAAGGTCCCGGTCGCGGCGTCGAGCGTGTCGGCGAGGACCTTCGCGTGCGGGTTGCCGGTGTAGTCGGCGAGGTGCTCGAAGGATGCCGCCAGCGCGAAGAACTCGCCGAGCGAGTCCCACCGCAGGTAGTTCTCCGCGACGAGCTGCTGCACGTGCTTGGGGGCGGAGCCGCCCGCGCCGGTCTCGAACAGTCCGCCGCCGGCCAGCAGCGGGACGATCGAGAGCATCTTGGCGCTCGTGCCGACCTCGAGGATCGGGAAGAGGTCGGTGAGGTAGTCGCGCAGGACGTTGCCGGTGACCGAGATGGTGTCCTTGCCGCGGCGGATGCGCTCGAGCGAGTAGCGGGTCGCGTCGGCGGGGGCGAGGATCTCGATCGTGAGACCGTCGGTGTCGTGCTCGGCGAGGTAGGTCTTCACCTTCGCGATGAGGTTCGCGTCGTGGGCGCGGTTCTCGTCGAGCCAGAAGACGGCGGGCGCACCCGTCGCACGCGCACGGGTGACGGCGAGCTTCACCCAGTCGCGGATGGCGACGTCCTTGGTCTGCGTCGCGCGCCAGATGTCACCGGGCTGGACGGCGTGGGAGAGGAGGACCTCGCCCGCCGCGTTGATGACCTCGACGGTGCCGACCGCGGCGATCTCGAACGTCTTGTCGTGCGAGCCGTACTCTTCGGCGGCCTGCGCCATGAGGCCGACGTTCGGCACGGAGCCGATCGTGGCCGGGTCGAGCGGACCGTTGGCGATGACGTCGTCGATCGTCGCCTGGTAGACGCCGGCGTACGAGGAGTCGGGGATGACGGCGATGGTGTCGTCCTCGCCGCCGTCGGCGCCCCACAGCTTGCCGCCGTTGCGGATGAGCGCCGGCATCGAGGCATCCACGATCACGTCGGAGGGGACGTGCAGGTTCGTGATGCCCTTGTCGGAGTTGACGTACGACAGGCGCGGGCCGTCGGCGATGGCCGCCTCGAATGCCGCGCGGATCTCGTCGCCGCCCTCGACGCCACCGAGACCGGCGAGGATCGCGCCGAGGCCGTCGTTCGGGGTGAGTCCGGCAGCCGCGAGCGTGTCACCGAAGCGCGAGAAGACGTCGGCGAAGAACGCGCGCACGACGTGGCCGAAGATGATCGGGTCGCTGACCTTCATCATCGTGGCCTTCAGGTGCACGGAGTACAGCACGTCGTCGGCCGCCGCCTGGGCGATCGTGTCGGCGAGGAAGGCGTCGAGGGCCTTCGCCGAGAGGAACGTCGCGTCGACGACCTCACCGGGCAGGACCTTCAGACCCGACTTCAGCTCGGTGACGGAGCCGTCCTCCCCCGTGAAACGGATCGTGAGGACGTCGTCGTTCTCGATGACCGTCGAGATCTCGTTGGACTTGAAGTCGTCGTGACCGAGCGTCGCGACGCGCGTCTTCGACCCCTCCGCGAACGCCTTGTTGCGGTGCGGGTGCTTGCGCGCGTAGTTCTTGACCGACAGCGGCGCGCGGCGGTCGCTGTTGCCCTCGCGCAGGACCGGGTTCACCGCGGAGCCCTTGATGCGGTCGTAGCGGGCGCGGACGTCCTTCTCGGCGACATCCTTGGGCTCGTCCGGGTAGTCCGGGATGTCGTAGCCCTGGGACTGGAGCTCCGCGATGGCCGCCTTCAACTGCGGGATGGATGCCGAGATGTTCGGCAGCTTGATGATGTTGGCCTCGGGGAGCGTCGCGAGACCGCCGAGCTCGGCGAGCGCGTCGCCGACCTGCTGCTCGGGGGTGAGGTTCTGGGGGAAGGCGGCGAGGATGCGGCCCGCGAGCGAGATGTCGCGCGTCTCGATGCCGACGCCCGCCTTTCCGGCGAACGCTTCGACGATCGGCAGGAAGGACGCCGTCGCCAGCGCGGGAGCCTCGTCGGTGTAGGTGTAGATGATGGTGGAATCGGGCACGTGTCGTCTCCAAGAAAAGGGCGTCGCGGATCGGTCTCAGCGTATCGCACCGCCCCCGTTTCTCTCGATGTCGAGATATCTCGGCGGGCGCGGAAGACACCTGCGTGCGCGGCCGGATGACCGCTAGGGTGAGCGCGTGCCGCGCTTCGATCTGCCTCTGTCCGACCTCCGCGACTACCGTCCCGAGGTCCGCGTCCCCGCGGACTTCGACGCCTTCTGGGCGACCACGATCGCGGGTGCTCGCGAGGCGGGCGGGGCGCCCGTCGTTACGCCCGTGACGACGCCGCTGCGCGGCATCGAGGCGTTCGACGTCACGTTCCCCGGGTTCGCGGGCGACCCGGTCAAGGGCTGGCTGCTCCTGCCCGCGCACCGTGACGGGGCGCTGCCCGCCGTCGTCGAGTTCAACGGCTACGGCGGCGGACGCGGGCTCCCCGTCGAGCGGCTCGGGTGGGCGGCATCCGGGTACGCGCACTTCTTCATGGACACGCGCGGCCAGGGCAGCGCGTGGGGGGCGGGCGGCGCGACGCCCGATCCGCACGGCTCGGGCCCCGCCTTCCCCGGCTTCATGACGCGGGGCATCGACGACCCCGAGACCTACTACTACCGGCGCGTGTTCACCGACGCCGTGCGGGCGATCGACGCGGTGCACACCCTTCCCGAGGTGGATGCCGCCCGCGTCGCCGTGACCGGGGGCAGCCAGGGCGGCGGCATCGCGATCGCCGCGGCCGCGCTGAGCGACGGGCTCGTCGCCGCCATGCCCGACGTGCCGTTCCTCTGCCACTTCGAGCGCGCCGTGGGCATGACCGGGCGCGACCCGTACGAGGAGGTCGCGCGGTACCTCGCCGTCCACCGCGGTGCCGAGGAGCGGGTCTTCGAGACCCTGGCGTACTTCGACGGGGTGAGCTTCGCCGCCCGGGCGGATGCGGCATCCCTCTTCTCCGTCGCGCTCCTCGATCCGATCTGCCCGCCGTCGACGGTGTTCGCCGCGTTCAACGCATGGGCGGGGGCGGACAAGGAGATCGAGGTGTTCCCCTTCAACGAGCACGAGGGCGGTCAGGCGCACCAGTGGCTGCGGCAGGCCGAGTTCCTCGCGGCGCGGATCTGATCAGTCGTCCGCGGGCGGGCGCTCGCCCGTTCCTCGCTCGATGATCCACGTGGGCAGCGTGATCTGGCGCACGAAGCCAGAGGGGTCCCCGATCCGCTCCATCGCGAGCGTCGCCGCGCGTCTGCCGAGTTCGAGCGGGTCGTAGGAGATCACCGAGACACCGAGGACGTCGGCCGTGTCGAAGTCGTCGAAGCCGATCAGTGCCGTCTGCTCGTCGCCGCGCGCTCGCAGGGCGCGGAGTGCGCCGACCGTCACCCGGTTGTTCCCGGCGATGATCGCGGTGGGGGCCGCATCCTCCCGCCAGAGACGCTGGACGAGATCGAGCGGCGGGATCGTGAGGTCGTCGCCCAGCATCTCCCATCGGGCCGAGTCGACGCCGATCTCCGACATCGCCTGCCGGTAGCCCGCGAGCCGCTCGGACTGCGTCCAGACGGACGCCGGGTTGCAGACGTAGGCGATGCGACGGTGACCGCGCGCCGTCAGCCGCCGGGTCGCCTCGAGGACGGCGACGCGGTTGTCGAGGACGATCGAGTCGGCCGCGAGGTTGCGCGCCGGGCGGTCGATCGCGATCACCGGGGTTCCCAGTTGGCGTTCGCCCTCGAGGTAGGACTGGTCCTCGCCGACCGGGATGAGCAGGAGCGCTCCGACCCGCTGCGCCAGCAACGCGTCGGCCACGCGGCCCTCCCCTTCCTCGGTGTCGTCCGTGGTGGCGACGACGAGGCTGAACCCGTGGGCGGAGAGCTCCTTCTCGATGCCCGCGGCGACCTTGTAGTAGAACGGGTTGCTCAGCTCGCCGATGATGAAGCCGACCGTACGGCTCCCGCCTCGACGGAGCCCCTGCGCGAGGCTGTTGGGCCGGAACCGCAGCCGTTTCGCCGAGGCGAGCACGCGTTCGACCGTCTGGGGGGCGACGAGCTCGCGTTGGGCGAACACGCGCGAGACCGTCTTCGAACTGACGCCGGCCAGACGTGCGACATCGTCCAGCGTGGCCCGTTGCTGCACCGTCATCGTGCCTCCTCCGCGCCAGACTACCAGTCCGACCGAAATGACGACGATAGACATTTCTGCGACATCAACCCGCGAATGGGTCGTCATGCGGGTTGATAAATACCGGATCAGAGCCAAATCGACATCGCATTCCCGTAGCAGGACAGCTTCAGACAGCGCTGACATTCATGTCTTGTGAGCCGTAGCTCCGAGAGCTAACGTGAGCCGCGTCGGCGCCGTTGCCGACCCGCACCCGAGTGGTTTCGAAGACGAACCTGACAGGAGACGCACACATGGCACGTACACGGATCGGCGTCGCGATCGCGACGTTCACCGTCGCCGGCATCGCCCTCGCCGGCTGCGCCGGCGGCGGAGCGCAATCCGCTGGCGACAACACGATCGACGGCGAGGTGGCCGGCGACATCAAGGTCGTCACCTGGCGCACCGACCTGGTCGAGGACGGCACCTTCGACAAATACGCCAAGGAGTTCCAGAAGACCTACCCCGACGTGAACGTGACCTTCGAAGGGATCACGGACTACGCCGGGGAGATGCTCACCCGCATGTCGACCACCAACTACGGCGACGTCATCGGCATCCCGGCGATCAAACCCGACCAGTACGAGCAGTTCCTCGAACCGCTCGGCGACACGTCCTCGTTCGAGGACACCTACCGCTTCCTCCCGGCCGCCAGCTACGACGGCACGCAGTACGGCATCGCCTTCGGCGGCAACGCCAACGGCATCGTCTACAACAAGAAGGTCTTCGAGGAGGCCGGCATCACCGAGCTGCCCACCGACGAGGCGAGCTGGCTCGAGACCCTCCAGAAGGTGAAGGACGGGACCGATGCGATCCCGATGTACACCAACTACAAGGACGGCTGGCCGCTGACGCAGGCGTTCGGCAACCTCGGCGCGATCACGCACGACCCGGACGCGCCCATCACGATGGCCGAGGACCCGGCGCCCTGGACCGAGGGCACCGACGCCTACGCGGTCGACTCGTTCCTGTACGACACCGTCGCCGCCGGCCTCACCGAGGAGGACCCGCTGACCACCAACTGGGAGCAGTCCAAGGTCGACCTCGGCACGGGCAAGATCGCCACGATGCCGCTCGGCTCGTGGGCCATCTCGCAGATGCAGGCAGCCGCCGAGGCGAACGGCGGCTCCGCCGACGACATCGGCTACATGGCCTTCCCCGTCAACGTCGACGGAACGCAGTACGCCGTCATCGGCGGCGACTACAACCTCGCCGTGAGCAAGCACTCCAAGGCGAAGGCCGCCGCGTGGGCGTGGATCCAGTGGGTCGCGGCCGACTCGGGCTACACCGAGGCGCAGGGCATGATCTCGCCCGTGCTCGACAAGCCGCTCCCCGAGAACCTCGCCGGGTTCGAGGACTCCGGCGTGGAGCTCATGGAGATCAACCCCGCCCCCGCCGGCAAGGAGGGCCTCATCAACGCCGTCGCCGACGACTCGCAGATCGACCTCTACGGGCCCCTCTACCGCCAGAAGCTCATCGACATCGCCCGCGGCGCCGCCGACGGCGACAAGGAGAGCTACTTCGCCGAACTCAACGAGCGCTGGGGCGCATCGGTCGAGAAGCTCGGCTGAGAGAGGCATCCACGATGGCGATCGCAACTCCCGGCTCCGCTCCCGCGGACGCCCCTGCGGTCCTGTCCGCACCCGCCCGGGTGCGCCGGCTTCGCGGCTCGCGCCGCGGGACCGGCGCACCCGGCGCCGGGTCGCGCGGGGCGGGACGCGGGATCGTCCAGCGGCTGACGCCCTGGCTCTTCCTCTCGGGGGCCGTCGGCCTCCTGCTGCTGTTCACGTACTGGCCCGCGCTGAACCTCTTCTACTACTCCGTCACCGACTGGGACGGCATCGACCTCGAGAAGAACCTCGTCGGGCTCGACAACTACGTCCAGGTCTTCACCGACCCACGCATCTTCAGCGTCTTCTGGGTGAGTCTGTACTACTTCGCGGCGTCGTTCCTGCAGATGGGGATCGCCCTCTACTTCGCGACGATCCTCAGCTTCTCGACGCGGTTCTCGAACCTCTTCCGCGGCATCCTGTTCTTCCCGTACCTGATCAACGGCGTCGCCATCGGGTTCGTCTTCCTCTACCTCTTCCAGCCCGGCGGCACCCTCGACACCGTCCTCGGCTGGTTCGGCCTCGCCGACCCGCCGCAGTGGCTCGGCGACCCGGACGTCGTCAACTGGTCGCTGGCGGGCACCTCGGTCTGGCGCTACACCGGCCTCAACTTCGTTCTGTTCCTCGGCGCGATCCAGTCGATCCCGCGCGAGCTGTACGAAGCCGCGGAGCTCGACGGTGCCAACAAGTGGCAGCAGTTCTGGTCGATCATCGCCCCCGGCATCCGTCGCATCATCGGCCTGTCATTCATCCTCGCCATCGCCGGCAGCCTGTCGGTGTTCGAGGTGCCCTTCATCATGACCGGCGGCGCCAACGGATCCGCGACGTTCGTCATCCAGACCCTGCAGACCGCGTTCTCGTTCCGGCAGGTGGGCCTGGCCTCGGCGATGGCCGTCGTCCTGCTGGTGATCGTCCTGGTCGTCACGGTGATCCAACGACGCGTGTTCCCCGACGAGAAGGTGGACCTGACGTGACCGCGACCCTGATGCCGCCCACGAAGCCGACGGCGCTCCCCCGGCGCCGGTCCGCGCGGACGCCGCTGCAGCGCCTCGGCAGCCTGAGCGCGACGGCGGCGAAGTACACGAGCCTCGTGATCGCGGCGATCGTGACGCTGCTGCCGCTGTCGGTGCTGCTGTTCGCGGCGATGAAGAGCTCGAGCGAGTATGCGAGCACGGGCCCCTTCGACCCGCCCTCGAACTGGTTCAACGTCGACAACTTCGTGACCGCGTTCACGAGCGGCAAGATGCTCGAGGGCTTCGTCAACACGACGATCGTGCTCGCCGTGTCGCTCGTCGGCACGATCGCGCTCGGCACAATGGCCGCCTACGCCCTCGACCGCTTCCAGTTCCGCGGCAAGAAGGTCGTCATGGGACTCTTCCTGCTCGCGACCCTCATCCCGGGGGTCACGAGCCAGGTCGCGACCTTCCAGCTCGTCAACGGACTCGGGCTCTACGACACGAAGGCCGCGCTCATCCTGCTGTTCATGGGCACGGACATCATCGCGATCTACCTGTTCATCCAGTTCATGCAGTCCATCCCGATCTCGCTCGACGAAGCCGCCATGATCGACGGGGCGAACCGATGGACCATCTACTGGCGTGTGGTGCTGCCGTTGCTGCGTCCCGCGATCGCGACGGTCGTCATCATCAAGGGCATCGCCGTGTACAACGAGTTCTACGCCCCCTTCCTCTACCTGCCCTCCGAGGGCATGATCTCCACGTCCCTCTTCCGATTCAAAGGGCCCTTCGGCGCGCAGTGGGAGGTGATCGCCGCCGGGACGCTCGTCGTGATCATCCCGACGCTCATCGCCTTCCTGCTCCTGCAGCGTTGGATCTATCAGGGCCTCACCTCAGGAGCCGTCAAGTGACCCACCTCTCCCGCCGCCCCCTCCACGACGGGTGGACCGTCCGCGCCGCCGCAGGGCCCGTCCCCGACGCCCTCGCAGGTGTCGACGTCGACGCGGTCGTGCCCGGCAGCATCCACGTCGACCTGCTCGCCGAGGAGCGCATCCCCGACCCGTTCCACGGGGACAACGAGTCGCTGCTGGCCTGGATCGGTCTCGTGGACTGGACTTACCGCACCACGTTCGCCTGGACCCCCGACGGCAGCGAACGCCACGACCTCGTCTTCGACGGCCTCGACACGGTCGCGACGATCCGCCTGAACGGCCGCGCCGTCGGCGATGTCGCCAACCAGCACCGGTCGTACCGCTACGACGTCGCCGCGCACCTGCAGGACGGCGACAACGAGCTCGAGGTCGCCTTCCGCGCGCCCGTGCCCTACGCGAATCAGGCCAGCCTCGACCTCGGTGCCCGCCCGCGCCCCTACCCGCTGCCCTATGAGGCGATCCGCAAGTCCGCCTGCAGCTTCGGCTGGGACTGGGGCATCGCCACCTACACGAGCGGCATCTGGAAGCCGGTGCACCTCGAGTCGTGGTCCACCGCGCGCCTGTCGCGGACGCGCGTCGTCGCGACACCGGTGGGCGACGGCGGACGGGTCACCGTCGACGTCGACGTCGAGCGGACGGATGCCGCCGGCTCGAACCTGGAGGTGCACGCGATCGTCCGCGGTCCCGGCCTGGACGGCGAGGCGACCGCGAGCGCCGCGGTCGTCGACGAGACGGGCCGCGTCGAGGTGAACCTCTCGGCCGTCCGACGCTGGTGGCCGGTCGGTCACGGCGAGCAGCCGCTCTACACGGTCGAGGTCGTCCTCCACGCGGCGGGTCGGACGCTGGACGCGACCACCCGACGGGTCGGGTTCCGTACGGTCCACTGGGACACCGAACCGGATGCCGCGGGCACCCCCTACACGCTCGTCGTCAACGACCGGCCGATCTTCGTGAAAGGCGTCAACTGGATCCCCGACGACGCACTCCCCGTGCGCATCGATCGGGACCGCTACGAGCGCCGACTGCGCCAGGCGATCGACGCGAACGTGAACCTCATCCGCGTGTGGGGCGGCGGCCTCTACGAGTCCGACGACTTCTACGACCTCGCCGACGAACTCGGACTGCTCGTCTGGCAGGACTTCCTGTTCGCCTGCGCCGCCTATCCCGAGGAGGAGCCCCTGCGCTCCGAGATCGAGGCCGAGGCGCGCGAGAACGTCGTGCGTCTGGCGTCGCACGCCTCGCTCGCCCAACTCGTCGGAAACAACGAGAACCTGTGGGGCTTCGAGGACTGGGGCTGGAAGCTGAGCCTCGACGGCAAGAGCTGGGGCGCGACGTACTACTACGAGCTGTTCCCGGCGATCATCGCCGAACTCGCCCCTCACGTGCCGTACGCCCCCGGCAGCCCGTTCAGTCCGGAGACGGGATGGGATGCCGCATCCGGCCGTCAGACCGGACCGCACCCCAACGACGAGAAGCACGGCAGCATGCACCTGTGGGAGCAGTGGAACCGCCGCGACTGGTCGACCTACCGCGAGCACACGCCGCGCTTCGTGGCCGAGTTCGGCTGGCAGGCACCGCCGGCGTGGACGACGCTCGTCGACTCGGTCGACGACAGTCCGCTCACCCCGGAATCGCCGGGCATGATCGTGCACCAGAAGGCGATGGAGGGGAACACGAAGCTCACGAACGGGCTGCTCCCCCACTTCCGGATGCCGGCGGACATGGAGACGTGGCACTGGGCCATGCAGCTGAACCAGGCCCTCGCCGTCGGCGCCGCGCTCGACCACTTCCGCTCGTGGGCGCCGCACACGATGGGCGCCGTCGTGTGGCAGCTCAACGACTGCTGGCCGGTCACCTCGTGGGCGGCGATCGACGGAGCCGAGCGGGTCAAGCCGCTGTTCCACGCGCTGAAGAACGCCTTCGCCCCGCGCGTCGTGACGGTGCAGCCGCGGGACGGCCGGCTCGTCGCCGTCCTCGGCAACGACACCGATGAGACGTGGACCGTTCCGCTGCGCACCCGACGCGTCTCGTTCGGTGGCGACGTGCTCGCCGACGGCGCGGTGGACGTCACCGTCGAGGCCCGGGGGACGCTCGCCGTGACGATCGACACCGACCTGACTACGCCGACGGATGCCGCCGCCGAAGCGCTCGTCGTCGACGCCGACTCCGCGCGCGGGGTCTGGTACTTCGCCGAGCCGCGCGACTCGACGCTCGGCGACCCTGGCCTGGCTGTGGCGACGCGCCCGGTCGAGGGCGGCACGGAGGTGAGCATCACGGCGGAGCGGTTCGCCCGCGACGTCTCGCTGCTCGCCGACAAGGTGCACACCTCCGCGCAGCCGGCCGACGGCCTGCTCACGCTGCTCCCCGGCGAGACCGGGCGCATCGTCGTGCACCACGACGCCGGCATCGCACTCGATGCCGCCGCCCTCGCCGATCCGCGCGTGCTCCGCTCCGCCAACCAGCTGGTGACCGGATGACCGCCCTCGAGGGGCCCGTCTGCGGCATGACGTGGGGATGGACGGGCGTCCGCGGAACGTGGTCGACCCCCGCCGCAGCGGCATCCCTCGACGCGATGGCCGACCACGGCGTCACCTGGACGGCGCTGGCGTACGCCGCCGAGCAGGCGACCGCGTTCTCGACCGACATCCCGTTCCGCGACGAGCCGACGGTGACCGAGGACGAGATCGCGCACGCGATCCGCGCCGCGCACGAGCGTGGGATGAAGGTGTGCCTGAAGCCGGTCGTCAACGTCGCCGACGGGACCTGGCGCGCCTTCATCGGCTTCTTCGACTGGGACGTCCCCGGCGAACCGAGCTGGACCGAGTGGTTCGCGTCCTACCGGGCGTTCATCCTCGACGCCGCCCGCATCGCGCAGGCCGAGGGCTGCGCGATGCTCTGCGTCGGCTGCGAGATGGTGCGCGCCGACGGGCAGGAGGCCCACTGGCGCGAGCTCATCCGAGCGGTGCGGGAGGTGTACTCCGGACTGATCACGTACAACTGCGACAAGTATCAGGAGGACCGGATCGGCTGGTGGGACGCGGTCGACGTCATCTCGTCCAGCGGCTACTACCCGATCGACGCGTGGCAGGAGAACCTCGACCGGATCGAGGCGGTGGTCGCGGCATCCGGCACGCCCTTCGTGTTCCTCGAGGCGGGCTGCCCGTCGCGGGAGAACTCCCCGATGAGGCCGAACGACTGGGCTCTCGAGGGCGCTCCGTCGGGCCAGGCGCAGCTCGACTACTACCGCGCGATGTTCGACGCGTGCGGCGAGCGGGAGTGGGTGTCGGGCTTCTTCCTCTGGGACTGGCCGGCGGAGCTCTACGCGCCCGACGCGGCGGAGGACAACGACGACTACTGTCCATACGGGAAGCCGGCGGGTGAGTTCCTGCGCTCGCACTATCGTGCGCTGACGACGGCTGCCACAGGAGGAGGACGATGAGCGCGCGCCGCGTGCTGGCCATCGACGCCGGCCAGAGCGACATCAAGGTGCGGGTCGACGACGGCTCCCGTCGGGAGGACCTCGCGTTCCGCGGCATCCACACCGGCGGACCGCTCCTGCCCCAGCTGGCGCGCGTCGTCCACGAGACCCTCCAGCGCACGGGCACCGAACCCGACGTCGTCGCGGCGGGGATCTCGGGACTCACCGACCGAGACGCGGATGCCGACGCGCTGCTCTCGCTCGTCCACGCCGACGGCGTGCGGGCCACGATGCTCGCGCACGACTCGACGACGTCGTTCCTCGGTGCGCTCGGCGACCGGCACGGCGCCGTCGTCGCGGCCGGAACGGGAGTGGTCACCCTGGCCGTCGGCGCGACCGACACGGCCCGTGTCGACGGGTGGGGCTGGATCATGGGCGACGCCGGAAGCGGCTACTGGATCGGTCGAGAGGCGCTCGACGCCGTCATGCGCGCATACGACGGCCGCGGACCGGCGACGCTGCTGACCGACGACGCCCTCGCCCGGTGGCCCGACCTCTCGCAGGCGTACATGGCCCTGCAGGCCGATCACGATCGCGTGCGGGTGGTCGCGTCGCTCGCGCGGAACGTCGCGCGGGCGGCGGATGCGGGCGACGCCGTCGCGCGGGAGATCTCGCACCGTGCCGCGCAGCAGCTCGCGTGGTCCGCTCGGACCGCCGTCCGCCGCGTGCGCACCGACGAGCCGGTGTTCGACGTCTGCGCGATCGGCGGGGTGTTCGCCTCGCGGACGCTGCACGACGCCTTCGAGGCCGCGCTCGGCGAGGGCGCGGGGCTGCGGCTCGTCGCCCCGCAGGGCGTCGGGATCGACGGCGCCCTCGCCCTGGCCGAGATCACGACGGTCCACCCCCTGGGTGCGGCCGTCCACCGCGCCGGCGCGATCTGACCCGCGGCCGGCGTCCGGCGTGCCGAGTGCAGGTTCAGAAGACTCCGACCGCAGGCTGCGCGCGGTGACGGCCGCCTGAACCTGCATCCGGCACGAACGGCAGACCACGAACGACGGATGCCGGGGCCCCGACTTCGGGCCCCGGCATCCGTCAGGGGCTCAGCGCCGGCTCAGACGAGCGATTCGCGCCAGGCGCGGTGCAGCTGCGCGAACTTGCCGGTGCCGGCGATGAGGGCGTCGGGGGTGTCGTCCTCGATGATCCGGCCGTGCTCCATGACGAGCACGCGGTCGGCGATCGCGACCGTCGACAGACGGTGCGCGATGATGATCGCCGTGCGGTCGGCGAGCAGGGTGCCCAGGGCCTCCTGGATCTGGCGTTCGCTCGGGATGTCGAGCGACGCCGTGGCCTCGTCGAGGATCAGCACCGCGGGGTCGGCAAGGAACGCGCGCGCGAACGAGATCAGCTGACGCTGACCGGCCGAGACGCGGCCACCGCGCTTGTTCACGTCGGTGTCGTACCCGTCGGGCAGCTTCTCGATGAAGGCGTCCGCACCGACCGCGCGGGCCGCCGCACGGATCTCGTCCATCGTCGCGTCGGGCTTGCCGAGGGCGATGTTGTCGGCGACCGTCCCGCTGAACAGGTATGCCTCCTGCGTGACCATGACGATCGCGCGGCGCAGGTCCTTCGGGTGCAGCTCCCGCAGGTCGACGCCGTCGAGGGTCACGGCCCCCTTCGTCGGGTCGTAGAACCGCGCGACGAGCTTGGCGAGCGTCGACTTGCCGGCGCCCGTCGTGCCGACGAGGGCGATCGTCTGCCCGGCCGGGATGTCGAGCTGGAAGTGCGGCAGGATCGTCTTCGACTCGGAGTACCCGAACGTCACGTCCTCGAAGCGCAGGTGGCCGGTCGCCTGGCGCAGGTCGACCGGCTTCGTGGGGTCGGGGACCGTCGGGTCCTCCTCGAGCACACCCGACACCTTCTCGAGCGCGGCCGTGGCGGACTGGTACGAGTTCAGGAAGAACGCGACCTCCTGCATGGGGGCGAAGAAGTTGCGCACGTAGAGCACCGCCGACAGCAGGAAGCCGAGCTCCAGCGCGCCGCTGACGACGCGAAGACCACCCCACAGCACGACGGCGGCCAGGGCGAACGAGGCGAGCGCCATCATGGCGGGCTCGAACGTGCCGAACAGGCGAATCGAGCGCATGTTGATGTCGCGATAGTCGCTCGCGAGCCCACCGAACTCGCCGTCGTTGGCCGGCTCCTTCCGGAAGGCCTTGACGGCGCGGATGCCGGTCATCGTCTCGACGAACTTGACGATCACCTTCGCACTGACGACGCGAGACTCCCGGTAGACGACCTGCGAGCGCAGGTAGAACCAGCGCATGAGGAAGAACAGCGGGATGCCCATGAAGGCGAGCACGAGGCCGGACTGCCAGTCGAGCAGGATCAGCGCGACGAGCGTGAACCCGCCGTACAGCAGGCCCGAGACCAGCTCGTTGAGTCCGCCGTCGAGCAGCTCGCGGATCGTGTCGAGGTCGCTCGTCTGACGCGAGATGATGCGGCCGGACGTGTACGACTCGTGGAACTCGAGGCTGAGCTTCTGCGTGTGCAGGAAGATCCGCTTGCGGAGGTCGAGCATCACGGCCTGCGTCAGCCGGGCCACCACGACGGCGTACCAGCCGATGAGGGCCGCACCGCCGATCGCAGTGACCAGGAACACCGCGACGACGGCGATCGTCGGCATCCAGTCGGCTTCCTTCTGGACGGCCGACAGCGCGTTCGCGATGCCCCAGCCGACGAGGGCGGGGCCGGCGACGCGGAGGATCGTCGAGATGACCAGCACGATGCCCGCGAGGACGAGCTGCATCTTCAGCGGCGTGACGAGCGACCCGAGCAGTCGCAGCGAGCGTCGCCGGATCTGCCGGCTCTCCTCGCGGGTGTAATCGGAGCGGTCTTCGCCGCTGGTGCCCGTGACGGTGCTCACAGGGACACCTCCCTCTTCTGCTGACGTTCCTGCTCGTCCTCGAGGCTCGAGATGACGTGCCGGTAGTGCTCGCTGGTGCGCAGGAGCTCGGAGTGCGTGCCGACGGCGGTGATGCGCCCCTCTTCGAGGAGGGCGACGCGGTCGGCGAGCGTGACGGTGGACGGCCGGTGGGCGACCACGAGGGCCGTCGTCTCGGCGAGCACCACGCGGAGGGCGTCCTCGACGAGCGCCTCGGTGTCGACGTCGAGAGCCGACAGCGGGTCGTCGAGGACGAGGACGGCCGGGCGGGCGGCGACGGCGCGGGCCAGTGCGAGACGCTGACGCTGACCGCCCGAGAGGCTCAGCCCCTCTTCGCCGATGACGGTGTCGACGCCGTCGGGCAGGTCGTCGACGAACGCCGCCTGCGCGACCTGCAGGGCTTCGCGCAGGACGCGCTCGCCCTCGGGGCTGTGCGGGTCGAGGTCCTCACGACCGAGGAGGACGTTCTCGCGCACGGTCTGCGAGAACAGCGTGGCGTCCTCGAAGGCCATGCCCACGTGACGGCGCAGCTCGGTCAGCGCCAGGTCACGGACGTCGACGCCGTCGAGCAGCACGCGGCCTCCGGTGACGTCGTAGAGGCGTCCGGGCAGAGTCGTGAGCGTCGTCTTGCCCGAGCCGGTGAGACCGACGAGCGCCATGGTCTCGCCCGGCCGCAGTGACAGGTCGATGCCGTCGAGCAGGTCTCGCTCGGTGGCCGCGGCATCCTGATACCGGAACCGCGCCCCCTCGAAGACCAGCTCGCCGCGGGGTTCGGCGATCGAGACGGGGTTCTCGGGGTCGACGATCGTGTTCTGCTCGTCGAAGACCTCGAAGATGCGGTCCGTCGCGGTGCGCGCGTCGACGAGGAACGAGAACAGGAACCCGATGGACTCGACGGGCCACCGCAGAATGGTCGCCATCGCGAAGAAGGCGATGAGCGCCGCGGTGTCGATCTGCTCCACCGACACGAGGTAGATGCCCGCGCCCAGGCACAGCGCGAACGCGATGTCGGGGAGCAGCACCAGCCAGAACCAGATCCAGCCGACGGCCTTGGCCTTGCTGATCTCGGTCTCGCGGAGCGTCTCCGCCTGACGCGTGAACTTGCGCAGGGCGTGGCTGCCGCGGCCGAAGGCCTTGAGGACACGGATGCCGTGGACCGACTCCTCGACGGCGGTCGCCAGGTCGCCGGCCTGGTCCTGGCTCTGCCGCGAGAGCATGCCGTAGCGGTTCTCGAAGACGTAGCCGGCGATCCACAGCGGTGCAGAGACGACGACGAAGATCGTGCCCAGCAGCCAGTGCCAGCTGAACAGGATGACGGAGCCGACGACGATCGTGATCATGTTCACGACCAGCAGCACGACACCGAAGGCCATCCATCGACGGATGAGGCCGATGTCCTGCATCATGCGGCTCAGCAGTTGGCCGGACTGCCAACGGTCGTGGAAAGCGACCGGCAGCCGCTGCAGGCGCGCGTAGAAGTCGGTGCGCAGCTCGTACTCGACGGCGGTGGCCGGGGCGAGCACGAACCAGCGGCGCGCCCACACCATGAGCGCCTCGAGCAGGCCGAGCAGCAGCACGGCGCCGGCGCCGAGGGCGATCAGCCACGGGTCGCCCGAGGCGATGGGGCCGTTCGTGCCGACGATCTGTTCGAGGACGAGGGGGATGGTGAGACCCAGCAGACTCGCGATGAGCGCGCTGAGGGCGCCGAGCCCCAGGCGCGGGAGCACGGGCTTCGCGAAGGGGATCAGGCGGGCGAGGGAACGGGCGGTGGACAGACGGGGATGCGTCGAGGAGGTCATGATCCTGCACAGGTGAGGAGCGGATGCCGAAGCGGCGAGGAGCGCACGGGGGCGCGGACGATCGGGGTCTCGGGGACCCGTCGAGGGAGAACGATGAAAGGCGCGGGAAGCTTCCGCGCGAGGTCAGACCTCGGTCGTCATCCCCGACGGACGGGGCGTCCGGCGACGAGGAAGGCGGCGGACTTCGTGTAGACGATCTCCGTGGACATGGCTTCCTCCTTGATGGGGCCGGACGAGGCGCCCGCATCGTGCGGGAGCCCTCCAGGATATCCCTGAGGATTCGCTGTAAGCAAGCGCTTACTCAGTTGGATTGATCATTTCCCCGATTCGCGCTGCAGCAGGCTCTGCTTCACGTGCAGCCCCCAGGCGAACCCGCCGAGCGCCCCCCCGGTGCGGAGGACCCGGTGGCACGGGACGAACAGCGCCGGCGCGTTGCGCGCGCAGATGGATGCCGCGGCCCGGACCGCGTTCGGCGATCCGAGGTGGGCCGCGAACTCGCGGTACGTGAGCGGCCCCCCGGCCGGGATGCGACGCAGGGCCGCCCACCCCGCGGCCTGCAGGGCGGTGCCGTACTGCATCACGGGCACGTCGTCGATCGCGGTGAGGTCGCCGTCGTAGTACGCGAGCGTCCGCGCCGCCGCCCGCGTCCGCCCCGGCGCGACGTGCGGCGGCACGCGGTCTGCGCGGAGGCGCCCGAGGATGCGCTCGGGGTCGTCCGTCCACCCGGACGACAGCACCCGGCCCTCGTCCTCGAGGATCGTGAACGGGCCGTCGGGGGTGTCGATGGTCTGCAGGATCGCGGTCATGAGGCGGCCTTCCGGGAAGAGGGATCGAGGTCCACGGCACGCCAGGCCTGCGTGACGGGCGCGGCGTACCAGAGGTGCGCCATGAGGTAGCTGCGCCAGGGCGCGACCCGCGCCGACCAGGCTGTCAGGCCTTTCGCGTCCGACGGGATGCCGGCGGCCGCCGCTCCTGCGCGGGCCGCAACGTCTCCGGGCAGCAGGACGTCGGGGTCGCCGAGGACCCTCATGCGCACGTAGTCGGCGGTCCACGGCCCGATCCCCGGGAGGGCGAGCAGGGCGGCGCGCTGTTCGTGGGTGTCGTCGCCGGGTCCGAGCCGGAGTGAGCCGTCGGCGAGGGCCGTCGCCGCGTGGACGATGGCGCGGATGCGCGCGCCCGGTCCCCGGAGCACCTCGGCACCGTGCTCGGCGACGGCTCGCGGTGTCGGGAACAGGACGGCGGGTCCGTGCGGGATCTCGACGGGCTCGCCGAGGGCGGCGGCGAGGCGGCCCATCACCGTCCGCGCCGACGCGACGCTGATCTGCTGGCCGATCATCGCGCGGATGAGCATCTCGTCCGCGTCGATCGCTGCGGGCAGACGCACGCCGGGCACCCGCGCGACGAGGGGCCGCAGCTCGGGGTGCGCGGCGAGCGCCGCGTCGACGGCGGCGGGGTCGGCGTCGAGGTCGAACAGGCGACGGACGCGGGACAAGAGCGGGGCGAGGTCGCGCAACGAGGCGAGGTCGGCGCGCAGCCGCATCCGTCCCGCGGCATCCTGCCGCACCTCGAACCACGCCGGTCCGCCGTCCAGCCGGATCGTGCGCGCGAACGACGCCGTCTCACCCACCTCGACACCCGGGATCGCATGGGCGCGCATCCACCCGAACAGGCCGACGGAGTCGAAGGGCTCGCGCACGGGCAGGACGAGGTCGATGCGGCCGGCGGCCGTGGTCCCGCCCCGCCGACTCGCGCGCAGCTCGGTCGGCGACAGCGCGAAGACCTCGGTCATGGTGTCGTTGAACTGACGGATGCTGCCGAAGCCCGCCGCGAACGCGACGTCGGCCATCGGCAGCTCGGTGTCGACGAGCAGGGTCCGGGCCGTGTGCGCCCGGTGGGCCCGCGCGAGGGCGAGCGGGCCCGCCCCGAGCTCGGCGGCGAGCAGACGCGTGAGGTGGCGTTCCGAGTAGCCGAGACGCCGTGCGAGCCCCGACACCCCTTCCCGGTCGATGACGCCGTCGGCGATCAGGCGCATCGCGCGACCGGCGACGTCGCCGCGGAGGTTCCACTGCGGCGAGCCCGGGGTCGCCTCGGGAAGGCAGCGTTTGCACGCACGGAAACCGGCCTCGTGCGCGGCGGCGCTCGTCGGGTAGAAGGTGACGTTCACGGCTTTCGGCGTGCGGGCCGGGCAGCTCGGTCGGCAGTAGATGCCGGTCGAGTGGACGGCGGTGACGAACTGTCCGTCGAACCGCGCGTCCCGCGCGTCGATCGCGCGGTACCGCTCGTCGAAGGTCATCGGCACGATCGTCATGGCTCCAGCCTGACACGCGCCACCGACGCCGACTCGCGGAAATCGGACACGACAGCGGATGCCGCGGTTCAGCCGGTGGGCGTCCACCCCGCGACGTCGGAGAGCAGCGGAGCGTCGTCACCGTCCCGCACCGTGACCCCGGTGACGTCGGGGGCGACGATCGTCACGCGCGGTACGGCGGCGAGCGGCCGTGCGACGGCGGCCTGCACGATCGTCGACTCGATCCGGGCGAGCAGATCCCGCGCGGCGTAGACGTCGACGGTCTGCTGGAGCGTCGAGATCAGCTCGTCCCGCGCGGGGTCGGCCTGGCCGACGAGGCTCGACGATCCGTCGGTGCCCCACTGCTGGGCGATGGCCCGAGGGGTCTGCGGCACGCGGACGCGCCGGATGACGGCATCCCACCCGGGCGCCTTCACGGCGGCGTCGAGGTCGTCCGTGGCGCAGTCGACGACGTCCCATCCCGCCTCGGCGGCCGCCGTCTTCAGAGCGCCGAACGCCCCCTCGGCGAAGCCGTTGCGGGCGTCGTAGAGGACGCACACGCGCGCGTCGTCGCGGACACCCGCCGCCGTCCGGTCCAGGGCGGCGTCGTCGGCCGGCGTGCCGAGCGCCTCGGCGAATCCGGAATCCTCCGTGACGACGTCGAAGGCGCGGGACCCCGGCGCCGTGACCATCGACGTGGTCTTCGGGTACACCTGCGCCCACTCGCCCGCACCGGCGGCGACCATCTCGTCGGCGGGGACGACACGCAGGAAGGCCGCGCGCGCGGCGCGCTCCGTGAAGATCCCGTCGGGGCTGAGGAGCAGCGTCCAGATGGTGCCGTCGTGCGTCGTCTGCACGACGAAGTCCCGTCGCTCGCGTTGACGGACGGCTTCCCGGTCGTCGGGGGTCGGGCTCAGGGAGACGATGTCGAGCGACTCCCCCACCGCCGCGACGGGATCGTCGCCGCGCGGGACGAGCTCGATGTCGGCGAACTTGGGCGCGGCCGCACCGGTGTAGGACGGGTTGGGCGCCAGCGTGACGCTCGCGCCCTCGTCCTCGATGTCTGCGACGACGTAGGGGCCGCTGGAGAGCCCGAGATCGGCGTCGACGGTGTCGCCCGAGACGGTGAAGTCGATGTTCCAGACCTCCGCGATCGCGGCGAGGGCACCGGCATCCCGCTCGAGGACGGCCCGGATGACCGCCTGCTTCGCCTCCATCGGGTCGTCGAGGTCGAAGGCACGCATGCCGACCGTGTGCGCCGGGGCGTCCGCCGACACCGCGGTCTGCCACGCGATGGTCGGGGCTGCGAACGTGACGTCGATCGACCGCGCGAACTCGTCGATCCTCGGACGGGGCGCCGCCAGCGCGGCATCCGACGGGCCGTCCTCGGACAGCAGACCCACGGATGCCGCCCATCCGAGGACGAGGTCGGCGGCGTCGAGCGGGATGCCGTCAGACCACGACGGCTCCGCCAGGTCGTAGCGGACCGTGAACGGGTCTTCTTGGAGGATGCGGACCGTGCCGAACGACTCGTCCGGGACGACCTCACCGTCCACGACGCGACCGAAGGACGATCGGGTCACCGCCGCGATGTCGCGGTTGCCCGGCGTCGGATCGACCCGGGCGTTCAGGGATGTCACCGGACCAGCCCAGCCGACGGTGACCGTGCTGTCGGGGACGACGGACGGCGGGAGCGCCGGCGCGCACGCGCTCAACGCCAGGACGGCGACCGCGACAGCAGCGACCGCGGTGCGGCGGGAGGCTCGCATCCGCTGATCAGATGCGGTCGGTGTCGTCGCCGAGCTCCTCGGCCATCTGCCGGTACGGCTCGCTCTCTTCGCTTTCGAGCCAGCTCTTCGCGTACTCGAGCAGCACGGCGGGCGAGTCCTCCGCCTCGGCTGCGCTGGCGAACGGGCCCAGGCAGTCCTCCGACGGGCGCTCGTCGTCGCGCACCACGGACTGGGTCGAGAGGTTGTACCAGTAGGTCTGCGAGGTGGTCATCGTCGCGACACTCCGTTCGTCATCCTGATCCTAATCATCGTGAACGCAGGCGACGGGCCGCGATGCGGATCATGAGATCGCATCGCGGCCCGTGATCGTGTCGAGGGATCAACCGCCGGCGAGCTCGGCGTCCGTGTCGCGGATGCGGTCCGCCATGCGGTCGAGCGCCTGCGCCATGTCGTTGACGGCCTCGGCGGCGTCGTCGAGCGACGTCGTGAGCTCCGAATACGCGGTCGAGAATGCCTCGGACGCGTTCTCGGTCTTGAAGCCGTCCTGCACCAGGTCGTCGATGATGCCCTGGAGCTCCTTCAGCGTGTCGGTGACGGTCTGACGACCATCGCGCAGGCGCTGCGCCGCGCTCTCCATCTCGCTGTATGTTGCACCAAAATCGTGAGCCATGAACCCGCCTCCCAGCGTGTCGTCGTGGTGCGGAGAACCGTTTTCCTCCCCCGCGTGAACGATGCTAGCGAAGAGGTCTCCCCCGCCCCATGGGGAGAAGTCCCCTCTTGACAATCCTCCGTCGGGCCGGTCGCTCGCCGAGGCGAAGGGCTGGTCGACAGCGCAATTCCGAGCGTGCGCTCAGTGCCCGATGGGGCCTTGTAGGTCGACCATCATCTGGATCCCGGAGAGGGTCGGGCGTTTCTGAAGTGTGTCGACCGTGCCCGGGCCGCCCAGGGATGGCAAGGGAACGAAGATGAACGACTCGTCGAAGTCCGGTGCGCCCTGCGTCGCAACCGCTTCGGGGAAGACGCCCCAGTTGAACTCCGCGGCCAAATGGTCCACGCCCACCGCCTCGGTGAGAAGAAGGAATGAATCCACGTCCCCCAGGCCGACGCCTCTGTTCTCGCGGAAGATGAGACCCACAAGTCCACCCAGACTGGGTTCCCAGGTGATGAGATCTCCCAGCCCAGTGACCATGACGGGGATCGCCACACCGTCACCCTGGGTCTTGCCGATTCGGTCGCCGAGTTCAGCCTCGTAAACCGCGGGATTGATGACGCGGATGAAACCTTGCCCGAACGTGCCGTAGCCGTACTGCTCCCAGACCTCGACCAGCTCCGCGGGAACCCGATCGCGATAGGCAGCCACGACTTCGGGTTCGACAGGTGCATGCTCGACGAAGTCAGCGAACTCGATCATGCCCACAACCTATCGACGATGACGATGGTGGTTTCGTCTCCGACTCGAGCCAGCGGACAGTCTTGACCCCAGGCGCGGCCGACTTCAGTGACCGACGGGACCCTGCAGATCGACCATTACTTGAATGGCCGAGATGGTGGGGCGCTTCTGCAGGGTGTCAACCGTGCCAGGTCCGCCCAACGACGGCAGCGGGACGAAGATGAACGACTCGTCGAACGTCACGGCCCCTTGACGGGCAACTGCCTCCGGGTAGGGGTCCCACGCGAATTCTTCTTCCAGGTGCTCCGCCCCGTCGAGGCGAGTCAGGCCGAGGAAGGTCTTGGGCGAACCCAGACCCACCGTCTCGAACTTCCGGAAGATGATCGCAACGAGTGAATCGACGCTCGGCTCCCAGGTGATGAGATCGCCCAGGGCGGTCACCATGACGGGGATCGCGATACCGTCGCCCTGGGTTTTCCCGATCCGATCGCCGAGCTCAGCCTCGAACACTGAAGGGTTGATCACGCGGATGAACCCCTCACCGAACGTGCCGTAGCCGTATTGCTCCCAGATCTCGACGATCTCCGCGGGAACTCGGTCGCGATACGCGGCTATGACTTCCTGCGAGACCGGCGACTGCGCGACGAAATCCTCGATCTGGACCATGGTTTCCAACCTAGAACCGGCAGTGGCCGATCAGTGACCGATAGGCCCTTGGAGATCGACCATGACCTGGACGGCGGAGATCGTCGGCCGCTTCTGCAACGTATCGACCGTGCCCGACCCACCCAACGACGGCAGCGGAACGAAGATGAACGACTCATCGAAGTCCGGCGCGCCCTGGGCCGCGACCGCTTGTGGGAATACACCCCAGTCCAGAACACGCGCAAGGTGACGTGCGCCGCCTGCACGCGTCAAGGTCAGGAAGCTGGACACCTTGCCCAAACCCGCGCCTCGCTTGCTACGGAACATCAGCGCGATCAGGCCGCCGAGGCTCGGTTCCCAGGTGATCAGGTCACCGAGGCCGGTGACCATGACGGGGATCGCGATCCCGTCACCCTGCGTCTTACCGATGCGGTCGCCGAGCTCCGCCTCGTACACGCCGGGGTTGATGACGCGGATAAAGCCTTCCCCGAAAGTGCCGTAACCGTACTCCTCCCAGATCTCGACGATCTCCGCGGGAACCCGGTCACGGTACGCAGCGACCACCTCCGGCTCCACCGGAGCATGCGGGACGAAATCTGCGATCTGAACCATGGTCTCCAACCTAGGGACAAACCCAGGTGCGGCCGATCAGTGACCGATGGGCCCCTGCAGGTCGACCATGACCTGAATAGCCGACAGCGTCTGACGCTTCTGCAGGGTGTCGACCGTGCCAGGTCCGCCCAAGGAAGGGAGGGGAACAAAGATGAACGACTCGTCGAATGCGGGCGCCCCCTGCTGCTGGACCGCCTCGGGGAAGACATCCCACCCGAGCTTCTCCGACAAGTAATCCGAGCCGTCCAGCTTCAACAGACCGAGGAAAGTAGCGGCTTTGCCCATGCCCGTACCGCGGTTGCTCCTGAACATGAGTACGACGAGCCCGTTGAGACTCGGCTCCCACGTGATGAGATCTCCCAGCCCGGTCACCATGACGGGGATCGCGATTCCGTCACCCTGTGTCTTACCGATGCGGTCGCCGAGCTCCGCCTCGTACACGCCGGGGTTGATGACGCGGATGAAGCCTTCCCCGAAAGTGCCGTAACCGTACTCCTCCCAGATCTCGACGATCTCCGCGGGAACCCGGTCACGGTACGCAGCGACCACCTCCGGCTCCACCGGAGCATGCGGGACGAAATCTGCGATCTCTACCATTCGATCAACCTATCTGAACACGACGTTCATGTAGACGTCGTCAAGGTTGACACCTGGATTTTTCTGGACGAACTGGACGACCGCAGCATCAATGTCGCCCACCCGGGTGCGCCACTGCGAGCCGAGCGACGAATTGATCCTCGAGTCACCTACTCCTGAAATGTCGGTGACATCACCACCTGCGATGCCGTCGAGCCGGTGTGTCGCAGCCTGCGTGCGCATCCATTGCGATGCGGCGCTCTCTGCATCCGCCTTAGACATCCCTCCGGCTCTCAGCTCGAGGATCTTGTCGTCGAGGGCGGCAACGCGCGCATACTCCTGCGCCCGGAGCGAATCGGGCGTGCGGCCGTTCTGCACGTACTCCGTACGGTTGCGGAGCCAGTCGGACAGCGGCATCTGCTGCAGGGCATCCATCTGCTCGTTGTACTGACGGTCGTACTCGACCGGGTCGTGCTTCTTGTTCCGCTTGAACGGACGCAAGGTGACATCGAACGTGTCGATGTCTTCGACGCCGTCGCGGTTGCGTCGCTGCTTGCCGCGCAAGCCTCGCACCATCTCGCCGAGCTGCCGACCGTGGACCGGGATGTCGTCCAGCGCCCGCAGCATCGGCTTGATGAGTTCGTCTCCGACTCGAGCCATGTGTCAGTCCCCCGTGATGTTCAGTCCGGCGAGGTCGGCCATGAGCCGGTCCATCAACGATTCGATGTCGGCAGCGCGCAGATCGAGCTCCTCCTCGGACTGCTCGAGCGCCTGCAGGTCGGCGTAGAACTCATCAGGGTTGCCGGCCACGGCCTCGACGACGGGAGCGTTCAGCGCGGCCATGACGACGGCGGGCAATTCATCGGCGAGCGGCTCGATGACCGTCGGCAGGATCTGGTTCAGCGCCTGCTCGATCGCGACATCGACCGCGGCGTTCAGAAGCTTCTTCTTGATGATGAGCATCGGGCCGGCACCGGCCGCCGTGATCGGGTTGGTGAGCATGCCCACCAACGCGATCATCGTCGTCGTGACGTCGGCGATGACCTTGACCTTGAGCCCCAGCACGACGCCGGCAGCGATGTCCATCCCGGGCGGGACGGGCCCCAGCAGGTCGACGAGCTTCTGCAGATTCTGCGACCGGTTGGTGTTCCAAGCCGAGACGAACGCGGGTCCCGCCTGGCCTCGCATCGCCGCGGCCAGGTCGCCGTTCACCTTCCGGTCGATGGCCTGCAGGGAGTCCTCGAGGTCGTCCCGGAAGTGCGAAACGATCTGCGCACCGCGTCGCAGTTCGTCCTCGTCGACGTCGGGCCATTCGAATCCGAGCTTCTCCATCACCCAGATCAGTTCGTTCGGCAGCATCATGCCCACAGCGCATCACCTCCCCAGCGAGAGTAGGCAAGATCGGCCGTGAGGTACATGGGGAGAAGTCCCCGGCTCATCGGGGGTCAGGCACCGAGCGTCGTACCCGCGGCATCCGCCGTCACCGCTTCGCGGGCGGCCGCCCGTGTCGTCGGGGGCGCGACCGTCGGCTGCGGCGGGGGTGCCACATCGGCGACGAGCGGCATCTGCACGGTGACCGAGCGACCCGCCTGCACGAAGATGCCTCGACCGACGGGGAAGTCCGACCGCTTGACCCGACCGAACGGCGTCTTGAAGATCGCCTCGCCGTCGTAGGTGTCCGGCTTGAGGACGATGCCCTGACGGCCCGCCTTCCACTCCCCCAGCACACCGATGCTGCCGCTCGCCCGCGAGATCTCGGCGTCGCCGATCAGCATGTGCTCACTGTCGTTCATCGCCTGCAGCAGGGTGCGCATCGGGCGGTCGGCGGGGCCGTCCGACAGGTGCGGCATGTCCTCGATCACGATGAGGATGCGGCCTTCCGACACATCCCGCGTGATGAGCTCGGCCAGCTCGGTGGCCAGCTCCTTCTCGTCGTCGGGACGGGTGGCGCTCTTCACCCACGGACGGAAGTCCTTGAGCTCGGCGCGCCGGCTGCCGAAGTGGTAGAGCTGGACGCCCGGGTCGAAGCGTTCCATCGCGATGACGAGCGACTTGAGAGCGTTGGTGCGACCGGATGCCGGCGGCCCCGAGATCACGAACGAACCGATCGGCTCGAAACCGTGCGCCGAGAGGGTGTCGTCGGCGACGCCGAACACCGGCATCCCGTCGACCCGGGCCGGCATGTCCGTGGCCGGCACCGCCGTCGGAAGGGCACCGATCTCGGGGAGATCGCGCACGCCCTCCGCGCGCAGCTTGTCGCCGAGGACCCCGAGCGCCTTCGTCTGCTCGACGGCGTTGGAGGTCCCGCCGAGGACGGCGATCTGCGCCTCGTGACCGTCGATGACGGCGCGGCCGGGGACGGACTGCTCGTCGAGCACGTCGCGCGGAGTGCCGAGCAGCATGTACTGCGACGGGTCGCCCATCCGCAGGACGACCTTGCGCGAGATGTTCGAGGCGACGGCGCTCGGGACCGCGTTGCCGCGGTCGGCCGTGAGGACCGTGTGCACCCCGAGCGTGCGACCCTCGCCGAGGATACGCATGAAGGTGCGGTAGAACGGGCCGCGACCGGGCGCCACCTCCCAGTCCTTCTTGAACTCGGGGAAGTTGTCGATCAGCAGGATGATGCGCGGGAGGTTCGGGTCCGCGATCTCGCGATACTCCTGCAGCGTCGCGGCGCTGGCCGCCGAGAATGCCGACGCGCGGCGGTCCATCTCGCCGTCGAGGGTGCGCAGCAGGCGCTGGATGCGCTCGACGTCCGAGCCGTCGACGACCGACCCGACGTGCGGGAGGGCCGACAGCGCGCCGAGCGCGCCGGTCGCGAAGTCGAGGCAGTAGACGTTGACCCGGCCGCGGTCCGGTCGCATGCCCGCCGCCGTGCCGATCGTCTTGAGGACAGTCGACTTGCCCGACCCGGACGTGCCGTACACGACGAGCGATCCGTCGCGATCGGGAACGAAGAACGCCGGCTCCTGCTGCTGCTTCTCGGGCACGTCCATGAGGGCGATGGGGATGCGCGTGTCGCCCTCGTTCGCAAGGTTCGCGAGGTCGACCAGCGCCGACAGGTCGTCGAGCCAGGGACGGCGGGGGCGCGGCAGACCCGCGACCTCGCACGCGGTCACGAGGTTCGACACGATGCGCCTCTGGTCGTTCGGCCCGAGGTCCTCCTCGTGCGAGTCCGACTCGGCGGGGCGGTCGGGCTCCCACTCGGCGGCCGCACCGAAACGCAGCTCGGCGACGCGCACCTCGGCGACCGCGGTGTCCTCCAGACTCGTCCAGCCGCCGGTGTAGGCGGACTGGAACGGCACGAGGCGGCCGGGGCCGGTCTTGGCGATCGCGCGCCCGGGGACCGACGCGGGGAAGCTCGCCGCGACATCGTCGTCCACCACGTCGCGCGAGTCCGCCTCATCCGCCATGCGGAGGGCGATGCGCAGGTTCGTGTTCGCGCGGAGGTTGTCCTCGATGACGCCGGCGGGGCGCTGGGTCGCCATTATGAGGTGGATGCCGAGGGAGCGGCCGCGCTGGGCGATGTCGACGACGCCATCCACGAACTCGGGCATCTCCGAGGCCAGGGCGGCGAACTCGTCGATCACGAGCACGAGCGACGGCGGGCACTCCGGGTCCTGGCGCTTCTCGAGTTCGAGGAGGTCCTTGGCCTTCTTGCGGTTCAGCAGGTGCTCGCGGTGCTGCAGCTCTGCGCGCAGGCTCGTCAGCGCCCGGCGGACGAGGTGCGGGTTGAGGTCGGTGACGAGGCCGACGCAGTGCGGCAGGTCGACGCAGTCGGCGAAGGCCGAGCCGCCCTTGTAGTCGACGAAGAGGAAGGTCACGCGGTCGGGGCTGTGCGCGGCGGCCATGCCGAGCACCCACGCCTGCAGGAACTCGGACTTGCCCGAACCGGTCGTGCCACCCACGAGCGCGTGCGGTCCCTGCGTCCGCAGGTCCAGCGCCATCGCGTCGCTCGGCCCCTGCCCGATGATCGCGCGGAGCGTTCCGGCCTTCTTCAGACGGGGCCGCGGCGTCGGCGTGCGGTCCACGATCGTGTTGTTCTGCTGCCAGCGCTCGATCGCCGCGTGCGGGTTCTCGGCGATCGCGGGGTCGATGAGCTGCAGGAAGTTGACCGAGTTGGGGATGTCGGACGCGTCGTGCACGACCGTGCTGGCATCCACCACCGGCGACAGGCGTCGCGCGAACATCTCCATGTAGGCGTTCGAGACCCCCTCGACGGCGACGTGCTCGAAGGCCTCGCCGTTGCGGACGAGACCGACCCGCGCATCGGCGAGGTCGTTCCGCAGCTCGATGAAGCTGCGGCAGACCGCGGGCAGCGACTCGACCGTCTCGGAGATGAACACGGCGTGGACACCGTGATCGGCGCCCCGCTCGAGGACGTCGGTGAGGCGCCCGCGGTCGACCGGCGCATCGCCGGTGACGAAGACGACCACCGAGATCGGGGGCGTGCGGACGCGGTCCTCGGCGGCACGAGCGACATCCGTACCGTAGAGGAGGGGATTCCAATCGTCCTTGAACGGGCCACGGGGCTCGCCCTCGCGGCCACCGCCGGAGGCGCGACGGACGTACTCCTCGAGCGAGTTGAGCAGGCCCGCGGCACTCGGCGCGGAGTCGGCCAGCGGCGCCGAGCGGAACGGGCTGCGCTCGGCGGTCGTGTGCGGAAGCCACTTGAGCCACTCGAGCTCCGGCGTCCATGAGGAGTCCGAGAAGGCGACGGTCACGACGTCGTTGGGCGCGTGCAGGCCGAATACCTGCACGGCCACGCCGCGCATCGCATCGGCCACGAGCGCGCGCGGACCGGCGATGCCGATCGAACCGGAGGTGGGGAACGTCTCGAAGACGGGGACGTCGTCGACCATCTCGTAGCGCAGCCGCAACCGATCGACGCGGTCGATGTACTCGGGCAGCCCGTCGGGCGTCTCGGCGTCGTCGATCCCGTTGCGCGCGGGAAGCGAACAGGTCCCGAGTCGCAGGGCGAGGAAGTTCCAGTGCTCGGGACGTCGGGTCCACAGCAGCGGTCCGAGCCGCATCGCCTCCTCGAAGACGTCGGCGACCGCCGGCGCCTCGGCGTTGCGAGCCGCCTCCTCCTCGGGCTTGCCGCGGAAGAAGTCCTCCT
Source organism: Microbacterium sp. NPDC064942 (assembly GCF_049545525.1). NCBI lineage: Bacteria > Bacillati > Actinomycetota > Actinomycetes > Micrococcales > Microbacteriaceae > Microbacterium > Microbacterium sp. NPDC064942. The sequence continues at coordinate 60,010 of NZ_JBMWDR010000001.1, read as the reverse complement.
CCAGTTGCTCGAACTGCCGCTCGAAGAGCAGTCGCTCGTGGTCCTCGCTCTTGCGGCTCTGGACCGACTGATTGATGAGGTTGCCGAACGCCATGAGCGGTGTCATGACGATCAGCAGGAGCGAGCGGGGGTTGCCGTTGAGCGCGAACAGCGCGGCACCCATGAGGATCGGTGCGACCATGATCGGCCAGGGGAAGATCTTGCCGATCTTCTCGGTGGGCAGGCGCGGCGGCTTGAAGCGCGTGCCCGGGTAGCGGACCTCGACGCGCGGACTGCGGTTGAACAGCAGCCCGCCGCCACGCTCGATGATCGGGTCGTCGGCGGCGGCACCGTCCCACGCGTTCGTGAGGTAGACGACGAGCGTCGTCGCGCCGATGACGAAGGGCCGACCGTCCTCGACGCGCACACGCTGCACTTCGACGCCGTCGACCAGGACGCCGTTGGCGGAGTTCAGGTCGACGACCTCGGCGTGCGCACCGACCTCGAGTCGCGCGTGGCGCTTCGAGACCATGGGGTCGGTGAGCACGACGTCGTTGCTCGGGTCGCGCCCGATGGTCACGTGACCTGCCGACAGGGCGAACTCCTGTCCGGCGAGCGGCCCGGCGGTGGCCCTCAGGATGCCCACGGTCTCGCCGCGTCCGGCGCGGATGTATCCGGCGCCGTAGTTGACGATGGATGCCGCGAACCCCGACCCGAGGGGCGCTTCGCCGATCGGCAGGTCGTGGGGCAGTTCGACGGCGCGGGACGCGGTCGGCGGCGCGACCGACAGGGTGAGGACGTCGTCCTCGGCGAAAGTGGTCGACCGGGCGGGATCGGATGCTGCGATGTACCGCGCGACGTCGCCGACGGTCGCCGTGGAGTCGGCTGTCACGACGATGTCGACGGGGTCGTCGTCGTGCCGGTGCAGGGTGAGCTTCAGCCGCATTGCTCTTCTCCGATGGGGTGGGGACGCGTCGGGCGGACGGGTGCGGGCGGGACGATCACAGTGCGACGACCTCGGCGAGGCGGTCTCCGAGGCGGATGGTGTCGCCTACGGCCGCGGCGAGTGCCACCCCGGCGACGGCCGCTGTCTCGACGCCCGCACGGACGACCGCGCTGCCGTTGGTGGACCCGCGATCGACGACCTCGAGCCCGTGGGCGGTGGGCGTCAGAATCGCGTGGGTCTTCGAGAGGGAACGGCTCTCGTCGAGCAGGCGGTGCGGCTCGGCACCCGGTGCACTCGCCGGGTCGGGATCGCGACCGATCAGGAGCGGCCCGGTGACGGCGACCGTCTCCCCCGTGTCGAAGCGCAGACCCCACCGGGGCGACGGCGCGGGCACGACCTGGGGTGCGGGCTCGGCTGTGGGCGCGGGCGCGGCTTCGCGGGCCGGTGCCGGCACGAGCTCGGGTGCGGATGCGGGCGCGGCTTCACGGGCCGGTGCCGGCGTCGGGGCGGGCGCGGCGCGGGGCGTCGCGAGGCCGGGGGCGGCGTCGATGACCCCCGGAGCGGCCGACGCCGCGGCATCCTCCGTCGCCGCAGGGCGGCCGTCGGATCCGCGATTCACGCCGAGGACCCCCGCGCTGATGCGGTTGCCGGGACGGTAGTCCGGACGCGCGCCGGGACGGGTGGGGGTGGCGAGCGACGGGCGCTCCGGGCGTTCGGGGACAGGCTCCGCCTTGACGGTCTTCCGGGCGATCCGCATCCGCTTCTCGTCATACGGGTTCAAGCCGCGGCGGATGTCGACCAACCACATCCGCGCGGCACGGTCGTGCAGCCCGCGGCCCCGCTCCTGCGGGTCGAAGGTGGGTGAAGCGAGGATGACCGCGGTGCCGATGACCGGGATGACGCCGGCGAGGCCGACGATGAGCGCACGGAGCAGGACGGCTCCGGCGCCGGGCTTCTCGAGCGTGCGGACGTTGATGCTCCGCAGCCCGGTGAACCCCTTGCCGATCGTCAGCCCGCGCCGCGCCTGCAGGACCCACTGCACGATGAGGAAGGCGAGTGAGAGCGCCACGGTGATACTCGCCATCACGGCGGCCAGCACGAAGCCGGGGTGGTTGACGAGTCCATAGGGCGAGATCGCCCCGGTCGCGAGCTTCAGGAGCAGCGGGACGGCCCCGAGCCACAGCGGCAGCTGCAGGAAGGCCCAGATGAGGATGTCGAGGAGGAAGGCGAGGGATCGACGACCGAACGGTGCACGGACGAGGCCCAGGGCGGCCGCGTACGCGGGGTCGGGCCGACCCATCGCGTCGACGCCGTCCGGCCGGTCCTCCGGCTGATCGATCTCCCAGATCATGCCGTCGGTGCTGCGGGCTGATCGCCGGGCACGAAGTAGCGCGCGGGTGAGAGCCCGGTGCGCACGACCGCGTCACCGGCGGCGTCGAGGAACTGGGTCAGCGTCGCGACGCTGAGGGTCCCCGACGGGTCGGCGATGATGACGTTGTCGACCACCGGCAGGAGCGTCGCGGTGCCCTGCGGCCACGTCGCGAACGTCGTCGTCACTCCCGACTCCAGCACCCGGATCTTCGCGGGCGCGATGTGCACGTCGGGGCGCTGGAGTGCGACGGTCTGCACGTCGTACGCGCGCACCGAGAACAACCGCAGCACGCGCTCGAACCGCATCGCCAGCTCCGGCACTCGCTCCCGCCACGGGAACGGCGCCCACCCCTGGTCGGCCCGCACCATCGGGTGCGCGCTCACCAGGGGCCGGTCCGCATCGAACAGCTCCTCCGCGACGTCCAGCGTCCGCGCGATGGCGGCCTGATCCTCCGCACCCACGATGACCACTCGATCACGGGCGTACGGGAACACCACCGGGTCGCCGGAGAGCTCGAGCCCCGCCACCCGCGACGGCTCGAGCAGCACCGCAGCGGCGAGCGCCTCGTCCTCGATGACCACCGCCCTCTCCACCGCGGAGGGGAGTTCACCGACGAGCGAGACCGCAGCGCGCAGGGCGTCCCGGAACCCGGCATCCGCCCCTTCCGTCTCCCCCTGAGTGACGGCGGAGCCCCGATCACGGTGATCGAGCCCGACGAAGACCTCACCGCCGACGTACTCGACCCGCGGGTGCGCGGGTCCCGGAGCCGTCTGCGCGAGCACTCCCAGCTCGCTCGCACCATAGATACGCACGGTCACATCCGTCGCGATCGCACTCATCGGTTCAGCCCTCTCATCAGCGTTCTCACAGACTAAGTCCTCGGTCATCGGCGCTGAGCGCGTCAACGTCTCCCCACGACCACCGAAGGTCGGGGACGTCCTGGCTCGGGCCGGGCGACCGGTGGAACACCCACCCGTCGGGAACGAGGTGCAGGGCGAGGGATAGCGTCGCCTCCGGGGACCCGTCCCCGGCTCGCACGAGCGCCACGCCGACCCCGTCCGGATAGATCCAATACCGGACCCGAGTGGCACCGACAGCGCGCAGCGCCGCCGAGTAATCGCTGATCGCGTCGTCGCGCTCGGCGTCGACGTCCAGCAGCGACCAGTTGCCCGCGCGATACAGGCACGCTGCGCTCAACGAATGCCAGAGTTCCTCGGCGTCCGCAGGTGTTCCCGCGGAATGCCACTCCGCCAGCGGCACGATCCGCGCGTCCCCACGGACCAACACGGGCACAGCCCCCTCGATCAGACCGTCATCCGTCGCCTCGACCGCTGCGGCCGGCGCTGCGTACGCGCTCACCAGCGCGCGCCTCGCCTCCTCGGGGAGGATCGTCGATTGCCGGGTCGCGGCTGTCATCGGTCGCCCCCACGACCGTCCGTCGCCGGCGACCACGTCAGGTCCACGGGCGGGATCCTGCGCGTCGGCCGGGTCGTCGACAGCCATCCGAGAGGAACGATGTGGACGGCACTGGCCGACGCGGGCGCCGGGAGCGGTTCGCCGTGCACGACGAGGACGATCGCCCGGTCGTCGGAGCCCCACCAGTCGGCGCGGCGGACCCCGTGTCGCTGCAACGCCCGCACATAGGCGTTGGGTGGCGCACCGTCGCCCGGCTCCACGGCCAGGGCGACGCCGTGACGGTACTCGCAGGCGCTGCGGATGCCCCGCCACAGTTCGCTGGCGCGCTCGCGCACGGCCGCGCGAATCTCGTCGCTCGTCGCGGGCTCCCACGAGAGGGGCACGATCGACACGTCGCCGCGGCGGAGGAGCGGCGTCCCCGGGATCAGCTCGGCGTCCGGCTCGTCGACGCGGGCTCCGACGAGCCGCGCTTCGATCTCGTCCACGATGCGGCCGGCTCTGACGAGGGCGCCCTCGCCGTCCTCCGAGCGGACGTCGGCCGCGTCGATCACATGGCCCGTGAGCCAGGGCTCTCCCGAGACGGTCGCGTCGGGCTGCGTCATGAGTTCAGGTCCAACCTCTGCGCCGTGCCCGGCCACAAGCCCGGGTTGTAGTCGCCGTCGAGGTTGCGCCCCACGCCCGTCGCCGAGGAGGGGATGTCGATGACCGCTTCAGGGATGCCGGTGGGCAGATACCCGCCGGGGATCCAGTGCTCGTTCGCGCCCGCCTCGTTGCCGGACGGCATCCGGAGGTTCGTCAATTCGGAGGGGTCGAAATGGCGGACTTCGAGGGGCAGCGGATCGCCGTTGTCGTCGAAGAACCAGCTGCGCTCCATGCCGAGCTGATCGGCGATGATGTTCACGTCGCCGTCGGCGTTGCGGATGATCTCGTCGAGCTCGGACGTCGGGAAGACGAAGGTCGAGCCGTCCCATTGCCCGGGGCCGTACGTGTGCAGCGTGTCGGAGAAGTAGATCCTGCTGGCGCCGTCGTCGAAACGCGCCAGGTGCTGGGAGATGTAGTCGGCGTCGAGGTACTCGCCGGGGTCGGGCGCGTCGCCCTTCCAGCTCACGACGGCGTCCGGCGTCCAGTGCGTGTCGGTGCGCCACGCACCGCTCACGTTGTCGAGCGCAGTGACCTGCGAGCGGTTCAGGTCCTGGCGCTGACTGTGCTTACGGAACATGTCCGCGAGTTGACGCACGTGGACGGGAACGCCGTCCAGCGAGTTCTTCAACGGTCTGATGACCTCACCGATGCCCATGATGCCCCTCCCCGGTCAGGGTAGCCACGACGATCGCCGGCCACCCAGGTCTTGCTTTCAGGCCGTCCATGGCTCAATGTCCGCCCTCGACCATTGCAGGTCGGCGGGCGCACGTCCGGACGTCGTCGCACCGCGCCCCGACACCCAGCGCGCCGGCACGAGGTGCACCGCGAGCGCCAGATCGCCCGCCTCCGGATCTCCGGAGCGGACGAGGACGACGCCGGTCTCGTTCAGGACCCACCATCGCGCGTCCCGAACGCCGACTGCGCGCAGCGCCGTCGCGTAGGCGGCCACCGGTCCGTCGCCGCGTCCGTCGAGCGGCAGATCGATCGGTCGCCCGGCGGCGTACTCGAAGGCTCCGGCAAGCCCCGCTGCACGATCGTCGACGCGTCGACGCTCCTCCGCGGCATCCCGCCCGGATGCGCGCGGCGCGGTGCCCTGCAGCATCACCGGCACGATCCTGGCCGCGTCCCGCTCGATCACCGGCACCGCCGAGGGCACCGGCTCGAAACGGGTGAGCGCTGTGACCGCGTCGAGGACGGTGGTATCGGATGCCGGCAGAATCCAGCCGCCTTGCTCGGAGGCGGAACCACCGGCGGCGATCTCCGCACGCGCGTACGCCTCGGCCGCGTCGATCGCATCCAGGTCGAACCGGGCGAACTCGGGCGGAGCGGATGCCGCGGTGACCGGCCCCCAGTCACCGAAGGCCGGGACGTCGAGCCACCGCAGTTCCTGCGGCGCGCTGATCTCGATGACGAGGTCCTCATCGATCGGAGAGGAGCGCTCGATGTGGACGACGCCGTCCGCGTACCAGCGGTGCTCGACTCGCAGCAGCTGGGAGTACGGTACGCGCCGCCCCGGATCGCCCTCGGGATAGAACAGATCGACCGCACTCCGACGCAGCAGGCGTCCGTCGGTCTCCTCCCACCCGACCCGGCGGATCGGCGTCTTCGTCGGTGCGTAGAACGTGACCGAGAACCGGTGGCGGCGTACAGACACATCGAGGAACCACGTCGGCGGGGTCGACGCCGCGACCACGCTCAGTCCCTTGCCGTCCTCGTACCGGCGGCGGGCATCGTCGTCGGTCAGATACGGGTTCTCGCCGAGGGCCTCGAGCCGGTGGATCTCGAATCGCTCCGGGTATCGGACCGCGCCCGCGTCGCCGAGGGTCACAGTCGGAAGGGCGTGTACGAGCCCCACGTCCCGCCGGCCGACGGGTCACCGCGACCGGCATCGGGATGCGTGTTCAGCACGGCCTCGGGGATCCCTTCGGGCAGATAGCCGCCGGGGATCCACGCCTCGTTCGCGCCGGCTTCGTTACCCCGCGGCATCCTGAGGTTCCCGTTGACGATCTCCTCGTAGCTGAAGTCGGCCCGCGTGATGTCGACGGCGTTGCCGTTGGCATCGACGAAGAAGTTCTCCCCCAAGCCGAGCATGACGCCGAGCTTCTTCGGGTCACCGTCGGCCTGCTGGATGATGTTGTCGATCTCGGAGGTCGGAAACACGAACGTCGTGCCCTGATTGCCGGGCCCGTAACGGTCCAGGCTCTCGCTGCGGTAGAACCGAGTCGCGCCACCTTCGAACCGCTGCAGGTGCTGCTGGATGTAGTCGGCGTCGAGGTATTCCGCCGGGTAGGGCCGATTCGGCTTCCCCGATCCGACGATGCGGTCCGGCGTGTGCCAGGAGTCCTTCTTCCAGCCGTCGCGGAGGGGCTGGGGCACGTCTGTCGCGTCGAGGTCCGTCACCCGGTTCGTGCTCTGATTCTGCTTCTGCCCGTGCTTGCGGAACATCTGCGCGAGTTGACGGACGTGGACAGGCATCCCCTCGAGCGAATTCATCATGGGTCGAACGACCTCGCTACCGATCCTCATGACTCACCTCACTCCCTTTCATCGCCAGTTGTACGTGTAGGCCCAGGCCAGCGCATCCAGGGCGCCCGACGAGAGTTCCGGATGCCGCGCCACCATCTGCGCCCGCGCTCGGCGACCCGCCGTGGGGAGGTCGTCGCGGGTCCAATCGGGAGCGATGGCGAGACACTCGGTCACTGCCGCCTGGGCGCGATCCTCGAGGGGCGAGACCCCGCCCGGGGTCTCCTGCGCGCGAGAGCGAGGGTGCGATGACGTCCCCCAGCCCAGCAGAGCGACGATGGCGGCGCTCAGATCGTCGTCGGTGACCACGGCGTCCCGCACGGTCAATCGCCCCCGATGTTCAGGCCGGCGAGGTCGGACATGAGCCTCTCCGTGAGGGTTTCGACGTCGGCGGCGTGCTGTTCCATCTCGCCCTGCGCCTGCTCGAGAGCCTGCAGGTCGGCGTAGAACTCGTCGGGGTCGCCCGCGACAGCCTCGACGATGGGCGAGTCGAGGGCGGCCATGATGACACCGGGCAGCTCGTTCGCGAGCGGTTCGATGACCATGGGGAGGACCTGGTTCAGCACCTGCTCGACAGCCATGTCGACGGCAGCGTTGAGCAGCTTCTTCTTGATGATGAGCATCGGGCCGGCCCCGGCGGCGGTGATCGGGTTCGTCAGCATCGCGACGAGCGCGATCATCGTCGAGGTGACGTCGGCGATGACCTTGATCTTGAGCGCGGTGACGGCACCGGCGGCGATGTCCACCCCGGTCGGCACGGGCCCGAGGATGTCGAGCAGCTTCTGCAGGTTCTGGGCGCGGTTCGCGTTCCAGGCCCCGACGTACGCCGGGCCCGCCTGGCCGCGCAGCGCCACGGCGAGCTCGGTGTTGACCTTGCGGTCCATCGCCTGCAGCTTGCCCTCGAGTTCCGTGCGGAACACCTCGATGATCTGGCCGCCGCGGCGGAGTTCGTCCTCATCGATGTCAGGCCAGTCGAAGCCGAGCTTCTCCATCACCCAGATGAGCTCGTTCGGCAGCATCATTCCCATGGCGGAACCTCCCGCGACGACATTAGGCGAACGACGGGACCGATTTCGATGGGGAGAACTCCCCCGGCTCCGACCCGCTAGTGTCCGCCGCCACCTGTTCAGTGGAAGAAGTGACGCTCCCCGGTGAAGTACATCGTGACCCCGCCGGCCTGAGCGGCATCGATGACCTCCTGGTCGCGCACGGACCCGCCCGGCTGGATGATCGTCGTGATCCCGGCATCCAGCAGCACCTGCGGTCCGTCGGCGAACGGGAAGAACGCATCGGATGCCGCGACCGATCCGGCTGCGCGGTCCCCCGCCCGCTCGACGGCGAGGCGGCACGAGTCGACGCGGTTGACCTGCCCCATGCCGATGCCGACCGTGGCGGAGTTCTTCGCCAGCACGATCGCGTTGGACTTCACGGCGCGGCAGCTCTTCCACGCGAACGACAGGTTCTCGAGCTGGTCGTCAGCGGGACGTTCGCCCGACACGAGCTGCCATGAGTCGACGAGCGACTCGATCTCGTTCGAGAACCGGTCGGCGTCCTGCAGGAGGAGGCCACCCGAGACCAGACGCACGTCCATGGGCTCCTGGCGCCAGTCGGCGGGCAGCTGCAGGACACGCAGGTTCTTCTTCAGCTTGAAGACCTCGAGCGCCTCGGGCTCGAAGTCGGGGGCGACGATGACCTCGGTGAAGATGTCGCGCAGGTTCTCCGCCATCTTGAGCGTCACGGTGCGGTTGGCGGCGATGACGCCGCCGAACGCCGACACGGGGTCGCACTCGTGCGCGCGCAGGTGCGCCGACGCGATCGGGTCGAGCGCCTGCGGCGCGCCGATCGCGATGCCGCACGGGTTCGCGTGCTTGATGATGGCGACGGCCGGCTTGATCAGGTCGAACGCGGCGCGGAGCGCGGCATCGGCGTCGACGTAGTTGTTGTACGACATCTCCTTGCCCTGCAGCTGCGTCGCCTGCGCGATGCCGTGCCCGCCGACGCGGGTGTAGATCGCCGCACGCTGGTGCGAGTTCTCGCCGTAACGCAGCGTCGCGAGACGCTCGGCCTTGATCGTGAGGTGCTGCGGCAGGTCGCCTTCGCCCTCGAGGGTCTCCTCCGCGAACCAGGTCGCGACGGCGCGGTCGTAGGCGGCGGTGTGCGCGAAGGCGCGGGCGGCGAGCTCCCGCCGCTGCGCGAGGGTCGTCCCGCCCTGCCCGAGCGCGTCGATGATCGCCGGGTAGGACTCCGGCGAGACCGCGATCGCGACGTTGGCGAAGTTCTTGGCCGATGCGCGCACCATGGCCGGTCCGCCGATGTCGATCTGCTCGACGACCGCGTCGCCCTCCGCCCCGGAGGCGACGGTCTCGACGAACGGGTACAGGTTCACGACGACGAGCTCGAAGGGAAGGATGCCGAGTTCGCCCAGCTGGGTCTCGTGGTCCTCCAGCCGCAGGTCGGCGAGGAGGCCTGCGTGCACGCTCGGGTGCAGCGTCTTCACGCGTCCGCCGAGCGACTCGGGGAAGCCGGTGATCTCGGACACGTCCTTCACGGCGATGCCGTTCTCGCGCAGCAGCGCGGCGGATCCGCCGGTCGAGACGATCTCGACGTCGGCGGCGGCGAGCGCCTGCGCGAGCTCGAGGAGCCCTGTTTTGTCGCTCACCGACACGAGCGCCCGGCGCACCGGCACGACGTCGCGGTCGCGGTAGAGGGAGGGATCGATCTGCGGTCCGGCCATGCGGGAACTCCTCGGGTCGGGGGCGTTCGGGTGCGGTTCAGGAAGTGAGGTCGAGCTCGCCCGTCGCGATGCGACGCACGACGTCGATGAGCAGCCGGCGCTCGACCGGCTTGATGCGCTCGTGAAGGGTGTGCTCGGTGTCGTCGGGGAGCACCGGCACGCGCTCCTGCGCCAGGATCGGCCCGGTGTCGACGCCGTCGTCGACGACGATGACGCTCGCGCCGGTCTCGGTGACACCGGCGGCGAGCGCATCCCGCACACCGTGAGCGCCCGGGAACTCTGGCAGATAGGCCGGGTGCGTGTTGATCAGGCGCGGCGCCCACGCCGCCACGACGGCGGCGGGCAGCAGGCGCATGAGCCCGCTCAGGACGACGAGGTCGGGCTCCCAGACGTCCAGGTGCGCCAGGAGCTCCTCGCCCCAGGCCTCACGACTGTCGAACTCCTGGAACGGGACCATGAAGGTCGGGATGCCGTACGCCTCCGCGTGGGCGAAGCCGTCGGCCTGCCGGTCCGCCCCCACCACGATGATGCGCGCGGGGAAGTCGGGGTCGCTCGCGGCGTCGAGAAGGGCACGCAGATTGGATCCCGTGCCCGAGATGAGGACGGCGACCGTGAGCACCGGCTCAGTCTAGCGGGGTGGTGGGGAACTCATCGGGCGAGACCGCGGCGGCCGGCGCCGGACGGGACTCGGCGGTCGGGGTCGTCGCCGGCGTCTCGCGCACAAGGGGCTGCTCGGCGTCCTCACCGCGCGGTGAGAGGAGGACGACGGCGGCACCGACGGCCACCTCGGCGGCCGCCACGAGGGCGACGAGCCAGGGCTCGGGCCCGACGTGGATGAGGCGGCCCGGGCCGAGCGACCCCTGCGCCGCCCACGCGAGGACGGCGACCACGGCCCCGGTGCCGAGGACGAGGATGGCGAGGGCGACCAGGCGCGGGCGGAGCGGCTCGGCATCCGCCCCCGGTCCCACCAGCAGGGCGCTGCGCGTCGCGGCGCCGGCCAGCGCGCCGAAGCCGACCACCACGAGTCCGAGCAGCAGCAGCCACCCCGACGTCGAGTCGGGGATGACGCCGAAGACAGGGATGCCGGGGACGACACCCAGGCTCGTCCCCGCCGGGGCGACGGCCGTCCCGGTGCCGACGGCGAAGCCGGGGCCGACCGCGAAGCCGGCGAACCACATCACCAGGGTGGGCAGGTAGAGGATGCTGCCGAGGGCAAGCACGACGACGCCGAGGAGATCGGCCTGCGCGGCCTGCGTCAATGCGATGACCTCGCCGCCGCGGGCGAAGAACAGGATGGCGAGGACGACGGCACCGACCGCCACGATCCCGGCGACGCAGATCGCGACGCCGCGGGCACCGGCATCCACTGCTTCCTGCACGTCGTCGGGGAGCCGCTCGGAGAGCACATCGATGATGCCGTCGTCGCCGTCGTTCCAGGCGCGGATGACGGCGCTGACGAGGGCGGGAACGGCGAACACGAGCGTCGGGCCGGCGACGGCGGGCAGCAGGTCGACCGCGGCGATCGAGGCGCGACCGGACAGGGCGATGAGGGTGGACACGACGGCGACCGCGACGGTGCCGCCGGCCACGCCCGTCACCCACGCGCCCGCCCGCGCCGCGCGTGCGCCGGAGCGCCACGCCGAGATCGCGGTGAACGCCGCGAGGGCGGTGGGGGCGAGCGACAGGGTGAACTGCGCACCGCCCGACGGCAGACCGCCCGAGACGACGAGCTCGGCGGGCAGGGAGACGGCGACCGGCGCGAAGTGGCCGAGCTGCCAGATCGTCGCGGCCGCGGGCCACAACGCCGCCCAGTCCGCGTCGCCGCCGATCCCGAAGATCCAGACGAGGGTCACGGGCGCGAGCACGACACCGACACCGACCGCGACGGCCAGGAGGGCGTCGACGGCGGCGAGGAGGGAGACGAGCAGGCGATTCACAACAGACCGACCCTACCCGCGCGCAGGCCTCCCGCCGGGCTCCCGCTCCGGCGCGGACCGACGCATCAGACGCGCAGGACCTTTTCGAGCGCCTTGCCCCGGGCGAGTTCGTCGACGAGCTTGTCGAGGTAGCGGATGCGGCGCATCAACGGGTCCTCGATCTCCTCGACGCGCACCCCGCAGACGACCCCGGTGATCCGCGTCACGGCGGGATTCAGCTCGGCGGCGGCGAAGAACTGCTCGAACGTGGCCTCACTCTCGATCTGCCGGGCGAGGGCGGCGTCGTCGAAGCCGGTGAGCCACTCCACGACCGCATCGAGCTCGGCCTTGGTACGCCCCTTGCGCTCCACCTTCGCGAGGTAGAGCGGGTAGACCGCGGCGAACGGCGTGCCGAAGATGCGGTGCATGCGGTGAGGATACGCCCGCCCCGCGAGGCCCGCCAGGACGCACTACCCTCGGAGGGTGAACAGCACCACATCCCGCTCGTCCCGCGGGGCCGCAGCCCCGGCATCCGCGTCGTTCCTCGACCGCTACTTCGAGATCAGCCACCGCGGCTCCACCGTCGGCACCGAGATCCGCGGCGGCGTCGTCACGTTCGTGACGATGGCCTACATCGTCATCCTGAACCCGGCCATCCTGTCGACGCCCGACGTCGAGGGCCTCACCCTCGCGCCGGCGGCCGTCGCCACGGCGACCGCCCTGACCGCCGGCGTCATGACGATCCTGTTCGGCCTCGTCACGCGCCTGCCGTTCGCCTTCGCGGCGGGTCTCGGCATCAACGCCTTCGTCGCGTTCTCTGTCGTCGGACAGGTCTCGTGGGGCGAGGCGATGGCGCTCGTCGTCATCAACGGTCTCATCATCGTGCTGCTCGCCGCGACCGGCCTGCGCAAGCTGATCTTCGACGCCGTGCCCGTGCAGCTGAAGCTCGCCATCACGGTCGGCATCGGCCTGTTCATCGCCTTCATCGGGTTCGTCAACGCCGGATTCGTGAACCCCGCCGAGGGCACCCCGCTGGAGCTCGGCGTCGGCGGCTCGATCACCTCGCCCGCCACGCTCCTGTTCATCGCGACGCTGCTCATCGGCGGCATCCTCATGGCCCTGCGGGTGAAGGGCGCGATCCTCATCGCCCTCGTCGCGGGGACAATCCTCGCCGCGATCGTGAACATCTTCACGCCGATCGCCGACTTCGGGCTCTCGAACGGCATCTTCGCGGCCCCGAACCTCAGCCTCGTGGGCGCCGTCGACTTCGGGTTCGACCTCGGACGGGTGGGTGTGCTCGCGCTCGTCATGTTCGTGTTCACCCTCGTCTTCACGAACTTCTTCGACGCCATGGGCACGATGACCGGCCTCGCGCGCGAGGCGGGACTCGCGGACGAGCGCGGCAACTTCCCGCGCATCAAGTCGGCGCTCATCGTCGAGGGTGTCGGCGCCGTCGTCGGCGGTGGCACCTCGTCGTCCTCCGCGACCGTCTTCGTCGAGTCCGGCTCGGGCATCGGCGAGGGAGCCCGCACCGGTCTCGCCAACGTCGTCACCGGCGTGCTGTTCCTGCTCGCGATGTTCATCACGCCCGTGACGGGCCTCGTGCCCGGCTTCGTCGCCGCGGCCGCGCTCGTTCTCGTCGGCGCGCTCATGCTCACGCAGATCAAGAACATCGACCTGTCGGACTTCAACGTCCTGCTGCCCGTGTTCCTGACCGCCACGGTCATGCCGCTCACCTACTCGATCGCCAACGGCATCGGCGCCGGCTTCATCAGCTGGGTCGTGCTCAACACGTTCTCGGGCAAGGCGAAGCAGGTCCACTGGCTGCTCTGGATCGTCGCGGCCGGCTTCGTCCTGTACTTCGCCCGCGGCCCCATCGAAGCCGCCTTCGGGGTCTGACCGCCCCCACGTCGAGGTCGTTCACGGGCGTTCCGGGAACGACGAGGGGGCGGATGCCGCAGCATCCGCCCCCTCGTTCGTGTGGCTTAGAGCGCCTCGATGATGGCGCGCATCAGGTCGGCGGTCTCGGACGGGGTCTTCCCGACCTTGACGCCGGCGGCCTCGAGGGCCTCCTTCTTGGCCTGCGCGGTGCCCGCCGAGCCCGAGACGATGGCGCCGGCGTGGCCCATGGTCTTGCCCTCGGGAGCGGTGAAGCCGGCGACGTAACCCACGACGGGCTTCGTCACGTGCGCCTTGATGTAGTCGGCCGCGCGCTCCTCGGCGTCGCCGCCGATCTCGCCGATCATGACGATGGCCTTGGTCTCGGGGTCGGCCTCGAACGCCTCGAGGGCGTCGATGTGCGTCGTGCCGATGACCGGGTCGCCGCCGATGCCGATGGCCGTCGAGAAGCCGAGGTCACGGAGCTCGAACATCATCTGGTAGGTCAGGGTCCCCGACTTCGACACGAGGCCGATGGGGCCCTTGCCGGTGATGTTCGCGGGCGTGATGCCGACGAGCGCCTCGCCGGGCGTGATGATGCCGGGGCAGTTCGGACCGATGATGCGGGTCTTGTTGCCCTTGCTCTTCGCGTAGGCCCACGCCTCGGCGGTGTCGCCGACGGGCACACCCTCGGTGATGACGACGAGCAGCGGGATCTCGGCGTCGATCGCCTCGATCATGGCGTCCTTCGTGAAGGCGGGCGGCACGAACGCGATGGAGACGTCGGCGCCGGTCTTCTCGATGGCCTCGGCGACCGAGCCGAAGACGGGGAGGTCGACCTCGCCCTCGTGCGGCTTCTCGTGAGTGACGGTCGTGCCGGCCTTGCGGGCGTTGACGCCGCCGACGACGTTCGTCCCGGCCTTCAGCATGAGGGCGGTGTGCTTGGTGCCCTCACCGCCGGTGATGCCCTGGACGATGACCTTGGAGTCCTTGTTGAGGTAGATAGACATGTCTGTTGTCCCTGTGTCTCGGTAGTCTCGGCGCGTCTCAGGCGTTCGCCAGCTCGGCGGCCTTGTCGGCGCCCTCGTCCATACCCGAGGCGAGCGTGACGAGCGGGTGGTTGGCCTCTGCGAGGATCGCGCGACCCTCCTCGACCTGGTTGCCGTCAAGGCGGACGACGAGCGGCTTGGTGGCCGCGTCGCCCAGGATCTCGAGGGCCTTCACGATGCCCTCGGCGACGGCGACGCATGACGTGATGCCGCCGAAGACGTTGACGAAGACGCTCTTGACCTGCTCGTCGCCGAGGATGACGTCGAGACCCGAGGCCATGACCTGCGCGTTCGCGCCGCCGCCGATGTCGAGGAAGTTGGCGGGCTTGACGCCGCCGTGGTTCTCGCCGGCGTAGGCGACGACGTCGAGGGTCGACATGACCAGGCCCGCGCCGTTGCCGATGATGCCGACCTGACCGTCGAGCTTGACGTAGTTGAGGCCGGATGCCTTCGCCTTCGCCTCGAGCGGGTCGGCGGCGCCCTTGTCCTCGAGCTCTTCGTGCTCGGGGTGGCGCACCTCGCTGGCGTTGTCGTCGAGCGACACCTTGCCGTCGAGGGCGACGATGTCGCCGGCGCCGGTGCGGACGAGCGGGTTGACCTCGACGAGCGTCGCGCCCTCGCCCTTGTAGACGTCGTAGAGCTTCACGAACACGTCCGAGACCTTCTCGACGAGGTCCTCGGGGAAGTTCGCGGCCTTCGCGATCTCGACGGCCTTGGCCTTGTCGATGCCCTGCAGCGGGTCGACCTCGATGCGCGCGAGCGCCTCGGGACGCTCGACGGCGAGCTCCTCGATCTCCATGCCGCCCTCGACCGAGCAGAGGCTCAGGTAGGAGCGGTTCGAGCGGTCGAGCAGCACCGAGAAGTAGAACTCCTCGGCGATGTCGGCGCCCTGGGCGACCATCACGCGCTGGACGACGTGGCCCTTGATGTCGAGGCCGAGGATGGCCTCGGCTGCCGCGTAGGCCTCGTCGGGGGTCTTGGCGACCTTGACGCCGCCGGCCTTGCCTCGACCTCCGGTCTTGACCTGAGCCTTGACGACGACGACACCGCCGATCTTCTCGGCAGCCGCCTTCGCCTCCTCAGGGGTGTCGGCGATGATGCCGGCGAGCACCGGCACCTCGTACTTCTCGAACAGGTCTCGTGCCTGGTACTCGTAAAGGTCCACTGCAATCCTTCGCTGGGCGACGGTGGGGGTGACGGGCGCGGAATTATCTCGATGTCGAGAGATCGCCCGGTCGAAAAGCCTACTACCCGCGCCTGAGTGCCCCGCGCGGGAGCACCCTCGTTCGGCGGGGGTGCGTTCAGCGCTCGAGTGCGGCGCGCCAGACCCGCCGGTGCTGCTCGACGTAGGCCGTCACGTTCCGCCAGTGCGCACCGTGCCCGTCCACGAACATCGACGACCACGGCTCGGCGCCGGCCTCGTGCGATGTCCGGAGGAGGTCGTGCATCGCGGCGGTCCGCTGCGCCATCGCCTCGGGCAGTTCGCGGCGGAGCCGAGCCTCGGCGCCGTAGCCCTCGACGAAGGCGGCGAGTCCGCGCGCCGCCTCCGCGGCGACGACCGAGGTGTCGTTGAGCGTGAACGCCTGCGCGGCATAGGCGAGGTCCCACAGCCGTGTACTGGGGGCGGTCGCATCCCAGTCGATGAAGACCCACCGGTCTTCGCCGACGACGAGGTTCCACGGGGCGAGGTCGTTGTGGCACATGAGCTCGGCGCCGGGCGCCGGGATCGCGGTCTCCCAGACGGCGTCGGCGGGTACCGCGTACGCGGCGCTCGCGTCGTGGATGGCCCGCACCATCGCGCCCACGCGCCGCAGCTCGCCCGCCGACATCAGCCCGCGCCCGATCGCGAGCTCACCGGGGACGTACTCCAGGATCTGCCGCCCGGCATCGTCCCGCCCGCGCTGTTCGGGCGCGTCGACACCCGCCGCTCGCAGCGCCTGCACGTAGGCGATGACGCTCGGCGTCGACGCCGTCCACGGCTTGCGCACCGTGTCGCCGATGCGGACGACGGCCCCGCTCGCGTTGCCGCCCGACAGGGGCTCTTCGTGCGGCATCCGTCAGATCCAGCCGCGTTCGCGCGCCGTGATCGCCGCCTGCTGGCGGGTCGCGAGGCCGAGCTTGCCGAGGATCGACGACACGTGGTTGCGGACGGTGCCGGCGGAGAGGTGGAGGGATGCCGCGATGTCGGCGATCGTCTCGCCGCGGGCGCCGGCGCGCAGCACGTCGAGCTCGCGGTCGGTCAGCGGGGAGCGTTCGTCGCTGAGGGCGTCGGCGGCGATCTCGGGGTCGACGTACCGGCGACCTGCAGCGACCTCGCGGATGACGGCGGCGACGTCGCCTGCGGGCCGGGACTTCGGCACGAAGCCGTCGACCCCCGCGCCGAGCGCACGGCGCAGCACCCCCGGACGCGCGTGGCGGGTGACGACGACGCACCGAGCCGGGATGCGCTGACGGATGCGGGCGGCCGCCTCGACGCCGTCGATGCCGGGCATCTCGAGATCGAGCAGGCAGACGTCGGGGCGCAGCTCGAGCGCGCGAGCGACGGCGCTCTCGCCGTCGGCGCACTCCGCGACGACCTCGAGGTCGTCCTCGAGACCGAGCAGGGCGGCGAGCGCCGTGCGGATCATGTCCTCGTCGTCGGCGATGAGCACGCGGATCATGCGGGGCCTCCGTCGGCGGGGACGGTCACGATGAGCTCGAATCGGTCGTCCTCACGGCGGGTGACGGCGTCGCCCCCGGCGACGCCGACCCGGTGGGCAATGCCCTCGAGCCCGGCGCCCGCGCCGATGGTCGAGCCGGGCCCGGGATCGTTCGCGGCGGTCAGCCGCCAGTACTGTCCCGCGCGCTCGAGACCGAGCCGCGCCCACCGGCCGCCGCCGTGCTTGAGTACGTTGGTCGTGCACTCGCGGACGACCGGCCCCAGCAGGTCGGCGGGAGCGGATGCCGCATCCGCGGCGACGTCGAGGGTGACCTCCAGACCGGCCGCACGCAGCAGGTCCGCCGCGTTGGCGAGCTCGTCGGGCAGCGGCACCCCGCGGAAGCGGCCGGCGAGCGACCGGGTGCCCTCGCGCGCCTCGTCGACGGACGCGCGCGCGAGCGCGATCCGGTGCGCGGCGGCATCCGGGTCGCGTCCGATCATGCGCTCGGCGAGTTCGAGCTGCAGCGCGATCACCTGCAGGTGGTGCCCCTGCAGGTCGTGCAGTTCGCCCGCCAGACGCAGGCGTTCCTGCACCGCGGCCAGCCGCGCCTCGGTCCGGCGCGCGCGGTCGAGTTCGAGGACGACGTCCCACGACCAGAGCGAGAGCGCCTGCATCGCGGGCAGGCTGAGCGCGAAGAACGCGGGCAGGAAGGCGTCGCTGCCCCCCGACGCCCGACTGAGTTCGACGACCCACAGGATGGCGAGGGCGACTTCGAGCAGCACGACACCGCGCCAGCGGATGCCGGGGGCCCACCTGACAAGGCAGAGGACGGTGCCGACGAGCGCCGCCCCCAGCAGCGCCGAGGCCGACACGAGGCCGACGCCGACTGATGCGAGCACGCCGGCGACGACGGGCAGCGACAGGAAACGCCGACCGCCGGACGGACGGTCGGTGTCATCGAGGTCGCCGTCGCGGCGGTAGCGGGCGAGCAGCACGATCGTCGTCACGACGACGACGGTCGACAAGCCGAGGAACCCCACGAGCGTGACGGGGTCGCGCCAGCCGCCGCGCGCGACGAGGACGATGACACCCCACACCAGCAGCGCACCGATGAGGAAGGTCACCATCGAGGACGCGATGTACCACCCGGTCGCGGTGACCCCGCGGGCGAGGGAGACGGCGGTGCGCGTCGGGGTCGGGTCGGGGCTGGTCACACGGCCACAGTACGACCATGACGAATGTCACCCCTCGGGTCATCGCATCTCCCGGCGCGAGGTGACGCCGCAGCACTGCCGCCGCCACCGCATCCTCGGTGGGATGGGAACACGGCGATACGAGATCCGGTCGCCGCATCCGAGAGGACATCATGTCGAACCCCGTCTCCGACCTCGTCGCCGGTTTCCAGGACCTCGTCGCGCAGGTGCCCGACCTCGTGCAGCCGCTCATCGTGGCCCTGGCGGGCGCCGTCCCCTTCATCGAGGGCGAGGGTGCGGCCGCGATCGGCATCATCGGCGGCATCCACCCCGTCGTCGCCGCGCTCGCCGGCGCCGCGGGCAACTTCCTCTGCGTCGCCATCGTCGTGCTCGCCACCGCCCGCGTGCGCACCGCCGTCACCACCCGTGCCGGAGCGGCCGAGAAGCCCGTGTCGGCGCGCTCCGAGAAGTTCCAGAAGGCGTACCACCGCTACGGCACACCCGGGGTGAGCCTGCTCGGCCCGCTCATCCTGCCCACCCAGTTCACCGCGGCCGCCCTCAAGGGCACCGGTGTGCCGACGCGCACCGTGCTCTTCTGGCAGGGCCTCGCGATCGTGCTGTGGACCACCCTCATCACCCTCATCATCACCGGGGTGATTGCCGCGGCCGGCTGAGTCAGTCCACGCGTCGGAGGCCTCGCGATGCGGGGCCTTCGATGCGTTCCCCGGATGCCGCGAACCGCGACGCGTGCAGCGGACAGTCCCACGTGCACTCGAGGTCGTTCCACTCGAGGACTCCGCCGAGGTGCGGGCACACGGCGCTCACCGCGCGGGTCTCGCCCCCGGTCGTCGAGATCCCGACGGGACGGCCGCCGCGCTGCGCGACCACGCCCTCCCCCTCGGCCGGCTGCGGCACCGGGACCGCCTCGGCCTCGGCGGCGGCCCATCCCTTCGCCGCCGCGAGCCCGACCTTCGCGTTCTCGACCGCGCCCTGTGCGATGTCGGCGGGCATCGTCAGACGCGTGCCGATCTGCGTCATCCACCGCGGCCGGTCACGCCAGCTCTCGCCACGCAGCTCGCTGACGATGCGCAGCGCCGCCGCGGGCGCGTTCGTCAGCCCCCACTTGGCATAGCCGGTCGCGAAACGGACGCGGCCGAGCGAGCGCGGCATCGCGCCGATGAACGGGATGCGGTTGTGCGAGACGTAGTCCTGCGCCGACCACCGGTGGGTCTCTTCCCCCACCGGCAGCGTCTGCTGCGCCCACTGCGACAGCTCATCGAGCATCGCGCGCTCCGACGCGGTGCGTCCGACGGGGTGGCCGGCTCCGCCGACCACGATCTGCGCGACGTCGGAGGGTCCGTCGCCCGGGAGGATCGTGCGCACCGAACGGGTCGGCTCGTCGGCGGAGAGGTACATGCCGTCGGGCAGCGGAGCGGTGAGGGTGAAGGAGACGCAGGCCGACCGCATCCCGCTCACCTTCGCCCAGTAGAGCCCGCGGTCGAGGATCGGGATGCCGGTGGCCACCACGACCTGCGAGGCGAGGAGCGGCCCCAGGTCGGTCTCCACCCGCGGCTCGGGGAAGACCTTCACCCCGCGCACGTGGACGCCGAGATGGAGGGTCCCGCCCGCGGCGACGAACGCGTCGGCGAGCGCCGCGAGCAGCTGCATCGGATCGACGGCGCGCTGGTCGTCGAGCGCGACCGCGGCCACCATCGGCACGGCCGCCTCGCGGAGCTCGGCGTCGTCGACGAGGCGCACCGCGAGGCCCGCCTCGCGCGCGGCGTCGTACTCCTTCACGACCGAGCGCCGGCCCTCGTCGCCCTGGGCGTAGGTGTAGGCGGTGCGTGAGGTGAGCGGCACGCCGAGACGGTCGGCGGTGTCCGTCATCCACGCGAAGCCGTCGCGGTTCGCCTCGACGTAGGCCCGGACGAGGGATGCCGGGTGCCCCGATCGCAGCGACGAGAGCGTCGTCCCCTGCAGCAGCGACACCTTGCCGGTGTTCGATCCCGACGCGAGTTCGCCGACGCCGCCGCGCTCGACGAGGGCGACGTCGACGCCGGACCGCGCGAGCTCGTACGCGGTCGCGAGTCCCGTGAGTCCCGCACCGACGACGACCACCTCGTGGCGACTGCCGGGGGTGAAGGGGATGCCGGGAGACTCGGAGAGGTGCTGCTTCCACAGGGAGGACATGGGCCGAGTCAACGGTGTCGCGTCGCAGACGGCACAGGCCTTGACAGACGGCCGCCGGACTAGGCTTCCCTCCATGGCCGACGACCTCCGTCCCACGGGCAGCACAGTGGTGGCCGCCGCGCTCGCGCTGTTCGCCGAGCACGGCTACGAGCAGACCTCGGTCGAGCAGATCGCGCAGTCGGCGGGCGTCTCGCGATCGACCTTCTTCCGGCAGTTCGGCGGCAAGGACGACGTCGTCTTCGCCGACCACGAGGTCCTGCTCGAGATGCTCCGCACGTATCTCGCCGAGCCCCACGAGAACCCGTGGGCGGCCGTGTGCGAGGCGTCGGTGCAAGTGTACCGCCACTTCGCCGCCGACCCCGAGGTCGCCCGGCGCCGCTACGCCGTCGTCCGTCAGGTACCGTCGCTCCGCGACCGCGAGATCGTCACGGTCTTCCGTTACGAGCGCCTGTTCGACGACTACCTGCGACGCTCGGTCCCCGGGCTCGACCCCGTCGACGCCGTGGCCTTCGCCGCGGCGGTGACCGCCGTGCACAACCATGTGCTGCGTCGACTGCTGCGCGGATCGAAGCGGGTCCCCGCCGCCGTCCTCGAGTCCGCCTACGACGAGCTGCTCCGCCGCTTCGGTGTGCACCCCGACCCCGAGCCGCCGGCGGCGGACGACATCGTCGTCGCGACGTTCCCCCGACGGATGCCGCCCGCCGAGGTCGCACGTCGGCTCGGCTCCCTCCGGTGACACGGAGAGCCTGATACGCCGTTCCACCCTCGGTGGAACTGGATGCCAACCCGGCGTATCCTGGCGCGATGACCACTCCCCTGCCCGGCGGCGCCTCGGGCCGTTACGACGTGCTCGGCCCCCTCGACACCGACTACTACGCCGTCTTCGCCGACATCCCGGCCGCCGACCGGGACGTGTGGCAGCGGACGCGGGCCTTCGTCGACGAGGTCGGCGACCGGATGCGCGACGCGTGGGACACCGCCGAGTACCCGCTCGACATCGCCCGGCGCTTCGGCGAGCTCGACCTGCTGAACGACGGGATCGACCACCCGCGGCTCACCCGGTTCTCGCCCCTCGCCGCGGGGCTCGTCAACATGGAGATCTCGCGCGGCGACGGGTCGCTCGGCACCGTCCTCGCCGTCCAGGGCGGGCTGGCGCTGCGCACCCTCGCCCTCTTCGGCAGCGACGAGCAGCAGGAGCGGTGGCTGACTCCCATCGCCCGCTTCGAGGTGCCCGCCGCCTTCGCCCTGACCGAACCCGACCACGGCTCCGACTCGGTGTCGCTCGAGACCGTCGCCCGCCGCGACGGCGACGAGTGGGTCATCCGCGGCGCGAAGAAGTGGATCGGCAACGGCGCCTCGGGCGGCATCACCTTCGTGTGGGCGCGGGTCGACGCCGAGGGCGACGAGCACCACGGTGATGTGCGCTGCTTCCTCGTGGAGCAGGACCGGCCCGGCTACACCGGCACCGTCATCGCGGGCAAGGCGTCGCTGCGCGGCATCCATCAGGCTCACATCGCGTTCGACGACGTGCGCGTGCCCGCGGACGCCGTCCTCCCCGGCACGAAGACGTTCAAGGATGCCTCGACCGTGCTGTACGCGACGCGGTCCGGCGTGGCGTGGTCGGCGCTCGGCCACGCGACCGCCTGCTACGAGACCGCGCTGCAGTACGCGCAGCAGCGGGTGCAGTTCGGCAAGCCCCTCGCGCGGTTCCAGATGGTGCAGGAGCGTCTCGCGCACATGCTCGAGGACCTCACCGCGATACAGCTCTACTGCCGGCGCCTCGCCGACCTCGAAACCGCCGGCGGGCTGCGCCCCACGCAGGCGTCGCTCGCGAAGTTCCACAACACGCGTGCCGCACGGCGGGTCGCCGCGACGGCACGCGACCTGCTGGGCGGCAACGGCATCCTGCTCGAGAACGGGGTCATGCAGCACATGGCCGACATCGAGGCGATCCACACGTACGAGGGCACCGAGTCGGTGCAGGCACTGCTGCTCGGTCGCGACATCACCGGCGTGAGCGCGTTCGCCTGACCCGTCGCCGCAACCCCGTTCCAGCACGGGGGCCGGGCGGGCAGGATGGGCCGCATGTACGAGATCCCCGCGCCGATGCTCGCGAAGTCCGTCCCCGGCATCCCCGATCCGGGCAAGACGGCCGGCGGCCTGCTCTACGAACCGAAATGGGACGGCTTCCGCGCCCTCGTCGGCTGGGACGGGTCCGAGGTCGAGATCGGGTCGCGCGGCTCGAAGCCGCTCACCCGCTACTTCCCCGAGCTCGTCGACGCGATCTCCCGTCTCGTGCCCGAGCCGTGCCTGCTCGACGGCGAGATCGTCGTCGCCGACGGTGAGCCGGGCGCGCAGCGGCTGCAGTGGGAGCAGCTGTCGCAGCGCATCCACCCCGCCGCCTCGCGGGTCGCGATGCTGAGCGAGACCACCCCGGCCATGTTCGTCGCGTTCGACCTGCTCGCCCGCGGCGACCGTGACCTGCGCGACGAGCCGTTCGCCGAGCGGCGGATGCAGCTCGAAGACCTGCTGGGCGGTGTGCCGCATCCGATCCACCTCACCCGGACGACCACCGACGCGTCGCTCGCCGAACGCTGGCTCGCCGAGTTCGAGGGCGCGGGTCTCGACGGCGTCGTCGCAAAACCGCTCGCCCTCCCCTACGCGCCGGGCAAACGCACGATGTTCAAGATCAAGCACGCCCGCACGGCCGACGTCGTCGCGGTGGGCTACCGCATCCACAAGAGCGGCTCCGGCGTCGGATCGCTCCTCGTCGGCCTCTACGACGACGACGGGCACCTGCACCAGGTGGGCGGCGTCGCGGCCTGGAGCAACGCGCGCCGACTCGAGCTCATCGATGAACTCGCGCCGCTCGTCGTGCGCGACGAGGACGGCGACGCGGTCACCGGCCAGTCCGACCGGTCGCGCTTCGCGGCATCCAAGGACACCTCCTTCGTGCGGCTGCGCCCCGAACGGGTGCTCGAAGTGGCCTACGACCAGCTCGAGGGCGACCGCTTCCGACACACCGTGCAGTTCCAGCGCTGGCGACCCGATCGCGACGCCCGGTCGTGCACGTTCGATCAGCTCGAGACCGTCTCGGCGTACGACCTGGCCGACGTGCTCGACTGAGTCAAGGGTCCGCACCGACGGAGGCGGGTCGATAGGGTCTCGGCATGGGCCTGTTCTTCTCCTCATCCCGCACGGTGCGACCCGACGAGAACAGGCCGCTGCTGGTGACGTCCGCCGGCAAGCCGGGCAGCATGTGGTCCGACGGCTTCGGCACGCTCGCGACCCGCTCGCTGCAGGTGATCATCGTCGGCGTGATCGCGACCGCGCTCATCCTGGGGATGCTGCAGCTCACCGTCGTCGTCATCCCGGTGCTCCTCGCCCTCATCGTCGCCTCGGCGGCGGCGCCTCTCATGGCCTGGCTGCGTCGCCGCGGCATCCCGTCCGTCTTCGCGACGATCCTCACGCTGCTCGCGTTCGTCGTCGTGCTCGGTGGGATCGGCTGGCTGGTCGTCAATGCCGTCCGCGATCAGTTCGACGATCTGTCGAAGAAGGCGCAGGACGGATTCCAGAGCGTGCTCGCCTGGGCCGAGTCGCTGCCGTTCGACATCGACCAGAAACAGATCGACGAGTGGGTCGGCAACGCCACCGACTTCCTCACGAGCGCCCAGTTCGGGTCGGGCGCGCTCGCCGGAGTGAGCGCGGTCGCCAACTTCCTGACCGGGCTCGTCCTCATGATCGTGACACTGTTCTTCTTCTTGAAGGACGGGCCGAAGCTCTGGGAGTTCCTGATCCGCCCCTTCCGCGGGTCGGACTACGACCGTGCGGTGCGGGTCGGGCACAAGACGGTGCAGACCTTCGGCGCCTACCTCCGCGGCACGGCCTCGGTCGCCGCCGTCGACGCGATCGGCATCACGATCGGTCTGCTCATCCTGCAGATCCCGCTCGCAATCCCGCTGGGCGTCCTCGTCTTCCTGCTCGCGTTCATCCCCATCGTCGGAGCCACGGTCGCCGGCATCCTCGCCGCTCTCGTCGCCCTCGTGACGCACGGCTGGGTGATCGCGCTCATCGTGGTCGGCATCGTCGTCCTGGTCAACCAGCTCGAAGGTAATTTCCTGCAGCCGGTGCTCATGGGACGGTCGATGAAGCTGCACGCCTTCGCGGTGCTCATCGCCCTGACGATCGGCACCGTGCTCGGCGGCATCGTCGGCGCGATCCTCGCCGTGCCGCTCACGGCGGCCGTGTGGGGCATCATCCAGGTGTGGGACGGGCCGAACACGCCCGCCCGGTGGGCACGACGCAAACAACCCCTCGAGGAGAAGGCCGACACGGTCACGGCCGGCACGCCGCGGACCGCCGACTGAGCGTCAGTCCTTCTTCGCGCGCGACGGCTGCACCCGCGGCGGCTCGCCCGGCATCTTGGGGAACTCCGGCGGGAACGGCAGCTCGCCCAGGCCCGCCTCGAGATCGCGCTGCCACCACTCGAGCAGCGTGTCGATGCGTCCGGGCGAGTCCTGCAATCGTTCCCAGGGGTCCCCGGCGTCCGCCAGCCGCTCGGGCACGGTCCGCACGGTGAACGCGGTCGGGTCGACGCCGTCGGCGAGCTCGTCCCAGGTGATCGGGGTCGCGACCGTCGCGCCCGGCAGCGCGCGCGGACTGTAGGCGCCGGCCATCGTGCGGTCGCGGTTGGCCTGGTTGAAGTCGACGAAGATGCGCTCGCCGCGCTCCTCCTTCCACCAGTTCGTCGTGACCCGGTCCGGCATCCGCCGTTCCAGCTCGCGACCCGCGGCGATCACGGCGTGGCGGACGTCGAGGAACTCGTGCGTCGGCTCGATGGGACAGAAGACGTGGATGCCGCGATTGCCGCTCGTCTTCAGCCAGGGCTCGAGCCCGGCCTCGCGCAGCACCTCGCGCAGCACGGGTGCGACGGCGGCGGCATCCGCGAAGTCCGTCCCGAGTTGCGGATCGAGGTCGATCCGCAGTTCGACCGGGTTGTCGGTGTCGGACGCGAGGGAGGCCCACGGGTGGAAGACGACGGTGTTCATCTGCACGGCCCAGACCGCCGCGGCGATCTCGCCGAGCACCACCTGCGGGTGCCGGCGTCCGCTGTTGTAGGTGCACATCACCTGATCGACGTAGTCCGGAGTCCCCTTCGGCGGGTTCTTCGAGAAGAAGCTGTCGCCGTCGACCGTGTCGGGGAACCGTTCGAGCGACACCGGGCGGTGCCCGTTCGCGCGCAGGAACGGGACTTCGACGGCGAGGAGGTACTCGGCGAGTTCGTGCTTCGTGATCCCCGCCTCGGGGAAGACGACCCGGTTGGGGCTCGAGAGCGAGAGCTCCCTGCCTCCGGGCAACTGCAGGGTGATCCGCTCCGACGCCATGCGCCCCACCCTAGGGGCGGACTCCGGGGTGGGGACAGGGGCTTGCTCAGGCCTTGTCGTCGTCGGTGTCGGCAGCGGCGTCGACGGCTTCCGCCGCGTCGGCGATCGTGATGAGCGCATCCAGCTCGGCGCGCTCGATGCGGATCCACGGGCCGGCGGGGTCGATGAGGAATCCGTCGAGCCCCGATTCGCTCTTGAGCGCGGCGCCCAGCTGGGCGGCCGTGAGCGGCATGGGCTGGTCCTCGCGACGCAGGGTCAGCACCTCGAGCGGGTGCGAGAAGACCTGCAGGTAGCGGCCGCCCTCGGCCGAGCGGGCCTCCGCGACGCCCATCCCCTGACCGTCGGCTCGCGGGCCTGCCGCGATCCAGGCGCCGCGCGCGACGAGCGCGTCGACGACGGCGCGGGCGGTCTCGTCGGTACGCGGGCCGGCGAGGAGGTTCTTGATCGTGAACTCGGGGTCGGCCTGGTCGAGGCTGCGCTGGATGAGGCCCGTCGGCAGGACGATGCGGCGGCCGGGGCCGGCGTGGTCGAAGACGATGCCGTCGTACCCGGCGTCGATGACGTTGCGGAGGACACGCTGCGACGGCTGGGCCAGGATCGACGTGCTCTGCGCCTCGTCGCCGAGCCCCGCCTGCAGCGCGGCCGCTCCCGTGTAGGCGAGCAGGAACTTCTTGTCGTTCACGATCGAGATCGCGAGACGCAGCGGCTCACCGGCAGCGGCCTGAGCGCGAGCGTCGCCGAGGATGCGCAGGTACAGGGTGCCCTGCAGCGCCTGGCGCATGACGGCGAGGATCGCGGCGTTGTCGACCTCTTCGGGGACTTCCTGCAGCACCGTGCTGAGCAGGGTGTTGTCGGGCATCCCGGGACGGCTCTCGCTCGGGGCGGGCGCGGTCTCGGGCGTCTTCGGCAGACGCTCCGGCTCGGGGGCCGGGCGCGGGACGGGCTTGCCGTAGGTCGAGACCGAGATCGGCACGTGGGGCACCGGCTCGGCATCCGCGTCATCGGCCTGTTCGGCCGCGACGGCGGCGTTGACGTCCTGCTGCACCTCGTCGACGTCGGCCTGCGCGTCGACGGGGACCTCGCCCTTCGGGTCGGAGTCCTTCTTCGGGCGGCGGGAGAACAGGGCCATTGCTTCAGGGTACGCGGGATGCGGGTGGCCGGACGTTCCTCACAGCTTGGTGATGGGCGCGACCTTGATCAGCAGCTTCTTCGGACCCGCGGTGTCGAAGCGCACGTGCGCGACGCGCTTCGCGCCTTCGCCGGTGACCATGTCGACCTTGCCCTCGCCGAAATCGTCGTGACGGATGCGGTCGCCCGCCGCCAGCTCCATGTCGCCGTTGTCGCGGATCTTCGCCGGGATGCGATTGGCGAACTTCGCGAGCGCGTCGGACTTCTCACGGGGCGGCAGCGGCACGAGGTCGTCGCCGTAGCGGTTGGAGCCGCCGAAGCGGGATCCGCCCGACCGCCCGTTGAGCGCCCGTGACTGCGTCCCGCCGCGCGAGTTCACGTCGCCCGGCGATTGCCGCCAGTCGATGAGCTCGTGCGGGATCTCCTGCAGGAAGCGGCTCGGCATCGCCGCAGACACCTCGCCGAACTGCGCGCGGGTCATCGCCAACGAGAGGTGCAGACGCTTGCGGGCGCGGGTGAGGGCGACGTAGAACAAACGCCGCTCCTCCTGCGGTCCGCCGGGCTCCCCCGCCGAGATGCGGTGCGGGATGAGGTCCTCCTCGACACCGGTGACGAACACGGCGTCGAACTCGAGGCCCTTCGCGGTGTGCATCGTCATGAGCGAGACCGAACCACTGGCGTCGTCGAGGTCGTCGGCATCCGACACCAGCGTCACCTCGGTGAGGAAGTCGAGCAGCGTGCCGTCGGGGTTGTTGCGGGCGAACTCGCGCGTGACCGCGACAAGCTCGTCGAGGTTCTCGACGCGGGCCTCGTCCTGCGGGTCCTTCGACATGCGCAGGGCGTCGTAGTAGCCGGACTTGTTCAGCAGGACGTGGAGCCCCTCGGTCACCGACGTCGACGGCGCGATCTCGCCCGAGCTCGGCAGCATGATTTCGGATGCCTCGGCGAGAACCGCGTCGAGGTCGGCGATCGCCTTCTGCACCTTCGCGCCGACGCCGAGTGCGGAGGAGTTCGCGAGCGCGTCGCGGAAAGTGATCCCCTCGGATGCCGCGTACCGCGCGATCGCCGTCTCGGTGACGTCGCCGATGCCTCGGCGGGGTTTGTTGAGGATGCGGCGCACCGCCATCTCGTCGGCGGGGTTCGCGACCGAGACGAGGTAGGCCAGCGCGTCCTTGATCTCGGCGCGCTCGTAGAACTTCGTGCCGCCCATGATCTTGTACGGGACGGCCGAGCGGATGAAGATCTCCTCGAGCGCACGGGACTGCGAGTTGGTGCGGTAGAACACCGCCATCTGCGCGTAATCGACGCTTTTGCGGTGCAGCGCTTCGATCTCGTCGGCCACGAACTGCGCCTCGTCGTGCTGCGAATAGCCGGTGAAGCCGATGATCGGGTCGCCGTCGCCGACGTCGGTCCACAGCTTCTTGTCCTTGCGGTCGAAGTTGTGGCCGATGACGGCGTTGGCGGCCGACAGGATGTTCTGCGTCGAGCGGTAGTTCTGCTCGAGGAGCACGACCTTCGCGCCGGGGAAGTCGCGCTCGAACTCGCTGATGTTGCGGATGTCCGCTCCGCGGAAGGCGTAGATCGACTGGTCCGAGTCGCCGACGACGGTGAGCGACGCTCCCTCGACCTCAGGCGCCTCATCGGGCTCGAAGATCATCATGCCGCCGCTGGAGAAGGCGTCACCGGCCTTGCCGACGACGGGCCGGGTCAGTTCGTGGATGAGCGCGTACTGGGCGTGGTTCGTGTCCTGGTACTCGTCGACGAGGATGTGCCGGAACCTCTTGCGGTAGACGTCGGCGACGTGCGGGAACGCGCGGAACAGGTAGACGGTCTGCGCGATCAGGTCGTCGAAGTCGAACGCGTTCGCCTTCTGCAGCGAGCGCTGGTAGTCGGCGAAGATGTCGACGAAGACGCGCTCGGCGGGGTCGCTCATGTTCGCCTGTCGCGCGTAGGACTCGGCATCCGCCAACTCGTTCTTGAGCT
The DNA here is from genome assembly GCF_049545525.1 of Microbacterium sp. NPDC064942. NCBI lineage: Bacteria > Bacillati > Actinomycetota > Actinomycetes > Micrococcales > Microbacteriaceae > Microbacterium > Microbacterium sp. NPDC064942. The sequence continues at coordinate 31,038 of NZ_JBMWDR010000001.1, read as the reverse complement.
TGGAGATGCGCCCCTGGACGGCCGCGGGGGTGAAGCCGAACGAGTCGCCCTCGTGCTCCTTCACGAGTCGCTTGATGAGGGCGCGGGAGTCGCCCGAGTCGTAGATCGTGAAGCTCTTCGTGAAGCCGAACTGGTCGGCCTCGCGACGCAGGATGCGTACGCACGCGGAGTGGAACGTCGAGATCCACATGCCTTGGGCGCTCTCACCGACGAGCTGCCGCACGCGCTCGCGCATCTCGCCCGCGGCCTTGTTCGTGAAGGTGATGGCGAGGATCTGGCTGGGGTAGGCCTCGCGCGTGCGCAGCAGCGACGCGATGCGCCGCGTCAGGACGCTCGTCTTGCCCGAGCCGGCGCCGGCGATGATCAGCAGCGCGGGGCCCCGGTGGATGACGGCCTCGCGCTGCGGCGGGTTGAGCCCTGCCAGCAGGTCCTCGTCGGGTCGGGAATCGCCGGCGGGGCGGGACGCTCCGGCGCCGACGATCACGGGCTTGATGGAGTCGCTCATGTCCCCACGAGTCTACGTTCGCCCCCCGACATCGATCCGCGGCTCACGCCGACGGGCGTCGCTCCCTGCGCAGGACCCAGACGTTGCCATCGTCGGTCTCGTGACGCAGTTCGTCCAGGGCGGCGAGCGCGAGCGCCAGGCCCCGCCCCGATTCGGCGTCCGCGCCGGGCATGGTCACCTGATCGAGCCGGATCAGTGCGGGATCGGCGTCGTCGGACATGACGGCGACCAGTTCGGTGTCGTCGGCTGACAGCCGGATCGACACGGTCGGACGCTCGTCACCCGCGGCATGTTCGACGACGTTCGTCGCGACCTCGCTCACGGCGAGGGCGAACAGCAGCCGATCCTCGTCCGTGACACCGGGGACGTCCCGCCAGATCTGATCCAGGGCGTCGTGGACCGCATCGACCAGCGCCAGCTCGGCCGGGCCGGTGACCTCTCGGACGACCGGATCACTGCCCATCGAACGCGGCTTCCGCCTTCGGGTATGCCCGAAGGACCCGGTCGAGGTTCGTCAGTGTCAGGACGCGGGCCACGGCTTCGGGGACGTCCGCGATCCGGAGGTCGCCGTCGGCGAGCCGAGCCGCCTTCAGGCCACCGATCAGGGCCCCGATGCCGGAGGAGTCGATGAACTCCGTGCGGGAGAGGTCGACGACGACCCGCGCCGAGCGGGCCGCGATCGCGTCGTCGACGGCGGCCCGGAAGCGGGCCACACCGGGCGCGGTGAGTCGTCCCTCGACCGCGACGACGGCGTACCCGTCGGCGGGTGTCACGGTGATGTCCACGGAGGCTCCTTCTGTTCGATGGATGCGGTGGGTTCCGCCGCAGCGATGGGCGGCTGGAACCCCTGATACCGAGCGGCTTGGATGAGCACGCTGAGGACGACGAGGTCGTATCCGACCCAGACGGTGTTGACGAGGGTGCCGGTACCGTCGGCGGTGCCCGCGATGACGCGGCCGATCCCCACGATGGTCGCGATGGCGAGCAGGACCATCGCCGTCAGTTGCGGCCAGATCTCGCGCCAGGGCGGTCCGCCGGCCGCACGACCGTCCTTGCGCGTCACGACGAAATCGAGGGACTTCCCGAGCACCACATTCGCGAACGCCGTGACGCACGCGGCGATCCACACGGGGAACAACGCGAGCGAGTACTGCTGACCGCGCCACGTCTTGATCCCCTTGGCGACGACCACGAAGAGGATCTGGTTGACGATGAAGTACGGCAGGAACCGGGCGAAGAAGTCGACGGACCACGCGGTCACCGGCAGGACGCCGAGGAGCAGATAGATGATCGGGGCCGCGAGGTAGATGACCGCGGCGAACCCGCTGAGGTAGCTCCACATCGTGCCGAAATACATGAGCCGCTGCCCGACCGAGAGACCCTTCTTGCGCAGCGGGTTGTCGCGCAGCAGGACCTGCATGGTGCCCTGCGCCCACCGCAGCCGCTGCTTCAGCATCGTGCGCAGGTCTTCAGGGGCGAGACCGTGGGCGAGGATCTCGTGGTGGTAGACGCTCTTCCAGCCGAGCGCGTGCAGCTGCATCGCCGTGGCCATGTCCTCGGTCACCGAGATGGTCGCGAGGGGTTGGATGGGCTGCGCCTCGCCGGGGCGGTCGACGCGCACGGCTTCGACGAGGGCGTCGACGGCCGCGATCGTGGCAAGGGGCGACATCTCCCGCACCGACAGCGACTCGAGGGCGCTCTCGTCCACGACGAACGCGTCGAGCTCGGCGTCGCGCTGAACCGCGAGCGCCGCGAGTTCGGCGACGTCCGCGCGGATGGCCGCCATGTCGGCGTCGACGAGGCGCCGCGATGCTGCCTGCACCTCCGCGTGGACGGCTGCGGTCACCTCCGCGATCGGACCGCCGAGGGCCAGCTCCGCCCGGGCCCGCTGCACCGCCTCGCCGAGCCGCCGGACCTCAGCGGTGATCTCCGGCGTCAGGGAGCGATCGGATGCCGCGCGTCGCAGCATCCGCTGGGACGCCTTCAGCGCAGTGACGACCGAGTCCTCGAGGTCGCGCACGTACCCGACGATGCCGAGCTGCATGAGCGCGTCGCGACGGAGGATCGCGTTGGACCCGCAGAAGAAGGCTGCGTTCCAGCCGTCCTTGCCCTGCTGGATCGGACCGTAGAACAGCGGCGCCTGACTCCCGAGGGGGTCCGCCTCGGCGACGTTGACGAACCACTGCGGCGTCTGCACGAGCGCGACCTGCGGGTCGTCGGCGAAGTAGCCGAGCGTGTTCTCGAGGATGAGTGGGTCGGGCACCTGGTCGGCATCCAGGATCAACAGGAACTCGCCGTCGGTCTGCAGGAGGGCGTTGTTGAGGTTGCCGGCTTTGGCGTGGCGCGGTTTGTCCGCCCAGTCGGCCGACCGGGTGAGATAGCCGATGCCGGCCTCGCGGGCTGCCTGCGCCAGATCGTCTCGCGCGCCGTCGTCGAGGATCCAGGTGTGGTGCGGGTAGGTGATGCGCTTCGCTGCGAGGGCTGTCGCCATCACCATCTCGATCGGCTCGTTATACGTCGTGATGAAGACGTCGACCGTCCCCTGCGGGGGCGACGTGGGACGCGGACGCTCCTTCGCCCGCCACATCGTCGCCGCGAACAGGATCGTGTCGACGAGGCTGTACGTCTCCGCGACCACCAGCGGCACGGCGATCCACCAGGCGTCCCAGTTGACCGACGCGAGCCATCGCCAGAGCACGTAGTTGAGCCCCAGGAGCACCGACAGCAGTGCCAGCACGCGGATAGCGAGGAAACGCCCGCTCATGCGTCCCGCCGGACGACCATGAGGGTGACGTCGTCGGGGGCCTTCCGCTCGCGTGCGAGCGCGATGCCCTCGGCGACCGCACCCGCCGGACCCCACTGGCGGAGTGCGCGCAGCACCTGACCGAAGGGGTCGTCGACGTCGAGGATGTCGAGGACGCCGTCGCTGCAGCACAGCAGGGCGTCGCCCGGCTCCAACCGCAGGCGCGCGGACGTGCGGGCATCCTCGATCCCCATCCCGAGCGGCAGACCGGTCGAACGCACGGGATGCCACGTGTCATCGGCCCGGACCACGAACGAGAGGGAGTGCCCGGCGTCGACGAGCTCGACGTCGCCCGTCGCGCCATCGACGTCGGCGACGACGGCGGTGACGAACATGTGCAGATCGGCGAGGTCGTCCGAGACCTGGCGATCGAGGTCTTCGACGGCGGCGATCAACGGACGATCACGGGCGGTGCGCAGCGAGGCGCGCACACCTGCGGCGATGAGTCCGGCGCCGATCCCCTTGCCCATCACATCGGCGAGGGTCAGCCGCAGCCGTCCCTCGTGCAGGTACCAGTCGTAGAGATCGCCCATGACGGAGCCGGAGGCGATCGCGTCGCCGGCGAGAGTGAAGCCGGCCACCTCGGGCGCGCGCTTCGGCAGGAGCGCGCGCTGCACTTCGCCGGCACGGTCGAATTCGTGCTCCCGCGCGATCTCCGACTGCACCCAGAGCGCCATCTCGCGCAGGAGCTCGCGCTGGGGTTCCGTGAGCGTCCGGGGTTTCGTGTCCAGGATGCAGAGGGTGCCGATGTGTTCGCCGCCCGGCGCCTCGAGGGGCTGGCCCGCATAGAAGCGCAGGTGCGGATCGCCGACGACGAAGGGATTGCTCCGGAACTGCCCGTCGGATGCCGCGTCCTCGACGACGAGCATCGATCCCCGCTCGACCGTCGCGCCGCAGAAGGAGCCCTCGCGCGGGGCCTCGCGTTCCCCGTCGAACCCCTGCTCGGAGAGTCGCCACTGCCGGTCGTCGTCCAGCAGCGTGACGCTCACCATCGGCACGTCGAAGATCTCGCGGGCGAGCCGTGTGACGCGGTCGACACGCTCGTCCGTCGGGTGATCGAGGATGTCGAGCTGCTCGAGCGCGCGCTGCCTCGCCGCTTCGCGCGCCGCCGCATCCACGTCCACCGTCGTCATCCCCCCACTCTCATATGAGTCTCCTGTGCGTCGCAACCTGGGTCAGGGCAGGGCGTCCGAGACCCGTCTCGAGATGTCGGTCATCCGTCCCAGCGTCGCCGCCAGCCAGAGCCCCGGTTGGTCGTGCGTGTCGGTGGCCTGGTCGGGGGCGGGCAGCGATGCGCCGTAGGCGTCGATGTCGCGCCACGCGGCATCCGTCCGCGCCCCCGTCTCGGCGTCTCCCGGCGGCGTCGCGAGCAGGTCCGCGACGGACCTCATCGCCGTGGCGAGCGCCTGCGGATCGCCGTGCCGCTCGTCGAGCCGTTCGTGCTGCGCCAGGACGTCGAGCAGGTCGCGGGCGAGATACGTCGCGCGCTCGAGACCCCACCACCGCTGGGCGTTCTCGTCGTGCACACCGCCGACACCGCGGGCGCGGATGTTGGCGCGCTCGGACCGGGACGCCTCGTCGACGTCGGCGGACACCGCGATCGACAGTTCGGCGAGCGCGTCGCCGTCCTCGCGCAGCACCCCGGCGTCGGGCCGGCCCTGGGCCACGGAGTCCGCCGCACGGTCGAGCGCGGTGGCGACGGCGGCGCGCAGCTCGGACAACCGGTCGCGCGCCGACTGCAGGTACAGCGGCGGCACGAGCACGTAGTTCGCGACCACCCCCACGAGCACCCCGAAGGCCATCGTGGCGAGGTACGAGGACGAGAAGCCGTCGGGATCGTTCTTGCTGAGCAGGAGGACGAAGAGCCCGGCCAGAGCCACCCAGTCCCGGCCGACACCGAGGGCACGGATGCCGCCGACCGCCACGCCGACCAGCACCACCGCACCGACGGCGACGATCCCCGGAGCGCCCGAGGCGACGATCGCGAGGCCTCCGAACCCGACCGCGATGCCGCAGGCCAGACCGACGAGCGACTGGACGCCCGCGCGGGCGGAGTCCGCCACGGTCGGGTACATGCTGACGAGCACACCGAGGGGGGCGTAGTAGGAGTAGTCCGCGTCGGCGAACGGGACAAGGGGCGCGAAGAACCACGCCACCGCAGCCGCGACGGCGGTCTTGAGCGCGAGGATCAGTCGTCGCGGCGTGAACACGTCACCTCCGGCTCGCCGCACGCCGAGCGCGACCTGCGCCGCGGTGCGTCGAGGAAGCGAGGGGGCCATGCCGGAACCGTAGCCGCTCACACGCCACCCCCGCGGCCCCCTTGCGTCCACGGCGGCGGCGTCGTAGCCGTCCGCGATCAGCGCGTGAGTGCGCGCGGCAGTCCGGGCGAGACAGCGGCGACGCCCGTCGCCCCCCGTCGCGCGCTCAAGGTCCGCCGACGCCGAGTCGGCGGGGCGTGGACGTCCGAAGGGGTGGGGAGGCGAAGCATCCCCCAGGCGAACAGCGCGGCGAGGGTGGCCGGCACGATGGGGCCCGCCGCCGCGGCAACCGATCCCGACATGAGGACGGCGGTCACGACCAGGAGCGGTACGAGCACGATCTCGTCGCGGAGGAGCGCGACCGCCGTGATCGCCCCCGGTCGGGAACGTCGCTTCGGGGTCACCCAGAAGGTCGCGCGTCGACCGAGGGCCGTCCGGATCACGGCGGCGAGGACCACGAACGTCGTGGACGCGTACAGCAGGCCGGCGGTCAGCGCGAAGGCGACACCGGCGGCCGGGCGCTGGGACCGGGCCCGGCGGACGGCTTCGGGGAGGAGCGGAGCCGCTGCCGCGACGGCGGAGACGATCATGCCCCAGACCGGCGGCGGCGCGCCGAGGCCCGCCAGCGCCGCCCCGGTGATGAGCGTCGCAGCCCCCGCGAGCGCCGTCACGGGGACGAGCGCTGTCTCGAGCGCCAGATCGAGCCCCTCGCGCAGCCGCATTCCACACAGCCGCCCGGGATGCCGCAGGAACTCCACCGCTCCCTCTGCGGTCTTGCGCAACTGCACCCGGAACGCCGCGTAGTCGATCGGGTAGTCCTCGGAGAAGCCGACGTCGGCGTCGACGATCCGCCAGCCCCGGCGACGCAGCCGGACGGTCATGGCGAGGTCCTCCGCGACGGCCTCGGGGAAGCCGCCGACGTCCTCAACGGCGGCAGCCCGGACGAGCGCGCCGCGCCCGAGGAACGCCGTCACTCCGTGCGCACCCCGGCCACGTCGGGTGACGCCGAGGTGGGTCGCGAGGAGAGGACCGAAGTAGCGCGCGAAGCGACTGCGGCCGGGGGATGCCGCCGGTGCAGCCTGGGCCACCGCGACCCCCGGGTCGGCCAGGACCGCGCTGCACACCCGCGCCACGCCGCTGCCCAGGACGACGTCGCTGTCGCAGATCAGATACGCGTCATACCGTCCACGCAGCCGGGCGATCCCGGCGTTGAGGTTGCCGGCCTTGAAACCGGTCCGCTCCGGGCGCCGGATGGCGGTCCATCCGTGCGCGGCCGCGAGGGCATCGACCCGCGCCATGACTTCCGGCTCGCGCGAGTCATCGAGGAGCACGACGTCGACCGGCAGGTCCTGTCGCGAGCTGCGGACCACCGCCGCCGCATCCAGATCGTCGCAGACGCAGACGAGCAGGGCGATGCGATCGGGCCGCGCGCCGGGGGCGGGATGCGGGACACGCTGCGGAGACGACGCCCGCAGCCACAGCGCGACGGCCCGCCCGCCGGAGATCCACGTGAGCGCGCTCGCCGCGGCGAACGCGATCGCGAGAGGCGAGTTCTGCGCGGCCGCCCACATCACCAGCGGCACGGCGAGGGCGACCCACACGGCACCGACGACCAGGGTCGAAGCGCGCGCCGTCCAGCCGCTCACAGGAGGCGCCGTTCGGATGCCCACACGGTCAACTCGTGTCGCGACGACAGTTGCAGCTTCCGCAGCACCGACGAGACGTGGGTCTCCACGGTCTTGACCGAGATGTAGAGCTCCTGCGCGACCTCCTTGTAGGAGTAGCCGCGCGCGATCAGCCGCATCACCTCCTGCTCGCGCCCCGAGAGCCGATCCAGTTCGTCGTCGACGGCGGCCGTTTCGCCCGCCGCCGCACCGAAGGCGTCGAGCACGAAACCCGCGAGGCGCGGGGAGAACACCGCATCCCCGTCGGCGACCGCGCGCACCGCCCGGCTGACGTCGGCACCGGACGACCCCTTGGTGATGTACCCGCGGGCGCCGGCTCGGATCACGCGCACGACATCGGCCGCGGCATCCGACACGCTCAGCGCGAGGAAGCGCGCCGGAGTGCCGGCCGATCCGAGGATGACGGCCTCGCCGCCCAAGGAGGCCGCGGCGCCGTCCCCTCCCGGCAGGTGCACGTCCAGCAGGACGACGTCGGGGCGCTCCGCGGCGATGACCGCCACAGCGCTCTCGACGTCGGCGGCCTCGCCGACGACGTGCACCGACGCGTCGAGATCGGCCCGGAGACCGGAGCGGAAGATGGAGTGGTCATCGACGATGACCACTCGCAGCGGTGCGACGCCCGACTCAGTCACGCCGTGCCCCTGACGTCGGCATGCTGAGTCTGACCTCGGTGCCGGTCACCTCGGGGACCGATCGGATGACGGCGGAGCCGCCGACCCGCCGCATCCGTCCGATGATCGACTCGCGGACCCCCCAGCGGTCCGCCGGCACCGCTGCCGGGTCGAACCCGTCACCGCGGTCCCGGATGAACACGTCGACGGCGGATGCCGCGCCCTCGATGTACACCGAGACGTCACCGCCCGCATGACGCGCCGCGTTAAGCATGGCCTCGCGCGCCGCGGCCGCGAGTTCGCCACTGGCTCGCTCGGCGGAGCTGCCCGTCGAGACGACGTCGATGCGCACGGGGAAGTCGAGCTCGAGCGCCCCGGCGTAGTCGCGCAGGTCGGTGGGCAGATCGCTGTCGGCCGGCGAGTCGCCGTCGTACAGCCAGGCGCGCAACTCCCGCTCCTGTGCGCGGGCGATGCGGGACACCTCGCTCGAGGCCTCGGATCGATTCTGGATGAGCGCCAGAGTCTGCAGGACCGAGTCGTGCAGGTGGGCCGCCATCGCCGCACGCTGCTCGTCGCGCACCCGCCCGATCCTGTCGTCGACGAGGCGCCGCCAGGCCTGGAGCAGAGCGGATGCAGCGATAGCCACCGCACCCGCGACGGGAACGACGAGGTCACCGAGCACCGCACGCCCGCCCCGCTGCTCCGCCGTCGGGACGACGATCATCACGACGACGGCGAGCGCGAGGGCAGAGAGAGTGCGGACGATCGCCGCGTGACGGGGGCCGCGGGCGGGGTCGTCCCGATCAACGGCGCCCGCCCAGACACCGGCGGAGGTCGCGAGGACGGTGACCGTCCAGACCCAGGGCAGCGTCGACCAGAACCTGAAGCTGTACCCCGTCAGCTCCCCCGTCCGAAACCAGACCCAGAGCGATCGCCCGTCCGCCGCGGAGAGCAGGAGGCCCGCGAGCGCAGCGCCCGCCCCCGTCAGCAACACCCAGGCGACGGGAACGCGGCGTGTGGGCGTCGTGTCGCCGGCGCGCATCGGCATCAGCGCCCAGCACCAGGCGTAGAAGAGCAACCCGACGCCGCACAGGCCGGCCAGGACGAACAGGACCCGCACCCGCAGGGCGGAGACCCCGAGATGGTCCGCGAGTCCCGCCGCGACCCCGGACACCGCCATCACCCGCGGGCGGGCGAGCGGGATGCGGTGGGGCCGCCGCGCGGGGCGGGCCGGGCGCACCGGGCGCACCGCGGCATCCGACACGGTCGAGGGGGAGGACATGTCCACATCACACCATCTCCCACCCGGGACGACCATCGCCCGGAAGGATGATCAGGGACGGATCAGGGTGACCCCCGATTCCGACGGATGCCGCACCCCGGCACGATCGGAGCATGGAATCCCAGCCCACGCTCGCTCCGCCTGCCGACCCGCCGCCCCCTCGACCGAGCCGCGGCGATCGCTTCTTCGGCTGGACCTCGTCTCTGGGGGTCGTGCGCGCCGACGGCTGGTTCGGCGGCGTCGCTGCCGGAGTGGCCGCACGCTGGGGCGTCGACCCGCTCATCGTGCGGGGCATCCTCGTCGTCCTGGGTGTGATCGGGATTCCCATCGCCCTCCTCTACGGTGCAGCGTGGGCCGTCCTGCCCGACGCGGACGGCCGGATCCCGGCGCAGGAGGCCCGTGACGGCCGGTTCCACGCTGGGCAGGTCGGTGCCGCGATCTTCGTCGCCGCATCCTTCGTGCCGTCGCCGATCGGGCTCCTCCTGGGGCTCCCGGCATCCTCGGTCTTCGGCGGGGTGGCTTCGGATGGCTTAGCCGCCGTCACGGTCATCGTCGCATCCGCCGCGATCCTGTTCGCCGTGATCGTGGCGCTCCTCCCCCGCCGACGCGTCGGTGCGACGCCGCCCGCGACGCAGCCTGACGCGAGCGACCCCGTCGACGAGCCCGTCCGTCCGGAGGAGCCTGCGGCACCCGGCCGGGAGGCGGACGACGACGAACTCGCCCGGTGGCGCGAGCAGCACGCCGAATGGAAGGCGCAGGACCAGGCATGGCGACGGGAGCAGCAGGATGCCGCTCGCGCCGCCCGTGACCAGCTGCGGCGCGAACGTCAGGAGCGCACCGCGGCCTTCGCCGCGGAAGCCGCCGCACGCCGGCGGGAGCGTCAGACGGTCGCGCCTCGTGCGCCGCACGCTTTCGTGGCACTCGCGATCGGTGCGGCCCTGATCACCGGCACGATCGTCGCCCTGACCGCGCAGGCGGCGGATCCGATCGCGTCGGGCCTGTTCGTCGCGGCCCTCGTCCTCGCGGGGGCGATGACGGTCGCCGGGATCCTGCGCCGTCGGAGCGGGTTCCTCGCCTTCGTCACGACCCTGACCCTCGTGGGCGGCCTGGCGGCGACGGGCTTCACCATCGCGCGCGTACTCCACCTGGGGAGTTGGGGGATCTCCAACGTCGAAGGACCCTTCTCGTCCGAGGCCGACCCCTTCGTGCAGCCCTGGGGTGACCTCTCGATCTCGCTCCAGGACACCGGTGAGGAAGGGATCATGCGGGTGGAGAAGCGATCCGGAGCAACCAGCGTCTACATCAACAACCGCGTGAGGGTCGACGTGACGATCGTCACGGAGACCGCCGCCGTGGGGGTGTCGACGCCCTCCGAGGGATGGGTCGATGTCGGCGAATTCGAGGACGTGGCCCGGACGACGACATCGGACGGCCGGACACGGTACTCGTTCGCCCTGGGCGGCGAGTCAGCGCGCACCATCGAAACACTCGTGATCGAGCAGGACTCCGGGTACATCGACCTCAACCCGGAAGCAGACATCGCCCCGGAAGGACCGTCCTCATGACCGACGCGCACAGCGACATCGACGCCGGCCCCGACACCGCGGCATCCCCTGTTCCCGGTCCTCGCATCCGCTGGGCGGCCGTCGTGTGGGGCATCGCCTTCGCGGCGATCGCCGCCGCCGGGTACGCCGTCGCCGGGTCCGCCGCCGCGACGGACACGCTCACCGACACCCTCGCGACCGCCGAGCCGAGCGGCGCGATAGCGGTGCTGCTTCTCATCGTCGGCGCCCTGGTCACGGTCGGGGCGATCGCAGGACTGCTGCGCGGCGCGCAACGTTCGCTCGGACGCCGCGCCATGCACTGATCGAGCCCGGAGTCAAGCCGCCAGACCCGAATCCGTAGAGGTCATACCGTCGGGATGTCGCGCCGCAGGCGACGTACCGACGGGCCCGCCGCAGCCCGGAACACCCGCAGGAGTGGCCGTGACCGAACCGCCCGCCGAACCGATCACCTCGGGGATGCTCGATGGGCGCTACGTCCTCGGGCGCTGCGTCGGTCAGGGCGGCATGGCGCGGGTGTACCGCGCTGAAGACGTCGTCCTGGGTCGCACCGTTGCGATCAAGATCATGCGCACCGAGGCGGAGCATCCCGCGATCCCGCCGCGTGCGCGCACCGAGATGTCCCTGCTCGCGTCCCTGAACCACCCGTCCCTCGTCACGCTCTTCGACGCGAAGGTCGTCCCGGGCCAGCCCGAGTACCTCGTGATGGAGTTCGTCGAGGGCACGTCGCTTGCCGTCGCGCTGCAGGACGGCCCCCTGGATGCCTCCGAGACCGCCGGCATCGCCGCGGAACTCGCGTCGGGTCTCGACACGGTCCACCGTGCGGGCATCGTCCACCGCGACGTCAAGCCGTCGAACGTGCTGCTCGCCGCCTCGACGACGCCGGGGCGCAGGTTCTGGCCGAAGCTCGCCGACTTCGGTGTCGCCTACCTCGCCGACAGCACACGGCATACGAGCCCCGGCACGGTCATCGGAACGGCCGCCTACCTCGCCCCCGAGCAGGTCCGCGGCGAACCCGCCGGTCCCCCCGCCGACGTCTACGCTCTCGGTCTGCTGCTGCTCGAGACGATCACGGGCGACCGGGCCTTCCCCGAGGCATCCGGGATCGGTCGTGTCATGGCTCGCCTCGTCGAGACCCCCGAGATCCCGGTGTGGCTCGGCCCTGAGTGGTCGGAGCTGATCGCGTCGATGATCGCGCGCGAGCCCGCCGACAGGCCGACCGCGGCGCAGGTGGCCTGCCGCGCCCGCTCACTCCCGCGCGACGTCGTCCGCCCGGCGCGGCCCGCCACCGTCACCCTCGACGAGGACACGCAGGCGTTCGACGCTATGGCTGCGGCACCCGCGGTCGTCGGCGCGGCGTCCGCGCCGACCGCCCTGCAGGATCACGTCCCCCGCACCCGCCGCGCCTCGCGACCGGCACGTCGCACGCGGCGGATGCGCGTCTGGCTCCTCACCGGGGCGGCTACCGTGATCGTCGCCGCCTACATCCTCGTCGGCGCTCTCTGGGCCGGCGGCGCGCCGGGTGAGGCGCCCGCGCCCGAGCAGACGCTGACCGAGCCGACGACACCGGCCCCCGCCGAGCTCGTCGCGGACGACGACAGCGACTCCGCCGTCGTCACCGTCGATCAGCCCGACGACCAGGCGTCGACGACGGATACTCCGCCCCAGTCGGTCGCGCCCACGCAGCCCGCATCGGGCGTCGCTCCCGCGAACACTCAAGACGCCGGTGACGAACCGAGCCAGCGGGCGCAGGACAAGGCGAACGAGAAGGCGAAGGAGCGCGCCGCGGACAACGCCGCCGTCCACGGGAAGACCCCGAACGTCGGCAAGGGTCAGGAGAACGCGAAGGACAAGGACAAGAACGACAAGAACGACGACGCACACGGCAAGGGCGCGAAGGGATGAACCGCGTCACACGGGGACACCGGACGTCATCCCGGGTCATGACCCGGCCGGAGGTCGGAGCCTCGGGTTAGCGTGAGGTCATCGCGACGGTCCGGGTGGTCCCGGGCACCGGGTCATACCGGATGTGCAGCGGGTTCGACTCCCGCCGTCGCGTCGGAGGTCTGATCGATCGAAGCGCGAGGTCGACCGACCTGGGCCGTAATGCGGGGCCATGTCGAAGTAGGTGCTGCCGGCGGCACGCGCGGCGTGGACCGCAGAGGTCGATTCGTCGTCCGTCGTCGCGCGATTGAGGTTCCCCAGCTGCGCGGCCCCGAATCCGACCTCGGTGACGGGCACGTTGCCCGGATCGAGCGTCACGAAACAGCCGGCGCCCGGAGATGCTCAGGACGCGGCGTACCGCTCGCCCACCGGTACCTCCCGGGCGAGCACATTGCCCGGCTGTGCGAGCGGGCACGCCCAGGCCGGGTCATACGCGCACGACGGGTTGTAGGCGAAATTCAGGTCGAGCACGATCGTGCCGGCCGCGGCATCCGTCCCGAGGTCCGCACCCTTGATCGTGTCGATCAGATAGCGTCCGCCGCCGTACGTCCCCCCGGCGACGCCGGCGAGGCCGTCGCGGAGCGGGATGAAGACCCCGCCGCCGTAGGTCGTCAACCGCCAGACGTCGAGACTGCCGACCTCCGGCAGGTCGACGACCGCGATGCGCTCGAACGGGACGACGCCGTCGGTGCCGGTCGGGAACTCGAATCCGCCGGGCTCCGCCTCGCGCAGCGGGACCTCGAAGCGCCAGGCCGGGTCGTACGGCGCGACGGGCAGCCCCGCGAAGCCGTCGCGGTCCTCGGGGAGGAGGGGGCTGGCGGGATGCCGCGCGAACAGGTCGTCGCGCTCCGCACGCCACCGGTCGTGCGCACGTCGCGGATCGCTGGCCGCCCGCACCTCCGCGTACAGGGCGAAGACGCGACGACGCCAGTCGGCGACCTCGAGGGCGGTACGTGCCGGAGCGCTGATCATGGCTTCAGGCTATGCGGCCGGCACTGTCTCCGGGCCGGATCCCGGCGTAACCTCGCCGGGAGGAGAATCATGCCCGCACCACGCGCCGCCCTCGCCGCAGCGATCCTGCTGTCGGCGCTCACCCTGGCCGCCTGCGCGACGGAAGGAACCTCGATGCCCTCCCCCGGCGACACGAGCGACACCAGCCCCTCCGCACGACCGCCGTTCCGGACGGCGAGCCCCGCCCCGCTCGGCCCGACCGGGTCGCCGGCCGACCTCCCGCAGGCGAAGTGGGAGGCGATCGTCGCCGATCTCGCCGCGCGCGGAGTGGCCGGCGGGCCCGCCCTCGTGTCGGCGGAGCGGGTCGAGTTCTCGGACGGCTCGCTCGGGTGCCCCTCCCCCGGCATGTCCTACACGCAGGCGATCGTCGACGGTTATCGCGTCGTCGTGCGGGCCGACGGCCGCACGTTCGACTACCGCTTCGGGTCGGGCGACGAGCCCCGCCTCTGCGAGCGCTGACGACGGATGCCGAAAGGGGCGGCGCGTCCGCTGACGCACCGCCCCTCTCGTGAATCCGGCCTTACTTCACCGGGACGAGCAGCGCCTCGTCGGCGCCCGACTCGTTGTCGACGACGACCACCATCGCGCCGAGCGGCTTCTGCGCAGCGTAGGCGGAGGCGTCCGTGCGGACGGTCACCGAGGCCCGGCCGCCCTTCGGCACGACCTCGTACTGCCCGTTGGTGATCGCGGGATCGCCCGGGTTGTACGTCGCCGTCCCCGCGAACGCGTCGCTGCCATCGGTCGTGAGGCTGAACGACTGCACGGTGTAGTCGAACGGCCCGGTGATCTTCAGGTCGGCGAGGTTCACCGGCAGCAGGATCGTGCTGCTGTCGGTCGGCGCCTGCGCGAGGAACCCGCTCGCGGTGAGCGCGCCCGTCTTCACGTTCTGCACGAACACCTCGGCGACACCGTCGACCGAACCGCTGCGCACGGCCCCGGAGTCGTACGAGAACACGACCCAGTCGGGCGTGCCGTCGCGGTTCGTGTCGATGACGACGTCGAACTCGTTGCTCGCGGCGTTCGACCACCGCGAGTGCGTGTTCACGGCGAAGACGGCCAGCTGGTCACCGCTCGCGGTCGCGAACGACTGCACACCCGCGGCGCGCAGGTCATAACCCGTGTCGGAGATCGCCTTCGGGGCATCCTTCTTGTCCGTCAGACCCCAGGTGTAGACGTCCGCTGCCGCATCCAGCGCACCCTTGCGGTTGCGCAGGTCGAGGACGTGGTCGGCGTCGGCCACCCGGCCGCGCGAGCTGAGCGAGCCCTTCACCGTCACGTCGCTGTTCGACCGCGGGACGAGCAGGTAGGGCACGCGCAGGGTCGACCCCGGCGCGGTGAACACGACATCGCCCGAGATCTCGGCGAACGAGAACTGGTCGTCCGCGCTCAGCGAGCCCGGCACCGAGGACGCCGGAGCGGACACCGTCACCCGGACGCTCTCCGTGCGACCCGGCTTCACCGTCACCTTCTTGGTGCTCGTCGTGACCTTCGCCTTCACCGACTGGGGCGAGGCCTGGGTCGAGACGGTGAAGGTCACGCTCTTCTTGCCGTCGTTGCGGACGGTGACCTTCTTCGTCCCGCCGAGCGTCGAGCTCGACTCGTCGAAGCCGAAGCTCAACGCCGCCTCGCGCACACGACCGCTGTCCGTGCGGAAGCTGTCGCCCGTGGCGGTCACCGTCGTCCGCACCGCCTGCGCGGTGTCGACGAGGCCGACGCCGCCGCGGGTCGGGTTGATCCGCGCGACGCCGTCGGGGTCGGCGGTCGAGACGATCGCCGCCGAGATGCGCTCGGTGTCCCACGTCGGGTGGGCCTGCACCGTCAGCGCGGCGACGCCGGCGACGTGCGGGGCGGCCATCGAGGTGCCCGAGAGCACCGATGCGTCGCCACCCGTGCCGACGGCGACCGACGAGATCGAGACGCCTGGCGCCGCGACGTCGGGGCTGATCGAGCTGTCGCCGCTGCGCGGACCGGACGAGCTGAACGAGGCGTAATCGCGGAACGCGGGGTTCGCGATCTGCGCCGCTTGGACGGTCACGACCGCCCCCGAGGTGAAAGCCGCGCCGTCGGACGAGCGGACGCCGAAGAACGGGATCGTGACCTCGAACGGTGTGCCGTCGTCAGGGTTCTCCGTGATGACGCCCTCGTACGGGGGCAGGTCGTTCGTGGAGTTCACCATGACGACCGCCTCGGCTCCGGCCTGCTGCCCGAAGATCGGCTTGGCCGCGCGGGCGCACGTGCCGCGGTCGACGACGGCGATCTGGCCGCCGCCCTGCGTGATCCCGGCACGGGTGTAGTCGGATGCCGCGCACCCGAGCGCCTCGTTGGCGGCGGTCGCGGGGTCGTCGGTCAGTCGCACGACCGTCAGCTGCCCGACGTCGTCGAGGGCGGCCCCGTTCGCGTTGATCGCCTGGACCTTCTTGCCGCCGACCGTGAGGGTGGCGCCGGGGAAGGATGCCGTGCTGTCGACGGCCGACACCGCGATCACGCCGTCACCGCTGCCCGGTGAACCGGTGAGGTACGGGCTCGGTCCGGAGTTGCCGGCCGACGCCACGACGACCACGCCCGCCCCGACCGCGTTGGCGGCGGCGACGGCGCTCGGGTCGTCGCCGCGGCCGAAGGACGAGCCGAGCGACATGTTGATGACGTCCATGCCGTTGTCGACGGCCCAGTCGATGGCCTGGATGGTGACGTCGGTCGAGCCGTCGCAGCCGAACACGCGGACGGCGTACAGGTCGGCCTCGGGCGCGACACCCGGTCCGACCCGGAAGTCGACGGACGGCGTCGTCTCGTCGTACGGACCGGTGTAGGTCTTGCCGTCGGTGGTGACGCCCGATCCGCCGGTCGTGCCGGCGACGTGGGAGCCGTGGCCCTCGCAGTCGAGGGGGTTGTTGTCGGGCTTCGGGATCAGGGCGTCGCCGGTGCCGCCGGCGTCGTAGTCGTCACCGACGAGGTCGATGCCGCCCTTGACGCGCGGGGCGCTCGGCCCGAAGAGCCTCGGGTCGGCGGGCGCATCCGAGGCGGCCGCGGCCTTCTCGTAGGCCTCGACCGTGCCCGGGCCGCCGAAGCCGGCGTGGGTGTAGTCGATGCCGGTGTCGATGATCGCGACCTTGACGTCCTCACCGGTGTACCCGGTGCTCTGCCAGACCGAGGGGACACCGAGGAACGGCACGGAGACGGCGTTGTCGAGTTCGTGCGTCACGACGGGGTGGACCGCGACGACACCGGGGAGCGCGGCGACGTCGTCGATCTCGGCGGCGGGCACGGTGGCCTGGATGCCGTTGTAGGCGGACTGCATCTGCGCGCGGATCTTGCCGCCGCGCTGGGTGATGTCGCCGCGGATGGCGTCCTGCGCGGCCTTCAGGTCCTTCTTCACGTCGGTCCGCTCGGTCTTGCTCAGCGAGCGGCCTTCCTCGGCCTCGACGACGGCGACGGGCTCGCCCTCCATCTCGATGACGACCGACACCTGCCGATCGGGGTCGATCGCGGCCGCCGAGATGTCGCTGTCGAGGGCGCCAGTCGACGTGCTGCGGTCGAACCGCGCGGTGGGATCGTCGTCCGGCGTCGCGGCGAGGGCCGCGGTGGTGGGCAGTGAGAGCGCGAGGACGCCCGCAACCGCCAGGATGCGTCGGTGCAAAAGGGGACCGCCTTTCCTTCTGGGAAGAGCGCTCGGCTGGCTTGGGCGGGATCCGATCGGATGCCGCGGCCGAGGCTGATAGGAGGCTATGCATCCCCTGACCGTTCCCCAAGAGGAAGATGCACAGATGAGAGGATCCTCACCCGGCGGGCGTCACGCGATGCGGGTCCCCGGCGGAAGACGACGCGCCGGCGTGCGGGTTCGCACACCCGCCCACCACAGCAGGAGGCCCGCCGCGATCACCTGCACGCCGAGGCCGACGAACCAACTGGGCACCGTCGACGCGATGATCTCCTCCGGTGTCGGGCCGCTGTCCTGCACGACGCAGTCGCTGTACGAGCTGACCGGCTCGGGGGCGATCTGCGACTGCCGGACGGAGTACTTCGTCCACCCGAACAGGTCGTCGGGGTTGCCGTAGCGATCGAAGGTTGACGGCGTCGCGTCAGCGAGGATCACGAAGGGGTTCGCCGCCAGGATCCACCAGAAGTAGTCGAACCGCGGCACCTCGTAGGTGGTGCTCTCCCAGTCGCCGCAGACCCACTGCTCCGGATCGTTCGGGCAGCTCGAGGAGCCGTCCGCGCACACGGGCGCGCCGGTCTCGTCGTACTGCGCCGACTGATACCGGTCCACGCGCTCGGTGCGCACGCTCGACCCGAGCAGGCCGAACGCGATGACCGTCCCGACGGTGAGGGCCGCCACGACGAGGTAGGTCGTCGCGACGGAGAACAGCGGACGGGCGAGGATGCCGCTGAACGCCGTCCCGAGCGCCGCGACGACACCCGCTTCGACGACCAGCACGACGGCCGAGACCACGACGGCGAGCGGGTTGATGCCCCCGCCGAAGGTGGCGATGACGAGGAACGGCACGGCGACCACGGCGAACGCGAGCCCCGTCAGCCACGCGGCGAGGAACTTGCCGAGCACGATCTCGCGGGTCGTCGCCTGGGTGACCTGCAACGGGGCGAGGGTCGCGGCATCCCGGTCGCCGTTGATGGAGTTGCCGCTGAGGGTCGGCGAGACGAGCACGACCAGCAGCAGCGTGACGAAGACGACGACCGAGTAGACGCCGGGACCGGAGTCCTCCTGACCCGAGAAGGAGAGGAACGCGAGCGCGGTCGTCCCCACGAGGACGAGCGCGAAGACACCGAGCAGCACGTACCAGGACACCGTGCGGATGCGCTGGGTCAGGTCGAGGCGGGCGATGGTCCACAGTCGCGAGAGGTTCATCGCGCACCTCCTTCGAGGTCGAGGAAGGTGTGTTCCAGGATGCCGCTGGCCGCGGAGAACTCCGCGACCGGCAGACCGGCCGCGACGAGCGCGGCGAGTCCCTGCGCCGCGGCCGCGTCGCCGGCGAAGCTCACGAGCAGGTCGCGTCGGTCGACGGGGAGGGTCGCGACGTCGAGCCCGAGGGCCCGGGCCACCGGGAGGGCGGCGGTCGCGGCATCCCGATCCGCGAGGCGGATCCGCCACGTCCGTGCCCGACCGGCCGCCTCGGCGACGCGCTCGGAGCT
The DNA here is from genome assembly GCF_049545525.1 of Microbacterium sp. NPDC064942. Lineage (NCBI taxonomy): Bacteria > Bacillati > Actinomycetota > Actinomycetes > Micrococcales > Microbacteriaceae > Microbacterium > Microbacterium sp. NPDC064942. The sequence goes on along the minus strand of NZ_JBMWDR010000001.1, from coordinate 12,232 downwards.
CACGGTCTCGCCCTGCGTCATGAAGACGGCGTCGTCGACGACCTCCTCGAGCTCGGAGAGGATGTGGCTGGAGACCAGCACCGTGCGTCCCTCCGCCGCGAGCGAGCGCAGCAGCAGGCGCAGGTCGATGCGCGCCTGCGGGTCGAGACCCGAGGCGGGCTCGTCGAGCAGGAGCACCCGCGGGTCGTGGACGAGGGCGCGCGCGAGGCCGAGGCGCTGCTTCTGGCCGCGGGAGAGCACCCGGGCCGGAGCATCCCCGAGGGACTCGAGGCCGACGGTGGTGAGGAGTTCCGCGGCTCGTGCCGCGGCGGCCGTCCGGTCGAGGCCGGAGAGCCGGCCGGTGACGGCGATCGTCTCGCGGGCCGAGAGCGAGGGCCACGCGCCCAGGCTGTCCGGCATCCACCCGAGCTTCGCGCGCGCCGCCGCGGGGTCGGTTACGGGATCGATCCCGGCGATCCGGATGGTGCCGGCGTCGGGGGCCAGGAGCGAAGCGAGCATCAGCAGCAGCGTCGTCTTGCCCGCGCCGTTCGGGCCCACGAGGCCCATGACCGCGCCCTCGGGCGCCTGGAAGGTGACGTCGCGGACGGCATGGACGTTCCCGAAGGATCGTCGCACCCCCTGGGCGACGATGCCGGCATCAGTCATACCGCTCACCCTAGGGGGCGGAGGTGTCCTCCTGGGGAACACGCGGACGCACACGCAGATTGAGCAGGCCGAAGGTCAGCAGCAGCGCGACCGCGACGACGGGTGCCCACAGGGCCACCGCGGCCCCGGCGGACTCGGCCAGCGCGCCGACCACCATGCTCGCGAAGGCCTGTCCGACGACGACCGCCGAACCGAGCACGGCCATGACCGTCGCCTCGCGTCCGCGCGGCGAACGAGCGGCGGCAAGCGCGTAGATCGTCGCGAGCGTCGGGCCGATGCCGCAGCCGGCGAGCGCGAGAGCCCACCCCATCGAGATCGCTCCCGTCGCCCCGGCGGCGAGAACCGCACCGATCAGCAGGACGGCGGTGAAGCCGAGCCAGCGCCACGGCAGAGCGAAGCGTCGCGGCAGCAGGCCCACCCCGAGCGCGAGGATCGCTGAGCCGATGCCCATGATCCCGTAGAGGATGCCGGTCTGCTCGGGGAACCCGCGCTCGTCCGCGAAGGCGGTGAGCGAGGTCAGCATCGCTCCGAAGAACAGGCCGGTCGCGAAGGTGCCGGCGGCGGCGACGAGGATGCCGGGGCGCAGCAGGGCCCGCGCCGGCTCACGCGCCGCACCCTGGTCGGCGTGGCCCGCGGTGCGAGCGGTCGGGTGCAGCGCGAACGCGGTGACGAAGACGACGGTGAGGGCGGCGGCGGCGAGAACCGGGGCGGCGGGGCTCGCCGCGATCGCGACGACGCCGACGAGGACCGGCCCGAAGACGAAGACGATCTCATCGACGGCCGACTCGTACCCCATCGTCGATTCCTGCAGCCGTCCGCGGGCGCTGCGGTCGAGGCCCATCCGGCCGATCGCGCCGACCAGCCGGGCGCGGGACATCGGCGAGACCTGCGGAGCGGTCGCTCCGGCGAGCACCGAGACGGCCAGGAGCACACCGTCCGGGGTGTCGCCGTAGGCGACGGCGACGAGGGTCACCAGGACGGCGCTCTGGACGAGCGTCGCGAGCAGCAGCACCGGTCGCTGACCCCAGCGGTCGGCGGCCGCGCCGATGAGGGGGCCGGTCGCGATGGTGCCGAGGCCGACCATCGCCGAGGTGAGCCCGCCGACGGCGAGCGATCCGCGAGCGTCGACGACCATCGTGAGGACGCCGACGACGATCATCGCGTACGGCAGTCGCGCAATCAGAGCGATGGCGAAGTATCCGACACCCACGGATGCGGCGAGCGTCCGGGGCGGACCGTCGCGCTCGGGGGCGCGCACCGGTGTCGAGTCGGTGAGGGGCATGTGTCATGACCTCCGTGAAGCTGAGGCGTCGTGCCGCCTTGACTCTCCACGGATCAGGTAGTTACACGGGGTGCCGGCGCACCGGCATCCATTCTACCGCGCGTCACCTGAGCGTCCCGGGTGGGCGAAGAAGGCGACGCCGAGGTCGGGGTGGTCGACGAAGACGCCGTCGACGCCGGTCTCCGCGATCCGGCGCCACTCCCCCTCCCAATCGCCGAACGCCGCGTCGTCGCCGGGGCCGCGGAAGAGCGGGTCGAGGAACGCGTTCTCCGGTCGGCACGTCCACACGTAGACCTCGAGCCCGCGACGATGCGCGTTCGCCACGACGGACGGATGCTCGAGCACGATCCGCTTGTCGAGACTGATCCCGTCCACCTCCCCCGCGAGCAGGTCGAGCCCCTCCGGGGTGAGCTGGTCGGCGTAGGTGAGTGCGTCGTCGCCGTCCGCCGCCCGGAGGTCCCACGCGGACCCCTCCGCCTCGAGCAGGTAGATGTAGCGGGCACGGATGCCGCGACCCCGCAGCTCCTGCAGGATCCGCTGCTCGAACGATTCGATCACCAGCGGCCGCTCCCCGACATCCCATCCGGCGCTGCGCAGTTCGTCGGCGAGCAGCCCCGCGACGTCGTACCCGATCGATCCGAAGTACGTCGCGTGCTTCACCTCCAGCACGACGCCGGCTTCCGCCGGGGCGGCAGCCACGAGGTCGAGGAGCTCGCGCAGCCGCAGGATCGGCTGACCGCGGTCGCTCGCCGCGCTCCCCGGCCGAAGGTGCGGCAGCCGTTCCCGGCACCGCAGCGTGGCCAGCTCGTCCCACGTGAAGTCCTCGGTGAACCATCCGGTCAGGTCCGCGCCGTCGACGACCTTCGTCGTCCGGCGGGACGCGAACTCGGGATGGTCGGCCACGTCGGTCGTCGACCCGATCTCGTTCTCGTGCCGGACCACGGCGATGCGGTCCGCGGTGAAGACGACGTCCGGTTCGACGGCGTCCACCCCGGAGGCGAGAGCGAGGTCATAGGAGGTGCGCGAATGCTCGGGCAGGTACCCCGGCGCGCCGCGGTGACCGATGACGAGCGGGCGGTTCACGGACATGCGGTCAGGGTACCCAGCTCGGGTGACGCGACCCGCCGCAGGAGCGCGGCCGGAGGGGCCTCATAGTCCTCTCACAGCGGGGGCCCGCACCCGCGGAAACACGGTCCGATACGCTGGATCGACAGCACAGCGCTGTGAGTCGACTTTTGGAGTGAGACACACAATGGCAGCGTCCGGCAATTTCGCCTTCAACAATCCGGTGTTCCAGGAGGATCAGCGCCGTCCCGGCCTGACTCCCCCTGCCGCCCCGACGAACTACTCGGCCGCCTCGCACCAGGCCGCCGACCTCGCCGCGAGCGCTCAGCTCGAGGGCATGTACGCGGCCCCCACCGCATCCTCCGCCGACACCGGCCGGATGACGGTCGAGGACACCGTCGTCAAGACGGCGGGCCTGTTCGGCATCCTGCTCGTGACCGCACTCGTGGGCTGGTTCTGGACCCTCGGCGGGTCGCTCATGCCTACGCAGGTGGAGCCGGCCGACCTGACGATCATGCCCTGGATCATCGGCGCGCTCGTGGGCTTCGTCCTCGCGCTCGTCATCAGCTTCACGTCCCGCAAGAAGGTCCGCCCGGCTCTGGTCTGGGCGTACGCGGCGGCTGAGGGTCTGTTCGTCGGTGGAATCTCGGCGTACTTCGAGTTCATCTGGCCGGGCGTCGTCCTGCAGGCGACCATCGCGACCCTCGTGGTGGTCGGCGTGACCCTCGCCCTCTTCGCGAGCGGCAAGGTCCGTGTCAGCAAGAAGGCCAACAAGATCTTCATGATCGCGATGGTCAGCTACCTGGTGTTCGGCCTCGTCAACCTGGTCCTCATGTGGACGGGCGTCACCCAGGGCACCTTCGGCCTCTACAGCCAGGAGGTCTTCGGCATCCCGCTCGGCCTCATCATCGGCCTGCTGGTCGTCCTCATGGCGTCGTACTCGCTCGTCCAGGACTTCGACCTCGTGCAGCAGGGTGCCCGCAACGGCGCTCCCCGCGAGTTCGGCTGGATCGGCGCCTTCGGCATCATGGTCACGGTCGTCTGGCTCTACGTCGAGATCCTCCGCATCATCGCCATCCTGCGGGGCAACGACTGACCCCCGCCTCACACGACGAAGGCCGTCCGGGAAACCGGGCGGCCTTCGTCGTTGCGGGCGATCCGCGTGCTCAGGACGGGAGCCGCAGGACGGCGACCGTGCCGCGCGGGGCGTGCGACTCGAGCGTCACGGTCGCCCCGTAGGCCTCGGCGAGCGACGCGGCGTTGGAGAGCCCGATGCCGGTGCCGGGGATGGCGGCATCGTGTGCGTACGGAGCGCGGTAGAACCGGTCGAAGGCGTGCGTGCGCTCCTGCTCGGTCATCCCGACACCCTGGTCCGCGACGGTGACGACGATCTCGCGTCCCTCCTCGTAGGCCGAGACCACGACGTCGCCGCCTCCCACGGGGGTGAACTCGACGGCGTTGCGGAGGAGCTCCTCCAGGATCGACGCGAGATCGCGGACGGCGATGCGGGCGGCCCGGTCGGGCATCGCGCCCATCTGGATGTGGATACGGCGGTCCCGCGCGCGGGCCGCGACCTCCGAGATCGCGTGTTTGACGACGGGACCGACGTGGGAGGCTCCCGAGCGCGCCTCGACGTCGCGTGTCGACTGTCCGGCCGCGATGAGGCGCTCGACGAGCCGCAGCAGGCGCTCCGCTGACCGCTCGACTGCTTCCCACCGTTCGGTCTCGGCCGACTCGTTCATGAGGGCGATGTCGGTGTGCCCGAGGATCACCGTGAGGGGCGTGCGGAATTCGTGACCCACGGTGCTGAGGAACCGATCGCGGACTTCGACGGCACCGACGAGCTCGGTGACGTCCTGACCGACGATCACGATCCCGACCTCCTCGCCGCCGGCGACGACGGGACGCACGATGACCTGCAGCACGCGCCGCGGGTCGCCGCCGAACTCCACCGTCCGCGGCGCGGCGAAGTCTCCCGAGCGCACGCGCTCGACGAAGTCGGCCGAGGTGGCTTCGGCGGGCATCGAGGTGTCGGCGCGCCAGATGACCGAGAGGAATCCGTCCCGGTCGATCTCGTCGATCCCGGATCGTCCGCTGATCTCGGCAGCGACGGCGTTGAGCAGGATCGGGCGTCCATCCGGTCCGAAGACGGCGACGGCGTTGTCGGTCGCGTCGAGCGTGGCGCGCAGCATGGCGGTGTCGCGGCCCGACAGCCGCAGCGCGTGATCGAGTTCGTCCGACACGGCCTCGGTGTGCGCCCGCATGCGCCTGAGGTCCCGGGCGATGAGGGCGACGGTCCCCGCGATGAGCCCCGCGATGATGGGCAGGGCAACGACCGAAACGACGTCGGCGGCGTCGCGGAATCCGCCGGTCCGGATGACCTGGATGAGCGGTCCGAGAGCGGTCAGCAGCACCCCGGCGACGACGGTGGCGGGCGGGAAGGCGAAGGCGAGCCAGCCCAGCGGGAAGAGCATCAGCAGGCCCGCCGCGGGCAGGACCTCCACACCGGCGTCCCGCAGGGGAACGCACGCGAGGATCTGCACGAGCGGGATGGCCGCCAGCCACTCCGTGTGCGTGGTCGGCTGGATGAGCCAGACGGCGGTCATGGCCGCCGTGCTCAGAACGATGACACCGAAGCCGGCGAGCAGCAGCGGGGTGATGCGGGCGCTGTCGATCGTCCCGAGGATCAGCACGACGATGAGGGCCGAGATGGCCAGGACGAACTGCGCGTACGGCTGTGTACGCGGACGCTCGATCAACGCCTCACCCCCTCCTCAGACGGCGGTGCAGAACGGGGCAGGAGCCCGCGCTCACTCTGACCGGGCCGGACACGCCGTGTCAAGGGCTGGCGACGCGGCTCGTCACGGGGGCTCCCCCCGCGACTCACTCCCATTCGATGGTCCCCGGGGGCTTAGACGTGACGTCGAGCACCACCCGGTTGACCTCGCGCACCTCGTTCGTGATGCGGTTGCTGATCTTCGAGAGCACGTCGTACGGCAGCCGGGTCCAGTCCGCCGTCATGGCGTCCTCGCTCGAGACGGGGCGAAGGACGATCGGATGCCCGTAGGTTCGCCCGTCCCCCTGCACACCCACCGAGCGGACGTCGGCCAGCAGCACGACGGGGCACTGCCAGATCTCGCCGTCCAGTCCCGCCTTCGTCAGCTCGGCACGGGCGATGGCGTCGGCGTCACGCAGGATCTCGAGGCGGTCAGCGGTGACCTCACCCACGATCCGGATGCCGAGGCCGGGCCCCGGAAAGGGCTGGCGTCCGACGATGGCCTCCGGCAGACCCAGCTCTCGACCGATCGCGCGGACCTCGTCCTTGAACAGGGTGCGCAACGGCTCGACGAGCTCGAACTGCAGGTCCTCGGGGAGCCCGCCGACGTTGTGGTGGCTCTTGATGTTGGCCGTACCGGCACCGCCGCCGGACTCGACCACATCCGGGTACAGGGTGCCCTGCACGAGGAACCGGATCGGGTCGCCCTCCGCAGCGGCCTCGGCGATGAGGTCCGACTGGACCTTCTCGAAAGCGCGGATGAACTCGCGGCCGATGATCTTGCGCTTCTGTTCGGGATCGCTCACGCCGGCGAGGGCGTCGAGGAAGGTCTCCCGCGCGTCGACGGTGATCAGGCGTACACCGGTCGAGGCGACGTAGTCGTTCTCGACCTGCTCGCGCTCGCCCTTGCGGAGCAGACCGTGGTCGATGAAGACGGCGGTGAGCTGGTCGCCGACAGCCTTGTGCACGAGGGCGGTGGACACCGCCGAGTCGACGCCTCCCGACAACGCCGAGATGACCCGGCCCGTCCCGACCTGCGCGCGGATCTTCTCGACCTGCTCGGCGATGACGTTGTCGCTGTTCCAGTCGGCGGGCAGTCCCGCCGCCTTGTGCAGGAAGTTCTCCAGCACGCGCTGGCCGTGGTCGGAGTGCTTGACCTCGGGATGCCACTGCACGCCGTAGAGCTTGCGGGCGTCGTTCGCGAAGGCGGCGACGGGGGTGGCCGCGGTCCGCGCGAGGACCTCGAAGCCGTCGGGAGCGGCGCTGACCTGGTCGCCGTGGCTCATCCACACGTTCTGGTCCACGGGCTGTCCGTCGAGCAGCACGTTGTCGGTGACGATCGTCGCATCCGTCGCCCCGTACTCGCGGAGGCCGGTGTTCGCGACCTCGCCGCCGAGGGTCTTCGCCATCACCTGGAAGCCGTAGCAGATGCCGAGCGTCGGGACACCGAGGTCGAAGACACCGGCATCCAGCTGCGGCGCTCCCTCCTCGTAGACCGACGAGGGACCGCCCGAGAGGATGATCCCGACAGGGTTCTTCTCGGCGATCTCCGCAGCCGTCGCGGTGTGCGGCACCAGTTCGCTGTACACGCCGGCCTCGCGGACGCGACGGGCGATCAGCTGCGCGTACTGGGCGCCGAAGTCGACGACCAGCACGGGTCGCTGGGAGGTTTCGGTCTGCTCTGTCACCGGGTCTCCGTGGGGGTTTCGAGGGGGACGGATGCGGCGGCCTCCCGTTCGGCCAGGTACTCCCTGACCTCGCGGGCGACCTTCGCCTCCATGAAGAAGGACAGGAGGGGCACGATGCCGCCGAGCGCGAGCACGATGAAACGTGGGAAGCGCCACCGCATGAGGCTCCACACCCGGAAGCACGCGAAGAGGTAGACGACGTAGAACCACCCGTGCACGACGAGGATCGCGAGCGAGATGTTGACGCCGTCTCCGGTGGAGACGATGTCGCACGTGTTCGTCATCGGCGCGAACAGCGAGTACCACTGGCAGTCGGGGCCGGGGATCGCCGTCGCGAACCACAGCAGCCCACCGGAGCCGCCGGCGAAGAGCTCGACGTGGAGCGGCGTGTACTTCAGGATCATCTCGGCGACCAGCAGAAGCAGGCCGACACCGGTGATGATCGATGCGATCTGGTAGAACCGCAGGGCGCCGCGGATCGCCGGGAACGTGGCGAGTTTGGGCTGGACGGGCATGGCTTCCAGTCTACGGGCGCGGCAGGGGCTGCTCGGCCCCGTCGTCGTCGTCGGCGTCGTCGGAGAGCGCTTCGACTTCCTTCTCCCACGCGTCGCGCGCCAGTCGGTACCACATGTAGAAGGCGAAGCCCGCGAACACCACCCACTCGATGGCGTAGAAGATGTTGAGCCAGTTCACCGACGACAGCTCGGTCGGGGCCGGCGCATGGATCTGCTGCAGCGCGCCGAAGGCCTCCGCGGAGACGAGGTAGGGACGGTAGACGTCGAGCCCCTCGATGTCGCTCCACTGCGAGAGCAGCGCGGCCGGAGACATCGAGGTGATCTCGAGAGGGTCGGCGTCCCGCGGCGGCTCCTTCGCGCCCTCGTCGGAGATGAGCCGTCCCGTCAGCGTGACGTCCTGCGGCGGCGCGTCGCTCAGAGCGGATGCCGCGGCATCCGCGTTCTCCCGGTCAGGCGTGAACCCGACCGCCACTGCGAGCGAGGTCGGACCGTCCACCCCGGCGGTCGTCGGGTCGACGCGGAATTGTCCCGCCACCCAGTATCCGGGCGTGCCGTCGTCGTAGCGGGAGGTGACGACGCGGAAGTCGCCGGCCACGAAGGCACCCGTCACCTCGACCCGTTGGCCCACGAGCGGCTCCGGCAGGTAAGCGCCGGGAGCCACAACGTCACCCAGCGGACGCACCTGCTCGGTCATGCCCGCGGGCGGCGGATCGGTGTCGATGGCGTTCCCCAGCTGCCACTGCCCGAGCCACGCGAAGATCCCGGCCACGAGCAGGGCGAGGCCCAGCATCCCGATCCAGAACGGACGGGTCATGACCTCCCGCAGCGTCGGCGGGAAGACGTCGGGAAGATCGTCGACGGCGGGGGTTCCGGTCATCAGTGGGACGACGCGTACGGCGCGACGACGACCTCGACGCGCTGGAACTCCTTGAGATCCGAGTAGCCGGTCGTCGCCATCGACTTCCGCAGCGCACCGATGAGGTTCGCCGTGCCGTCGGCGACGGGGGCCGGGCCGTAGAGGATCTCTTCCAACGGCGAGACCTGACCGACCTCGACGCGGGTGCCGCGCGGCAGCTTGGCGTGGTGCGCCTCGGGTCCCCAGTGGAAGCCGCGGCCAGGGGCGTCGGTCGCGCGCGCGAGCGCGACGCCGAGCATGACGGCGTCGGCGCCCATGGCGAGCGCCTTCACGATGTCTCCCGACGTGCCGACACCGCCGTCGGCGATCACGTGCACGTAGCGCCCGCCCGACTCGTCGAGGTAGTCGCGGCGCGCGCCGGCGACGTCGGCGACCGCGGTGGCCATCGGCGCGTGCAGGCCGAGGGTGGCGCGAGTGGTGGATGCCGCTCCCCCGCCGAACCCGACGAGGACGCCGGCGGCGCCGGTCCGCATGAGGTGGAGCGCGGCCGTATAGGTCGCCGCACCGCCCACGATGACGGGGACGTCGAGGTCGTAGATGAACTTCTTGAGGTTGAGCGGCTCGTCGACACTGGACACGTGCTCGGCCGAGACCGTGGTGCCGCGGATGACGAACAGGTCGACGCCGGCGGCGACGACGGTCTCGTACAGATCCTGCGTGCGCTGCGGGGTGAGCGCGCCAGCCACCGTCACGCCGGCGGCGCGGATCTCGGCGAGGCGGTCGCGGACCAGCTCGGGCTTGATCGGCGCGGAATAGAGCTCCTGCATCCGACGGGTCGCGCCGTCCGCGGGGAGCGCGGCGATCTCGGCGAGCAGCGGCTCCGGGTCGTCGTACCGGGTCCACAGCCCCTCGAGGTCGAGCACACCGAGGCCGCCGAGCTGACCGAGCATGATCGCCGTGCGCGGGCTCATCACCGAGTCCATCGGCGCGCCGAGGACCGGGATGCCGAAGCTGTAGGCATCGATCGACCAGGCGGTCGAGACGTCCTCGGGGTTGCGCGTGCGCCGCGAGGGCACGACGGCGATGTCGTCGAAGGCGTACGCGCGACGCGCGCGCTTGGCTCGGCCGAGCTCGATTTCCATGGTCACCGTCCCAGCCTACCGTCGGGGCCCGACGCGCGCCCCGCCTGCTCAGCGGGCGCGGCGTCGCTCTCCTCTGCGACGGACCCCTCGCCGGCTGAGCGCTCGCGGCCGGCATCCTGTCCGTGTGCCGGTAGGCCTCGCGCCGCTCGGCAACGCGGCGGGGCGTTGTGTCGCGACCTGGACGGGTCCGACGGCTCGGCGGGGCGCGATCGTGTCGTGCGTTGGCGGACTACGGGAGCTTGGACGCGAGGACGTCGGCCGCCAGGATCTCGGGTGCTGCGCCGAGGAGGTGCTGGTTGGCCATCAGGGCTGCGACGATGGCGCCGTTGGCGTGGGCGTCGCGAGCGGCCTCGTCGGGGAATGCATCGAAGATCCAGAAGGTGTCAGCGTGGGTCCTGACCGCGAACCAGACAATCGTTCCTACTTCTTCGTTGGCGAGTGCGACAGCGCCGGCGAGCAGATCGGCGACCGCGTCGTGCTGTCCATCCGCCGCGACGATCTTGGCGACGAAGGCATACGGAAGTGATGCGGGTGTGGACATGAGGGACTCTCCTTGCAGTCGGGGTTCTTCGTGGGACGAGTTCAGCGTATGACGAGCAAGGGCCGGTAGGGAGTGGCGTATACGGCAGGATTGCTATTGTTTACGTCATGCGTATCGGACTGATCGCGATCGACGGCGGCTTCGGTTCGGCTATCGCGTCGATCATCGACATCGTGCGGGTGGCCGACGGAGCTCGCGGCGATGTCGACCCGCGGATCGACCCGATCGAACTCGCCATCCTCGGACCGAAACGGCGAGTGACCACGACGGCATCGATGACCCTGTCGGTGGACCAACCGCTGTCGGAGTCCGGAGAGTTCGACGTGGTCGTCGTCCCTGCGCTTGGAACCCTTACGGCCGCCGCTACCAACGACGTCCTGCAGAGCCGAGATGCTCGTTCGGTCATCGCCTCGCTCGGGCGCCTCGACGAGGCGACCACCCGGATCGCCGCGGCGTGCACCGGCGTGTTCGCCGTCGCCGAGACCGGACGGATGCATCATCGGCGGGCGACGACCAGCTGGTTCCTGGGGCCGGAGTTCCTGAAGCGCTATCCGACCGTTGCCCTCGATCTCGACACCATGGTCGTGGCCGACGGGAACCTCGTCACCGCCGGCGCCGCCTTCGCTCACATCGACCTCGCGCTCTCACTCGTGCGTTCGATCAGCCCCGACCTGGCCCGACATGTCGCCAAGCTCCTCATCATCGACGAGCGCCCGTCGCAGGCGGCCTTCGTCGCCTACGATCATCTCCGGCACGAGGACCCGATCGTCGTCGAGTTCGAACGCTTCGTGCGCGCCCGCCTGGACGAACCGTTCAACGTCGCCTTCGTCGCGCAGTCGCTCGGCACAAGCCGGCGCACCCTCGAACGACGAGTCCGTGCGGCGCTCAACCTCACTCCGCTCGGCTTCGTCCAACGGCTTCGCACCGAACGAGCTCGGCACCTCTCAGCAACCACGGACCTCACCTCCGCCGAGATCGCGCTACGGGTCGGCTACGCGAACGCCGAGACTCTGCGCTCCCTCCTGCGCAGGGAGCGACGCCGTTCCTGACCTATCGCCATGCCTGAGAACCACCTCTCAGCACGTCGCGTCGACCCTCCTGCGTCGCCCCTGGACGACCCACTCGACATGCCCGCAGCACAGGCCATGCGACGTGCCCCGGCTTCCCGGACGGTCGGGTTGGGTGGCTTGCGTTCTCATCGAGAGGATCGGCAGACCCGATCAGGGTGGATTGGGAAGGGCCGCCGTCGTGCAGGTGTCCCACACGGTCTCGTATTCGTACCCGCCGGAATCCGCGTCATCGGCGATCGCCTCGGCGTGGCGCATCTGCCCATCGAGATCGTCGGACTCGCTAAGCGCGTTCTCGGCGTCCTCGAACTCTCGCGCGGCGCGGATCCGAGCGGGAGCCACGGTGATGAGGCGGTCGTGGACGGTCTGGCCGGGAGCCCCGTGCCCGATGTCTGATCCATCACACCCAGCGAACCGTCGATCGTGACGGCGCCGCCGTGCGCGCGGTCCTTCCGCCCCGAGAGCGGAGCCGACCAGCTCATCGGAGAACGCAGGTTCTCGCGAATATGCCCGGAAACCACGAAAGCCCCGACCAGCATTGGTCGGGGCTTTCGATCGAGAGAAGTCCGGCGGTGTCCTACTCTCCCACAGGGTCCCCCCTGCAGTACCATCGGCGCTGTGAGGCTTAGCTTCCGGGTTCGGAATGTGACCGGGC